>JBBSBL010000016.1:0-48268 GCA_038251325.1 Solirubrobacterales bacterium | reverse complement strand
TGGGCGCCGCTCATGCCGCCGGGGCCGTGGTCGCGGCCCGGCCGCGCCCCGCCCCCCGCCGCCCCCGCCGCGCGCGCGGCGGCGCCGGCGAGGAGAAGGCGGCGGGGGGTGGCGCTCATGAGACTCCCTGCGTCGTTCCGGACGGACCCTGCCGCGACCCTATCCGACCGCCCCTGTCCAGGTCCACGTCCGCGGTCCGACTACGAGGCGCCCACGCGCTCGGGCCGGCGCCCGGCCCAGGGCACCGCGATCTCGAGCTGGGTGGCCAGCGCGAGCAGGACGTCCTCCCGGGCGGGCTGCCCGATGAGGTGCACGCCCGTCGGAAGGCCGTCCTCGCCGTGATAGAGCGGCACCGAGATGGCGGGGTTCCCGGTGACGTTCTGCGTCGCGGTGAACGGCGTGAACGCGCCGGACCGGGCGAAGGTGGCGGCGGGATTCGGGCCGCGCGGATCGATCTCCCCGTGGCGGACCGGCCGCTCGGCCAGCGCGGGGGTGAGGACCACGTCGTAGCGCTCATACAGCGGCGCCTGCGCGCGCAGCAGGGCGTTAAGCTGCGCCTGCGCGGCGAGGAACTCCGGCGCGCTCAGCGCCCGGCTCTGCTCGTAGACGTGCCAGGTGAGGGGCTCGACGTCCGCGGCGGTCGCCTCGCGACCGGCCAGGGCCTGGGCGAGCAGGATCGCGGTGGAGACGGCCGGGCCGAAGGAGGCGCTGAACAGGGCGAGCAGCCCCGGCTGGTCCCAGCCCGGCTCGGCCTCCTCCACCTCGTGGCCCAGCTCGGCGAGCAGGACCGCCGCGTCGTGCACCGCGGCGGCGCACGTCGGATCGATCGGGACCTCGATCGGCGGGCTCGTCGTGAACCCGATGCGCAGGCGGCCGGGCTCCCGGTTCGCCCCCGTCGCGAAGGGCTCGGCCGGCGGCGGCGCCCAGTACGCGTCGCCCGGCTCGTAGCCCGCGAGCACGTCGAGCGCGGCGGCGGTGTCGGCCACCGTCCGGGTCAGGACGCCGTCCTGCACGAGGTGGCTGGCGCCCTCGGCCGGCCCGCGCGAGATCCGACCCCGCTGGGGCTTGAGCCCGACCAGCCCGCAGCACGCCGCGGGGATGCGGGTCGACCCGCCCCCGTCGTTCCCGTGCGCGATCGGGACCATCCCGCCCGCGACCGCGGCGGCCGCCCCGCCCGAGGAGCCGCCCGGCGTGCGCTCCGGGTCCCACGGGTTGCGCGTGGGGCCGAAGCGGGTCGCCTCCGAGACCGGCAGGATCCCGAACTCGGGCAGCGTGGTCTTGCCGACGATGACGAACCCGGCGTCGCGCAGGCGCCGCACCACGAAGGCGTCGGCGTCGGGCACGAAGTCGGGCATGAAGGACGAGCCGAAGGTCAAGGGCAGGCCGGCGACCGGCTGGTTGTCCTTCACCGCGATCGGCACGCCCGCGAAGGGTCGCTTGTCGCCCGGGCCGATCGCGTCGGCGGTGGCTAGCGCTCCGTCCGCGTCGACGTGGCAGAAGGCGTTCAGCTCCGGGTCGTGCTCGGCGATGGCCGCGAGCGAGGCCTCGGCCAGCTCGCGGGCACTCACCTCGCCGGCGCGGACGAGGGCGGCGAGCTCGAGCGCGGGTCGGAACATGAGATCGGCTTCGGTGGGCATGCGGCTCCTGGGCGGCGTGGGCGGGCCGGCGGGAGCCTACGCGCGCGTGGGGGCCGGCGCGGGCCGGCCGCCGGCCGGCCGTGTGGCACTCTTGCCGCGCAATCCGCCCCGCAACCACCGCAGGAGCCCGAGACGATGAGCGTGAGCGAAGAAGTCCAGTCCGGCCTCGAGGGTGTCGTCGCCTTCGCCACCGAGATCGCCGAGCCTGACCGCGCCGGGGGCGCCCTGCGCTACCGAGGGGTCGACATCGAGGACCTCGTCGGTCACGTCGGCTATGAGAAGGTTTGGGGCCTGCTCGTCGACGGCCGCTTCGATCCGGGGCTGCCGCCCGCCGAGCCCCACGGCCTCTACGTCCGCTCGGGCGATCCGCGGGTCGACGTCCAGGCCGCGCTGGCCACGCTCGCTCCGGAGTGGGGGTTTGGCCAGCTCCTCGACGTCACCGACGAGGAGGCCCGCGACGACCTCGCCCGCGCGTCCGTGATGGCCCTGTCGTTCGTCGCGCAGTCCGCGCGCGGGACCGGGCGCCCGCCCGTCCCGCAGACCACGGTCGATGGCGGCCGGACGATCCCCGAGCGCTTCCTCATCCGCTGGCGCGGCGAGGCCGACCCCGACCACGTCAAGGCGATCGACGCCTACTGGATCTCTGCGGCGGAGCACGGGATGAACGCCTCGACCTTCACCGCCCGCGTCGTCGCCTCCACCGGGGCGGACTGCGCCGCCGCGCTCTCCTCCGCCGTGGGCGCGCTCTCGGGCCCGCTGCACGGCGGCGCGCCCTCGCGCGTGCTGACCATGCTCGACGAGGTCGAGGCGGAGGGGGACGCCGAGCGATGGGTGAAGGCGGCGCTCGACCGCGGTGACCGGCTCATGGGGTTCGGCCACCGCGTTTACCGCGCCGAGGACCCCCGCGCGCGGGTGCTCCGGCGCACCGCCCGCGAGATCGGCTCGCCGCGGGTCGAGGTGGCCGAGGCGCTGGAGTCCGCAGCGCTCGCGGAGCTCAAGGCGCGCAAGCCCGACCGGGTGCTGGCCACGAACGTCGAGTTCTGGTCCGCGGTCGTGCTCGACTACGCCGAGGTCCCGCCGGAGCTCTTCACGTCGCTCTTCACCTGCGCGCGCGTCGCCGGCTGGTCGGCGCACATCCTCGAGCAGAAGCGCGAGGGCCGCCTCATCCGTCCCACGGCCAAGTACGTCGGCCCGAGCCCGCGGCCCCTGGACGCCGTTCCGGGGTAGCGGGCGCATGGCCGTGTCCAAGGCCACCAATGTCGACGCCGGCGGGCGCGATCTGCGCGTGTCCAACCCCGATCGCGTGATCTTCCCGCCGACCGAGCACACGGCCGAGGTCACGAAGCTCGACGTCGTCGAGTACTACCTCGCCGTGGGGGACGGGATCATGCGCGCGCTCGCGCGCCGGCCGACGACGCTCGAGCGCTGGCCCAAGGGCGTGCACCCGGGCATCGTCCTCTCGACGCGCGAGAAGGGCGGCGGCGACGCCTTCTTCCAGAAGCGCATCCCGCGTGGCGCCCCGGACTACGTGCGGACCGCGCGGATCCAGTTCCCCTCCGGTCGCCACGCGGACGAGATCGCCCCTACCGAGGTGGCCGTCGTCGGCTGGGCGGCCCAGATGGGCACCATCACCTTTCATCCCTGGCCGGTTCGCGACGACGACGTCGACCATCCGGACGAGCTGCGCCTCGACCTCGACCCGCAGCCGGGCACCGACTTCGCCGACGCCGTGCGCGTCGCCGCCGAGGCGCGCGTGCTCATGGACGAGCTCGGCTATGTCGGCTTCCCCAAGACGTCGGGGGGCCGAGGGGTCCACATCTACGTCCGGATCGAGCCGCGCTGGACGTTCACCGACGTCCGTCACGCCGCGATCGCCTTCGGGCGCGAGCTCGAGCGGCGCCTCCCCGGCGAAGTGACGACCAAGTGGTGGAAGGAGGAGCGCGGCGAGCGCATCTTCGTCGACTACAACCAGAACGCACGCGACCGCACGATCGCGTCGGCCTACAGCGTGCGGCCGAAGCCCGGGGCCCCCGTCTCGGCACCGGTGACGTGGGACGAGTTGTCGGAGATCTCGCCCGAGGACTTCACGGTCGCGACGATGCCCGCGCGATTCGCCGAGGTGGGCGACCGCCACGCCGCGATCGACGACGCCGTCCACTCGCTCCAGCCGCTGCTCGACCGCTACGAGAACGACGCCGCCGACGGCGAGGGCGACATGCCCTACCCCCCGGACTACCCGAAGATGCCGGGAGAGCCCAAGCGCGTCCAGCCCTCGCGCGATCGCGAGCGCCCGCGGTGATCAGGCCGCGGCACGCAGCGCGATCTCCAGCTCGAAGCGGCGGTCGGGATCGTCGAGCGCCTCGCCGAAGAGCTCGCGCAGGCGCCTGAGCCGGTAGCGGACCGTCTGCGCGTGCACGTGCAGCTCGCGGGCGGTGGCGGGCACGTCGCCGTCGTGGCGGAGCCACGCGAGCAGTGTGGGCTCGAGTCTCGCGCGGGAGGTGTCGGTCTCGCCCGCCAACGGCCGGAGGCCGCGCTGGGCGATCGCGGCGACGAGGGCGGCGTCCGCGCGACACAGGAGCGCGACGAGGTGCTCGTCGGCGGGGACGAGACCGGCGGCGCCGCGGGCCTCGGCGAGGCCGAGCGCGGCCGTGGCATGACGTGAGGACTGCGCCGCCTCGCCCCACTCGACGACCGAGCCCATGCCGGCCGCCGTGTCCCCGAGCGCCTCGCGCAGCTCCTCCCGCCGCCCCGGCGCGTCCGGGTCGGGGATGACCGCGCGCACGAGCTCGTCCCCGGCGGCCGCGAGCGAGCCGAGCGGCAGTCGCGCGATGGCCCGGCGCCCGGCGTCGACCCGCCACACGATCACCGCGAGCCGCTTCGGCAGTCGCCAGGCGACCTCCTGCGCGGCGTCGGCTACCGCGGCCGGCTCCGCGGGAGGCGCGCGGAGCAGCAGCTCGATCAGGACCACGCGTCGGCGCTCGGCCTCGCCTTCGCGCGCGGCCTGCTCACGCGCGAAGCCCTCGGCGGACTCGGCGGAGAGCTCGTCGATGTAGGCGAAGATCGACTCGGCGAGCAGCACGAGCGTCTCGGGCGTGAGCCCGGCGGCGAGACCGATCTCGGCCAGGCGGCGCCATGCGACCCGGGCGCCGACGCGGTAGGCGGCGAGCAGCGCGTCGAGTGAGCGCCCCGCTCGCAGCTCGGCGCGTCCCAGGGCCATGTAGACGCTACGGCCCTCCGCCCGCCCCGTGCCGGTCCGGGCCATCTCGATGAACTGCACGAGCGCCTGCTCCACGCCGGCGCGCAGCCCGCGGCCGAACGCACCGTCCAGCGGTCGCGCGTAGGCCGGGACCGCCGTGGCGATCGCCGCGATGACCTCGTCGGCCAGGGCGCCGAAGTGCGGTCGCAGCGCGCTCAGCGCGTCGGGCGGCAAACCCTCCCATGGCCGCTCGCGGCTGACCTTGTCATCAGAACGCAAATGTGGGCCTTTCGACGCGCGGATATAGGCAAGAACTCGCCACAACCGCTCTCTAGATTCCAACATCATGACATCCACCGCCGCCACCAAACAGACCATGAGCCCGCTGGAACGCCGGATCACCGTGACCGCCGTCGTGCTACCGTTCCTCGGCTTCATCGCCGCGATCGTCCTGCTCTGGGGCGGAGCGGTCAGCCTCCGCGACCTCGCGATCCTCGCCGTGATGTACGTGCTGGTGGGCTTCGGGGTGACGGTCGGCTTCCATCGGCTGCTGACCCACCGGTCCTTCGAGGCCCGTCCGGGGGTGCGCGCCACGCTGGCCGCCCTGGGATCGATGTCGGTGCAGGGCGCGGTGATCCATTGGGTCGCGGACCATCGCAAACACCACACGTTCACCGACGAGGCGGGCGACCCCCACAGCCCCCACACGCACGGCGGGCACGGCTGGCGGGCGGTCCTCGGCGGGATCTGGCACGCCCACATGGGCTGGCTGTTCGACCGCGACGAGCGAGCCTCCGCGCGGCGCTTCGCCCGCGACCTGCGCGAGGAGCCCGGCATCGTCCTGGTCGACCGGCTCTTCCCGGTCTGGGCGCTGCTCGGGCTGCTGCTGCCGTTCCTCGCCGGCTTCGCGCTCTCCGGCGGCCGGCTGGTCGGCGGCCTGACCGGCCTGGTGTGGGGCGGCCTCGTGCGGATCTTCCTGCTGCACCACGCGACCTGGAGCGTCAACTCGATCTGCCACATGTACGGGAAGCGCCCGTTCGAGATCGACGACGAGAGCCGCAACAACTGGGCGGTGGCGCTGGTCTCGCTCGGCGAGGGCTGGCACCACAACCACCACGCCTTCCCCACCTCCGCCCGACACGGCCTGCGCCGGCCGCAGCTCGACCCCTCCTACGGCGTGATCCGCCTGATGGAGGTGGCCGGGCTGGCGCGCAACCTGCGCCGCCCGGGGGCGGACGAGATCGCCCGCAAGCTGGCCCGCGAGGCCGGGTCGGCGCCTGCGGCCGGGGACCGCACGCCGGCGGTCGCGCGAGGTTGATCGGGCGCGGCGCCCAGGCCTCGGCGGGTGGCGCCGTACCGAGGCGGGCCGCGTGTCGTGCGCGGCCCCGCGTAACCTCGCCGCCGCGCATGTCCGCTCCCCACGAGCTCGATCCGGAGCGCCTCGGCGACCACCTCGACCGCCTCTACCGCGCGGCGCGCGCGCTGTGCGGCCACCGAGAGGAGGCCGAGGACCTGGTCCAGGAGACCTACGCGAAGGTGCTCCGGCGCCCGCGGCTTGTCCGCGGCGAGGACGATCTCGGCTACCTGCTGCGCGCGCTGCGCAACACGTACGCCTCGCGGATCCGCACCGCCGGTCGTCGTCCGCGCACCTCGCCGCTCCCCGAGCCCGACGAGCCCGGCGGCGAGCTGCCCGAGACGCGGTCGCCCGCCCCAGCCGAGGCGGTGATCGCCGCCGAGGTCTACGACCACATCGCCGCCCTCCCGCCGGACTTCCGCGACGCGATCGTCGCCGTCGACGTCGTCGGGCTCTCCTACGCCGAGGCTGCCCGTGCGCTGCGCTCCCGGGAGGCCACGGTCACCACGCGGCTCCATCGCGCGCGCCTGCGCGTGGCCGCGGCGCTCCGCGAGGGCGACGACGCCGTGGCTCAGTAGGGCAGGCTGCCGCCGTCGCGCCAGCCGGCCAGCGCGAGCAGCCGGGCGTCGCTCACGCCGGGGCCGCCGACCAGGACGCACGTGTGGCCCTGGCGCCGCCAGGTCACCACCGGCCGGCCGCCGAGCGCCAGCGAGCGGAACTCCGTTCCGGCGCGGGAGGTGGATCGCGCGCCGTCAGGCCGCTCGAGCGCCGAGCCCTCGACGATCGTGTAGGCGACGCGGCGGGCGCCGCGCGCGTAGAAGACGGTGACCGCCCGGCGGCCGCCGATCCGGTCGGTCCGGGCGCCCGTCGCCCGCCAGCCGAAGGGCGGCGCCCAGTTCGGGAAGGGGATGTCGGCGGCCTCGCGGTCGAGCAGCGCCGGCTCGCCGGCGCGGATCGCGGGCGCGGCCTCGACCGCGGGACGCACGCCGAGCGCGGCGGCCACGCTGACGCTCGGCCCGCCGGGGGTGCCCGAGGGCAGCAGCAGGATCGCGACGAGCGCGGCCGCGGCGAGCGCTCCGGCGAACCCGGCGGCGAGCCCGAGTCGGCCACGGGACCGCCCGCGGTGGCGCCGAGAGGTCCGCTCCCGGCGGGTCGCGTCCACCCGCGCGCGCAGCCCGGCCGGCGCCGGCGTGGCGGCGTTGGCGGCGCGGATCGCGTCGACCGCGCGCGCGGCGGCGTCGCGCTCCGGCGCGGGGGGTTCGGGGCGGGTCATGGCTTGTGCAGGGTAGGACGCCGCGCACGGTCCCGTTCTTCCCGCTGTCGCGGAGCGGGTCCGCGCCGGACGCGACCGCCCCCGGACGCAGCGAGGGCCCGGCACCGTACCGGGCCCTCGACGAGCTGCGGGTCGGGCGCGAAGCCCTTCGCTACATCATGCCGCCCATGTCGGGCATCCCGCCACCGCCGCCACCGCCGCCGTCATCCTTGTCCGGCACCTCGGCGATGATCGCCTCGGTCGTGAGGATGTTCTTGGCGATCGACGCGGCGTTCTGCAGCGCGGAGCGCGTGACCATGGCCGGGTCGATGATGCCCTCGGAGACGAGGTCGACGATCTCGCCGGTCGCGGCGTTCAGCCCCTGGCCCTTCTTGGCCTTGCGGACGTCGTTGACGACGACCGACCCCTCCATGCCCGCGTTGTGCGCGAGCTGGCGGAGCGGCTCCTCGAGCGAGCGGAGGATGATGCGGGCGCCCGTGCGCTCGTCATGCTCGTGGTCGTCGAGCTTGATGACGTCCGCCGCCTGGAGCAGCGCCACCCCGCCACCCGGCACGATGCCCTCCTCGAGGGCCGCCCGGGTCGCCTGCAGCGCGTCCTCGACGCGGTGCTTCTTCTCCTTCATCTCGGTCTCGGTGGCCGCGCCGACCTTCACGACGGCAACGCCGCCCGAGAGCTTCGCCAGGCGTTCCTGGAGCTTCTCCCGGTCGAAGTCCGAGTCGGTGTTCTCGACCTCGTTCTTGATCTGCGTGATGCGGCCCTTGATGGCGGCGGAGTCACCGGCGCCGTCGATGATCGTGGTGTCGTCCTTGCCGACCACGATGCGGCGGGCGTGCCCGAGCTGCGAGAGCTGCGTGTTCTCGAGCTTGAGGCCCATCTCCTCGGTGATCACCTCGCCGCCGGTGAGGATCGCGATGTCCTCCAGCATGCGCTTGCGGCGATCGCCGAAGCCCGGCGCCTTGACCGCGACGCCCGTGAAGGTGCCGCGGAGCTTGTTCACCACGAGCGTGGCGAGCGACTCGCCCTCGACGTCCTCGGCGATGATCAGCAGCGACTTGCCGGACTGGATGACCGCCTCGAGCACCGGGAGCACGTCCCGGACCGAGCCGATCTTCTGGTTGGCGATGAGGACGTAGGGGTCGTCGAGCACGGCCTCCATACGGTCTTGGTCGGTGACCATGTAGGGCGAGATATAGCCCTTGTCGAACTGCATGCCCTCGGTGAACTCGAGGTCCATGCCGAACGTCTGGCCCTCCTCGACGTTGACCACGCCGTCCTTGCCGACCTTCTCGATGGCGTCGGCGATCACGTCGCCGATCTCGTCGTCGCCGGCGGAGATGGTGGCCACGCGGGCGATCTGGTCCTTGCCCGAGACCTCCTTGGACTGCTTCTCGATCGACCCGACGACGGCCTCGACGGCATGCTCGATGCCGCGCTTGAGCCCGAGCGGGTTCGCCCCGGCCGCGACGTTCTTCAGGCCCTCGTGAACGATGGCCTGGGCCAGGACGGTCGCCGTCGTGGTGCCGTCGCCGGCGACGTCGTTCGTCGCCGTGGCGACCTCGCGCACGAGCTGCGCGCCCTGGTTCTCGAAGACGTCCTCGACCTCGATCTCACGGGCGATGGTGACGCCGTCGTTCGTGATCGTCGGGGCGCCGAACTTCTTGTCGATGACGACGTAGCGGCCCTTGGGCCCGAGCGTCACCTTCACGGCGTTCGCGACCGCGTCCACGCCGGCCTCGAGGGCCCGCCGCGCGTCCTCGGCGTACTTCAGTTCCTTGTGAGCCATGGGTGTTCTGGTTCTCTCTTTCGGGGGTGCCTGCTACTCGACCTTGGCCAGCACGTCGGATTCGCGGAGGACGAGCAGGTCATCGCCGTCCACCTTGATCTCCGTGCCGCCGTACTTGCTGTACAGCACCTCGTCGCCCTTCTTGACGTCGAGGGGGATGCGCTTGCCGTCGTCGTCGACGCGGCCGTCGCCCACGGCGAGGACCTTGCCCTTCTGCGGCTTCTCCTTGGCGGTGTCGGGCAGGACAAGACCGCTTGCGGTGGTCTCCTCCTCCTCGATCGCCTGGACGATCAGGCGATCGCCGAGCGGCTTGAGCTTCAAGGCCATGAATGGACCTCCGGGTCGGATCGTTGTGCGATTTGGCACTCACAGCGGCAGAGTGCCAGGCTGCGGTCGACTATAGCGGCCCAGCGGGGGCCGGCAACCCGCGCTCGGCACTCCGGGGCAGCGAGTGCCAGCGCCGCGCCCCGGGGCGGCGTCAGTTCTGCGCGCCGCCGAGGCCGTGCATCCGGCTGCGGATCTCCGGCGGGTTCTCGACGATCTTCGAGAAGCGCACGACCGTGACGACGTCGTCGGTGGCGACTTTGCGCCCGTAGATCTGCTCGAGGAAGTGCACCATCTCCTCGACCCGGCGGAACTCCGGGTTGTCGTGCTCGATGTCGCGCGGCGAGAGGTCGGAGATCCGCTTGACCTCGACCTGGTCGATCACCGCGGAAAAGATCTTCTCCCGTGGGGAGTGCTGGTAGCCGATCGTCACGAGCACCAGCTCGTTCTTCTGGTATTTGTGCGACTTGTCGCCGAGGCGGATCGTCGCGGTCTTGCGCCCGTTGCGCAGCTGGTCGGCGAAGACCGCCGAGTAGAAGTTCAGGACCCGCACGCGGCCGCAGCCTACCGATCGCCCTGGGCCCGAGCGATCGCGCGCTCGACCATGTCCCGCTCACCCGGATAGGAGAGTTGGCGCGCCGCCTCGGCGAGCGGCAGCCAGCGGACCTCCTCGATCTCGTCGTCGTGGTCCTCCACCGACCCCGACCGGTAGGCGAAGAGGTAGAAGACGACGGACTTGCGGATCCGCCGGCCCTTGCGCTGGTACCAGTAGCGGACATCCCCGAGGCGGGCGACGAGCTCGGTCTCGAGCCCGGTCTCCTCGCGGACCTCGCGGATGGCCGCCTGCTCGGCCGTCTCCCCGGGGTCGAGGTGGCCCTTGGGCAGGCCGAGCACCGACCGCCCGTCGGCCGCCCGCTTGCGCGGCACGATCACGGCGACCTGGCCGTCGCGGAGGACGACGCCGCCGGCGGAGCGTTCGGTGGGCTTGGCATCGCGGGCCATCGGGCTCGGACGCTATCCGGGCGAGCCCCTCTCGCGGGTCAGAAGACGTAGCGGTCGAGCGCGGACGGGTCCACGACGGTGAGCTCCCCGCGGCCCTGGACGATCACGCCCGCGCGCTCGAGCTCGGCCAGGAAGCGGCTTGCCGACTCGCGCGAGGAGCCGGCGAGCTGCGCGATTACGGACTGGGTCGCGCTCACCCGCACGTTGACGTCCCCGCCGCCCTCCCCTTCCGCGTTCGCGGCGAGCTCCCGCAGCGCGGAGGCGACGCGGCTCTGCACCGTCTGGAAGGACTGGCGGGCGATCCGGCGGTTCGCCTCCCGCAGGCGGCGCCCGAGTGAGACCACGAGCTGGGCCGCGATCTCCGAGTGCTCGCGCATGAGCCGTCGCATGTCGGGGCCGAGGATCGCCACCGCAGCGAGGTCGTCGAGCACCTCCACGGTGGCCGAGCGGCGCTCGTCGTCGAACATCGCGAGCTCGCCGAAGATGTCGCCCGGCCCGAAGTTGGCGAGCGTGATCGTCCGCCCGTCGGGATGCTCGCGGATCGCTCGCGCGTGGCCGGCCCGGATGACGTAGCAGGTGTCGCTCTCGTCGCCCTCGCGGAACACGACGCTGCCGGCCTCGAATCGCCGGGGCACGGCGACCTCGACCACGCGGGCGAGCTCGTCGGGCCCGAGCGTCTCGAACACCGGCACGCGGGCGAGAAGCGCCGCGCTGTCCTCGTCGCTCCCGGCCACGCCGGGTTGGTACCACGGCGCGGCCCCGGTGTCGAGCCGACCGGCGAGCGGCCGGCGGGTGGCCGGTATGTTGGCCGCGTGTCCCGCCTCCCGCGTTCAGTCGTGGCTGTGCTCGTGCCCGCGCTGCTCTTCGCGATCGGGCCCGCCGGCCCGGCTGCGGCCGCCGCGCGACGCCACTCGGCGAAGCCCCGCCCGGCGCCGCGGGTGACGACGCTCGCGCTGCGGCGCTCGCCGCGGCTGTGGGCGACGATCAACGTCTGCGACAGCGCGCGCCGTCCGGACCGCGTCGGACTGCGCGCCTCGATGCCGGGCGCGCACCGAACGGGATCGCTCGTCATGGCGTTCCGCGTGCAGTACTACCGCCGCGACGCCCATCGGTGGCGCGACGCGCGGCCGCCGGCTCGCATCGCGCTCGGCTCGGCGAGGGTCGCGTGGCAGGAGACCGGGGTGACCTGGAGCGTGCCCGCGCCGGCCGGCGAGCGCCTGACGTTCCGCGGGCTCGTGACCTTCGAGTGGCGCGAGGGGCGCCACACGCTGCTGCGCCTGCGCCGTGCCACGACCGCCGGGCGGCGGCCGTCGGCCGGGTCGGACCCCAAGGGCTACAGCGCCGCGCGCTGCGTCATCCGAGGGCCGGCGCCGACGCCGGCTCGAGCCCGTCGAAGAGGCGCGGGTCGTTCGTGATGACGCCGGTCACGCCGAGCGCCGCGAGCTCGCGGATGCGCGGCCGCTCGTCGACGGTCCAGACGTAGAGCTCGCCGCCGCCCTCCCGCACCGCGGCGACCAGGGCCGGCGTGACCAACCGCCAGTGGCTCATGACCGCGTCGATGCGTCTCGCGCGGAGGTCGCGCGCCGCCCGGCGCGGCACCCAGGCGCGCAGCGCGGCGAGCATGCCGAGCGCGGGCAGCAGCCACAGCTTCGAGTTCGTGTAGTCGCGCCGCGCCTTGGGGACCGACCACCCGAGGCGCAGGCGCGGCTCCTCGCGACGAACGGCGTCGAGGCTCTCGACGTACTGGCTGGAGACGAGCGCGCGGTCGACCAGCCCGCGCTCGCGCAGCGCGGCGACGACCCGCGACTCATAGCCGGGGAGCTTGAGATCCACGTCGAGCCGGAGATCGGAGAAGGGGGGCGCGGCGAGATGGTCGAGGCCCGCCTCGAGCGTCAGCGGCTCGCGGCCCCGGGCGTCGCGGTAGTCGTGGGCCAGCAGCAGGCGGCCACCGCGGTCGCGGTAGCGCTCGGGCAGCACGTCGAACTCGATCATGTCGACCCCGTGGGCGAGCGCGGCGTCGAAGCTCTCGACGGTGTTGCCGGGCGCGATGAGGTCGGCGCCCTTGTGGCCGACGCGGATCAGCGGGGTCATCGCTCGCCTCGGTGGTCGGGTCGGCTCATCGCTGGCATCCGGAGCACCAGAAGGTCGTGCGGTTGTCGTCGCCCTGGCCCCGCGCGCGGATCCGGCCGCCGCAGCGCGGGCACGGTCGCCCGGCGCGGTCGTAGACCCGGCGCTCGCGCTGGTCGTGACCCGTCTCGGCCGAGCGCCGCATCCGTGGGCGCACGAGCTCGATCGCCCGCGCCGCCTCCTCGTCGCCGACGTCGCGGGTCGCGCGCCACGGATCGAGCTCCGCGGCCCAACACGCCTCTGCCTTCCAGAGGTTGCCGATGCCCGCGACCGTGCGCTGGTCGAGCAGCGCGTCGCCGAACCCGCGCGTCGGGTCGTCCTCGCGCAGGCGGCGGAGGAAGCGCGCCGTGTCGAAGTCCTCCGCGAGGACGTCCGGGCCAAGCTGGGCGAGGCGGAGGTCGAAGCGCCGCCGCGACTCGGTCATGAGCTCGAGCACCGGCCCGTCGAACTCGACGACGGCGTGCCCGCGGCTGCGCAGCACGAGCCAGGCGCGCCGGGGCGCGCGGCGCCAGCGCGCGCCGTGGCGGTAGACCGCCCACGCCCCGGTCATCCGCAGGTGGGAGTGCAGTGTGAGGCCGCCCTCGAAGCGGAGGAAGAGGTGCTTCCCGTGCGTGTCGACGCTCGTGACCGCTCGACCGGCCAGCCGCTCGGGCCAGCGGTCATGGCCGTGGCGGCGTTGCGGCGTCTCGACGGCCTCCGGGGCGGCGCCGACCAGCACCGGGCGCATCCGCTTGGCGGCCCACGCGATCGTGTCCCCCTCGGGCATGGGCCAAGGGTAGGGCGCGCGCGGATGGGCACGGGATGACCCGGCGCCCCGGCCCTATGCGCTCAGGACCAGCTTTCGCGGCCCGGCACGGAAGCCGAGGTCGATCAACACCGGCTCCAGCGCCGAGCCGACCACGGGCTCTCCGTCGACGCGCTCGAGCGAGATCCGCTTCAGGCGCCCGGCGCGGACGTGGTCGGCCAGGGCCTCGAGCGCGGGCACGAGGCGGGGGTCGTCGTCATCGACCAGCGTCTGCAGCGCCCGTCCGCCGCGGTCGAGATGGAGCACCGGCTCCCCGCCGGTGAGCACGACGGTGGCGCCGTCGGTGCGCGACGGGCGACGCGGCTCGTCCTCCCGCCGCGGCCACGGCAGCGCCGCGCCGTAGGGCTGAGCCGGATCGGTGGCGGCGAGCACGACCGGGCGCTCGGCGTCGTCCTCGCGCTGCGCCCGCAGCCGCTCGACCGCGCCCGGCAGCGCGAACTGCGCGCCGCCGAGCCCCTCGACGAAGTAGCCGCGCCGCGCGATCCCGAGCGTCTCGAGCTGCCCCAACGCCGGGTAGAGGGCCGAGAACCCGCCCGGGTAGCCCTCGGCCAGGACCTGCTCGCGGGTGAGGATGCCGTGGCGCTCAAGCATCAGCTCGGCCACCGCCCGGCGGCGCTCGGCCGGATCCGGCTCGACGCGCAGCAGCGGCGCGGTGAGCGACCAGCGGCCCTGCACCTGCGCGCTCGAACCCGCGCGCCGCGTGCCGAAGCGCCGTCCGCCGCGCCGGCGCCCGGCCTCGCGCTGGGCGCGGGCCAGGGTGAGCCGCGGCGCGCGCAGCGGCGCCCACGCGTCGTTGGTCACCTCGCCCGCCCAGACGAGGTCCCAGAGCGCCTCCTGCAGCGCCTCCGGGACGAGCTCGACGTCGGCGAGCAGGTCGGTGAAGAAGCACGCCCCGGCGGTGAGGCGCGCGCGCAGCAGCTCGTGCTCCGGCTCGGCGGGCGGGTCGCCGCGACGGCCGGGGGCGCCGAGCAGCGCCACGTCCTCGCGGAAGTAGAGCGCGACGCGGCCGGTGTTGCGGCCGAGCGCGCCGGCGCCGAGCCACACGACCTCCCCGGCCGCGCAGAGCTGGTCGAGCCACGCCGGCGAGTGGGCGCCCACACGCCGCGGCAGGACGTCGCGCTCCCAGGCCGCGGCGGGCAGGGCGAGACCCTGAAGCGGGACGAGCACCTCGCGCAGCCGGTCGATCCCGGCGCCCGAGGCCGGGTGGCGATCGACGCCCTGCCAGCTCGCCGCGAAGCGGGCGAACGCGCGCTGGTCGGCGGGCTCGATCTCCTGGCGCAGCGCGGCGAGCGACGCGCGGCGCAGGCGGCGCAGCACCTCGGCGTCGCACCACTCCCGCATCGTGCCGCCGGGCCTCAGCTCGCCGCGCACGAGGACGCCGTCGCGCTCGAGCTCCCGCAGGGCGGGCCCGGGGTCGAGCGCGTAGCGGGCCGTCACCTCCTCGGTGGTGAACGGCCCGTGGGTGGCTCCGTAGCGCCGCAGCAGCGCGACGAGCGCGTCGGGCACGTCGGCGAGGAACGCCTCCGGAAGGCCGCCGGGCGGGACCGCCCCGAGCGCGTCGCGGTAGAGCCCGGCGTCCTGGGCGGCGATCCAGCGCGGCTCGCCCCCGATCCGCACCCGCACCGCGCGGCGCTCGCGCGCGAGGTCCTCGAGCATCGCCGCGGGGTCCAGGCCGGCGAGCACCCGCTCGCCGGTCTCGACGACACTCAGGTCGCCGACCCGGCGCAGCACGTCGTGCAGGGCGTCGCGGTTCGCCGCGCGCATCCGCTCGGAGCGGTGCTGGAGGTCGGCCTCGACGCTCTCCAGCGCGCCCGGGTCGATGAGCTCGCGCAGCTCCTCCTGGCCCAGCAGCTCGCGCAGGAGGTCGCGGTCGAGCGAGAGCGCGGCGGCGCGCCGCTCGGCGTTCGGCGTGTCGCCCTCGTACATGTAGGTCGCGACGTAGTCGAAGAGCAGCGAGGAGGCGAAGGGCGAGGCGGTCGGCGTCTCGACCTCGACGAGCGAGAGCTCGCGGCGATGGATCTTCGCCAGCAGATCGCGCGTGCCCGGCACGTCGAGCACGTCGCGCAGGCACTCGCGGTAGGTCTCCAAAACGATCGGGAACTCGCCGTAGCGCTTGGCGACCTCCAGCAGCGACTGCGACTTCAGCCGCTGCTGCCACAGCGGCGTGCGCTTGCCCGGATAGGCGCGCGGGATGAGCAGCGCGCGCCCGGCGTTCTCGCGGAAGCGCGCGCCGAACAGCGCGGAGCCGCCGAGCTCGCCGACCACGAGGTCTTCCAGTTCGTCGGGATCGACGAGGACGAGGTCGGCGGTGGGCGGCTCGTCGGCGTCGGGGAGGTGCACGATGATCCCGTCGTCGGACCAGATCGCGTCGGACTCCAGGCCGTGGACGTCGCGCAGCCGGGCGGCGAGCGCGAGCCCCCACGCGGCGTGGACGCGACCGCCGTAGGGCGAGAGCACGCAGAGCCGCCAGTCGCCGATCTCGTCGCGGAACCGCTCGACGACGATCGTGCGGTCGCTGGGGATGACGCGCGTGGCCTCCTGCTGCTCGCGCAGGAAGGCGAGCAGATTCTTCGCCGCGCGCGGGTCGAGGTCGTAGTCGGCCTCGAGCTCCTCCGCGCTGCGGTCCACCGCCTCGCGGGCGAACGCGCCGATCGCCTCGCCGAGCTCGCGCGGGCGGCCGACCGAGTCGCCGCGCCAGAACGGCACCGCGCCGGGCAGGCCGGGCGCCGGGGTGACGATCACCCGGTCGCGGCCGATCTCCTCGATCCGCCACGTCGAGGCGCCGAGCAGGAAGGTCTGGCCCGGGCGAGCCTCGTAGACCATCTCCTCGTCGAGCTCGCCGACGCGCCGGCCGTCGGGCAACGTGACGGCGTAGAGGCCGCGGTCGGGGATGGTGCCCGCGTTGGTCACCGCGAGCTGGCGCGCGCCCTTGCGCGGGCGGATCGTGCCGCCGACCCGGTCCCAGACGATCCGCGGGCGCAGCTCGGAGAACTCGCTGGAGGGATAGCGGCCGTCGAGCATGTCGAGCACGTTCTCGAGCTGCTCGCGGGACAGCTCGGCGTACGTGTGCGTCCTCGTGACACGCGCGTAGAGCTCGTCGACCGCCAGCGGCTCCTCGGCCGCGGCCATCGCCACGACCTGCTGGGCCAGCACGTCGAGCGGGTTGCGCGGCACGACCGTCGACTCGATCAGCCCCTCCCGCATCCGTCGCGCGACGACCGCGCACTCGAGCAGGTCGCCGCGGAACTTCGGGAAGATCCGGCCCTTGGAGGTGTCCCCGACCGAGTGGCCGGCCCGGCCGATGCGCTGCAGGCCGCGGGAGACCGACTTCGGCGACTCGACCTGGAGCACGAGGTCGACGGCGCCCATGTCGATCCCGAGCTCGAGCGACGAGGTGGCCACCAGGCACGGCAGCTCGCCGGACTTCAGCAGCTCCTCCACCACGAGCCGCTCCTCACGCGCGAGCGAGCCGTGGTGAGCGCGGGCGATCTCGCGGGGCGGCGCGTCGTCGGGGGCGTCGGCGTTCGCCAGCTCGTTCAGCCGCAGCGCGAGGCGCTCGGCGCCGCGGCGGTTGTTGACGAAGACGATCGTCGAGGTGTGCTCGGTGACGAGCTTCAGCAGCTCGGGGTAGATCGTCGGCCAGATCGAGCGCCGGGTCGCCTCGCCGCTCTCGAGCGGGTCGAGGTCCTGGCCCTGGTCGGGCTCGACCATCGACTCGACCGGGACGTGGATCTTCAGGTCCAGCGGCTTGCGGACGCCGGTGTCGACGATCCGACAGCTCCGCTGCGGGCCGACGAGGAAGCGACCGACCTCCTCGAGCGGATTCTGGGTGGCCGAGAGCGCGATGCGCTGGACCGGCCGCTCGGCGAGGGCCTCGAGGCGCTCGAGCGTCAGCGCGAGGTGGGCGCCGCGCTTGGTGCCCGCGACGGCGTGGATCTCGTCGACGATCACCCACTCCGCGCCCGCGAGGATCTCCCGCGCCCGGGACGTGAGCATGAGGTAGAGCGACTCCGGCGTGGTGATCAGGATGTCGGGCGGCTCGCGCAGCATCCGCGCGCGCTCGCGCTGCGGCGTGTCGCCGGTGCGCAGGCCGACCCGCAGGTCCGCGCCGATGCGGCGCAGGGGCGCGCGGAGGTTGCGCTCGATGTCGTGGGAGAGCGCCTTCAGCGGCGAGACGTAGACGAGCCGCGTGCGCCGCTCGCGGTCGGGGCCTTCGCGCTCGGAGTCGGCGGCGAGGCGGTCGAGTCCCCACAGAAAGGCCGCGAGCGTCTTGCCCGACCCGGTCGGCGCCGAGATGAGCACGTGCTCGCCCGACGCGATCGCCGGCCACGCCTGCTCCTGGGCCGCCGTCGGGGCGTCGAAGGCCGAGGAGAACCAGTCGCGGACGCGGGGGGTGAAGGGGGCGAGGGGCACGAAGTCGAGCGTAGAACACTCCGGCGCGCCGCTTGGCTCGGTCGCGTCTCCAGTCGGAGCACCTGGAGGACCTGGGCAATACGTCGATCGAGTTCGACCTCGGGGCGCGCGGCGCTGTCGCTCAACTCTCGTCGACCTCGTCCATTATCGATGTGGCGATCTCCCTGATCTGGTCCGCGACCCCGCGCGGAGGACTCCGTGTCGCTGAGTCTCCTCTGCCGAGCCGGGCATCGCGGATTCGCAGCCCTAGCTGCCGGTGGGTCGAGGCGAACCGTCCTGCCCTGTGGGCGCTGGACGCCCCCTAGACAGGGACCTTCTCCCGGACCGCCGCCGCGCGGGCCAGCACATCGTCGATCATCGCCTCGTTCAACCGCCCCGTGAACGTGTTCTGCTGGCTCGGGTGGTAGCAGCCCAGCAGGGTCAGTCCCCCGATCTCGACCTCGGCGCCGTGGCCGAAGCGCGGCCGGGGGCGCGGAACGGCGGCGCCACGCGCGGCGAGGGCGCGCAGCCCCGCGTCCCACCCAAAGCCGCCGAGGCAGAGGATCACGCGCAGCTGTCGGAGCAGGTCGAGCTCGCGCAGGAGATACCCGGCGCACGCGTCCCGCTCGCCGGGCGTCGGCCGGTTCGCCGGCGGCGCGCAGCGCACGGCGGCGGTCACGTAGCAGTCGCGCAGCTCGAGCCCGTCGTCGAGCGAGCGCGCCCGCGGCTGCGAGGCCAGCCCGGCGCGGTGGAGCGCCGCCCACAGGAAGTCGCCCGAGCGGTCGCCGGTGAAGATCCGCCCCGTGCGGTTCGCACCGTGCGCGGCGGGGGCGAGCCCGAGGATGAGGATCCTCGCCGCCGGGTCGCCGAAGCCCGGCGCCGGCCGGGCCCAGTACTCCTGCCCGGCGTACGCGGCGCGCGGCGCGGCGGCGACGGCCTCCCGCCAGGCGACCAGCCGCGGGCAGCGGCGGCAGCCGATGACCTCACGCTCGAGCGCGGCCCAGGCGGCCGCGTCGCCGGCGCTCACCCCGCGGGGGAGAGCATCCCGAAGACGAGGCGCTCGAACACCGGCTCGAGGTCCTCGATGCGCTTCGGGCGGCCGCGGCGGAGGTGGCGGGAGATGAGCTCGAAGGTCGCGCCGACCACGGCGTAGGCCTCGTCGGGCGAGAAGGCCCGGACGGTTCCGCGCTTCGCGTCGGCGGCGTTCTCGCGGGTGAGGAACTCGACGAAGGTGTCGAGCATGTCGTCCCGCCGCTCCTGCGCGACCGGCCCCCCGCCCACGACCTCGACGAGCAGCGTGCGGGCGGCCTCGGGGCGGAGCTTGACGATCTGCAGCAGCGCGTTGGCGCCCGCTCGGGTGCGCTCGCGCGGGTCGGGCGGCGCGGCCTCGACCGCCGCGCTCATCGCCGCGAGCGCGTCGTCGCGCGCGCGGTCGAACAGCGCGAGGAGGCACTCCTCCTTGTTGGCGAAGTGCTCGTAGAAGGTGGCCTTCGACATGCCGGCCTGGCGGCTGATCGCCTCGGCGCTGCCCTCGCCGTACCCGGCGCGGGCGAACACCGTGGCGGCCGCGGCGAACAGGCGCTCGCGCTGCACCTCGCGACGGACCTCGAGGGGCGGCGCGTGGCGGCCGCGGGGAACGACGATGGGGTCGGCCGACATGTGAACGGCAGGTTAGCGACGGGGTCTTAAGCGCTCCGTGCGCGTCAGTCGGCGGACGCGTCACCGCTCGCCTCGCGGGGCTCAGTCCCCGAGCGCCCGCCCGTACTGCCGCTCGTAGTAGGCGACGTAGTCGCCCGAGCGGATCGGCTCCCACCACCACCGGTTCTCCCGATACCAGCTCACGGTGCGCTCGAGGCCCTCGACGAAGCGCACCCGGGCCTCCCAGCCGAGGCCGCGGACCTTCTCGGAGCCGAGCGAGTAGCGGCGGTCGTGGCCGGGGCGGTCGGTGACGTACTCGATCAGCGACTCGTCGTTCCCGGTCAGCGCGATGATGCGCTTCACGACCTCGAGGTTCGGGCACTCGTCGGGGCCGCCGACGTTGTAGACCTCGCCCGGCGCGCCGTGCTCCAGCACGTGGGCGATTCCGCGGCCGAAGTCCTCGACGTAGAGCCAGTTGCGGATCTGCATCCCGTCGCCGTAGACCGGCAGCCGGTCGCCGTGCAGCGCGTTGAGCACCATCAGCGGGATGAGCTTCTCCGGGTACTGGTAGGGCCCGTAGTTGTTCGAGCCCCGGCAGATGAGCGTCTCGAGGCCGTAGGTGTGGAAGTAGCTTTGGACGAGCAGGTCCGCGCCGGTCTTCGTTGCGCTGTAGGGCGAGGAGGGCTGCAGCGGGGAGGCCTCGGTGAACGAGCCCTCCGCGATCGAGCCGTAGACCTCGTCGGTGGAGACCTGCAGGTAGCGCAGCCCCCGCTCTCGCGCCGCCTCGAGCAGGGTGTAGGTCCCCTGCCCGTTGGTGATCACGAAGGCGTCGGGCTCGGCGATCGAGCGGTCGACGTGGGTCTCGGCCGCGAAGTTCACCACCGCGTCGGCGTCCTCGATGGAGCCCGCGACCGCGTCGGCGTCTTCGATCGCGCCGTGGACGAAGCGGAACCGGGGATCGTCCTGCAGGTCGTGGAAGTTCTCCTCGCGCCCGGCGTAGGTGAGCTTGTCGAGCACGGCGATCTCGTCGTCGGACTCGCGCAGGCGCAGCCGCACGAAGTTCGAGCCGATGAACCCGGCGCCGCCGCAGACGAGGAGCCTCACGAGGCCACCTCGGCGGCGGCCCCGGCCCGCTCGCGCGCGGCGAGGTACTCGGCGAGGCCGTCCTCCCAGGCCGGGAGGTACGGCGTGCCCGGCCGGGTCGCGTGCAGGACGCTGTTCGCCGGCCGCGGCGCCGGGCGGGCCATCTCGGCGCTGCTCGCGTCGGCCACCGGGCACTCGACGCCGGCCTGGCGGAAGATCTCCTTCGCGAAGGCGTTCCACGAGCACGAGCCGGCGCCGGCGACGTGGCGGACCCCCGGCGCGTCGCGCCCGGCCAGCTCGACGAGCGCCCGGGCCAGGTGGCCGGTGAAGGTCGGGCAGCCGACCTGGTCGCCGACCACCGCGACCTCGTCGCGGTCGGCCGCCAGGCGCAGCATCGTCTCGACGAAGTTCCCTCCGCCGGTCCCGAAGAGCCAGGCGGTCCGGGCGATCGTGTGCGCCTCGCCGGCGGCGGCGACCTCGCGCTCGCCCGCGAGCTTCGTGCGTCCGTAGGCCGACCGGGGGCCGACGGGATCATCCTCGAAGTAAGGTCCGCCCTTCGTGCCGTCGAACACGTAGTCGGTGGAGACATGGATCGTGCGCACCCCGGCGCGGGCGACGTTCCCGGCGCCGGCGCCGTTGATCGCGAGGGCGAGCGCCTCCTCGGCCTCCGCCCCGTCGACGTTCGTGTACGCCGCGCAGTTGACGACGACGTCGGGCGCCGCGGCGGCGACGGCGGCGCGCACCGCGCCGGCGTCGGTCACGTCGAGCTCGGCCCGGTCGAGGCCGACCGGCTCGTGGCCCGCCGCGCGCACGGCCGCCACGACGTCCTGGCCGAGCATTCCGCCGGCCCCGGTGACGAGGATCCGCATCGTCATAGAGATACCTGACCGCGGCGCGGGGTGCGCGGTCAGAGGACGCCGATCGTGCTGTTGTCGCCGACCATGAAGCGGTACGCGCGCGGCTGGCGCTCGTCGCGGCCGACGTGGACGTTCTTTCCGAGCAGCGAGGACTCCATCCGCCCCTCGAGCCCGCGGACCGAAGAGCCGGCGAGGAGGATCGAGTGCTCGACCTCGGCGCCCTCGATCACGCAGTCCTCGGCGATCGCGGTGTACGGGCCGATGTAGCAGTCGGTCAGCCGGGCGCCCGCGCCGATGATCGCCGGGCCGCGCACGGTCACGCGCTCCAGGCGCGCGCCCGGCTCGACCACCACCCGGCCCTCGACCTGCGCGTCCACCAGCTCGCCCTCCACCCGCGGCTCGATCGCCTCGAGGATGAGCCGGTTCGCCTCGAGCATGTCGTCCAGGCGACCGGTGTCCTTCCACCAGCCGCGCACGACGTGCGGCTCGACGCGGCGGCCCGTGTCGACGAGGTGCTGGATCGCGTCGGTGATCTCGAGCTCACCGCGCCCGGAGGGCTCGATCGCGCGCGCGGCGTCGTGGATCCCGGGGGTGAACATGTAGACACCGACGAGCGCGAGATCGGTCGCCGGCTCGGACGGCTTCTCCACGAGGCGCACCACCGCGTCGCCGTGAAGCTCCGCGACGCCGTAGTTCTCGGGATCGGGGACGGGCGTGAGCAGGATGAGCGCGTCCGGCGAGTTCGCGCGGAAGGCGGCCACCAGGTCCTCGATCCCGCCCTGGAGCAGGTTGTCGCCGAGGTACATGACGAACGGCGAGTCGCCGAGGAACGGCTCGGCGGTGAGTACGGCGTGCGCGAGCCCGAGCGGCTCGTCCTGCTCGACGTAGGTGATCTCGACCCCGAAGCGCGAGCCGTCGCCGGCCGCCGTGCGGATCTCGTCGCCGGTCTCCGGCGCGATGATGATCCCGACCTCGCGGATGCCCGCGGCGGCCATCGCCTCGATGCCGTAGAAGAGCACCGGCTTGTTGGCGACTGGCACGAGCTGCTTCGCGCTCGTGTGCGTGATCGGGCGCAGGCGCGTGCCCTTGCCGCCGGAGAGGATCAGTCCCTTGAGCTCGTCCATGCGGCGCGGAGGCTAGTCGAGCGGGGCAGAGGGCGGGTATGCGCGCCTCAGTAGACGCCGGCGAGCTTGCGGTGGTCCCAGGTCGCCACGGACTCCGGGACGAAGCGCAGCCCGACGCGCTTCTCGGCCTGCTTGGCGACCATCGCCTGGACCTCGGGGGTGTCCTGGCCGCCGGCGTAGCGCCCCATGATCTCCAGGCCGAGCGCGGTCACGGCGTCGAGCTCGCGGATGAGCTCGACGCGCGTCTTCATCATCACCCCGCGCAGCTGCTGGTATTCCTCGCCGGTCTCGACCTGGATCGTCGCGCGGTCGTCGCGCTCGACGTTGCGGATCTTCTGCGAGGCGCCGTAGGTCCACGCGCAGACGACGCCCTCGCGCAGCACGTACCAGAGCGGCATGAGGTGTGGGAAGCCGTCGGCCCCGTTCGTCGCGCAGGTCACGACCTTCTGGTCGGCGAGGAAGGCCTGGACCTCCTCGTCGCTCATCTTGATCAGGTCGCGGCGGGACACGGGCGGTGGTGAGGCTAGCGGGGCGCGGCGCCCGCGCGCGGTATGGCGAGGGCTCGAGGGAGGGGCCGGGAGGAGGGTGGCCAGCCGAGGTGTGGATAGCGCGTGGTACCAGATCTGGTACCCCCTGAGACCCCGCGTCTAGGAGGAGACCACCGTTCCTTCCATCCATGTCTCCTGACCATCGACGGCATGGCAACGTCGACGCAGGTGGAGGTGGGCGGCTCCGAGTGCACTTGACGCCATAGTTCTGGTGAAATGCGCGAGGACCCCGCGAGAGTGACCATCCGAACGAATCGCGATCGCTTGATCCGGGCGGCCCGAGGACTCGGTGCCGCGGTAGGCATCGTCGCGGTCGCCTTCGGTAGTTGGTGGTGGTTGCTGGTGGCGCTGCTGGTCAAGGACTACCGCAGCGAAGGCCCGGGGCGCACGTTCTCCAACCCTGAGTGGTGGAGGATCGGGCAGTTCGTCATCGCGATCCTCGGGATCGCCTGCCTCATCGGCGGTCTCACCGTGATCGGGTCCAAGGCCGGCACACGGCGTCGCACCTGGGGGGTGCGGCTGCTCGCGGCCGGCGGCGCGTCGCTCGTGACGTGGCTGATCCTGCTCGCAGGCCGGCCCTAGCCGCGGGCCGCCCTCACCCCACGAGCTTCGCCGCCGCCTCCTTGACCGCCGCCCGCGCCTCGGCGGGCTCGACGACCGCGGCGTCGCCCGCCTCCTTGAGCACCTCGCGCACGAGCCACTCCTGGCCCTTGTAGGGCATCTCGACGACGATCGCCCCGTCGCTCAGCTCGGCGACGACCGTCCGGTCCTCGCGGGCCCAGCGGGCGCGCTCGGGGGAGATCCAGACCTGCGCGGCGCGGGAGGCCTCGACCTCGCCGGTGCGCAGCCAGCCGTCGATGTAGGAGGCCGGGACGACGGCCTCGCGCGGCTCGTAGGCCTCGTCGGTCACCGCGGCGGACTTGAAGCGGTCGAGGCGGAAGTGCCGCACCGCCTCGCGCTCGAGGTCCCAGGCCAGGACGTACCAGCCCTCGACCCCGTTGACCAGCGCGTAGGGCTCCACCCGCCGCTCGGTGAACTCGTCCTCGTTGGGCTTGTAGTACTCGAAGGCGAGCACGCGCCGCGCGGCCACGGCCGAGGAGACCAGGCGCGCGACGCCGGAGTCGTCGCCGGTCGCGCTCGCCACCTGCAGGCCCTCGGAGACGGGGTCGTCGCCCAGGGCCTCCACGACCTTGCCGCGGACGCT
Source organism: Solirubrobacterales bacterium (assembly GCA_038251325.1). Classification (GTDB taxonomy): domain Bacteria; phylum Actinomycetota; class Thermoleophilia; order Solirubrobacterales; family Solirubrobacteraceae; genus JBBSBL01. The sequence continues at coordinate 23,921 of JBBSBL010000016.1, read as the reverse complement.
GGCGAGCGAGCCCTCGGGCAGGTGGTCGCCGATCAGGTCGATCGCCGCGACCAGCGCCTTCGCCTCGACCGGGAGCAGGCGCGCGGGCCGCGAGAACGAGTCCCCGTAGGGCTCGGGCTCCACGGTGATCGTCCCGTCCGGCCGGATCTCGGCGTAGAGGACGTAGGAGCCGGCGCCGAAGTTCACGATGTTCAGCACGCCGACGTCCTCGCGCAGCTCCTGCTCGGAGATCTGCAGGCGCTCGCAGACCTCGGCGATCTCGAGCGGCCGCCCGGCGCGGCCCGCCTCGATGAGGATCGAGGCGAGGGTGACGAGGCGGGCGAAGCGCTCGGGGCGGATCGCGGTCTCCCGGCGGTGGCCGTTGCTGTCCCCGTCGGCCTCGACGGCGACGGCCGCGCGGCGCCCGTTGCGGCTCCGTGGCGCCGGCTCGGCGAGCTTGGGCTTGCCGGTGTGCAGGCGCACGATGCGCTTCAGGCGCGCGGCGACGTCCTTCTCCAGGCTCGCCGGACCCACGACGCGGGCGTGCTCGCCCAGGCCGATGACCCACGACGCGATCGCGCGCGGGTTCGCGTAGGGGGTGGCCAGCACGCGACCCTCGTCGGCCGCGCGCATCTCGCCGTAGCGGCCGAAGTGGCGCTCGACCTGCCAGGCGATGCGCTCGCTGATCCACACCTCGGCGGTGTCGGTCGCCTCCCCGTACTGCCAGTGGATGCGGTTGGCGTACTCGCGCGGGTCGAAGTCGTCGGGGCGCTGGAAGTCGTGCTCGGCCTTGGAGGCGTAGGCGACCTTGCCGCTGATGCGCGAGAGCCGGAAGACCCGCAGGTCGTCACGCTCGTGGGCGCGCCCGACGAGATAGAACTGGCCGCCCTGGAAGAGCAGCAGGTACGGGTCGACCTTCCGCATCCCCGTCGCGTCGCGCTCCATCGTGTAGTACTCGAAGGTGATCGTCTTGCGGCGGAAGATCGCGGTCTCGATCTTGGCCAGCCGCGCGGAGAGGTCGTGGCCACCCGCCGACGCGGTGATGGCCAGCGCGACGGACTCCTGGCCGGGCGCCTGGTCGGGTCGCGGCCGCCCCCACGAGAGCTGCTGGAGCGCGAGGCGCAGCGGCTCGGCGTAGGCGAACTCGCCGTCGAGCAGGGTCAGCGCCGTCTGCAGGGCGGCGAGCTCGTCGTCGGTGAACTCGACCGCCGGGAGGTAGAAGTTCTCCGGCGCGAGCGAGTAGTTCTCCTGCTCGACGAGGCCGTCCTGGGGGCGGTCGATCGTGAGCTGGATGCCAAGCGCCTCGAGCTCGGAGCGGTCGGCGTAGAAGCGCCGGGCGAACGCGTCCTCGTTCATCCCGCTGTAGCCCTCGACGTCGCGGCGGATCTCCATCGCCGTGACCGGCCGCCGCTCCGCCATCAGGTAGGAGATCAGGGAGAGCTGCCGGATGAGCTTCTCGGTGTCCTTCGCCATCGCGGCAGCGAGGTTACCTTCGCGGGGCGGGCCGACGATCCCGCGCCGCCGCCTCCCGGTGCGCTCTTTGCGGCTTTTCGGCGCGTCGCGGCGCGCCGTTGTGCCCGCCCTACGCGGCGGCCCGGTCGGCGAACCAGGCGCCGCCGCCCAGCGCGCGGTCGAAGCCCGACCACACCGCGCCGTCGGGGAGGCTCTTCTCGAGGCGGTCGAAGCTGCCCAGGCGCCCGCCGAGGTTGTCGATCATGTGGACGAGCGTGGCCTCGCGCGTGGCCGGCAGCACCGGGCTCCCGTGCTCGAGCGCGCCGTGGTGGGCGAGGATCACGTGCAGGACGGCCTGGGCGCGATCGGGCGGGAAGCCGGGGATGTCCTCGATCGCGCGGCGCACGCGGTAGTAGCCGAGCGGGATCTCGCCCTGGAGGCGGCCGGCGTCCGTGAGGTCGATGGCCAGCGGGTCCTCGGTGTAGGCCTCGAGCTTGCCGATATCGTGCAGCAGCGCGCCGGCGACGGCGACGTCGCGGTCGATGCCGGGGAAGGTCGCGGCCATCGCGCTCACACCCTGGGCGACGGTCAGGCAGTGCTCGAGCAGGCCGTGGCGGTAGGCCTGGTGGTAGTGCTTGGCCGCCGGCGCGCGGCGGAAGCGGTCCCACACCGGGGAGCCGTCGGCTAGCAGGGCGTCGAGCAGCGCGCGTAGGTGGTCGTCCTGGACGGTGTCGAGCAGCGCGCGCAGATCGGCCTCCATCTGCTCGGCCGAGCGCGGCGGCCCGTCGAGCAGCGTCGCGAGGTCGTACTCCTCCTCGCGCGCGGCGCGGATCCGCTCGACGATGAGCTGGGGGCCGTACTTCGCGTGGACCGAGTAGGGACCGCCGACCTTGACCACGGTTCCCGGCCGGGCGCCGGCGACCTCGTCGGATGTGCAGTCCCAGCGGCGCGCACGGAGGCGGCCGGTGCGGTCGCTGAGCTCGAGCTTGAGAAAGGGCTGGCCGCCCCGGGTCGCGGCGGCCTCGGCGGACTGCACGACGACAAAGAGGACCGCGTGGGTCCCGTCCTCGAGCTCGCGGATGGTGCAGGGCTCCGACGACTCCATCTCGATCCAAGGTAGAGCGACGGGCGGACGGTCGGGGCGGGTGGGAAGCGGCGTCATGCCTGGTGGGTCGCCAGAGGGTCGGAGGGGCTGACAGCCGCTGCTACCCTCGGCGCCGATCGGGCCGCGGACGGGGAAGGAGCCGCATGGAGCGCAAGTGGTGGACGCTGATCGTCGTCTGCCTGTCGATCTTCATGCTGCTGCTCGACATCACGATCGTGAACGTCGCGCTGCCCGACATCGCGCGCGACCTGGGCTCGAGCTTCAGCGACCTGCAGTGGGTGGTCGACGCGTACGCGCTCACCCTCGCCGCCCTGCTCCTCACCGCCGGATCGCTGGCCGACCGCCTCGGGCGCCGGCGCGTGTTCGCCATCGGCCTCGTGCTGTTCACCCTCGCCTCGCTGCTCTGTGCGCTCGCGCCGACCTCGTTCGTCCTCAACCTCGCCCGCGCGGCCCAGGGGATCGGCGGAGCCGCGCTCTTCGCGGTCTCGCTCGCGCTGCTCGCCCAGGAGTTCGAGGGCCGCGAGCGGGCCACCGCCTTCGCCTTCTGGGGGGCGACGACCGGCGCCGCGGTGGCGGTCGGGCCGCTGGTCGGCGGCGCGCTCACCTCCGCCCTGGGGTGGCCGTCGATCTTCCTCCTCAACCTCCCGATCGGCGCGATCGGGCTGTGGATCACCCTCACGCGCGTGCGCGAGACGCGCGACCCGCAGGCCGGCCGGATCGACTGGCTCGGGACGGTGCTCTTCTCCGGCGGCCTGTTCGCGCTCGTCTTCGCGCTCATCCGCGGCAACGCCGAGGGCTGGGGCAGCGCGCTGATCGTCGGCTTGATCGCCGGAGCGGTGGCGGCGCTCGCGGCCTTCGTGGTCGTCGAGCTGCGCCAGGCCAATCCGATGTTCGACCTCGCGCTGTTCCGCAAGCCGGCCTTCTGCGGCGCGTCGATCGCCGCCTTCGCGCTCTCGGCCTCGATGTTCGCGATGTTCCTCTACCTCACGATCTACATCCAGACGATCCTCGGCTACGGGCCCTTCCAGGCCGGGGTGCGCTTCCTGCCGATCACGCTCCTGTCCTTCTTCGTCGCCGCCGCCTCCGGGCGGATGACCGAGCACGTCCCCGCGCGCGTGCTGCTGGGCGGCGGGCTGCTCCTCGTCGGGATCGGGCTGTTGCTCATGAGCGGGCTGAGCGCCGACTCGCAGTGGACGGCGCTGCTCCCCGGCTTCATCTGCGCGGGCGCCGGGATCGGGCTGGTCAACCCGCCGCTCGCCTCGACGGCCATCGGCGTGGTCCCGCCGCAGCGCAGTGGCATGGCCTCCGGCATCAACTCGACCTTCCGTCAGGTCGGGATCGCGACCGGGATCGCCGCGTGGGGCGCGATCTTCGAGTCCCACGTCAGCGGCCGGCTCGCCGCCACCCTGCCCGACGCCTTCGCCCGTCGGGCCGGCGAGCTCGCCACCGCGATCTCGGCGGGCGGCGCGCCGCGGATCGTCGACCGCGTTCCGGCCGCCGCGCGGGCACGGCTCAGCGGAGTGATCGACGGAGCGTTCGTCGACGGGCTCAACCACATCCTTGTCCTCGCCGGGGTCGTCGCCCTCGTCGGCGCGGTGCTCGCCGCTGTGCTCGTGCGCCAGCGGGACTTCGCCGCGCCGCCCCAGGCGGCCTCCGAGCCGGCGGCGGCGTGAGCGCCCCGCGGCGCTGAGGTGCAGCCGCTCTTCGAGCATCGCCTCGAGCTCGCCGGCTACGAGACCCGCGTGCTCGAGCTCGAGGGGGAGGACCCGCCGCTGCTCCTGCTCCACGGGTGGTCCGACAGCGCGGACACCTGGCGCCACGCGCTGGACGCGCTCGGCCGCCGCGACCGGCGTGCGATCGCCGTCGATCTCCCGGGCTTCGGCGCCGCGGACCCGCTGCGCGAGGGCGCGGTGCTCCCGCAGTACGACGCCTTCGCCGCCGACCTGCGCGCCTACGCGGAGGACGACGGCGCGATCGCGGTGGGCAACTCGCTCGGCGGCTGCGTCGCGCTGCGCCTCGCCGAGCGTGCGCCGCTGGGCGGTGTCGTGGCCGTGGCCCCGGCCGGGCTGGACATGGCCCGCTGGTTCGCGATCGTCGAGCGCGACCCGGCCGTCCGACGGCTGCTCTCCCTGCCGCTCCCGCTGCCGGGGCGCGCGGTGCAGGAGGTCGTCGGCCGCGCCTACGCCGCGCTGGCCTTCGCGCGCCCGGACCGTGTCGACCCGCGGGTGATCCGCGCCTTCGCCGCCCACCACGGCTCGCGCGAGGCGGTGGCGTCGTTCCTGGAGATCGGCCGGCGGCTGCTGCCCGAGCTCAAGGATCCCTTCGAGCTGGCCGCGATCGGCGTCCCCGTCCTTCTCGTCTGGGGCACCGACGACCGACTCGTCTTCCAGACCGGCGCCGAGCGCGTCCTGGCCGCCGTCCGCGAGTCGCGCCTCGAGGTCCTCGACGGGTGTGGCCACTGTCCCCAGATCGAGGAGCCCGACCGCTTCGCCGAGCTGCTCCTGGGATTCGTCGAGGAGGAGGCGCGGGCCGCCTGAGCCGGAAGCGGTCGCCGGGTCGCCCGGATGCCACAATCGCCGTGGACCGCCCATGTCGCTCCTCCCCACACCCGACGCACTCGCCGCGGCCGCCGCCAACGTCTACGACGGACTCACCCGGGGCGGCCTCGCCGACCTGCGCCCGATGCCGGCGTCGATCGTCGACGAGGGGCCGCAGCGCACGGTCTTCCGCTACCACCCGGCGAGCGAGCGTCCGCGCGCGAAGGGCGACGTGCCGCCCGTGCTGCTCATCCCCCCGCTCGCGGCGCCCGCGCTCTGCTTCGACCTGCGGCGTGGGTGCAGCCTGGTCGAGCACCTGCTCGCGGGCGGGACGCAGACCTATCTCGTCGACTACGGCCCGATCGCCTTCGGCGACCGCAACCTCGGGATCGAGCACTGGATCGACGAGGTCATCCCGGAGGCGATCGCCGCGGTCTCCGACGACGTCGGCGGAGGCGCGATCCAGGTCCTCGGCTGGTGCCTGGGCGGCATCATGGCCCTGCTCGTCGCCGCCGACCGCGAGGTGCCGGTGCGCTCGGTGGCGATGGTCGCAAGCCCGTTCGACTTCACGCAGGTCCCGATGGTCGCGCCCCTGCGGCCGCTCGTGAACCTGGCCGGCGGCGCCGGGCCGACGCTGCTCTACCGGATGCTCGGCGGCGCGCCCGCCCCGATCGTGAAGCGCGCCTACCAGCTCGCGGCGATCGACAAGTACGTGACCAAGCCGCTCGCGCTGCTGGCCAACCTCGACGACCGCGAGTTCCTCGCCCAGATCGAGGCCGTCGACCGATTCACCGACGGCATGCTCGCCTATCCCGGCCGCACGTTCGGCCAGCTCTACCACCGGTTCTTCCGCACCAACGATCTCGCCCGTGGCCACCTCGACCTCGAGGGCCGCCGCATCGAGCTGGCCGACGTGCGCCAGCCCGTGCTCTCGATCGCCGGGCGGGGGGACGGGATCGCGCCGCTGAGCGCCGTCCACCACGTCGGCGAGCTGTTGCCCGCAGCCGCCGAGGTCCGGCTCGGGACGGCGCCCGGCGGGCACCTCGGCGTGCTCACCGGCCGCGCCGCCGCGCGCACGACCTGGGCGCAGATCGATCGCTTCCTCGCCGACCACGGCGGGGCCGAGGTGCGCCGGCTGCGCGCCGTGGCCTGAGGGCGGCGTCGCGCCCGTCTAGAGCCCGGCGGGGTGCCGCGCGACGAACCCGCCGGTGCCGCGGCCGGTCGTCTGCCAGCGCGAGCCGGTGACCCGCAGGCCGCCGGTGTCGAAGCGCAGGCCGGCCACCGTCATCCAGGCGTGGCCGCCGTTCGCGTAGACGGTGATCCAGCGGCCCGCGCCCGGGTCGCCCCAGCCCGAGAGGGCGGTCGAGTCCATCGGCGACCGGACCAGTCCGGCGGCGGCGAAGGCGAAGGAGACCGAGGCCGAGCAGTCGTAGGCGGTGTCGATCCACGTCGCATGTCCGCCCCCGTAGCGGTAGGGCAGGCGGGCGATCTGGTTGCCGGCGGCGATGACCGCCTGGACCTCGGGTGGCGAGTCGAGCGGGGCGACCGCGAGGCCGCGGCGCGTCAGCGCGGCCCGGCCGCCCGCCGGGACGCCGGCTGCTGCCAGCTCGCGGCGGATCTCGTCGTCGGAGACCGGCTGGGGAAGCGGGGCGTCGGCTGCGGGCGCCGGCGTCGACGAGCTCTGCGAGGGCAGCCCGGCCACCGGCTCGACCGCCGTGGGCCGCGCGCGCAGCGGGGCGCCGCCGGTGTCCGGAGCCGCTGATCCACCCGAGTCCTGGGGCGACGCGGCCGCGGGCGAGGCGGCGGCGTCGCGGGCTCCCGCCCCACCACACGCGCCGAGCGGCAGCGAGGCCACGACGACGAGCGCCAGAAGCGCCGGCCGGGCGGCGGCGGCGAAGGACGGGCGAGCCACCACGCCAGTATGCCCGCGCGCGCCCGCCGAGCGCGCCGGCCGGCCGGTCATGGCGCTCAGGCGGCGCGGCCGGCGCCCGCGCGGGCCCCGGCACGTACCGGAGTCCGCTTGCGCGTCGTCGCGCCGTTCCCGGTCTCGGCGCCGAACGGGTCCGGCGTCGGCCCGTGGGTCGCGGCCGGGTCGGGCCCGGTGACGGCCGGCCGGCGGCGCTGGATCTGGGCGACCAGTGCGCCGACCACGCGCGGATCGAACTGGGACCCGGCGCAGCGCTCGAGCTCGGCGATCGCCTCGTCGATCGACATGCCGCGGCGGTAGGGGCGGTCGGTGACCATCGCGTCGTAGGCGTCGCAGGCCGAGACGATGCGAGCGGGCAGCGGGATCGCCTCGCCCTCCAGCCCGTCCGGGTAGCCCTCGCCGTCCCAGCGCTCGTGGCTCGCACGCACGAGCTGCGCGACCGGCGAGAGCGCCGGCGCCGCGCGCAGCATGCGCTCGCCGATGATCGTGTGCAGCCGCATGACCCGCCACTCCTCGTCGTCGAGCGGGCCCGGCTTGCGCAGGATCGTCTGCGGGATGGCGATCTTCCCGACGTCGTGCAGCTCGGCGAGGCGGATCGTGTCGTCGATCTCGCCCTCGCTCATGCCGAGCGCGACGGCGACCGCCCGGGCCAGGTCGGAGACGTCGTTGCTGTGGTCGTGGAGGTCCGGCTGCTGCTCGTCGAGCACGCGCAGCAGCATGTCGCGCACCTGGCCCTTGGCCGACATCGGCCGCGCGTCCTTGCGGACGTACATCCGCTGATCGGCGACCCGGAGCGCCTCGATCGCGTCGCCGGCTTCGTCGGGCAGCACCACGCCGCCGTGGCAGCAGGTGATCCGGACCTTCTCGTCCTGCTCGTGCAGCGCGGCGGACCCGGCGGCCACGAGGTCCCGGGAGGCCGCCCGGTCGCCCTCGATGAGCGCGCAGAACTCGTCCCCGCCGAGCCGGTAGGCGTGCCCGACGTCGCCGAGCGCCTCGGTGAGCCGGCGCCCGAGGCGGCGCAGCAACTCGTCCCCGCCGGAGTGCCCGTAGGAGTCGTTCCAGCGCTTGAAGCCGTCGAGGTCGTAGATCACCAGGACGCTCGCCACCGGGCCCGCGTCGCTCAGCGCGTGCTCGATGTCGCTGATGAGCTTGCGCCGGTTGCCGAGCCCGGTGAGCTCGTCGGTGATCGAGAGCTGGTGGAGCTGCTCCCCGCGGCGGGTCAGCTCGCGGCCGCGCTCCTGGGAGAGCAGCAGCTCGCCGAGCAGGTACTGGAAGACGAGCATGACGACGCCGACCAAGGCCAGCGCCGGGAGGCCGAGATGCACGTAGAGGTACGCCGTGGCGACGGCGAGCACGGCGGAGAAGAGCTCGGAGGCGAGGACGGGGATGACCGCCTCGCGCGCCCGGAGGGCGAGGCTCGTCCCGTCGAGGTAGCACTGGTAGGAGGCGACGAAGACGAAGTTCAGCGCCAGCGCGAGGATGAAGGTCGCGAAGATCAGCAGGTAGTAGTCCGCGTCGCCGCCCCCGGCGCCGACGGCGTCGGTGGCCCCGGCGAAGGCGAGCCCGGCGAGCAGCGGGAACCAGGCGTAGGCCGCGAGGTTGGAGAGCAGCGTTCCCGGCGCCTCGCGCCAGCGCAGCCAGCCGACCAGGATCGTGGCGACGCCGACGACGGCGCCCGGGGCCCCGCCGAGCAGGACGATCGCGAGGACGACCGCGAGGAACGCGCCCGAGATGCCGATCTTCCCGTTCGGGAGGGTGATCGACGTGAGCTCGCTGACCGCGGCGCTCACCAGCAGGACCCCCATCACGGCGAGGTTCCAGTCGTCGTGCGGGGCGCTGAGCACGCCCGCCACGACGGCAGCGACAAACGCCGCGCTCAAGAGCGCGATCGCCGCTCGGGTCGGACGTTGCGCGGGAGGCGTCACGGCCCTCCCCCTCGGTCGGTCAGCACCACGCGGGGTTATCGGCACGTGCCCGCTCACGGTCAAGGAATCGGCGGGCATGGCGGCGCAGGCGAGGGGGCCCGTTCGTCCAGGCCCCCCCGGCCTGCGCGTAGATCACCGGCCTCGGTAGCCCATGTAGCGGCCTCCCTTTCCGTAGATCTCCGACGCGGGAAGCATCCTTTTGAGGAGGAATGGTGCGCAACGGCCGGAATATGGAGCGTTGAGCAGCATCTCGGCGACTGGACGGATGTCGTAGCCGGTCCGTTGCATGACCGTGTGCAAATGGACGTTCGTTGGCCGTCCTCGCAGGGGTTCGCAGGCCCCGATGGAACACTGAGGCGCGCCGAATGAGCGACTCCGCCCCCCGCCGCAGCGCCCTCGCCCCGCTCCGCTCCGCGCGCTTCCGCCGGCTCGCGGTCTCCTACTGGGTCAACGACCTCGGCAACTGGCTCGGCGAGATCGCCCTCGCCGTGCTCGTCTTCGACCGCACCGGCAGCGCGCTGGCCACGGCGGCGCTCTTCCTCTCCATGCGCTTCCTCCCGGCGTTCTTCGGGCCGCTCCTCACGGTCCGGCTCGAGCGCTGGGACGGCCGGCGCTCCCTCCCGCTGCTCTACCTCGGCGAGGCGCTCACCTTCGTCGCCCTCGCCGGGCTCGCGACCGGCACGTTCTCGCTCGCGCTCGTCGTCGTCCTCGCCGCGTTCGACGGCGTGCTCGCCACCGCGGCCCGCGCGCTCGAGCGGGGCGCCACCGCCGCGCTGCTGGAGCCCGAGGGACTGCTGCGCGAGGGCAACGCGATCCTCAACCTCGGGTTCACGGCCGGCTCGGCGATCGGGCCGGCGCTGGGCGGCGTCCTCGTCGGCCTCGTGGGCGCCGGCCCCGCGCTGCTGGGCGACGCCGCCTCCTTCCTCGTCATCGCCGTCGTGCTCGCCACCGCGCCGAGCCTCACCGTCACCTCCGATGCCGGCGCGGGTTTCCGGGCGCGCCTGCGGGAGGGCATCGCCTACGCGCGCGAGACGCCGCGGGTCCTACGCCTGCTCGCCGGGCAGGCCGCCGCCCTGGCGCTCTTCACCGCGGTCATCCCGGTCGAGATCGTGTTCGTGAAGGAGACGCTCGGCGGCAGCGACGCGGGGTACGGCTTCCTGCTCGCCTCGTGGGGGGGCGGCATGGTCGCCGGGGGACTGATCTTCGCCAACGCGGCGAACGTCGGGCTGGTGCGCCTGCTGCTGACCTCGACCGCGGCGATCGGCGCCGCCTACCTCGGCATGGCCGCCTCGCCGACGCTGATCTGGGCGTGCGCGGCCTCGGTGGTGGGCGGTGTCGGGAACGGGATCCAGTGGGTCGCGCTGGTCACCGCCGTCCAGGAGGCGGTCGAGCGCCAGGCCCTGCAGACGCGGGTCATGGGCCTCCTGGAGTCGATCAACCAGCTCATGCCGGGAGTCGGCTTCCTGCTCGGGGGCGCGGTGGCCACGCTCTTCTCGCCGCGCCTTGTGTACACCCTGGCCGGCGCCGGCGTGCTGCTGCTTGTCGTTCTCGGCGCCCTCGTGGCGGCGCGGCGTGGGTCCGCGGCGCGTGGCGGCGACAATGTCGCCGATGGCGCCCTCCCGCCCGGACCCCCCGCCTCCGCCGGCCCGCCCGCCTGAGCTGGCGCGGCTCGTCACGCCGGTCGAGCACGACGGGGGCGCGGACGACGTCGCCGTCGAGCTGCCGCTGGAGATCCGCGTCGACGGCCGGGCGCTGGCGGTGACCATGCGCACCCCGGGCCACGACGTGGACCTCGCGCTCGGCTTCCTGCTCGGCGAGGGGCTGATCGACGGACCGCGGGCCGCCGGGCCGGCGGCGGACCTCGCCGCCAACACGGTCGAGGTCGTAGGACCGCTCACACGCGACACGTCGGCCCGGCGCTTCTACACGACCTCGTCCTGCGGGGTGTGCGGGCGCGGCGCGATCGAGGAGGTCGCGGTCCACGCGCCGCGCCCGGGACCGGGCCCGCGCGTGGCCCGGTCCACGGTGGCCGGCCTTCCGGACCGCCTGCGCCAGCCCGGCTTCGAGCGGACCGGCGGGCTCCACGCCACCGGGCTCTTCGACCCCGACGGGCGCCTCCTGCTCGCGCGCGAGGACGTCGGCCGCCACAACGCGATGGACAAGGTCGTGGGCCGGGCCCTCGCCGACGGCCGCGTGCCGCTCGCGGGCCGCGTGCTCTGCGTCAGCGGGCGCCTCGCCTTCGAACTGGTCCAGAAGGCCGCGCTCGCCGGGGCCCCCATCCTCGTCGGCGCCGGCGCGCCCACCTCGCTCGCCGTCGAGCTCGCCGCCGAGCGGGGCATGACGCTGGCTGGCTTCGCGCGCGACGGGCGCGTGAACGTCTACACGGGAGCCGAGCGGGTCGCCTGACGGCGCGCGCCGCGCCCGTCAGGCGCGGGACGGGACATGGCGCGTCCGCGCTCGCGGCCGCTCAGGGTGCACCCGCGAGTCCCACGCCGGCCTCGACCACGGCCTCGAGCGCCCGGACGGCGGCGGCCGAGAACTGGTGACCGGCCAGAACGCGGATCTCCTCGACCGCCTGCTCGGGAGTGCGGGGCGCCGAGTAGGGGCGCGCGGTGGTCATGACGTCGAACGCGTCGGCGGCGGCGAGCAGGGCGGCGCCCTCGGGGATCTCGTCGCCCGCGAGGCCGTCGGGATAGCCGCTGCCGTCGGGCCGCTCGTGATGGCTGCGCACCCAGGCGACCTGCTCGCGGTCGAGCACGTCGTCGAGGATCCGCGCCCCCAGCGCGGCGTGCTCCTTGACCGCCTCGTACTCCGCCGGGGTGAGGCTTCCGGGCTTGAGCAGGATCTGGTCCGGCACGCCGATCTTGCCGACGTCGTGGACGAGCGCCGCCTCGTTGAGCTGCGCGACCCGCTCGGGGCTCCAGTCCCGGGCCTGGGCGAGGCGGGCGGCGAGCCCGGCCACGCGATCGGAGTGCTCGCGCGTGCTCGGGTTCTTCGCGTCGATGGCGCGCGCCAGGGCGCGGATCCCGACGATCGCGTGCGAGCGCTGGAGGTGCTCGGCGCGCTCCTGCGCCGAGAGCTCCTGGATGGTTGCGGGGTCGTAGATGAAAGTCACGTCGCGCCCGTGGACCTTGCTCCAGTAGAGGGCGCCGTCGGCCAGCCGCAGCAGCGCGTCGGCGTCCGGCGCCAGGGTCAGGTCGCAGACGCCCGCGGAGACCGTGATGCCGCGATGGCCCGCGACCTCGTGGGCGGAGATCGAGCTCCGCGCCCGCTCGGCCGCGACGTAGGCCTGCAGCTTCCCGCACTCGGGCATGAGCAGGGCGAACTCGTCACCGCCGAGACGGGCGATCACGTCCTCCACGCGCGAGACGTCCCGCAGGCGGTCCGCGACCTCCCGCAGGACGCGGTCGCCGTGCTGGTGCCCGGAACCGTCGTTGATCTCCTTGAAGCGGTCGACGTCCAACACGACGAGCGCGAGCTCCCGGCCGTGGCGGCGGGCGCGGCCGAGCTCGCGGCCGAGTTGCTGATGGAAGGCGCGGTGGTTGAGCAGGCCGGTGAGGGGATCGGTCGCCGCCTGCTCGGCGAGCCGGGCGCGCTGCTCGGCGTTGGTCACGGCGAGCCCGACGAGCTCGGCGAAGCGCCCGAGCTGCTCGGCCGCGCCTTCCGGAAGAGAGTACGGGGCGATCTTGTTGACCCAGATCGCGCCCCAGATCTCCCGCCCGATCACGACCGGCGCCGCGGCGCCGCAGCCGTAGCCGTGGCGCGCGGGCACGGCGTCCTCGCCCGGGTCGTAGCGGTTGACGGTGATCGGCTCGCCGGTCTCGCGCATCCGGGTCAGCTCGTCGCCCGGGCGCAGCTCGATCGCCAGACCGGGGTCCGGGATCGGGCCGGCCCCGTGCGCGCCGACCACGAGCATCTTGCGCTCGCCCGCGAGCCGCCCGATGCCGGCGGCGTCGGCGCCCAGCAGCCGCGCGGCCTCCTCGGCGACGAGCGCGAAGACCTCCTCGGGCGCGGTGTCGGCCGCGACCGCGGTGGCCACACGGCGCAGCCCGCTCTGCTCGTCGGCGAGCTGGCGCGCCTCGCGCTCGAGCGCCCGCGCGGCGGTCACGTCGCTGAAGGAGACGACGACGGCGTGGGGTGCGGGCTCGCCGACGTGGCGGAGGGGGCGCGAGCTGATCGAGATCCAGCGCGCCGCGCCGCCGTCGAGGAGCACCCCCATCAGCACGCCGTCGACAGCCTCGCCGGTGCGCAGCGAGACCGACGCCGGATGGTCCACGGCGGGGAAGGGGCTGCCGTCCTCGTGGATGTAGCGCGGCTCCCAGTCGGCCGACGTCTGCCCCTGCATCTGGTCGAGCGGGGCGCCGAGGATGCGCTCGGCGCTGCCGTTGGCGGCGAGGATCCGGCCGTCCGCGCCCTGCAGCACGACGCCCTCGCCCATCGCGTCCACCACGCTGCGGTAGCGCGCCTCGGTCTCCTTCGTCGCGCTCTGCGCCTCGACGCGCGAGGTCACGTCGGTGTGGACCGCGAGCATGTGGGTGACGCGCCCCTCGTCGTCGCGCACCGGTGAGAGGGCGACCTCGACACAGTAGGACGTCCCGTCCGGGCGTCGCAGCCGCAGAAGGCCCCGCGCCTCGCGGGCGTCGCGCAGCGCGCCACGGATCTCCTCGACGACCTCCGGGTCGGCCTCGGGGCCTTCGAGCAGCGGGCACGAGCGGCCGAGCACGTCCGCCGCCGTGTACCCGGTGAGCCGCTCGAACGCCCGGTTCACCCACACGTAGGGGCGCTCCTCCCGCGCGGCGTCGCTGAGCGTGAGCGCGATCTGCGCGGCCTCCAGGACACGTCGCTCCACGGACGTGACCGGCGACCCTCCGGAGGGGGGCATGGGAGACCATCGGCGGCGCGCCGATGAGGCTTGAGCAGGTTTGGGCCGCCCGTCGCTCCGCAGGGACGCGGCTACCCGGCGCCGGTGCCCTGCGGCATCCAGCGGAACGCGCGCTGGGCGACGATCAGCCCCGCGACGCCCCAGATCGCGAGGATGGCGACGTTCTCGCCCTCGAGATGCACGCGCTCGCTGAGCAGTGCGCCCTGCAGCCCCTCGGCGAGGTGAGCGAGCGGGAAGGCCCGGCCGATCTGCACCAGCGAGTCCGGCACTCGGACACGGGGATGAAGACGCCGGAGATGAAGGCGAGGAGCAGGACGCTGAAGGGGGCGATGGTCGAGACGGCGTCGGCGGTGCGCGCGATCGCGGTGATGGCGACGCCGAGCGTCGCCATGGTGAACGTGCCGAGCACGACGAAGATCGCCACCTCGCCGAGTGCCGCCGCGCTGGGGGAGATGTCGTAGCCGAGCCACCCGATGAGCAGCAGCGCGACGACCTCGAGCACGACGATGAGGATCGAGCGGAGGATCAGCGCGCCGATGAACGTCCACGCGGGCATCGGCGTGCCGCGGAAGCGCTTGAGCAGGCCGCTCTCGCGTTGCGTGGTGAGGGAGATCGCCAGGGTCGAGAACGCGGCCATGGCGATCGCGTAGGCGATCATCCCGGCGAGGAAGTAGGCGTCGAGGCCGATCTTCCCGCCGCGGAACCCCGTGGTGGCGGAGCCGTGCGCGAACACCGCGGCGAAGAGGACGAAGAGCACCACGGGGAAGACCACGGTGAACACCACCGCCCGGGCGTTGCGCCGCAGGCTCCGCAGCTGGAACCCGGCGAGCCGGAGCACCATCGCGGCATCGTTCACGACGATCCGCCGTCCCGGGTCAGCTCGAGGAAGACGTCCTCGAGGCTCGGCCGCCGCGCCTGGAGGTCGTCGAGGGTCGCGCCGGCGCCGGCCGCCCAGTCGGTCAGGCGGTGGAGCGTCTGCTGCGCGTCGCCGGTGGCGATCCGCCCCACGGCGCCGTCCGCGGTGACCGGCCCGCCGAGCACCTCGGCCAGCGCGGCGGCGCTCACGGCCGCCGGGCGGCGGAAGGTGACCACGGTCTCGCGGCCGGCGCCGTACTCGAGGTCGTCGGGCCGGCCGGAGGCGACGATCTTCCCGCCCTGGAGGATGACCACGCGGTCGGCGAGGTGCTGGGCCTCGTCCATGTAGTGCGTGGTCAGGAAGACCGTCGTGCCGAGCTGCTTGAGCCCCTCGATCATGGCCCAAGCCTCGCGCCGCGCGGAGGGGTCGAAGCCGGTGGTGGGCTCGTCGAGGAAGAGCAGCTCGGGGTCGCCCACGATCCCGACCGCGACATCCCGGCGACGTTGCCCGCCCGAGAGCGTCCCGATCAGCGCGTCGCGCTTCCCGGTCAGGCCGACGAGCTCGATCACCTCGGCGGCCGCCCGCGGCTTGGGGTAGAAGCCCGCGAACATCGCGACGGTCTCGCTCACGGTCAGGTTCGGGTCGAGCTCGGACTCCTGGAGCACGAGGCCATCCGGGCGCGGAGCTCCCGCGGGCGTCGGGCGGGATCGAAGCCCAGCACGCTGACGTCCCCGCCGCTGCGCGGGCGGGAGCCCTCGAGGATCTCGATGGTCGTCGACTTGCCGGCGCCGTTGGGCCCCAGGAAGCCGAGCACCTCGCCGCGCGCGACCGAGAAGGAGATGCCGCGCAGCACCTCGTGCTCGCCGTAGGCCTTCCGCAGCCCGTGGACCGCGACCGCGGCGTCGTCCGTCGGCGCCGTCGCGGCGCTCATGCCGTGTCGCCGAGCTCCCCGGCGCGGATCCGCGCCGCCATGTCGGAGGACTCCGCCCGGTAGGCCGTGCCGTCCTCGAACTCGACCACCGGCAGGTACTCCTGGCCGCTGAGCGCGATCACGTCCTTGCGGCGGCCCCGCGGGTAAAGCGGCGCCTTGACGATCTCGTACTCGATGCCCTGCTCGTCCAGCGCCCGCTGCACCTTCCAGCAGGAGTCGAGGTCGGTGTGCAGGTAGGTGAACGGGCAGCGGTGGAGCTTGACGGCCATGTCAGCTCCCGCTCGCCGCCGCGCGCTTCTCGGCGAGCTCGCGCATCCGACGCGCCGTCTCGGGGACGCGCTTGACGTCCCAGTGGGTCAGCGTGACGAGCCGCACCGGGGAGGTGGCGACGACGTCGGCGTTGCGCATCGAGCGGCCGAGCACGCCGGCCTCGCCGAAGACGTCGCCGGCGCCGAGTCGCGCCACGACGTCGTCGCCGTGACGGACCTCGGCGGTGCCCTCCTCGATGACCGAGACCTGATCGGAGAAGTCGCCCTCGCGGACGATGCGCTCGCCGTCGGGGACGGACCGCTCGTCGGAGAAAGTCGAGATGATCTCGACCTCCTCGGCCGGCAGGTCGGCGAAGAGCGGGATCGAGGTGAGGCGTGCGGCGTCCATGGTCTCCCTGGGTCAGTCGTGGGCCGACCGGCAGCCTATTCCGCCCCGGGGCGATTGGGAACCCCGCAGGGCGGGCGCCCGTCAGCCCGAGAGCGCGACCGGGATCGAGCGGTACTGGTTGAGGAACGTCGAGCTGACGCGGTCGGCCTCCCCGTCGAGGCGGATCGCCGGGAAGCGGCGCAGCGTCGCCTCCAGGCAGATCCTCATCTCCAGGCGGGCGAGTCCGGCGCCGAGGCAGAAGTGGCGCCCGCCGCCGCCGAAGGCCTGGTGGACACCTCCTGCAGCGCGACCCACGTGTCCTCGAGGTCGGACACCAAGCGCAAATCCTCGAACGCGGTGGTCCGATTCGTCCAGTCGACGAGGCGGTCGGCGTCCTCGCGTGAGGCGCCGAGCAGAGACGCCGCAGATCGCGCGGCGGATGCGCGCGCTGCTGGACGGCCTCGCCGAGCACGCGCCGGCGGTGCGCCGCCCCGCCGTCGCGCGCCACCTCGCGCTGCTCGACGGCACGGTCGAACGCCACTACCCGGACCCGGCCGAGCGCCGGCTCGCCTCGCTCCCGGACCGGGTCGGCCTCGGCGGCGGCGCGAGTGGGGGCGCGTAGCCGGGCGACGTTCGAGCTTGCCTCCCGCCCCGGGATCGGCATAGGGTCGTGTCATGCAAGCCTCCAGAGTCCCGGTCCTGTTCGTCCGCCGCCGCGGCGCGGTGTGGGCGGCGTGCCTGGCGGCCGCGGCGATCGCCGCGCTGGGCGCCGCGCCCGCGCACGGCTGGTGGCACCCCGACCCCCGCCCCTGCAACGGCCACGCCGCGCTGTGCTCGCGCACATTCGACCGCGTCGTGCTCCCGGGCACGCACAACTCGATGTCCTCGGAGTCGCTGGGGTGGCTCATCCCCAACCAGATCGGGGACATCCCGAGCCAGCTGCGCGGCGGCGTCCGCGCGCTGCTCATCGACACCCACTACGGGGTGCGTCGCGCCGACGGCAAGGTCATCACCGCCGACGCCGGCTCCCCGCCGCCGCCGCCCGGCCCGAAGGAGACCTTCCTCTGCCACGTCCTGTGCGAGATCGGCGCGACGCCGCTGCGGGAGGGCTTCGGCTGGATCGCCGACTTCCTGCGCACGCACCCCCGCGAGGCGATGACGATCGTCAACGAGGACTACATCTCGCCCGAGGACTACGCGGCCGCGGTGCGCGACAGCGGCCTGCGGCGCTTCGTCTATCGCGGCCGGACCGACCGCTTCCCGACGCTGCGCCGGATGATCGCCCGCGGCAAGCGCGTGCTCATGCTCGCCGAGCACGACGCCGGAGCCGGCACGATCCCCTGGTACCACCGCGCCTACGACGGGATCCTGCAGGAGACGCCCTACACGTTCGGCACGACGGCCGAGCTCACCGATCCGCTCCGGTTGGCCGACAGCTGCCGCCCCAACCGCGGCGGGACAACCGCGCCGCTCTTCCTCATGAACCACTGGGTGCTCGTGAACGGGGCGCCCTCCCGCGCGGCGGCCGCGGTGGTGAACACGCGCGCGGCGCTCGTCGCCCGGGCGCGCGCCTGCCGCGACGCGCGCGGCCGGCTGCCGACGATCGTCGCCGTCGACTCGTTCGGCATCGGCGACCTCATCGGGGCGGTGGACGAGCTCAACGGCGTGGGCTGAGCGCGGTCCCGAGCGCGCTCGACTCGCGCCGTACGCTCGGAGGCGATGCCGCGACGGCGGCGTCCCTTCGAGCACACACCTCTATCGGTGTATCCTGATGTGTATGCGGACGAACGTCGAGATCGATGATGGCGTGATGGCCGAGGTCCAGCGCCTCACCGGCGTGCGCACCAAGCGCGAGGCGGTAGATCTCGCTCTGCGGGAGCTCGTCGCCCGCCATCGCCGGATCGGCATCCTCGATCTGCGCGGCAAGGTCCACTGGGAGGGGGACCTCGACCAATCCCGCCAAGGGCGTTCGTGATCGTCGTCGACACGAGCGTCTGGATCGACGTCCTGACCGATCGGCCGAGCGACGCCGCGACGAGGTGCGTCGAGCTGATCGAGCGCGGCGAGCCGGTCGCCCTCACCGACGTCGTCTACGGAGAGCTTCTGCAGGGGGTCCGATCGGAGCGGCAGGCGCGGATGCTCGACATCCACCTGCGGGCCTTCCCGATCCTCCGCCTGGAGGGCATCGACGACTTCGGTCTCGCGGCCGAGCTGTACCGGGCGGCGCGGCGTCGTGGCATCACGATTCGCAAGACTCTCGACTGTCTGATCGCTGCGCCCTGCGTCCGCACCGGCGCGCCCCTGCTGCACGCCGACGCCGACTTCGATCGGCTCGCGACCTGCACGGGTCTTCGGATCTACTGAGACGCCGTCGATTCCCGAGCGCCCGCCGCTCCGATTTGCGAGGATCGGGCGCCCCCGGCGCCAGCCGCCCCACCGACTCCGAGGAGGACACATGTCGACCACGCCCCAGGCCCTGCCGGCGATCCTCTCTCCGGACGACCCCGGCTACGACGAGGCCCGAACGGCGTGGAACCTCGCCGCCGACCTGCGGCCGGCCGGCGTCGCGACCGCCCGCTCGGCGGAGGAGGTCGCGGCCGTCGTGGACTACGCGCGCGAGCGGGGACTCAAGGTCGCGCCGCTCGGCACCGGCCATCGCGCGGCCGCGCTTCCCGACCTCTCGGGCGCGCTCCTGCTCTGGACCAAGATCGAGCCGGGCGTCGTCGTGGACGCCGAGGCGCGCCGGGTTCGCGTCGGAGCCGGGACGATCTGGGCCGACGTCGTCGGCGCGCTCGCTCCGCACGGCCTCGCCGCGATGTCCGGGTCCGCGGCCGACGTGGGCGTGGCCGGATACGTGCTGGGTGGCGGCCTGAGCTGGCTCGGCCGCAAGCACGGCCTGGCCGCCGAGAGCGTGCGCTCCTTCGAAGTGGTGCTGCCCGACGGCCGCATCGCCACCGCCTCGCCCGAGCAGGAGGCCGACCTGTTCTGGGCGCTCCGCGGCGGCGGCGGGAGCCTCGCGATCATCACCTCGCTGGAGCTCGAGGCGCTCGAGCTCGAGGAGGTCTACGCCGGCGCGTCGATCTGGGCGGGGGAGCACGCGCCGGAGATCCTCCGGCGCTGGCACGAGTGGACGCGCACGGCACCCGAGACCGTCACCACCTCGGCGCGGCTGCTGCGGCTGCCGCCACTGCCCGACATCCCCGAGCCGCTACGCGACCGCCCGCTGGTCGCCGTCGACGGCGCCTCGCTGGGCGGCGAGGCCGACGCGCGGACGCTGCTCGACGGGCTACGCGAGGTCGCCGAGCCGGTTCTCGACACGTGGGGGCCGATGCCGCCCGCGAGGCTCGTGGAGATCCACATGGACCCGCCGATGCCGGTCCCCGGCATCGGGCACCACACGATGCTGGGCGAGCTCGACGATGCGGCGCTGGCCGCCTTCGTCGAGGTCGCCGGACCGGACTCGGGCTCGCCGCTGCTGATGGCGGAGCTGCGCCAGCTCGGCGGCGCGCTCGCGCGCGGTGGCGAGGGCTGCGGGCGTGTCGACGGCGCCTTCTGCCTGTTCGGTGTCGGCATGCCGATGGATCCCGCGATGGCGCCCGCGATCACCGCGCACGTCGACCTGCTCGTCGAGCGGATGTCGCCGTGGGCCACCGGCGGCGCGTACCTCAACTTCACCGAGCGGGGCGGCGACGCGGCGCTGCTGCACGACGAGGAGACCTACTCGCGCCTGCGGACCGCACGGGCGGCGAGCGACCCCGAGCAGCTGCTCGTCTCGAGCCACCCGATCGCGGCGGCCGCGGCCTGAGGACGGCCGGGGACGCGCCGCGCCGTATGGCGCGCGGGGCGCGGTTCCTACGGCCGTCCCAGCCAGGGGTGGAAGCGCCCGTCCGGGTCGTACGCGGCCCGGACGGCGTCGAGCCGCGCGAGGTTCGCGTCGGAGACGAAGCGCGCGGGCCGGCGGCCGAGGTTCTCATCGGCGAGCTGGATCCCGGTGGCGAGCGGCTCGAGCTCGCGCATTCGGTCGGCGGCCCAGGCCGCCATCTCGTCGTCGCGTGCCCGGTCGTCGGAGATCCCGTAGACCGCGATGTAGACGTCGTCCTCGAGCGAGTAGGCCATGTCCGGACGCGCCGGCGACGGGCCCCAGTTGAGCCACAACATGTGCGAGGGGTCGGGTGGCATCGTCTCGGCGATCCGCCGCACGCCGGGCAGGAGGTCGGCCCCGCTCGCGTGGGTCCAGACGTTGTCGACCGCGTAGCGGTGGCCGTCGGGATAGGACGCTCCGACCGCCGCGACGAGGTCGGCGGTGCGCGCGGGCTCCGGCGCAGCGGCGAGGAGCGCGCGGTCGCGGACCGGGCAGCTCTCCAGCACGGCGAGCGCCTCGCGGGCGTCCTCCTCGCTCCCGGCGTAGGTCGGCCCCACGACGGCCAGCGTCGTGCCCGCCAGCCCCATCCAGTCGCGGTGCAGCACCACCATCATCTCCGTGGCGCGCGAGACCCACGGGCCGACGTCGCGCGCCCAGAGGATCACCTCGTCGAGCACGTCGACCGGATAGATCGTCGTGCTGTTCATGAGCACGGGCGGGCGCCGATGGAGGCGCAGGTGAAAGCGCGTGACCGCGCCGAAGAAGCCGGGCCCGGACCCGCGTGCGGCCCAGAACAGGTCGGCGTGGCGCTCCGCGTCCGCCCGGACGAGCTCGCCGTCGGCGGTGACGACGTCGATCGCCGTCACGCTCATGCAGGCGGGCCCGAGCGCGCGTGAGTTCCAGCCATAGCCGCCCTGGAGCAGATAGCCGCCGAGGGCGACGCCCGGGCAGTGGCCGACGGGGAAGAAGCGATCCTGCGCTTCCAGCCGCCGCTCGAGGTCGGCGCCGATGGCGCCGGGCTGGGCGGTCGCGCTCATCCCCTCGGCGTCGACCGTCACCGCGGCGAGCCGCGAGACGTCGAGCAGCATGCCCCCGTCACGGACGTGCGAGCCCGACCACGAATGGCCGCCCGAGCGCACGCCGATCTTCCATCCCGCCTCGCGCGCGTGACACACCGCCGCCACGACGTCGTCCTCGCGGCGGGCGAGCGCGATGCAGTCGGGGTGACGGTCCGGCGTGCGGGCGTTCCACACCGCGGCGCGGCGAGCCGCCTCGTAGCCGGGGTCGCCTCGGTGCAGCAGGCTGTCGGCGAGGTCGGCGCTCATCGGGCGGCGGCGTCCGGGCCAACGCGCGCGTGGAGGCCGGGGAGCAGCGCGGCGAGGTTCGCGTACTCCTCGGCGCAGTGACGGGCCAGCCGCGGCGGCAGGGCGGCGGGCAGCGCGCGCCGCCGCACCGCGGCCCGGTTGAGCAGCGCGCCCCCCGCCGCGGCGACCGGCGCCGGGCCGAACGGGCGGATGTCGGCGCCGAGCCAGAAGCGGCTGCGCAGCACGACGCCGTCGCCGTCGCGGAGGAAGACGTGGGCCATGACGGAGTGCCAGACCCGCCGCGCGTCGTCGCCGACGCGGCCGCACACGATCGTCGCCACGCGGTCGTCCGCCAGGGCGTCCGTGGAGAAGCCGAGCGCGGTCGGCGCGCAGAAGGCGATGCGGGCGTGGACCGTCCCGGTGCCGACGTCCTCCACCGGATGGTGGACGGCGCCCCAGTGCGGCTTGGCCCCGGGCTCGCGCGGGGGATCGAGCGCGTTGCCGACGTGGGCCGGCGGATGCCAGATCCGGTAGCGGAGCGGGTCGCGCGGGTGCCAGTCGAACCACCAGTCGACCATCGGGCCGGTGACCCCGGGCATCGTGGTGCGGACGGCCACGTGCGCGGAGCCGTCGGGCCGCCGGCACCACCCGGTCTCGGCCGGCAGCGGCGCGGGATCCAGCAGCCGGTCGACCGCGTCGAGCCCGACCGCGTCGGCCGGCGCCATCGGCCCGGCGTCGATCGCGGCGAGCGCCTCGGCGTCAGCCGGCGCCATCGGGCGGGCGAGGAGGTCGGCGAGCGTCGCGTCGTCCGTCACGTCACCCTCCCGTTGTTCCGCACGCTGGAAATCGCCGCCGAGGCCGAGGCGCCGAACGGGTCCGCTCGGAGGCGAGCGCTGCCTCCGCGGCGCTCGCCTCACCCGAGGGCGCGCTCTCTCAGCTCGACTCGAGGTAGGCGAGCTCGGCCGAGCGCTCCTCGGGCGGACCGACCAGGCAGCCTTCGACCGGCATGGCCGGAATGAGCGTGTCCTGCATGAAGCGATCGGCCGTCTCCTTGTCGTCGTAGACGACCGCCACGAGGAACCCGCCGTCGGTCGGCCCGGCGGCATGATGGAGTTGCCCCTCCGGCAGACCCTGGGGCGGATGGACGACGGCGGCGGTGGCGTGGTACTGCTCCTCCGTCCCGCCCGGCCAGAAGTGCGTGAGCATGTAGGGCACGGTTCTCGTTCCTTCCTGTCGGGGACGCGCGAGCCTACCCGAGCCCCGGCGGATGCCGCCAGTCGCGGGTAGGGTCGGTCCGATGACGTCCCTCGACACGGTCCGCGTCGCCGCGATCCAGGCCACTCCCGCGATCCTCGACGCCGAGGCCACGATCGAGAAGGCGGAGCGGCTCCTGCACGCCGCCGCCGACGCGGGCGCACGGCTCGCGGTGCTTCCCGAGTGTTTCGTGTCGCTCTACCCGTCGGGGTCGTGGGCGGGGTCGACGAACCCGTGGGCCGGCGCGTTCGACGACCTCTGGGAGCGCATGTGGACGAGCAGCGTCGACGTTCCCGGCCCGATGATCGATCGCCTCGCCGCGGTCTGCCACGAGCGCGACCTGCACTGCGCGATCGGCGTGAACGAGCGCGACTCGCAGCGCCCCGGCAGCCTGTGGAACACCCTGGTGCACCTCGGGCCGGCGGGGCTCCTGGGCAAGCATCGCAAGCTCATGCCCACCGTCCACGAGCGCCTCTTCCACGCGGTGGGCGCCGGCGACGACCTCCAGGTGTTCGACACCCCGGTGGCTCGGATCGGGGGCCTCATCTGCTGGGAGAACTTCATGCCGCTCGCGCGCTACGCGGTCTACCGCGGCGGCCCGCAGATCTACGTCGCCCCGACGGCCGACGACTCCGAGCAGTGGCTCGGTTCGATGCGGCACATCGCCTATGAGTCCGGTGCCTTCGTCGTATCGGTGCCGCAGTACATCCCCGCCTCGGCCTTCCCGGCCGACTTCCCGGTCGCGCTGCCGGCGGGCAAGGAGGTGTTCGGGAACGGGGGCGCGGCGATCATCGAGCCAGTCGAGGGGGACGTCGTCGCGGGGCCGCTCTACGGCGAGGAGGGCATGGTCCTCCACGACTGCGACCTGTCGGCCGCGCTGAAGGCCAAGCGGACCTTCGACGTCACCGGCCACTACGGTCGGGAGGACGTGCTGGTGCCGCTGCTGTCTCACTCGTAGGCATGGGGTGGCTCGCCGACGGCTTCCGGCACCCGGAGCGCCTCGAGCTGCCGACGCGGCATCACCTCCGGCCGATCCGCGCGGCCGACGTCGACATCGACTACCCCGCGGTCATGGGCTCCCGCGAGCGGCTGTGGGCGCGCTACGGCCCGGCGTGGGGCTGGCCGCCGGCGAGCATGAGCCACGAGGCGGACCGGGCCGACCTCGCGCGGCACGAGGCGGAGTTCGCGGCGCAGGAATCCTTCTACTACGCCGTGCTCGACGCGGAGGAGGGCGAGTTGTTCGGCTGCGTCTACATCGATCCGCCCGCCCC
>JBBSBL010000015.1:0-49114 GCA_038251325.1 Solirubrobacterales bacterium | reverse complement strand
CGCGGCCGCCGGCCCTCCCTGGGCTACGATCGGCGGCATGCTCGAGCGCGAGGTCAAGCTGGCGGCCCCGCCCGGGTTCCGGCTGCCGGACCTCGACGGGATCGACGGCGCCTCGGCCACGGCGCCGGAGCGCCTGGACCGCCTCGCGATCTACTGGGACGCCGAGGATCTGCGCCTTGTGCGCTGGGGGGCGACGCTCCGCCATCGCGCCGGCGAGGGATGGACGGTGAAGCTCCCGCGCGGCGCGCGCGACGGCCTGCTGGCCCGGGCCGAGATCGTCGTCCCCGGCGGGCCCGGTCGCCCGCCGCCAGACGCCGTGGAGCTCCTGCTCGCGTACCTCCACGGCGCGCCCCTCCAGCCGGTCGCCCGCCTGCGGACGGTCCGGCTGCGGGTGGTGCTGCGCGATGCGAGTGGGGACCGGATCGCCGAGGTCGTGGACGACGAGGTCTCCGTGCTCGAGGGCCGCCGCGTGGCCGCCCGCTTCCGGGAGGTCGAGGTCGAGCTCGGCGCCGCGAGCGCGAACGGTCTGCTCGGCCATGTCCTCTCCCGCCTCGAGGCCGCGGGCGCCGCGCGCGGGGACCCGCAGCCGAAGCTCGTGCGCGCGCTCGGGCCGCGGGCGCTCGCGCCGGCCGAGGTCCTCGTTCCGCCGGTGGACGCGGACAGCCCCGCCGGCCAGGTGGTCCGCCGCGCCTTCGCCGCCTCGGTCGTCCGCTTCCTCGCCCACGACCCCGGCGTGGTGCTGGGAGGCGAGCCCGAGGACGTGCACCGGGCGCGCGTCGCCCTGCGGCGGCTGCGCAGCGACCTGCGCACCTTCCGGCCGCTGCTCGACGCCGACTGGTCGCGCGCGCTGCGGGCGGAGGCGAAGTGGCTGGGCGCGTTGCTCGGTGAGATCCGCGACGCGGAGGTGATGCGCGACGGAATGCTCGCGCGCGCCGCGCCGCTGCCCCCCGCCGACCGGGCGGCGCTGGCCACGGTCGTCGAGGGCCTCGACGACGTCCGCGACGACGCGCGCGGGCGTCTGCTCGCCGCACGCCGGAAGCCACGCTTCGCCGCGCTCGTCGACCATCTCGTGCGGGCCGCCAACGAGCCCCACCTCGCGCCCGACGCCGCCCGGCCCGCGCGCGAGGCGCTGCCGCCGCTCGTCGCGCGGCCGTGGAAACGGGCGCGGCGGGCGCGCAAACGGCTCGGCGCCGACAGCCCGGACGCCGAGCTCCACGCGCTGCGCCTGCTCACCAAGCGGGCGCGCTACGCCGCGGACGCGGTGGCGCCCGCGCTCGGCCGCCCGGCGCGCGACTTCGCGAAGGCCGCCGCCGAGCTCCAGGACGTGCTGGGCGACCACCAGGACGCGACGCTCACCCAGGCCTGGCTCCGCGGCCGTGCGGTCGCGGCGACCCCCGCGCAGGCCTTCGCCTGCGGCGAGCTGTCCGCGATCGAGGCCGAGTTCGCGCGCGCCACGCGCGAGCGCTGGCCCGCCGACTGGAAGCGGCTGGCCCGCCGGGGCCGTGCCGCCTGGAGCCGCTAACGGCGGAGCTTGACCCGCGAGGCGTCGTCGAACTCGCGGAAGAGCCCGGTCACCACGAACGCCGTCTGCTCGCCGATGTCCACGGCGTTGTCGCCGATGCGCTCGAGCGCGCGGCCGATGAGGGTCATGTGCATCGCCCACTCGCGCACGTCGGCGTCGTCGCCGATGTCGAGCGCGCGGCGGAAGATCTGCTTGTTGAGGTCGTCGATCTCGTCGTCCTGGCGGATGAGGTCCTCGCCGAGGTCGGCGTCGCGGCTCTGGAAGGCGAGCTTGGACTGTGTCACGAGCGATTTCGCGAGCAGGCCCATTCGCTCGACCAGGTTGAGGATGTCCGCGTCGGTCGGCGGCTCGTGGCCGCCGAGCGGGATGAGCTTCGCGATGTTCACGCACTGGTCGCCCATGCGCTCGATGTGCTTGATGACGTGGAGGATCGCGGCCAGCAGCCGCAGGTCGGTGGCGACGGGCGCCTGGAGGGCGAGCAGCGAGAGCACCCCCTGATGGACCTCGAGGTAGCGACCGTCGATGCGGTCGTCGTCGGCCACGACCATGGTCGCGAGCTCGACGTCCTGGTGGCGCGTGGCGTCGAGCGCGCGATCGAGCGCGGTGTTGACCATGTCGAGCCCCTCGAGGGCCTGCCGCTCGAGCCGTTCGAGCTCCTCGCGGAAGTGCTGACGCGTGGCCTCCATGCGCCCTCAGCCGAACTTCCCGGTGACGTACTCCTCGGTCTTGGAGTCGCGTTGGTTCTGGAAGATATTCTCGGTCACCGCGAACTCGACGAGCTCGCCCAGCAGGAAGAAGCCCGTGTGGTCGGCGACCCGCGCGGCCTGCTGCATGTTGTGGGTCACGATGACGATCGTGTAGCGCTCCTTGAGCTCCGCGATGAGCTCCTCGATCTTCAGCGTCGCGATCGGGTCCAGCGCGGAGCACGGCTCGTCCATCAGGATGACCTCGGGCTCGACCGCGATCGTACGCGCGATGCACAGCCGCTGCTGCTGGCCGCCGGAGAGGCCGAGCCCGGCCTCGCCCAGGCGGTCCTTGACCTCGTCCCAGAGGCCGGCGCCGCGCAGCGAGCGCTCGACCCGCTCGTCGAGGTCGTGGCCCTTGGTCCCGGTGAGGCGGATGCCGGCCGCGACGTTGTCGTAGATCGACATCGTCGGGAACGGGTTCGGCTTCTGGAAGACCATCCCGATCGACCGGCGAACGGCGACGACGTCGACGTCGCTCGCGTACACGTCCTGGGCGTCGAGCATGATCTTCCCGGTGGCGTAGGCGCCGGGAATCTCCTCGTGCATCCGGTTGATGCAGCGCAGCACGGTGGACTTCCCGCAGCCGGAGGGTCCGATCATCGCCGTGACGTGGTTCGCCCGGTAGTCGATGGTGACGCCGCGGATCGCGTGGTTGGAGCCGTAGAACGCGTTGAGGTCGCGGACGAGGACGGCCGGCCCGTCCGCGGCGGGGGCGTCGGCGGACTCGGCCGCGTGGTGGGCCGGCACCGGCCTGCGCACCGCGGCCGGGAGGCTCTCGCCGTCGGCCTGCCCGGCGTCGGAGCCCGGGATGGCGGTCCCCTCGGGCGTGGATGGATCGGGCGGGTTCATGCGGTCAACGTGCTCCTTCTCGCGGCGACGAAGCGCGCGACGAGGGTGATGATGAGGATAAGCGCGACGAGCGTGAGGGCCGAGCCCCACGCCCGCTGGACGATCTCGGCCTTGGGGTTCTGGATGTCGCTGAAGATCTGGATCGGCAGCGAGTTCATCCGCCGGTTCAGGTCGAACGACGTCGCCAGGGTGGCCTGGGCGGTGAAGATCAGCGGCGCGGTCTCGCCCATCGCGCGCGCCACGGCGAGCAGCGACCCGGTCACGAGGCCGGGCAGCGCGGTGGGCAGCACGACGCGGGTGATCACCCGCCAGCGGGGCGCGCCGAGCGCGAGCGCGGACTCGCGCAGCCCGTCGGGCACGAGGTTGAGCACGACCTCGCCGGCGCGGGCGACGACGGGCAGCATGAGCAGGGCGAGCGCCGCCGAGCCCTTCCAGCCGGCGAAGCTCCCGTCGAGGAACCCGGTGAGCACGAGCGTGATGTAGATGAAGAGGCCGAAGACGATCGACGGCACGCCGGTGAGCACGTCGATGAAGAAGCGGACGATCGACGCCAGGCGCCCCGTCCGGCCGTACTCGACGAGCCACACCGCGACCCCGATGCCGACCGGGATCGCCATGGCCGAGGCGAGGGCCACGAGCTCCAGGGTGCCGAGCAGCGCGCTCTTGATGCCGCCCGGATTGCCCAGGAAGTTCCCCGTCGGGTCCTGGGTGAAGAAGTCGACGCTGATCGCGCCCAGGCCCTTGAGCAGCAGGTAGTAGACGACGAGCACGAGCGGGACGAGCGCGACGAGCGTGAGGGCGAACACGGTGCCGCGCGCCGCGCGGTCGACGCGGCGGCGTCGCGGGCTGATGGCCGCGAGCGCGCTCACGCCTCGGCCTCGGTGACCGCGAGCGACGTGACCTTCTGCTTGCGCTCGCTGCGCACGACGAAGCCGCGCGCGATGCCGTTCACGACCAGGGTGAGGATGAACAGCACGAGCCCCGCGGCGAGCAGCGCCGAGCGATGCAGCGGATCCGAAGACGCCTCGCCGAACTCGTTCGCGATCACCGCCGCGAGCGAGTAGCCCTGGTCGAAGATCTGCTTGCCGATCGTCGTGGCGTTGCCGATGACCAGCGTGACGGCGATCGTCTCCCCGATCGCCCGGCCGAGGCCGAGCATCGCGCCGCCCGTGATGCCCGCCCGCGAGTAGGGCAGCACGGCCATGCGGATCATCTCCCAGCGGGTCGCCCCGAGGGCCAGCGCGGCCTCCTTGTGGTCCGGCGGCACGGTCGAGATGACCTCGCGCGAGATGGCGGAGACGATCGGCAGGATCATGATCGCCAGGATCAGACCGGCGATGAAGTAGTTCGGCCCGGCGACCGTGCCGCCGACGAAGGGCAGGAAGCTGAAGGTGTCGGCGAACCACTGGGTCGCCGGCTTGAGGTTGGGGATCAGGACGAAGACGCCCCACAGGCCGTAGACCACCGAGGGCACCGCCGCGAGCAGCTCGACGAGGGTGGTCAGCACCGTGCGCCCGCGCGCCGGCGCGAGCTCGGTGATGAAGAGCGCGGTGGCGATGGCGATCGGCACGCCGATCACCAGCGCGAGCGCGGAGGTGATGACGGTGCCCACGACGAGCGGCAGGGCCCCGAACTGGTCGCGGGAGGGGTTCCAGTCGTTGTCGAAGAGGAACCCGACGACCCCCTGCTTGGCGAACACATCCTGGGAGTCGCTGACCAGGATGAAGAAGAAGACGACGAGCAGCGCGAGGACGGCGAGCGCGAGGCCGAGCAGGCCGTAGCGCATGAGCCGATCCGGCAGCCGGGCCCGCGGCGACCGCTCGAGACTCGAGCGGCCGCCGCGGGGGAGGGTCCCGGCTTCCATCGCGTCGGGCGCTACCCGAGCGCCTTGCCGTTGCACTGCAGCGACGACACCTTCGCCTTCGCCTGGGTCAGCAGGTTCGCTGGCAGCGGGGCGTACTGGAGCTTTTGCGCCTGGGCTTGACCCGCCCCGAGGCCGTAGTCCAGGAACGTCTTGACGCCCTTGGCCTGCTGCTCCTTCACGCCGGCCTTGCACATGTCCAGGTAAACGAGGACGAACGTGGCCGACGCGATCGGATAGGCCTGTGGGTTGGGCGAGTTGATCGCCGTGAACCGCAGGTCGGCGGGCACCTTGAGGCCCTGGCCGGCCGCCGAGGTCGACGCCAGGGTCGGCACCACGTAGGTGCCCGACGAGTTCTTCACCGCGGCGAAGGTGAAGTTGTTCGCCAGCGCGTAGGCCTGCTCGACGTAGCCCACGGCCCCGTCGGTCTGCTTCACGGCCGCGGCGACGCCGTCGTTGCCCTTCGCGCCGGTCCCGGTCGGCCACTTGACCGACTTGTCCGACCCGACCTGGCTGGACCACTGCTTGGAGGAGTCCGCCAGGAACGTGGTGAAGAGCTTCGTCGTCCCCGAAGAGTCCGAGCGGTGGACGACGGTGATCTTCGTGCCCGGCAGCTTGGCACCCGCGTTCTGCTTCGCGATCGCCGGGTCGTTCCAGCTCGTGATCTTCCCGAGGAAGATGTTCGAGATGGTCGCGCCGTCGAGCTTCAGGCTCTTCGGCACGCCGCTCACGTTGTAGGAGACCGTGACCGCGCCGAACACCGTCGGGATGTTCAGCGGCGTGCCCTTGGCCTGGGCCGCCTTGACCTCCTCGTCCTTGAGCGCCGAGTCGCTGGCGCCGAAGTCGACGGTCCCGGCGGTGAAGTCGGAGACCCCCTGGCCGGAGCCGACGGCCTGGTAATTGACGGTGAGCCCCTTCGAGGACTTCAAGTCTGCGCCCCACTGCTGGTAGATCGGGGCGGCGAAGGTGGAGCCTGAGCCGTTGATCGTGCCGCCCGAACCGGAGCCCGAGCCGCTGTCGCTGCTCCCGCAGGCGCTCAGGCCGACCGCGAGCGCGGCGGAGGCCGCGAGACCGAACCACGTACGTGACGTCAAGATACTGCTCCTTATCGATTGGGGTCAGCGGGAACCCTGGCCCCAGCGCCGTTATACCCTGTTACCGAGGTGTGGCGCTGGTGTGAAAAACATGTGAACGCTCCGGCGAGAAGCGGTAGCCGAAGCCGACATGGGTGTGGATGAAGCGCCCGTCCGGCATCACGCGCTCGAGCTTCACGCGCAGCTTGCGGACGTAGACGTCGACCGAGCGATCGCCGGCACGCAGCGGGGCGTTCCAGACGGCGCGATAGAGCTCCTCGCGGGAGACGATGCGGTCCGCCCGGCGGGCCAATGCGCACAGCACGCCGAACTCGCGGACCGACAGGATGAGCGGTCGGCCGGCGGCGAGGGCGAGCGACTCGGACGGACGGATCTCCAGCCCGCCCAGGCGGATGACCTCGATCTCCTCGTGGGCGCGCGCCGCCTCCATCGCACCGGAGGTTCGCGGTCCGGGGGCCGGCCGCTGTTACCAGTCCGTTACCGCGACGTGAAGGCGCCCCGGTGCGGACGGACTCAGGACGCCGAGCCCTCCCAGCGCGAGTAGAGCTCCTCGACCCGGCGCTGCGCCGCGGCGTGGCGCGCGGCGCTGTCCGCGGCGCGCTCGGGCTCCCACGCCGCCGGGTCGGCGAGCTCGGCCTCCACGTCGCGGACCGCCGCCTCGGCCGCCTCGATCTCGCCCTCCAGCCGCTCGCGGCGACGGAGCTCGTTCTTCGACGGGGGACGTTCGGCGGCCGAAGCGGTGCCGTGGGATCGGGCCGCGTCGGGCTCGGCCGCCGCCGCGGGCCTCACGGCCCCGCGGCCGCCCGGCCTGGCCCGCCGCTCCTCGCGGGCCCGCACGTACTCGGGCCAGCCGCCCGTGTAGGAGCGCAGCGTGCCGTCCTCCACCGCGACCGTGCGGCTGCCGACCGCGTCGAGCAGCGCCCGGTCGTGGGAGATCACGAGGATCGACCCGGTGAACGACTCGAGCGCGGCCTCGAGCGCCTCGCGGCTCTCGACGTCGAGGTGGTTCGTCGGCTCGTCGAGCACCAGCACGTTCGCGCCGGAGGAGACGAGGATGGCCAGCGAGAGCCGCCGCCGCTCCCCGCCGGAGAGCCCGTCGACCGGCTTCTCGGCCTCCTCGCCGGAGAAGAGGAAGCGCCCGAGCAGCGCACGCGCGCGATTCGGGGTCAGGCCGGTGGCGCGCTGGGCGGACTCGAGCACCGTCCGGCCGGCCGGCAGCTCCTCCGCGTGCTGGGAGAGATGGCCGATCGTCACGTTGTGCCCGCGGCGGAGCTTCCCGCCCGCTGGATCGCCGTCGCCGACGAGCACCCGGGCGAGCGTCGTCTTGCCCGCCCCGTTGGCGCCGACCAGCGAGACGTGCTCGCCGCGCTCCAGCCACAGCTCGGCGTCGTCGATGAGCGCGCGGCCGCCGGCCTCGATCCGGCCGTCCTCGAGCTCGAAGACGACGCGGCCGCTGCGCTCGGGGGGCTTGAAGGCGAAGGCGAGCGCCTTGCCGTCGCGCGGGTCGCGGGCCACCCGCTCGATCTTCTCCAGCCGCTTGGCGCGGGCCTGGGCCTGACGGGCGCGCGTGCCCGCGCGGAACCGGTCGACGAAGCGCTCGAGCCGGGCCACCTCCGCCTCCTGGCGCTCGATCGCGCGGCCCTGGGCGACCTCGCGCGCCGCCTTCTCCTTGCGCCAGGCGTGCCACGGGCCGGCGAAGAAGCGGCCCCGGCCGCCCTCGAGCTCCAGCACCGAGGTCCCGACCGCCTCGAGGAACCAGCGGTCGTGGGCGACGAGCACGATCGCGGCGTCGAGGGCCGTGAGGTGGCCCTCGAGCCACTCGAGCGCGTCGATGTCGAGGTGGTTGGTCGGCTCGTCGAGCAGCAGCACGTCGGGGTCGCCGGCCAGCGCGCGCGCCAGCGATCCGCGGGTCAGCTCGCCGCCCGAGAACGTGGCGAGCGGGCGGTCGAGGTCGGCGTCGCGGAAGCCGAGCCCGTGGAGCGTGGCCAGCGCGCGGTCGCGCCAGCGGTAGCCGCCGGCGTGCTCGAGCCCGGCCTGCGCGCGGCTGTAGGCCTCGAGGGTGGCGTCGTCGTGCGCGCCCGCCGCCATCGCCGCCTCCAGGCGCGCGAGCTCGCCCTCGATCCCGACGAGCTCGCCCGCCCCGGAGAGCACGTAGGCGCGCAGGCTCAGGTCGAGCTCGCGTGGCGGGCGCTGGTCGTGCAGCGCGGTGCGCGCGCCCTTGGCGAAGGTCAGCTCCCCCGCGTCGGGCCCCGTCTCGCCGGCCAGCACCCGCAGCAGCGTGGTCTTGCCGGAGCCGTTTCGGCCCGCGAGCGTCAGGCGGTCGCGACGCTCGAGCGTGAACGACACGCCGCGGAAGAGCGGCGTGCCCGCCATGTCCTTCCCGAGGTCGGCGGCGATGAGGACGGCCATGTGCCGCATCGTAGGAAGCGGGCCGCTACGGTCGGGCGCCGGTCCCGCCCCCCGGTCCGCCTCGGAGGTCCCGTGCGCTTCATCCCCGCCCGTCTCGTCGTGCTCGCCCTCACCGCGCTCGCGCTCGTCCCGGCCACCGCGTCGGCGGCCCAGCGCTACGTCGCGATCCCGGGCGTGAACGGGCCCGGCCCAGCGCGCTACGACCGCAGCTACGTGCTGAAGGTCGGGCCCGACCGCGCCCGGAACGTCCTCGTCCTCGTGCCCGGCTTCCTCGCCGGCGCGGGCGACTTCCGGCTCATCGCCCACCAGATCGTCGACCGGGTGCCGAACCTCCAGGTGTGGGCGCAGGATCGCCGCTCCAACGGGCTCGAGGATCTCGCCGGGCTGCGCAGCGGCAATGCCGCGACGGCCTTCGGCTACTACCTCGGCGGCCAGGCGCTCGCCGGGCGCCGCTTCGCCCCGGTCCGCGACGCCGACGTGCCCTACTCGCGGCGGTGGGGCCTCTCCGTCGCCCTGGGCGACCTGCGGCGCGTCGTCCTCGCCGCTCGGCGCGGGGGCCGGCGGGTCATCCTCGGCGGGCACTCGCTCGGCGCCTCGACCGCCTCGATCTATCCCGCCTGGGACTTCGGCGGCCGGCCCGGCTACAAGGATCTCGCCGGCATCGTCCTCATCGACGGGGGCGCCCGTGGCGCCTTCCGCGAGGACACGACGCTCGCGACCGTGCGGCGCGAGCTCGCGTCCCTGCGCTCCCCGCGCACGAGCCCGTTCGCGGCGCTCGTCCCCGGGCTCCCGCCCTATCTCCAGGGCGTGTTCGTCGGCGTGGCCGGGCTCGCGGCGCGGACGCGGCCGAACGAGCCGTCGATTCTCCAGCCGGCGGTTCGCGGCCTGCTGCCGACGTTCACGACGCCGTTCGCCCTGACCAACGAGGCCCAGTTCGGCTACGCCTTCGACCAGGACACCGGGCCGCGCGGGCTCGAGCTCATCCGGGTGAACTCCGGGCGGCTCGCGGCGAGCGGCACGCCGCGGCGGTGGGTCGACGGCGGGATCTCGCCGATCCAGAATCTCGCGAAGCTCATGAGCGGTGTGCCGGACTTCGCCGAGTGGTACTTCCCCCGCCGGCTCTCGCTCGACGTCGCCGCGGCGAGCAGCCTGTCGCGCAACCCGGTGACCCGCCTGCTCGGACTGCGGCCGTGGCACTTCCGCGCGGTCGATCGCCCGCTCTACGCGTTCCAGTCCAACCTCACCCACGGCGGGGTCCTGCGCGCCGCGCGCGCCTACGTCCGCGGCTCGCGGATCGGGCGCCGGGCGTTTGCGACCTTCGCCTCCGACCGCCGCCAGAACCACCTCGACCAGTTCACCGCCACCCCGGCGAAGAACACGTTCCTAAAGTCGGTCGTGCCGTTCCTGCGCCGCGTCGTGCGCGGTCGGTAGGGCGCGACGGCGGTCGGCAACGCGGAACTCGTCACACGCCCGCTCGCGCAGCGGATAGGCTCGCGCCGCCTGACATCCCGTCAGGCCCGCCAAGGAGGACTCGCTCGATGCGCTCGCGACTCATGGCCCTCGTGGCCGGCCTCGTGGTTCTCGCCGCTCTGCCCGCGGCGGCTTCCGCCCACGGCAACCGGCCCCCGCGCCATGTGCCCTCGTGGTGGCTGCAGCCCCAGGAGATGGTCCTCCCCTCGCCCGGTCCCGGCCCCGACGCCACCGACCGCGTCCATGTCTACCGCTTCGGCAACTGGAAGGCCCGCAAGGTGCTCGTGCTCGTGCCGGGCACGAGCGGCGGCGCCGGCAACTTCATCCCGCTCGCCCGCACGCTCGTCTCGACCGTGCGCGGCCTCCAGGTGTGGGCGATGGATCGCCGCGGCGCGGAGCTCGAGGACACGTTCGGCTTCCGCCTGAACGATCCGGACAAGGCGTTCTCCTACTACCTCAAGGGCGAGACGGTCGACGGCCACAAGTTCACCCCCGTCGCCCCGGCCGACGCGCCCTACGTCGCCGACTGGGGCCTGACGACCGCGATGGACGACCTCCACCAGGTGGTGGAGCGGGCCCGCTGGAGCGGGCGCAAGGTCATCCTCGGCGGGCACTCGCTCGGCGGGTCGAGCGTGCTGAGCTACGCGTCGTGGGACTTCAACGGCCGTCCCGGGTACAAGGACCTCTCCGGGATGCTGCTGATCGACGGCGGCGGCTCGGGCCCCAACGCGACGCCGCCCGACCCCGCGCTCGTGCGCCAGCGGATCGAGGCGTCGAAGACCAAGCCGTTCCTCGACCTCCTCGGCTTCGGCCTCCCGTGGGCCACGGGCGTCTTCTCGGAGCTCGGCGCGCAGTTCGCGCTGACGGCGCCACAGGCGCGGTCGCCGCTGGCCGACTACCCGCTGATCCAGGCCCTGATCAACCCGCCGTTCCCGCTGACCAACGAGGCGCTCGCCGGATACGCGTTCAACTACGCCAGCGGCCCGCGCGGCCTGAGCCTCGTCTACGCCTCCACCGGCCACCTCGCGCCCTCCGGCGATCCGCGCGGCTGGGTCAACGACCAGATCACGCCGGTGCCCCGCCTCGCAACGATGTTCGGGCTCGAGCCGGCCAACGGCGCCGAGTGGTACTTCCCGGTACGGCTGAGCATCGATCTGGGCGCCGCCTCGACGCTCACCCGCACGCCGCTCCAGGACGAGCTCGGGCTGCGCGCGTGGCACGGCGCGGAGATCTCGACGCCGCTCGAGGTGTACTCGACGAACCTCACGCGCCCGCGGCTGATCGACTCGGTGAAGTCGCTCGTCGCCGCGTCGCGGATCAAGCGGGCGACCTACGTCGACGACCCCAACGCGTACCACCTCGATCCGCTCGGCGCCTCGCCGGACCGCAGCGTGTTCCTCGACAACGCAATCCCCTTCCTGCGCTCGATCCGGCGCCGGTAGAGGGAGCGGCGGACCGGCAGGCGACCCGAACGAGGGAGATCGGGCTCGCCTGACGGGCCCGCCTTCGGATCAGGCCCCGCCCCCCTGCGGCAGCCCCGCACCCTCCCGCTGCCACGCCTCGAGCCCTGCGCTCTCCCGCGCGACCCGCGCGGCGCCGTCCGGCTCGGCGTCGAGCTCCCGGATCAGCGCCTTCATCCGGCGGGCGCCGGGATTCGCCGCGACCTCGGCCGCCAGCTCGACCGCCGCGGCCTCCGCCTCGGCGCTACGCGCGATGCGCTGCAGCAGGCCGAGCTCGAGCGCCTCGGACTGGCCGAGCAGGCGGCCGGTGAGCAGCAGGTCCGCCGCGACGGCCCGGCCGACGAGCGGGACGAGCCGGGCCGGGCCGACCGGCACCCCGAGCCGCGCGCCGACCCAGCCGAGCCTCAGGTTGTCCCCCCCGACGCGGAGGTCGGCGCCGGCCGCGAGCTCCGCCCCCGCGCCGACGACGTCCCCGACGCACACGCAGACGACCGGCGCCGGGAAGGCCTCGAGCATCGCGTAGAGGCGCGAGAAGGCGGCCATCCGGAGGTTCCCCCCATCCACCGTCAAGACCTCACCGACGTCCGCGCCGGCGCAGAACGCCCGCGACGCGGTGGTCGAGAGCACCAGCGCGCCCAGACGGGCGTCGCCGGCGAGCTCCTCGAGCACGCCGGTGAGCTCGGCGATGGTCGCCGTGTCCAGCGCGTTGCGGACCTCGGGGCGGTCGAGGCGCAGGACCTCCACTGCGTCCTGCGGGCGTTCACGCTGGAGCGGCATGCCGCGCGATGCTAGATCACGGCCGCTCGGCCCGACGGCCGCGGGACGATGAACTAGGATCCGCGGCGATGTCCCGTCGCATCCGGGTCCTGGCCTTCGCTCTGGCCACCAACGCCGCCCTGCTGGCGCTCGCCGCCCCCGCCGCGCTCGCCCGGAACGTCGACAGCGGCGAGGGCATCTACGGCGAGACCGACGACGTCGTCGTCACGAACGCCGGCTTCATCGTCATCGCCTTCTTCCCGCTGCTCATCGTCGTGCTGAGCGTGCTCCAGCACCGGCTGGAGAAGCGCAAGGACGGGCGGCTCGCCGCGCAGCGGGCGCGGGCGCAGAGCGGCGACTGGCGCGGCGGCTGGTAGCCCGCAGAGCGGGCCGCCACGACGCGACCGCCGATGTCCGAGCCCGTCCGCTACGAGCGCCGCGGCGCGGCGGCGATCCTCACGATCGACCGGCCCGAGCGGCGCAACGCCGTCGACGGCCCGACCGCCGAGGCCCTGAGTGCCGGCTACGAGTCCTTCCTCGCCGACGACGAGGCCCGCGTCCTGATCCTCACCGGCGGGGGCGAGCTCGCCTTCTGCGCGGGCGCCGACCTCAAGGCGATCGAGACCTTCGCGCCCCGCCTCCTGGACCCCAAGGGCCCGCTCGGCTTCACCCGCCTCACGCCGCCCAAGCCGACGATCGCGGCGATCGAGGGCTTCTGCCTCGCCGGCGGCCTCGAGCTCGCGCTGTGGTGCGACCTGCGGATCGCGGCCGAGGGGTCGACGCTCGGCTTCCCCGAACGGCGCTGGGGCGTCCCGCTGATCGACGGCGGCACCCAGCGGCTCCCGCGCATCGTGGGGCTCGGCCGTGCGCTGGACATCATCCTGACCGGGCGCATGGTCGCCGCGGACGAGGCGCTGGGCATGGGGCTGCTCACGGAGATCGTCCCGCGGGGCACCGCCCTGCAGCGAGCCGTCGAGTTCGCCGAGGGGCTCGCCGCCTTCCCGCAGGCGACGATGCTTGCCGATCGCCGCGCCGCGATCGACGGGCTCGGGCGCCCGCTGGCCGATGGCCTCGCGCTCGAGGCCGAGGCCGGCCCCGACGTCTTCGGTGCCGCCGTCGAGGGTGCCGGGCGGTTCGCCGGCGGCGCCGGGCGCGGCGGCGCGGGCGCCGGCGTCTAGCCGCGCATCCCGGCGTCCCGCCGCCGGGGGATAGGATCGTCGCGCCACCGGGGTCGAGAGGGAGGAGCGGCACATGGACTACTTCGTGACGGGAGGGACCGGCTTCATCGGCCGGTACCTCATCGAGCGGCTACTCCGGCGCGATGGCGACGTCCACGTCCTCGTCCGCGCGGGCTCGGTCGGCAAGCTCGAGGAGCGCATGGCGCAGTGGGGCCACCCGCGCCGGGTCCACGCCGTGGTCGGCGACCTCACCGCGCCGCGCCTCGGTCTCGACGACGCACAGGTCACGGCGCTCAAGGGCAAGGTCGACCACTTCTTCCACCTCGCGGCGGTCTACGACATGACCGCCGACGACGAGCGCAACCGCGCCGCCAACGTCGACGGCACCCGGCACGCCGTGGAGCTGGCCAACGCGCTGGAGGCCGGCTGCTTCCACCACACCTCCTCGATCGCCGCCGCCGGCCTGCACAAGGGCCTCTTCCGCGAGGACATGTTCGACGAGGGCCAGAAGCTCGACCATCCCTACCACCGCACGAAGTTCGAGTCGGAGCAGATCGCGCGCGCTGAGACCACCGTGCCGTGGCGCGTCTACCGGCCGAGCGTGGTGGTCGGCCACTCGCAGACGGGCGAGATGGACAAGATCGACGGGCCCTACTACTTCTTCAAGCTCATCCAGCGCAGCCGCAACGCGCTGCCCCAGTGGTTCCCGCTCGTCGGCGTGGAGATGGGGCACACCAACATCGTCCCCGTCGACTTCGTCGCCGCGGCGATGGATCACATCGCGCACGAGCCGGGCCTCGACGGCCAGGCCTTCCACCTCGCCAACCCCAAGGCCCAGCGCTCCGGCGAGGTGCTCAACACCTTCGCCCGCGCCGCCCACGCGCCGCGGATGGCGGTGCGGATCGACAAGCGCCTGACCGACGCGCTCCCCAAGGGCCCGCTGGCGATGGCGATGAAGCTGCCCGCGCTGCGCGGCATGCGCAAGGCCTTCCTGGCCGAGGCCGGCGTGCAGGACGACGTCATCGAGTACGTCGGGCTGACCGCGGAGTTCGACACGCGAGACACCGATCGCGCGCTGGAGGGCTCGGGCATCTCGGTGCCGGAGCTCGACGCCTACGCGTGGCGGCTGTGGGACTACTGGGAGCGCCACCTCGACCCCGATCTCTTCCGCGACCGCTCCTTCGAGGGTGCGGTGAACGGCAAGACGGTGATCATCACGGGCGCCTCGAGCGGGATCGGGAAGGCGGCCGCGAAGAAGATCGCCGCGGCCGGCGGGATCCCGCTGCTCGTCGCCCGCTCCGCCGACAAGCTCGAGGAGACCAAGCAGGAGATCGAGGCGGCCGGCGGCACCGCCTACGTCTACTCCGCCGACCTCTCCGACCTCGAGTCGATCGAGCGGCTGACCGAGGCGATGTTCGCCGAGCATCCCGCGGTCGACGTGCTGGTGAACAACGCCGGGCGCTCGATCCGGCGCTCGATCGCGCTGAGCTACGACCGCTTCCACGACTTCGAGCGCACGATCCAGCTCAACTACCTCGGCACGATCAAGCTCATCATCGGGCTGCTGCCGCACATGCGCCAGCGCAAGCGCGGCCACATCGTGAACGTCTCCTCGATCGGTGTGCAGACGAACCCGCCGCGCTTCTCCGCCTACGTCGCCTCGAAGGCCGCGCTCGACGCCTTCACGCGCGTGGTCGGGACCGAGACGGTCGGCGACAACGTCACCTTCACGACGATCCACATGCCGCTGGTGCGCACGCCGATGATCGCGCCAACGAAGATGTACGACTCGTTCCCGACGATCTCCCCGGAGGAGGCCGCCGACCTCATCTGCGAGGCGATCCGCTCGCGGCCCAAGCACATCAACACTCGTCTGGGCACGTTCGGCGAGGTGGCCTACGCCCTGGCGCCGAAGGCGATGGACCAGGTGCTGCACATGGCCTACAAGGTGTTCCCGGACTCGGCGGCGTCGAAGGGCAAGAAGGACCCGCAGGAGAAGGCGAGCACCGAGCAGGTCGCGCTGGCCCATCTCATGCGGGGCGTCCACTGGTAGGGGAGGAGGACGAGGGGCCGGCGCCGCGCAGCCCCGTCGAGGACACCGCGGTCACCGCGCTCGGGGACGGGCGCTTCACCGGCGTCGTGCGACCGGAGTGGCGTGGCGGCGCGGGGCCCCACGGCGGGATCCTCGCGGCGATACTGCTCCGCGCTCTGACGGCAGCCGTCGACGATCCGGCGCGCGCGCCGCGGTCGCTGACGATCCACTTTCCGCGCCCGCCGGCGGAGCGGGAGGTGACGATCGCCACCGCCGTCGAGCGAACGGGGCGCTCGCTGACGACGACCTCCGCCCGCATGACCCAGCCGGGCGAGGACGGCGCCGAACGGCTCGTGGCGCTCGCGCTCGCCGCCTTCTCCTCGGCGCGCGAGGCGCCGACACTCGGCGCGGCCCGGAGCCCGGCGGAGGGGGCGCCCACCGACGCGCCCGACGTTCCCTACGGCGGGACGCCCCGGCCGCGCATGTTCGCGAACCTCGAGGCCCGCCCGGTGACGGGGCCGCCCTTCACCGCCGGCGAGGAGGCCCGCAGCGCGGCGTGGATGCGGCCGCGCGTGCCGGCACCGCTCGACGCCCCGACCGTCGCCTACCTGCTCGACGCGTTGTGGCCGGCGATCTTCGCGCGCATCGACTGGCCCGCCGGCATCCCGACGATCGACCTCACGATCCACTTCCGTCGCTCCCTGCCGGTGCCCGGGACGGGCCTGGGGGCCTGGGCGTTCGGCGAGTTCACCACGCGTGAGGTCACCGAGGGCTTCCTCGACGAAGAGGGCATGCTGTGGAGCGAGGACGGCCTGCTGCTCGCCCAGTCGCGGCAGCTCGCGCTGCTGGTGCCGATGCGAGAGGGGTAGTTCGCCGCGAGTGACGGATCGACCCTGTACATCGGGGTGAATCCGTCACTCGTGTCTTCGGAGAGCCGGACCGCCCGCCCGGAGCGTGGCGCCGGCCTTCCTCCTTGCCGCCGTTCAATGCTCGCGACCGGCGTGGAGTGAGCCGTTGGTCGCAACCTGACTCCGCTCCTGCGGGACGCCCAACCGCGATCACACCGCGAGGCAGTCCGCCCGCGGGAGGAAGCCGAGGCCCGGCAGCCGGGTCGCCACGGCGGTGAGGGCCTGGCGGGTGTGCCGCCGGCTCCAGTCGGCGTCGAGCCGCGCACCGGCTCCGACGCCCGCCCCGGCGTGCGCGCTGTCGCCGTCCGTCCGCCAGGTCCGGACCGTCGTGGTCCCGCCGTCGCGGACCCGGGCCGCGAGGGCGCCGAGCGCGGCCGCCACGCGCGCCGGGCGGCCGGCCCGCAGCGCCGCCAGCACCGCCCGGGCCGCGGCCGCGTCGGCCGGGTCGGCGAGGTCGAGCGCCGACTCGCTCTCGAGCGCGGCGCCCCGCTCGACCCGGCGGCCCAGCGCCCCGGGCAGGCCCGCCGGCAGGCGAACCCCCTGCGACCCCGCCCAGCGACCGGAGAGCGTGAGCGTGAGCCGGGACGGCCGCCCGCGGGCATCGGCGGCGTAGGCGAGGACGCCGGTGGCGCCGGCCAGGCCGTCGGCGGCGAGGCCGAGCCCGGCGTGGGCGGCGGCGCTCCCGTCGACCTGGAGGTACCACGTCGTCGCGCCGTCGCGCGCGACCCGGCGCCCGAGGGCGGCCGCCAGCGCTGCGTCCGCGGTGACCTGCAGCGGGCCGGCGCCGGCCCGTCCGTGGGCGCCGACCGTTGCCCCGCCGCTCACGAAGCGGACGTCCGGCGGCGGTGCCTTGGGCGGATCGTCGGTCAAGAGACCGCAGACCAGGCAGATCTCGCGAATCCGCTGCCAGACCCGGCCGAACAGCTCCTGACTGCCCCCGTAGCGCCGCAGGAACCGCGCCGCGGCCGTCGCGTCCGGCAGCTCCCACGCACGGCCGCCGGCGAAGGTCAGAGCGGCGCTCGCGGTCCCGCTCGCGCCGACGCGCAGCGGCCCCACCTCGATGTGCGCCCCGACGCCGGCGGTCAGCCCTTCCCGTGCCGTGTCGGCGAAGCTGATCGTCACCCGGCCGTCGGAGCGCCGCTCGACCCGGAGGCCGAGCTCGAGGCCGGCCTGCGCGATGCCCGCGGCCAGGCCGAGCTCCTCGGCGCGCAGGTCGCGCGCGAGGGGACAGGGCGGCAGGTCGGGCCGCGCCGCCGCGCGCGCCCGCGGGCAGGAGGCGCCGGTGAGCGCGCACAGGCCGCGGCGCAGGCCGGTGAGGACCGCATCGCCCAGGCCGCCGGTCGTGAGGGCCGCCGCCGAGCCGAGCACGAGCCCGACCACCGCGAGGATCGTGACGTACTCGGCCGACGCCTGACCGCGGACGGAGCGGAACGGGCTCACGGCGTCCGAGCATCGCGGCGCCCGTGCTCATCTCGACGCAACGCGCGCGGTTCGGCGCGCGTCCGCGCCCGTTCCGCGCGGAACGCGGGTCGCGATGACGCGCCGCTACCGGTCTGCCGCCTCGAGCAGCGCCCCCTCGCGCACCCCGCCGCGCACCGCTCGCAGGGGCACGCCGAACGCGCGAGCGGCCGCCTCGAGGAGCAGGATTCCGGCGGGCAACAGGGCGGCCCGTCGTGGATCCAGGTCGTGCCGCCCGGAGACGACGTCGGCGGGCGCCGCGGTGATGGCCGCCAGCGCGGCGACGAGCTCCGCGGGCCCGAGCTCGACGCCGGCGACGCGGCCGAGCGAGGTCGCGCTCCCGCCCACGGCCAGGGCGCACGCCGCCGGCGGGGGCGCCAGCCCGGCGAACGCCTCCTCGATGCCCGCGCGCGCCGCGGCCAGGGCCGCGCTGCCCGGCGGGTCGCCCGCCAGCCAGCGCACGGTCACGTCGGCCGACCCAAGCGGCGGCGAGGCCGTCCACACGGGATCCCCGCCGCACCGGCCGACGGCGAGGTCGGTCGAGCCGCCGCCCACGTCCACCACGCCGACCGCCTCCGGCGGAGCCTCCGGTCCGAGCGCCGCGGTGGCGCCCAGGAAGGCCAGGCAGGACTCGCGCGCCGGCGAGAGGATCTCGACCTCCTCCCCGGCCACGACCCGGACCGCGGCCACGAGCTCCGCCGCGTTGCCGGCCCGCCGCACGGCGGCCGTCCCGAGCACCTGGACCTCCCCGGCGCCATGCGCCCGCGCGCGCCGGGCCTGCTGCGCCACCGTCGCGGCGACCTCGGCCACGAGCGCGTCGGGAAGCGGCTCGCCCTCGGCGACGACGCGGCCGAGCAGCGTGAACACGCGCTCCTGCGC
The DNA here is from genome assembly GCA_038251325.1 of Solirubrobacterales bacterium. Classification (GTDB taxonomy): domain Bacteria; phylum Actinomycetota; class Thermoleophilia; order Solirubrobacterales; family Solirubrobacteraceae; genus JBBSBL01. Next base: position 30,492 of record JBBSBL010000015.1, on the reverse strand, counting down.
GACCTCGACGAGCCGGCCGCCGGCCACGTCCGCCACGAGCAGGCGCGTCGTGTTCGAGCCGATGTCGATGCACGCCCGACGCACGACGCACGACCCTACCCGGGCCGCGCCGGGCGCTGCCGAGCCCCGGCCCCCCACCCGCCTGGGATGATCCGCCTCCGTGGCGACCGACCAGGCCATCCTCGTCTCCGAGCTGCACAAGACCTACGGCGAGGTCGAGGCCGTGCGCGGCATCGACTTCACCGTGCGCCGCGGCGAGGTCTTCGGCCTGCTGGGGCCCAACGGCGCGGGAAAGACGACGACGGTGGAGATCCTCGAGGGCTACCGCGAGCGCTCGAGCGGCGAGGTGAGCGTGCTCGGGCTCGATCCCGGCCTGCGCTCGCGCGCGCTGCGAGAGCGCATCGGGATCGTCCTGCAGTCGACGGGGATCTACCGGCACATCACCGTGCGCGAGGCGATCGGGCACTTCGCGCGCCTCTACCCCGCGCCGCGTGGCGTCGACGAGGTGGTCGCGCTCGTCGGCCTGGAGGGTAAGGAGGACGCGCGCTCCCGCACGCTGTCCGGCGGCCAGCAGCGCCGCCTGGACCTCGCGCTCGCGCTCGTCGGCGACCCCGAGCTGATCTTCCTCGACGAGCCGACGACGGGCTTCGACCCCGCCGCCCGACGCACGGCGTGGCAGACGATCCGCGCGCTCAAGGACCTGGGCAAGACCGTCGTGCTCACCACGCACTACCTCGACGAGGCCCAGGCGCTCGCCGACCGGGTCGCGATCGTCAAGGACGGCCGGATCCTCGCCCAGGGCGCCCCGGGCGAGCTCGGCGCCGGCAACGGCTCGACCCGCTACCGCGTCGCCTGGCGCGACCCCGCCGGCGCGCCGCGCCAGGAGGAGGTCGAGGACCCCACGCCGCTGCTGCACGAGCTGACCTCCGCCGCGCTCGCGAACGGCGGCCGCCTCGAGGGGCTGAGCGTGACCCGCCCCTCGCTCGAGGACGTCTACCTGGAGCTGACCGCCGAGTGAGTCCCGAGACCTCCCCCGGGCTCGCCGGCCTCGCCTGGCGCCAGTACCGGCTCGAGCGCCGGCTCTTCTGGCGCAACCCGAGCGCCGCCTTCTTCAACTTCATGCTGCCGCTGCTGTTCCTCGCGCTGTTCGGCGCGATCCTCTCGGGCAACCAGGCGAACCTCGACGTGATCGTCCCGGGGATCGCCGGCATGAGCATCATGGCCACGACGTTCTCGGCGCTCGCCTTCAACCTGACCTTCCTGCGCGAGTCCGGCGTCCTCAAGCGGATTCGCGGCACCCCGTTGCCGAGCGCCGCCTATCTGGCCGGGATCGCGGGCAACGCGGTGACCAACGCGACGCTGCAGCTCGCGATCATCGTCGTGGCCGGGCGCGTGTTCTTCGGCATCGGCTGGCCGAAGAACTGGGCGGAGCTCGTCGTCTTCCTCGTCGCGGGCGTCGTCTGCTTCGCCTCGCTGGGGGTCGCCTTCTCGCACGTGATCCCGAACTTCGACTCCGCGCCGGCGTACGTCAACGCGGTGTTCCTCCCGATGATCTTCATCTCGGGCGTCTTCTACGACGTGAAGGAGGCGCCGAAGTTCCTCCGCGACGTCGCCGAGGTCCTCCCGCTCACCCACGTCATCGACGGGCTCTCGGGGGCGCTGGTCACCGGCCGCGGGCTCGCCGACAACCTCGGCGGCCTCGCCGTCGTCGCGCTGTGGGCGCTCGTGGGGATCTTCTTCGCGGTGCGCGGCTTCTCGTGGGAGCAGCGGGGGGCGTAGCCGCTCAGACCCGCCACGCCCGCGGCGGCGCCCCGCGCACCTCGGCCGCCGTCGCCGCCAGCGGCGAGGCCGGCCACTCGCTGGCCAGCATCGCGTGCGTGACGACGTCGTAGACCCGCTCGCCGTGGCGGTGCCAGCGCCGCAGCGTGCCCTCGGGGCGGAAGCCGAGACGCTCGAGCGCGCGGCGGGAGCGGTCGTTCTCCACCGCGGCGTACGCGCCGAGGCGCTCGAGCCCGAGCGGCCCGAAGGCGAGCGCGGCGACGAGCGCCTTGGACTCGGCGTTCGCTCCGGTCCCCCAGTGGGGACGGCCGAGCCATGTCCCGACCACGGCGCGGCGATCGCGGCGCGAGAGCTCGGAGAGCCCCGTCACCCCGATCACCGCCTCGTCGGCGCGGCGCACGACGACGAAGTCCATCTGCCCGCCGGCGTCCCGGTCGGCGGCGAGGCCGGCCACGTAGGCGGCCGGCTCCTCGACGCGGGTATAGGGCCCCCACGAGAAGAAGCGCACGACCTCGGGGTCGCGGCCGAGCTCGAGCAGCGCGGGCACGTCGTCCGGGCCGGCGAAGCGCAGGCGCAGCGCCGGGCCACGGACCTCGAGCGCGGAGCCCTCGCCGGACACGGCCGGCGATGCTATAGGTGGCCGCGATGCTCGCCCTCCTCTACGACGTCCACGGCAACCTCCCGGCGCTCGACGCCGTGCTCGCCGAGGCGCGCGCCGCCGGCGCCCGCCGCTTCCTGATCGGCGGCGACTACGCGCTGTTCGGGGCGTTCCCGGCCGCGACCGTCGCCCGCCTGCGGGAGCTCGGGCCGGCGACCTGGCTGCGCGGTAACGGCGAGCGCTGGACGGCCGAGCCCGGCGACGCACCGGACACCGACGTCGTCCAGGGGGCGATCGCGGCGTGCCGGGCGGACCTCGGCGACGCCCTCGTCGCCGACCTCGCGGCGCTCCCCTTCCAGACCGTGCTCGACGGGACCCGCTACTGCCACGCCTCGCCCCCCTCGGACGTGCGCTCGTTCCTCCCCGAGCCGGGCGAGGACGAGGCGGAGCTGCTCGCGGGTGTGGAGGAGCCGCGACTGGTCTTCGGGCACACCCACCTGCCCTTCGCCCGCCGGGCCGCGGGCGGGATCGAGCTGATCAACCCCGGCAGCGTCGGCATGCCCTTCGACGGCGACGTGCGCGCGGCGTGGGCGTTCGTCCACGACGACGGGCGCGTCGAGCATCGACGGACGGCCTACGACCACCTGCTGACCGCCGCGACGCTGCGCGAGCGCTTCGGCGGCGAGCCGTGGACCGAGACCGTGGTCCGTCGGATCGAGTCGGCGCGGTTCTGAGGCGGCCCGGTCGCTCTCCCGTCGTCGCCGGCTCAGCCCGGGCCACAGAGGCGGACCGGACCGCCTTGCACCCCGACGCGCACGAGCCGCGCCCACGCCTCGGCGCTCGGCGAGGGGCGCCCGTCGGGATGGACGATCCCGTACCAGTCCTCCTCGGCGGCCGGGTTGCGCTCCGGGGTGGTCCAGGTGTACGGGTAGACGGCCGCCACCCCGCAGTCGGAGCGGGCCAGCGACGAGGCCAGCGCGGGGAGGTCCGCGGCCCGCTGCGCCTCCGGCTTGAAGTGCCCCGAAGTTGGCGGGCTCGTGACCCAGCCGTACTCGGTGACGTAGAGCGGGACGCGGTCCATGCCGAGCCCCCGCAACGCTGCGCGACGCTTCCGCACGCCGTCGAGCCCCGCCGCGACGGTCGGCCCGTAGGGATGGACCGCCACGCCGTCGATCGTGCGGCGCAGCTCGGGCCGCGCCAGGACCATGTCGTCGACGAAGCTGTCGTAGGCCGGGGTGAGCCCGCCGACGAGCACGGTGGCCCCGGGATCGACCGCGTGGATCGCCGCCCGCGCCCGGGCGTAGAGCTCCGCGTAGCGGGCCGCGTCCGGTGGCCCGCCCCAAAAGTGGGTCGAGTTCGTCTCGTTCCAGATCTCCCAGGTGCGGATCGGACGGGCCGGGAGGTCCGGCCTCGCCCGCCAGAACGCGCCGCCGGGCCCGTAGCGGCGCGCCGCGGCGCCCGCGAACGCCGCGTACTCGGCGGGGTCCCGCGGCGGGCCCTTGCGCGGCGGCGGGACGCCCGAGGCCCAGACGGGCGCGTAGTCGAGGATCGCCAGCCAGCGGATCCCCTCGCCGGCGAGACGGCCGGCCACCCAGTCCCCGAAGTGCCAGTCGTAGGCGTGGCGGCCGCCGAGGGGCGCGTCGCGCTCGGTGGCCTCCCAGAAGAGGTCGCTGCGGGCGTCGCGGATGCCGGCCTCGCGCGCCGCCCGCAGCAGCGGCGCGGCCCGGGTGTCGTCGAACGGGGCGTCGTTGAAGACGCGGTTGAGGTTCATCCCGAGCTGGGTCGCGTCGCCCGTCGGCGAGCCGCTTCCCGGAGCGGTCGCGGCGATGTTCGGCGCCGGGCCACCGGACCCGTCGTCGCCGTAGGGCACCAGCAGCGCGATGAGCGCCGCCGCGACCGCGGCCAGCACGGCGGCGATGATCACGGTCGTCCGGCGGGACATCCCCCGGCAGGATGACGACTCGGTCCGTCATGCTGTTCCCGCCGCCATGCTCGCCGCCCGCCGCTGGCACCGCCACAACAGCTTCCACCACGCCGAGTTCCCGGCGGCGCGGCTTGCCGCGCTGCGCACGACCTCGGTGTCGGTCTGCCTCCCCGCGCGCGACGAGGCGCGCACGATCGGCCCGATCGTCTCGGCGCTCATGCCGCTCGTGGCCGCGGGCGTCGTCGACCAGCTCGTCGTCGCCGACGACTCGACCGACGGGACCGCGGAGATCGCCGCCGGCCTCGGCGCCGAGGTTCACCGCCAGGCCGACCTGCGACCCGAGCTCGGGCCCGTCCTGGGCAAGGGCGACGCGATGTGGCGCTCGCTCAGCGTCCTGCGCGGCGATGTCGTCTGCTTCCTCGACGCCGACTCGGGGGCCTTCGGCGCGCACTTCGCCTGCGGCCTGCTCGGGCCACTGCTCGTCCACGAGGAGATCGCCTTCGTCAAGGGCCACTACCGCCGGCCCTTCCGCCAGGGCGGCGTCACGCTCGCGGACGGCGGCGGCCGCGTCACGGAGCTCACCGCCCGGCCGCTCCTCAACTGCTTCTACCCCGAGCTCGCCGGCTTCCACCAGCCGCTCGCGGGGGAGATCGCCGCCCGCCGGGACCTGCTCGAGCGCCTGCCGTTCCTCACCGGGTATGCGGTCGACGTCGCGCTGCTCATCGACGCCTTGGGCGCGGCCGGCCTCGACGCGCTGGCGCAGGTCGACCTCGACGTGCGCGAGAACGACCATCAGGCCCTGCGCGAGCTCGGCCCGATGGCCTCCGCGGTCCTGCGCGCCGTGGCGTCACGCCTGGAGCGCGATGGCCGGTTGGCCGACGCCGGCAGCGCGGACTACCTCGTGCCCGTCGCGGGCGGGCTGGACGCGCACGCGGTGGATCTGGTCGAGCGGCCGCCCGCGGCGCTGCTGCGCGCCGCGGCGTAGCCGGTCGGCGACCGGCTCGGCCAGGCCCGACCGCTGGCCCCCTGCGGCGGGCTACGCCCGTCCGCAGACGGCTGGCCCGCTGCGGCGGGCTACGCCCGTCCGCAGACGGGCCAGGGCGCGGTGCCGCGGGCGCGGTAGAGCCGTAGGGCGATCCGGTCCTGCACGGGCTCCGGCGCCCGCGCCGGGTCGCCCCGGCCGCCGTGGGCCCGCCACGTGCCGCGGTCGAACTGGTACTTGCCGCGGTAGGTGCCGTCGGAGGAGACCGCGCGCGGGTCGCCGCCCGACTCGCAGGCGGCGATGCGCCGCAGGATCGCCGGCACCCGGACGTGCCGGTGCCGTCCGTGGCCGCGATGCGACCCGCGTCGCAGGTGGTAGACCCGGCCGATCCGGCCGCGCAGGCCGAGGGCGCGGCGGGTCGCCGGCCCGACGATCCCGTCGACCGTCAGGCCGCGGCGATGCTGGAGGCGCTTTACCGCGCGCAGCGTTCGCGGCCCGAACACGCCGTCGGCGGAGACGTGGAGCGCGCGCTGCAGTCGCGCCACGCCCGGGCCGCGGTCGCCCTTGCGGACCACGGTCCCCGCGGCGAGCGCACCCGGGACGGCGAGCAGGAGCCCGAGCGCGAGGGCGATCGTCACGCGGCGCAGGCGGCGCCACGGGATGGGCGATCCCAGATCACGACGGCTCGACTCCATGGGCGACGTTCTCCCTTCGCTTCGCGGCGCCTACGGGGTGAGCTGACGGGCTCGCGCTGAAGCTGCGCTACGCCGCGGCGATGCGGCGATTCGCCCCTGGGCCGAACGTTCCGGCCCGGTGGGTCCCCCGTTCTCCACCGTGCGGACCGGTGGAGACTCGGCGTGTACGTCCTGCTACGAGGGCGGCAGTCTAGCGGGATCGGGCGGAACTTCGCGCCACCGCTAGCTCCGAACCACCCCGGCGAAGCCCTCGGCCATCGCGCTCGCCACCGCCGTGTTCGCCGCGTTCCGCTCGGCCGACTCGGCCATCAACGCCTCGGGATCGATCCCCATCGCGCGCAGCCGCGCGTCGTTCTCCGCCACCCAGGGGCCGATGATCTCCGGGTCCGCCTCGACGTGGAACTGGATGCCCCACGCGGGGCGCCCGTCGACGCGGAAGGCCTGGTCGCCCTCGCCCGTGCGCGCCAGCAGGCCCGCGCCGGGCGGGACCGTGAAGCCGTGCTCGTGCCACTGGAACGCCCGATAGCCCGCGGGCGGAACCGCCGAGAGCAGCGGATCCCGCCCCGCGCCGTCGACCGGGTCGAGCGGGAGCCAGCCGATCTCGAGCCGCCCGATCGGCCCGGCCTCGCCACCCGCCGCCTGGGCGAGGAGCTGGCTGCCGAGACAGACTCCGAGCACGGGCAGCTCCGCGGCGAGCGCGTCGCGCGTCAGCTCGCGCGAGGCGGTCAGCCACGGGTGGTCGGCGTCCTGAGTGGGATGGACCTCGCTGCCGAGGACGACGAGCCCGGCGGCGCCATCGAGCTCCGGCGCGGGCTCGCGGCGGGCGTGCCACACGTCGAGCGCGCAGCCGGCCGCCCGTAGGGGGGCCTCCAGCAGCCCGAGTGGCGTGTCGCGGTCGTGCTGGGCGACGAGGATGCGAGGTGAGCCGGCGTCGGTCACCGCGATCTCAGGAGTAGCGCAGCCGGAGGCCCAGGAGTCGCTCGATCGTCACCGCGTGCAGGCCCCGGCGCCGCAGCGCCGGGAGGATCTGCCCCATGGCCGACACCGACTGGCCGCGCGGGCCGCCGCCGTCGTGCATGACGACGATCGACCCCGGTCGGATCTGGCTCAGGACGCGGCTGACGATCGCCCCGGTGCCCGGGGTGGACCAATCGCGCGGGTCGACGTCCCAGTTGATCGTGAGCATCCGCTGCGCGCGGGCAACCGCGACGAGGGCGCCGCTCACCGCGCCGTAGGGCGGGCGGAACAGGCACGGGGTGAAGGCGGTGGCGCCGTGGATGGCCCGCGCGGTGGAGGAGATCTGCCCCGCCGCGAAGCCGCCGCCGCCCGAGAGCACCGGGTGGCTCCAGGAGTGGTCGCCGATCGAGTGGCCCTCGGCGAGGATGCGGCGCATGACCGCGCCCCGGCCGGCGACGTTCTGGCCGACCTCGAAGAACGTGGCGTGGGCGCCGTTGCGGCGCAGGACGTCGAGCATGCCCGGGGTGTAGGGACTCGGGCCGTCGTCGAGGCCGAAGGCGACCGCCCGCGAGCCGCGTGGACCGTTCTGGTGGAAGGACGGGCCGGCGGCGGTGCAGCCGACCGGGACCGGGGTGCGGACGACGCCCCGCGCCGCCGGGCCGCCGGGGGCGAGATCGAGGCAGCGCCGCTCGCCCGCGCCGCGATCGGAGCCGCAGACCCCGGCCTCGCGCCAGGTGCTGCGCACCCGCCACCGGAAGCCGCCCACCCGCAGCCCCGCAGCCGCCGGCGTGAAGCGGGCGCGGAGCTGGTTGACCCCCGGCCGCACGATGCGCGCCGCGACGAGCCGCCCCTGCCCGGTCGTGCCGTCGGCCCGCAGCGTCGCGCGGCGCAGGCGGGCGACGCCTGACCGGACCACGAGACAGAGCTCGCGGCGCCCGCCGGCGTTCGCCGTGAGCAGGCACAGGCTCCTTCCTCCCCGGCCGAGCGCACTGGCGGTGAGCCGCCCGCCGGTGCGGACGACCCAGACCAGGTCCGGGCCGTCCTGGGCGAGCGCGACGGCGCGGAGGTCGAGCGGGCCACGGGTGTCTCCGCTCGCGTCCTCGAGGCGTCCGGCCGACGCCGGGCCGACGCCGAGCGCGAGCATCGCGATCGCGGTCGCCGTGACCGCGAGCGCCCGCCGCCAGAGGGCCGGGACGATCGCTTCGGGCCGGCCGGAGCGGACCTCCCGGGCGGGATGGACGACGGGCGACATGGCGCGGGATGGTGCCAGACCGCCCGGCGCGCAGCGGCGATCAGCCGAAGGTGAACGCGTAGCCCGAGACCCCCGGCGCGAAGTGCAGGACGAGCGTGTGACGCCCGGGCCGCGGAAGGTCCACGAGCCGGTAGAGGCGCTGGAAGTCGACCCTCGCCACCCCGCCGCGCACGTCGCGACCGGCGAGGCGGTCGGGCAGCGGGCGACCGTCGAGCCGGACGGAGACTGGGCGCGGCCGGCCCGGCGAGCCGAGAACGAGGTGGACCCGCTTCGCGGTGAAGGTGAGCGCGAGCGTCGCGCCCGGTCCCGCCTGGGCGGCGTCCGGCGAGATCGTCCAACGCCCGCCGTAGGCCAAACCGTTGTCCGGCGGGTCGCCGCGCAGGGCCCCGAAGTCGCGCTCGCCCGGCGAGAGCGAGCCGTTGACGAAGCGCTCGGCCCGCGCGGCGCCGAGGTAGGACTCCGGGGTCGCGGCCCCGACCACCGACTCCCCGCGGGCATGGGTCATCCCCCCGAGGCGCCCGGCGCCCGCCTCCGCCAGCAGCGCCCGGATGTCGCGCTCCTTGGCGGTGTACTCCCCCTCGCCGAAGTGCGCCGAACGCACGCGTCCGCGGGCGTCGACGAGGTACTCGGCCGGCCAGTACTGATTGCCCCACGCGTTCCAGGTCGCCTGGTCGTTGTCCTGGGCGACCGGGTAGCGGATGCCGTTCTGCGCGACGGCGTCGGCGACGTTCGACGCCGAGCGCTCGAACGGGAACTCGGGCGTGTGGACGCCGACGATCGTGAGTCCCTTCGCGCGGTAGCGGGCGTCCCAGGCGCGGAGATACGGAAGGGTGCGCAGGCAGTTGATGCACGAGTAGGTCCAGAAGTCCACGAGGACGACCCGCCCGCGCAGGCCGGCGAGGCTCAGCGGCCGCCCGCCGCGGGTGTTGAACCAGCGCTGGGTCCCCGTGAAGTCGGGCGCCGTGCCGAGCACCGGCAGGTCCGCGGCGGGGGCGGCGCGGGCGGCGGGGCGGTCGAACCCGCGCCGCCGGTCGCCGCGCAGGGCGGCGAGGCGCGTGCGCGCGGCGGCCGAGTCCTCGACGCCGCGTGCGGGATCGACGAGGAAGGACGGGAGATCGCTGGCGATCGCCGTCTCGAAGCGGGTGTCCCAGCGCGCCAGCATCGCCACCGCCACGACGAGCATGACCGCGCCCATGGCGACCGAGAACGCGCCGCTGCGCCGCGCGAGTGGCGCACTCACCCGCCGGCCGCCGAGCATGAGGCCGTAGAGGACCGCGGCGGACCCAGCCCCGTAGGCCAGCGCGACGAGGAGCCGCCCGGCCGTGAACGGCTGCGCCGCGGAGACCGTGATGACGCCCGCGAGGATCGGCCCGGCGCAGGGCGCGTAGACGAGCCCGAGCCCGGCGCCGAGCAGCACCCCGGACCAGAACCCCTGCCCCTGGGCGCCGGGGGCCCGCGGCGCGAGTCGCGAGAGCCACGCCTCGACCCGGGCCCCGAGCGGCGGCACCACCAGCGCGAGGCCGAACCCGATGAGCACGACGATCGCCAGCGTGCGCAGCAGGTCGTCGGGCAGCCCGAGCGCGTCGATCACGTAGACCAGCGCGACCGTGGCGAAGGTGAAGGAGACCCAGAGCCCGGTGACGACGCCGAGCGGCCGGCGGCGCCCGCCGGTCGCGCCGGCGGCGAGCGCGGCCGGGAGGACCGGGAGCACGCACGGCGAGAGCGCGGTCGCGGCGCCGGCGAGCAGCGCGAAGGCGGCGAGCAGGATCACGCCGCCGATTGTCCCCCGTCAGTGGGCCGCCAAGGGCCGAGCGGCCCCGGGTTCACCGACTGTTCAGCTACGCGCCCTGAAGCTCCGGGGTCTCGAGGCGCGTCATCGTGACGTGCGACTCGACCGTGCTCGCCGCGTCCCCGGCGAAGGTGCCCTCGACCGGCGGGACGTCGGAGTACATCCGGCCGTGGCCGATCTTCACGTGGCTCTCCCCCGCGACGATGCCGTTCGTGGGGTCCACGGCGAACCACACCGGCGGCTCGTCGTCGCCCGGGACCGGCAGCAGCGCCTCGACCCACGCATGGGTCTGGACCTCGGCCGAAGCCACGTCCTCGCCGGAGCCGGCAGGGACGGTGTAGAAGTAGCCGGAGACGTAGCGGGCGGCGATGTCGTGCTCGCGCAGCAGCATCAGCGCCAGGTGGGCGAAGTCCTGGCAGACGCCGCCGCCGGCGGCGAGGAAGTCCGCGACCGTGCTGTCGACGTTCGTCGCCCCCGGCGTGTAGGTCAGCCGCTCTCCCAGCAGCGTGGTCACCGCGCGCAGTGTCTCGGCGGGCGAGCCCTGCCGCACCTCGGCGACGAGCCCTCCGAGGTCCGGGATCTCGGGCAGCGTCTGCCCGAGGTAGGGCCCGGCCGTCTCCCGGTATCCCTCGCCGCGGAGGTGCGCGAAGGGCGACTCCGGCGGCGGGATCGGCGAGGTGGTCGCCACCAGCGCGTCGACCTCGAGATGGAGAATCTGATGGGCACCGGGCACGAGCACCTCGACGACGTCGTTGCCGAACAGGTCGGCGTAGCGGTGCAGCATCCCGTCCGGCGTCATCCGCACGTCGAAGTGCTCGGAGCGCTGCACGCCGCCCGAGGCCGGCCGCATCCGCAGGCGGTTCAGGTTCCCGACCACCGGCCGGTCGTAGCGGTACTCGCTTTCGTAGCGGATCTCGAAGCGCATGGGGCGGGCATGGTAGAGGCCGCCCGGCCGCGGCCGCGCCCACCGCGGGGCCTACCGGTGCGCGTCGCGGCGGGCGAGCTCGATCCGAACGAGGAAGCGCTGAGCGATCGGCCCTGCCGGCAGCGCCTCGGCCAGCGGCCGCAGGAAGGCGGCGCGTTCGTCCGGGGCCATCGCGGCGACCGGCGACAGCGTTGCGACGTAGGCGAGGACCCCCGCGGCGTCGGTCTCCTGGCGGTGCTCGACGGCGCGCTCCTCCAACGGACCGAACCCCGGATGGGCGATCAGGGCGCCGCGACCCCGGTCGGCGACGAAGGCCGGGTGGGCCGCGAGGAGCCGGCTGACGGCATCGCCGAGCACCACGAACCACGCGCTCCCGTCCTCGGGCGGCAGCGGGAACTGGCCCAGCAGCGCGAGCCGCCCACCGGGCCGCAGGACTCGCGCCACCTCGGCGGCCGCGGGCTCGGCGTCGAACCAGTGCCAGGCGTCGCCGACCGTGACGGCCTCGACGCTCGCGTCCGGCAGCGGGATCGCCTCGGCCGTCCCCTCGAGCACCTCCTCGGCCTCGATGCCCGCGCGCATCCCGGCCAGCGGCTCCACGGCGGCGACGGGATGGCCGGCGGCCCGCAGGGCGCGGGTGAGCTTGCCGGTGCCCGCCGCCAGATCCAGGACGCGGGCGCCGGCGGGCAGGTCGAGCGCGGCGACCGCCGCGGGCGGGAAGTCGGGTCGCCCCGCCTCATAGGCGTCGCCGGCCGCCGCGGCGGCGAAGCCGGCGGCGACGAGGGGGTGGAGATCGGCGCACACGGTCCGCGCGAGCCTACGCGGAGCGCCGCCGCGGGCTCAAGCCACGGCGCGCAGGAGGGCCGTGACCACCGGCGCGACCCCGATCGCCACGAGCAGCGGGGCGCGGAGGGCGAGCGCCACACCGGTGGCCCCCACCCCGGCCGCGCGGGCGTCGAGCACCAGCTCCCGCCCGACGCTCAACGTCTCGACGACGATGAGCGCCGAGAGCAGCGCAGCGGGCAGCAGGGCGACGACGCGGAGCGCCCACGCCGGCAGGTCGCGCCGGCCGATCAGCAGCGGGCCGGCCGCCTTCGTCGCCGCGACGATCGCCGCGACGGCGGCCACCGGCGCCCAGAGGCCGCTCACGGGCGCCGCACTCCGAGCAGCGCCGCGCCCGCGGCGACGAGCACGGGCACACCGACCGGGCTGACCGGGATGAGCACGAGCGCGATCACCGCGCCGAGCGCCGCCACCACCCGGGCCCGGCGGCGGCGCAGATCCTCTGCGAGCAGGACGAGGAAGAACGCCGGGAAGAGGGCGTCGAGCCCGAGCGCCGCCGGATCTCGGATGAGGTCGACGCCGAATGCGCCGACGGCGGTCCCGGCGACCCACCCGAGGTACTGAGGCACGGTCGAGCCGATCAGGATCCTGCGGTCGAACGTGCCGTCGCGCCGCGCGGCGAGCACCCAGGAGGAGTCGACGACCGCCTGCGCCTCCAGCGCCCGCCGCCAGCGCCCGCCGAGCAGCGAGGGGGCGATCGCCAGCCCCATCGGCAGGTAGCGGAGGTTCACGAGCAGCGCGGCGAGCACGGCGGCCGCCGCGCTGCCCCCGCCGCCGAGCACGGTGGCCAGCGCGAACTGCGCGGAGCCGGAGAAGACCACGGCGGAGATCACGATCGGCGCCACCGGGCCCCAGCCGATCTCGGTGGCCAGCACCCCGAAGGAGATGCCGACGGCGAAGACGGAGATCGCGAACGGCAGGCCGGCCCGGGCGCCGTCGGCGTAGCTCGCCGGCGGGTCGCCCTGGGGTGGCGCGGTGGCCCGGCCCGGGCGCCCGGTCACGAGCCGGCGCGGCGGAAGGCCTGCCGCGCCGCCGCCAACCCCGCGGCCGCCTGGATCCAGAATCCGTAGGTCCCGTCCTCGCGCAGCTCGCGCGCCGCCTCGACCACGTCCCCGAGCGCGGCGAACGCGAATGCGCCGCCGACCGAGACCCGGCTGACGCCGGCTTCGGCGAGCGCGGCGACCGGCGGCGCCGCGGGCAGGGCGAGGACGTTCACGGGGCGGTCCACCTCGGCGACGAGAAGCCGGATGTCGGCGAGGTCGGTGAGACCGGGCGCGTAGAGGACGTCGGCGCCCGCCACCTGGTAGGCCTGCAGGCGGGCGATGGTGTCCGAGAGGTCCGGCCGCCCGTGGAGGTGGTTCTCGGCCCGGGCGGTGAGGATCAAGTGTTGCGTCCCGCCGTGCGCGGCCGCCGCGGCGGCCGCGACGCGCTCCACCGCCCGTGCGAGCTCGTAGATCGGCTCGTCCTCGTCGCCGCTGAAGTCCTCGACCGACGCCCCGGCCAGGCCGGCGGCGCGTGCGAGCGCGATCGTCTCGGCGACGCCGGCGGGGTCGTCGGCGAAGCCGTTCTCGAGGTCGGCGGAGACCGGGAGGTCGGTGGCCGCGACGATCTCCGCCGCGTGGCCCAGCGCCTCCTCGCGGGTCACGGCGCCGTCGAGCCGCCCGAGCGTCGCCGCGTAGCCGCTGCTCGTCGTGGCCAGGGCCTCGAACCCGAGCGACGCCAGCAGGCGGGCCGAGCCCGCGTCCCAGGGGTTGGGCATGAGCAGGGGCGCGCCGGGGCGGTGCAGCGCAATGAACCGCTCGGCCGGCGACGAGGCGCCGTCGCTCACCGGGTCGCGGCGACGGAGTACACGGGCGGCAGGCGCGAGGCGGCGGTGGCCCACGTCGCGCCCGCGTCGCCGGAGCCGAACACCTCGCCCGAGGTCGCCCCGAAGTAGAGCTCGAGCCCGTCCCCCTCCCCGGCGCCGTCGAACGCCCGGCGCAGGACGGTGAGGTACGCGTCGCGCGCGGGGAGCCCGTCGCCGCGCGGCGCCCAGCTCGCGCCGGCGTCCCGGGTCTCGTAGACGCGCACGACCCCGTCGGGCGTGACGCGATCCATGTCGGCGGTGAGGGGGATGACGTAGGCGCTGTCGGCGTCGGCCGGATCGAGCACGAGCGGGAAGCCGAAGTCCGAGGGCAGCCCCTCGCCGATGGCGGTCCACGACGCGCCGGCGTCGTCGGAGCGGTAGACCCCGCCGTGGAACTGCATGAAGATCCGCTCGGGCCGCGCCGGCGAGCGCTGGAGGCGGTGCACGCAGAGCCCGATCTCCTCCTCCTCGCTCGGCGCCTCCGGCAGGTAGCGGGCCGCGAGCCCCTCGTTGCCCCGCTGCCAGGAGCGACCGCGATCCTCGGTGAGCCACACCCCGGCGGCCGAGACGGCGATCGCGAGACGGTCGGGCTCCCCGGGCCACGGTACGATCGAGTGCAGGCACAAGCCGCCGCCACCCGGCTGCCAGGCGCCGCGCGTCGGATGCTCCCACAGCGCGCGGTTGAGCTCCCAGGTGGCGCCCCCGTCGCGGCTCTCGAAGAGCACGCCGGGGTCGCCGCCCGCGTAGAGCGTCCCCTCCTCCTCCCCCGGGACGATGACCCAGATCCGCTCGAGCGCCGCGTCACCGCCCTCCGGCAGCGCCACGCCCTCGGCCTGGGCCCACTCGCCCGCCGGGTCGTCGGCGTAGAAGATCTTCGGCCCGTAGAACGGCGAGGTCATCCCCGCCAGCACCCGGCCGCTGCGCGGATCGCGCGTGGCGAAGTCGACCGGCTCGCCGGCGAACGCGCGCGCGGTCACCTCGAACTCCGCCCCCGGCTCGCCCTCGAGCGCGAAGAGGCCCTTCTTGGTCCCGACGATGAGCTCCGTCATGCGGCGATGGTCCCTCCCGAGATCGCGGGGAGCACCTCGATGCGGTCACCCGGCGCGACCGCCGTGGCCTCGCGGCCGCGCTCCCCGTTCACGAACACGTTGATGTGGCGGCGGATGAGCCCCCGCTCGTCCAGGATCCAACCCCCGAGCGCCGGGTGCTCGTCCTCGAGCGCGCGCAGCAGATCGACCACCGTGGCGCCCTCGACCTCGTGCTCCGCGCGGCCGTCTGCCAGCTGCTTGAGCGGACCCCGAACGCGCACGAGCGTCATGGCCGGGATCCTAGGGAGCACCGGCCGCACGCGGCGCTCCCGGCGCGGGCGGCGGGTATCGTCAGCCCGATGCGGGTGAACGCCTTCGTCCGGATCCCGCACGTCGCTCCCGGGTCGCGTGCGGAGATCGGTCGGCCGCAGCAGGACCTGGCGGAGACCGGCACGCCATGAGGCGGCTGGTCCCCGCCGCGGCGCTCGCCACCGCCACGTTTGCCGCGATCCCCGCGGCGGCGCCGGCGCTCTCGCCGCCCGCTTCCGGCCGCGCCGTCTCCGTCGTCGCCGCCCGAAGGCTCGATGCACGCCTGCTCGAGCTGACGGTACGGACGCCGGCGCTCGCCTCTCCCACGAAGGTTCGCGTCCTGCTCCCGGCCGGCTACTCGAGCGCCGCCCGGCGCCGCTATCCGGTGGTCTACCTGCTGCACGGCGCCGGCGGCGACGAGACGGACTGGACCAGCTTGGGCGGCGTCGAGCAGGCGACCGCTGCCATGCCGCTGATCGTCGTGATGCCGGACGGCGGTCGCGGCGGCTGGTACGCCAACTGGTTCAACGGCGGGCGCGGCGGCCCGCCCGCGTGGGAGACATGGCACACCTCCCAGCTGATCCGCCTGGTCGACGGCCGCTTCCGGACCGTCGCGGCACGGCGGGGGCGCGCGATCGCCGGGCTGTCGATGGGCGGCTTCGGCGCTCTGAGCTACGCCGCGCGCCACCCCGACCGGTTCGCGGCGGCGGCGAGCTTCTCCGGCGGGGTGGACCTGAACCTTCGCCTCCAGGGCCTGGACGCTGGGCGGATCGCGGTCGAGGCCACCGCCGCCCAGGACGGCGGGCGCCCGGGCTCGGTCTTCGGCGACTTCGACACCCAGCACATTCGCTGGCGCGGCCACGACCCGCCCGACGTCGCGGCCAACCTGCGCGGCCTCGAGCTCGGCCTCTACACGGGCAACGGTCAGCCCGGAGGGCCGCTCGGGGGACCCAGCGGCCTCGACCTGATCGAGCTCGGAGCGCACAACATGAGCGTGGTCGTGCACCGGCGTCTCGAGCGACTCGGGATCCGGCACGTCTGGGACGACTACGGAAAGGGCTCCCACACGTGGCCCTACTGGGCGCGCGACCTGCGCCAGACGCCCCCGTGGATCATGCGCCGCTTCGCGCACCCGGTCCCACCGCCGGCGCGGGTGACCTACACCTCGACCGAGCCCGCCTACGAAGACTTCGGCTGGCACGTCGCGATCCGGCGCCCGAACGTCGAGTTCAGCACGCTGGGCCGCGCCTGTCGCGGCGGGTTCTCGCTCAGCGGCAGCGGGACCGCGGTGGTGACCACCCCCCCGGCCTACCGGCCCGGCGCTCGCCTGCGACTGCGCGTGCGCCACGGGCGGCTGGTGACCTCCCGCCACGCGCGGGCGGACGCCCGCGGCCGGCTGCGCCTCGTGCTGCGCCTCGCCCCGGTCAACCGCCGCGACGCGGGCGCGCCGTGGGCGCCCGAGACCGGGCACCGACAGACGGTGCGGGTGGCGATCGCTGCGGCGGTCAGCCGAAGGTGACCGCGTCTCCCGCGCCCGCCTGCCCGCTGACGCGCTCGACGAGTGCGGGCGTGACCTCGCCGACCGTCGACACGGTCGCCGCAGCCAAGGCCAGCGCATCGTGGGCCGGCGGGTAGTGCGGGTTGGGCACGGCGATGACGGCCATCCGCGCGGCGGCGGCAGCGCGCAGGCCGTTGCTGGAGTCCTCGACCGCCACGCAGCCGGCGGGGTCGACGCCCAGCCCGCCGGCGGCCTTCAGGTAGACGTCGGGAGCGGGCTTGCCGTGCTCGACCTCCTCGGAGGACACCGTACAGGCGAACGCGGAGCCGAAGGGGGCGAGCTCGAGCATCAGGTCGATGATCCCCCATTCGACGACGACGCCAGCCCCAGCGGCCACCGGGCGGCGCGTGCTCGCACGGCCCGCTCGGCGCCGGGTAGCAGCGGGAGCCGGCCGACGTAGCCCTCCTCCATCCGACGTACGACGTCGCGGCTGATGTCGTCGACGGCCATCGGCACGCCGAGCTCGGCATGGAGGTAGGCCGACCACTCGGGCGAACTCATGCCCATCATCACGAGCGGCGCGTCCTCGCACCAGCGGCCGCCCGCCTCGCGGACGAGCGCCTCCTTGGCCTCGTTCCAGCGCTGCTCTGAGTCCAGCAGGACCCCGTCGAGGTCGAAGATGACGGCGTCCGGAAGTCCCTCGTGCGTTGGCGGTTCGCGACCCACGTGACGGATACTGGCAGTGCGTCCAACCCCCGAGCCCGACGGAGGTAGGATCGGGCGGAGGCGACGGTGGACCCCGCTGCCGGAACAGGGCGGACCAATCGAGTCCAGCAGCACCGCCGTGCTCGCGGTCCGTCTCGGCGAGCTGGCCGGAGCGTCCGACGCCCGCGCTCGCTCCGATCGGGGCGCCTGGCCGGCTCACACCACGAGCGGCTCGACGGGTCCGGCTATCGCCGCGGCGTCACTGTGCCGGCGCTCGATCGAGCCGCCCGCATCCTCGCCGCCGACGACTGCTACACCGCCATGCGCGAGGCGCGGCCTACAGGGCGGCGCTCGACCCCCCGGCGGCGGAGGTTGAGCTCCTGCGCGAGGCACAGGAGGGACGACTCGACCGGGAGGCGGTCGACGCGGTGCTCGCGGCCGCCGGGCACCGCGTCTCGAAGCGACCGCGCGAGCTGCCGGACGGCCTGACGCCGCGCGAGCTCGAGGTGCTCCTCGCCCCGGTCGGCGGGGCGTCGAACCAAGGGAATTCGCGCGAGGCAGCTCGGGCAGCCGAGGGGCATACTGCCCTCACCATCGGCGACGAGCCGCGCCGCCGAGACCGCATAGGAGGTAAGGGTGATCCTGGCAACGACAACGGTCGAGGACTACGACCGGTTCGTGAGCATCTTCTCGACCACGGGCCTCGAGAAGCGCCGGCAGCACGGGTCCAAGGGGGCGCAGGTGTTCCGCGATCCCAACCAGGACGACCGGGTCTGGGTGCTCTTTGACTGGGACGCCGAGGGCTGGCAGAGCTTCGTCTCCGACCCCGAGGTCCCGCCGATCATCAAGGAGGCCGGCCACAAGACCCCGCCCCAGGCGGCGGAGCTCGGCGGCCACTTCGACGCCTAGTCGCACCTCGCTGCGTGGAGCCGCCGACGCGGGCGGCTCCACACGCATCTGTTCAAAGCCATTCGGTCGCCTCGACCGGGATCGGAGCACGTGATGGAACGGTCAACAGCAACGCTCGGACGACCCATCAAGGTGGGGGTGATCGCCGATCAGACCGGGCCCCTGTCGTTCATGGGCGTCGCGAACGCCAACGTCGCCAAGATGGTGATCGACGACATCAACGCCGCCGGGGGCCTGCTCGGTCAGCAGATCGAGCTGTTCCTCGAGGACAGCGAGACCACCGACAGCGCCGCGGAGGCCTGCGGCACCCGGCTCATCCAGCGCGACCGGGTAGACGTCGTCTTCGGCGGCATCTACAGCTCTACGCGGCAGGCCATCAAGGGCCCGGTCGTCGTGGACGGCAAGACGCTCTACATCTACCCCGAGCAGTACGAGGGGCAGGAGAGCGACCCGCTGATCTTCTGCACCGGCCCGGTGCCGGCGCAGCAGGTCGACCCCCTGATCCCCTGGCTGATGGAGCAGACGGGCGCGAAGCGGTTCGCCCTGCCGTCGGCCGACTACATCTGGCCGCGCGTGCTGAACGACAAGCTCCGGCAGGTCGTGGCCGCCAACGGCGGCGAGGTCGTCGCGGAGGAGTACTTCCCCCTCGACCACACCGACTACGGCGAGATCGTCGAGCGGATCATGTCCAGCGGCGCGGAGGTGGTCTTCAACACGATCGTGCCGCCCGGGGTGACGCCGTTCATCGGGCAGCTGCACGACGCCGGCTTCACCGCGCGGGGCGGGCATCTCGTCTGCACGTACTTCGACGAGAACTGCCTGACCCTCGTGCCCCCGGAGCAGGTCGAGGGCCTCTACAGCTGCCTCGACTACTACCAGGGCGTCGGCGACCCGTTCAGCCAGGATCTGCTCGCACGCTACGACAAGCTCTACCCGGACAGCGCGATCTTCACGGGCGGGGGCGCGTGCTCAGGCCTCTACCGGGGCATGAGGCTCTGGGAGGCGGCCGTGAGCGAGGTCGGCTCGCTCGATCAGGACGAGGTCATCGGGGCGCTCGACCACGCGAAGATCGCGGTCGGGCCGGGGGGCCCGGCGGAGATGGTGCCCGGCCAGCACCACCTTCGCATGAACATGTACATCGGCCAGGTGCGCGACGGCGCGTTCGAGATCGTCAAGACCCTGGGAGCCATCGACCCGAAGGAGAGCATTCAGGCAGTGGCGTAGGTCTGCCACCGCCGCCGGAATGACGGGAAGCCGCCGACGTTGGGCGGCTTCCCGCGTGTCAGTGCGCGGCATCAGGCAGCGGCGCGCGCGCGCTACGTTGCGCCTATGCGACCCAAGATCGTCCCCAACCTGTGGTTCGACACCGAGGCCGAGGAGGCGGCGGCCTTCTATCTCTCGGTCTTCAGGGAGAACTCGCGGATCGTCAAGGTGCTCCGCTACACCGAGGCCGGCCCGCGCGAGGCGGGCACGGTGATGACGGTGGAGTTCGAGCTCGACGGCCAACGGTTCGTGGCGATCAACGGGGGTCCGGAGTTCAGCTTCTCCGAGGCCGTCTCCTTCCAGATCGACTGCGAGACCCAGGACGAGATCGACTACTACTGGGAGCGACTCTCCGAGGGCGGGCAGGAGGGCCCGTGCGGTTGGCTGAAGGACCGCCACGGCCTCTCCTGGCAGGTCGTTCCGACGGGGATCGAGGAGATGCTCGGCGACGACGATCCGGAGCGGGCCCGGCGCGCGATGGAGGCCGTCCTCTCGATGGGCAAGCTCGACGTCGCCGCGCTGCGGCGCGCGGCGGAGGGCGCCGAGGCGTAGCTGACCCCGGAGTATTGTAATCAACATACCGGTTGATCAACTGATAGGCTGATAAACCGATGCCCACGGACGAGCTCAGCACCACCTTCGCCGCCCTCGCCGACCCGACGCGCCGCGCGATGCTGGAACGACTCGCCGGCGGCGAGGCGACCGTCGGCGAGCTGGCGGCGCCGTTCCCGATGAGCCTCCAGGCGGTGTCGAAGCACCTCCAGGTCCTCGAACGGGCCGGCCTCGTCGTCCGCGGGCGCGAGGCGCAGCGACGCCCCTCGCAGCTCGACGGCCGGCCGCTGAAGGCGGCGGTCGACTGGCTGGAGGAGTACCGCGCCTTCTATGAGGGGCGCCTCGACCGCCTCGAGCGGCATCTCCGAGAGATCCAATCCCAGAAGGGAGACTCACATGCCTGACGCCACCCCGACCACGATGGCCGAGCGCGAGCTCACGATCACCCGCGTGCTCGACGCCCCGCGCGAGCTCGTGTGGCGCTGCTGGACCGACCCCGACCACTTTGCGCGCTGGTGGGGCCCGGAGCACTTCCACACCCCGCGCGACACGGTCGAGATCGACCCCCGCCCCGGCGGGGTCTTCCGGGCGACGATGGTCGGCTCCGACGGCACCGAGCACCCCGCGAACGGCACGTTCCGCGAAGTCTCGCCTCCGAAGCGCTTCGTCTTCGTCGAGGAGGACATCGACCACCCGATGATGGAGAGCCAGGTGACCGTCGTCACGCTCACCGACCTCGGCGACGCCCGCACCGAGCTGCGGATCGACGTGACGATGCGCTGCGTCGAGGAGCTGATCCCGCTCGCCGAGTCCGGCTGGGGCACGGCGCTGGACAAGCTGGCGGCGGTGGTGGCGGAGGAGTGAGGGGCGGCGGGTGCCGGCAGGCCAGTCCGCGACCGGACGGCGCTGTCCCCGGCCTCTAGGCTCTCGGCGGTGTGAAGCCCATCCCCGAGAGCCTCGCCTACCGCGCCGCCCCGGCGCGCGAACGCCCGGGCATCACTCCGATCGCCCCGATCTGGATCGATGTGGATGCGGAGACTTTGATTCAACGAGGTCAGGGCGCTGCGCGCGTGACGCTGGCTCCCTGCCCGCCGGGCGAGGCGCTGTCCAGAGAACTCGCCGAGTGGAGACGGTGGGAATCGAACCCACGTCCGCGGTCGCGTGAAGGGTGGCGTCTACGAGCGTATCCGGCGCTCTGATCTCGCCCCTCGCTCGCCTCGCCGGCGGGGTTGCGGGGGGCCAGCCTCCTGATGGTGTCCCCGGGTCGGCGAAGGCGGGCCTTCCTGGGTGATCCCGCTGTCTGATCCCGGTGATCCCCGCCACGGGCTGCGGGGGCCGAGACCTCACGGCTTAGCTAGTGGCTAAGCGGCGAGGGCGTACTCGTGAGAGTCCGCACGTATGGTTTTCCCGGCTGTTTTACGAGGCCTGCCGGGACCTCGGCTCGCGACCACCCCCACGGCTCGACCACGTCGAAGCCTGTCGTCCCCGGGGGTGTGTCGCTGTTCAGTCTAGCCGGCTTTGGCCGCGCGATCGGCTGGCTCCGGATCGTGGCTGCTGGAAGGTCTGGCATCGAAAGGAGGCCTTGGAGGTCGGCGGCGACCCGGTCGGGGTGGGTGCGGAGCTCGTGCCAGGTGATCCGGATGGTCCGCCAGCCCGCCACGGCGAGCGCGCGGTCGCGGAGGCGGTCCTCCTCGAAGGCACGACGGGTGTGGTGGGCGGCGCCGCCGTCGAGCTCGACGGCGAGGCGCGCGGCGGGCCAGGTGGCGTCGACCTCGTAGGCGCGCAGGGCGGTCGGGACATCGGCGTTGACCTCCGGTCGCGGCAGGCCTGCCTTCGCCACGACGCTGAGGAAGCGGTTCTCGAGCTCGCTCTTCGTCACCGTGGCGCCCCGCCCGCGCAGGTCGTCGAGGATCGCGCGGAGGTGTTTCGCGCCGCGCCGGCCGGGATGGCGTTCGAGGAGCACGGGCAACGAGGCCGGGCTCAGGAGCCGCAGCACCTCGGCCTCGTGGACCGCGCGTTCGAGGCGGTGGCGATCGAGGACGGTCGCGAGGTCGAAGAGCGTGCGGGCGGGGGTGGTGACGGGGATGCCGTCCTCGACGCAGACCTCGTCCGGCAGGAGCGCCGCATGGCGCACCCGCACGCCCGGGCGAGACGCGATGCGACGCGGAACGATGATCTCCACGACAGCTGTCGCGGCGATTCGAAGCCCCCAGTGCGCCGCGCCGGAGCGATGGCCGAGAACCGCGTCGGGGCCACCGGCGAGAACGGCCGCCATGAAGGAACCCGAGCGCGTCAGCCGGCCATGCCCTACGGCGTAGACCCCGCGATGGCAGGGGAGGAGGTGCCGCGAGCGCACCCGGTGGCGGATCACGTGCTCGGGAATGCCGCGCTCGCGGAGCTGCCAGGCGGCCACGATCCCGTGCTGGCGGCCCGCGAGTGCGCCGACCTCACGGTCGCTCCACGGGTGGCCCGACTCGCGAGTGCAGAGAATGGGTGAATAATCGCGCGGAACCTCGAACTCGCGGGGCACGGGGGGATCCTGGCGGCCGAGGTGTGGCCTGGGGCACGTGGGGTGTGACAAACGGGCCGCGCCGGCGTGGCTGGGAGCGCGCGACCCGCCCTTCAGGGGCCGGGCTCGCGCTTGCGCTCACACCCGGCGGCGACGCGGCGCGCCACCAGCCCTCCTACCGCTGTGCGTCGCGCACCGCCCGGGCCATCTCGCGGTCCATCTCGCGCTTGCGGATCGACTCGCGCTTGTCGAAGCGGTCCTTGCCGCGGCCGACCGCCAGCTCGACCTTCGCGCGCGGGCCCTTGAAGTAGAGGCGCGTCGGGACCAGCGTCAGGCCGCGCTCGGCCGTCTTCTCCCCGAGGCGCTCGATCTCGCGACGGTGGAGCAGCAACTTCCGCGAGCGCTCGGGGTCGTGGTTGTCCCGCGAGGCCGGCGCGTAGGGCGGGATGTGCAGGTTCTCGAGCCAGATCTCGCCGCCGCGCACGAACGCGTAGGCGTCCTTGAGCGTGGCGCGACCCTCGCGCAGGGACTTGACCTCCGTGCCGGTCAGCGCGATCCCGCACTCCAGCCGCTCGAGCAGCTCGAATCGATACGACGCCGTCCGGTTCGTCGCCACGTCGTCCGCCGAGAGCTTGCGCTTGCCCTTGCCCTTCGCCATCGCATCAACCAGCCTCGCAGATGGCCATCAGAACAATGCCGCGAAAGCAGCTCACCACCAGCCTCGACGCCCTTTGATGATGCCGTTCGTCAACCAGCCTCGACGCCCTTTGATGATGCCGTTCGTCAACCGACCGGCTCCTACCCCTCCACCGGATACAGGTCCACCCGCCCCCGCGGCGCATCCACCCGTCCCACCTCCACCCGCACCGAGTCCCCCAGGCGGATCGCCCGGCCGCTGCGCTGGCCGACCAGCATCGTGCCCTCGGCGTTCAGCTCCCACCAGTCGCCGCCGAGCCGGCGCGCCGGCAGGAAGCCCTCATACCCCGACCCGAACGCCACGAACGCGCCGCCGCCGACCAGCCCGACGACCTCGCCCCCGAACGCCTCGTCGGCACGACCCGCCGAGCGATCGCGCTCCAGGAGGAACGCGCGCGCCACGTCGTCGGCGTCGCGCTCCAGGCGCTGCGCGTCGCGCTCGCGCTCGGAGGCCCACGCCCCGGCTTCGGCCAGCCCGGAGCCCTCCGGCGCCGCCTCCCCGGCCCCGATCGAGGACAGCAGCGCCCGGTGGCACACGAGATCCGGATAGCGGCGGATCGGCGAGGTGAAGTGGCAGTAGCGCGGCGAGCGGAGCCCGGCGTGGCCGATGTTCCGTGGGCTGTAGGTGGCCTGCCGCAGCGCGCGCAGAACGAGGAACGTGAGCGCCGCCCGCCCGTGGCCGGTGCGTCGAACGTGCTGCTCCACCAGCTCTGAGGCGGCGCCCACGATCTCCTCCGCCTGCGTGGCGGACATCGGGTCGGGCGCGGGCGGGATGGCGACGCCGAGCGAGCCGAGCTGGTCGAGCAGAAGCCCGACCCGTTCCGGGTCCGGCTTCTCGTGCACGCGATAGAGCGCCGGGACCTTCCGCGCGTCGAGCAACCCCGCGACCTGCTCGTTCGCCGCGATCATCAGGTGCTCGATCAGCCGGTGCGACTCGGTCTGCGCGACCGGCCGCATCCCGGTCACGTGCCCGTCGCGGTCGAAGGCGAACTCCGGCTCCGCCGAGTCCAGCGTGAGCGCGTGGCGCTCGCGACGGCGCGCGTCGAGCTCGGCGGCGGCGGCGCGGGCGACGGCGAGCGGCCCGGCCCACGGCGCCTCGCCGGTGGCACCCGAGCCGCCGGCGAACACCTCGTCGACCCGCTCGTAGTCCAGGCGCGCGTCCGAGCGGATGAGGCTCCGGTGGAAGGCCGCCTTGCGGACCTCGGCGCCGCGGATCTCCATCTCGATCGTCACCGCGAGACGGTCCTCGCCGGGCACGAGCGAGCATGCCCGGTTCGAGAGCGCCGCGGGCAGCATCGGCTCCACCGCCCCGGGGACGTAGACGCTCGTCCCGCGCCGGTAGGCCTCGCGATCGAGCGCAGTTCCGGGCCGGACGTGCGCGGCGACGTCGGCGATGTGCACCAAGATCCGCCGTCGCCCGTCACCGAGGTCCTCGGCCGAGATCGCGTCGTCGAAGTCCCACGCGCTCGCCGGGTCGATGGTGAAGGTCACGAGGTCGCGCAGA
Source organism: Solirubrobacterales bacterium (assembly GCA_038251325.1). Taxonomy (GTDB): domain Bacteria; phylum Actinomycetota; class Thermoleophilia; order Solirubrobacterales; family Solirubrobacteraceae; genus JBBSBL01. The sequence continues at coordinate 5,932 of JBBSBL010000015.1, read as the reverse complement.
TCGCGGCGCGCGCCCTCCCCCCGTCCGGCCGCCTCCGCCGCGGCCCGCTCGGCCTCGGCCTCGCCCCCGGCGGCGAACCCGCGTCGCAGGCCGCGGTCGAGCATCATCGCCTCGAGCACGTCGCGGGCCACGTCGGGCCGGCCGAGCACGCGCTCGATCCGGGCGTGCCCGCGCGAGGGGCCACGCGCACCGGCGCGGCCGCCTCCACCGCCGCCGCGCCCGCCCCGCTCCGCGGCCAGTAGCACGAGATCGCCGTCGCGCGCCCGCGGCCCGCCGCGGTCGACGGTCCGCCGCCCGCCGCGCTCGAACAGCGGCACCGCCACGAGGAAGCGCCCGCGCGACTCGAGCACCGCGACCCGCGACGGCGCCTCGCGCGCCGCCCCGGCCGCGCCCATCACCGCCCCGCCGCGAGCTCCCGCGACAGGGTGGCCACCGCCGCGTCGAGCCCCTCGTCCGGGCGCGAGCGCGGATCGTCGCCCAGCACCGGCACGTTCGGGCGGATGCCGGCGCCCTCCTTCACTCCGGGACCGCCGAGGTTCCGCCCGCTGGGGAGGAAGTACTGACCCACGGTGATGTCGAGCGCGCCCCCGTTGGAGAGCGGCTTGATCTCTTGGAAGACGCCCTTGCCGAAGGTCCGCGTCCCGACGATCTTCGCCCGGTGGCGATCCTGGAGCGCCCCGCTGACGATCTCCGAGGCCGAGGCCGTGCCCCGGTCGACGAGCACGACCACCGGGACCTTCGCCGGGATCGCGCCCCCGGTCGCGTCGTAGACGTGGCGGTCCCGGCTGCGCCCCTTGGTGGTGACCACCGGCCCTTCGGGGAGGAACACGCTGGCCACGGAGACCGACTCGTCGAGCAGGCCGCCGCCGTTGCCCCGCAGGTCGAGCACGATGCCCTGGGCGCCGCTGAGGAGCAGGCGCGCCACCGCCTGGCGCACCTCGTCCCCGGCGCCCTGGGTGAACGAGGCGAGGGACACGTAGCCGAGCTTCCGGCCCCGCGCGACCACGAGCCGCGAGGTGACCACCGGCACCGTGATCCGCGCCCGCCGCACGCGCAGCTGGCGCGAGCGACCGCCCGTAGAGACGGTGAGCCGGACCGAGGTCCCGGGCGGCCCCTTGATGAGCGCCGTCGCGAAGTCCGACGGCCGCCCGGCCAGCGACCGCCCGTTCACCGCGGTGACGAGGTCGAGCGGGCGGATCCCGGCGCGCTGCGCCGGCGAGCCGCGGAAGACCTCCACGACCCTCAGGCCCTTCGGATCCTCGCGCACGTTGAGCCCCACTCCGGAGAAGCGCGGGTCGGTCTGCCGCTGGAACTCCGCGTAGGAGCGCGGATCGAAGTAGTGGGAGAAGCGGTCGTCGAGGCTCTTGACCGCGCCCTCGAGCCCCCGGTTGATCAGGGCGGTGCGGTCGATCTTGCGGTAGTAGTCGGCCTGAATCGTGTCGAGCGTCTCGTTCACGAGGGCCGTCTGCTGGTTGCCGGCCAGCCGCGCGAGGAAGTCGGGCAGCCGGTCGGAGTGCCCGCCCAGCCAGATCCCGGCGAGCAGCGCGACGACGACGAGGGCGACCGCGCCGAGCGCGTAGGGCCAGCGGGGGGGGCGGCGAGGCACGGCGAGTGAGGGTAGCGGCGCGGCGCCCGCGGACCGGCCGCTACACCTGCAGGAAGCGCCGCAGCGAGAGCCCGGAGCCGAGCGCCGAGACGGCGATGCCGGCTCCGACGAGGATCGCCACGAGCAGACCGAAGGGCAGCGTGTCGGGCGCCGCGATCAGCGCGAAGTCGTTGGCCAGCGGATCGAGCAGCGCGACCTTCGCCACGAGCAGGACGAGGATGGCCAGTACCGCCCCGCACGCGCCGCAGATCACGCCCTCGATCACGAACGGCCAGCGGATGAACCAGTCGGTCGCGCCGACGAGCTTCATCACCTCGACCTCGCGCCGGCGAGCGAAGAGCGAGAGCCGGATGGTGTTCGCGATGAGCAGGATCGAGGCGATGATGAGCAGCGCGGCGAGCGCGCCGACCGTGAGCTTCACGAACCGCGTGGCCTCGAGGATCTTCCCCGCCTGCCGCTTGGAGTCGCGGACCTCGTCGATCGACGGGTCGATCGGGCGCGCCCCGCCGAGCGCGGCCTTCAGGCGACCGGCGTCGTCGGGGTTGCTCGGCGTGACGCGGAACGTGTCGGGCAGCGGGTTGGCGCCGAGCAGCGCGTAGGCCTGCGGGTCGCGGCGCTTCTGCTCCGCGTAGGCCTGCTGCTTGGAGACGAACTCGACCTTCCCGACGTAGGGCGCCTGCTTGATCTGCGAGGCGACCCGGTCGCGGTCGGCGCGGGTGGCGCTCGCCTTCAGGTAGACGTCGACGAGGACGCGCTTGCGGACGTCGTTCGCCGCGCCGGTCGTGGCCTGGACGATCGGGATGAACACGCCGAGCACGATCAGCGTCACGAGGACCGTCGCCATCGCGGCGAAGCTCGGCGCCGCGTTGCGCCCCATCGAGCGCAGGGCCTCGCGGGTGAAGAATCCCCACTTCATGCGTCGTCCGGCCGCGCGGAGAGGTCGGAGCGCAGCCGCAGGGCGAACTCCCGGGTGGACTCGTCGCGCGCGTAGAGGCCGGTCGCCTCGTCGCGCACCACGCGACCCTCGGCGAGCTCGATCACCCTGCGGCGCATCTTGTCCACCATCGCGTGGTCGTGGGTGGCAACCAGCACGGTCGTGCCCGTGCGGTTGATGCGATAGAGGAGCTGCATGATCCCGACGCTGGTCTCGGGATCGAGGTTGCCGGTCGGCTCGTCGGCGAGCAGGAGCGGCGGGTGGTTGACGAACGACCGCGCGATCGAGACCCGCTGCTGCTCGCCACCGGAGAGCTGGTCGGGGTAGTTGTGGAGCTTGGTCGCGAGCCCGGTCATGCGCAGGATGTCCGGCACCTTGGCCCGGATCTCCCTACGGCTTCCGCCGGTGACCTGCAGCGCGTAGGCGACGTTGTCGTACACCGTGCGGTTCGGCAGGAGCTTGAAGTCCTGGAAGACGACCCCGAGGTTGCGCCGGTAGTAGGGCACCTTGCGACGGTGGATCTCGGCGAGGTCGCGGCCGGCCACCCGCACGGTCCCGGCGGAGGGCTCGAGCTCCTTGATCAGCAGGCGCATCACCGTCGACTTGCCCGAGCCCGTCTGGCCGACGAGGAAGACGAACGCCCCGGACTCGATCGAGAAGGTGGCGCCGTCGAGGCCGACGTCGCCGCCCTCGTAGTGCTTGCTCACGCCGCGGAGCTCGATGACCTTGTCGCGGGCGTCGCGCTCCGCGGGGGCGGCGGGAGCCGGGCGCTTGGCGGAGACGGTGGCCGGGCGGCCGCCGGCGCGCAGGCGCGCCTGGGAATCGTGGGATCGGGTCGCCATCGGGTGAGCGAGGGTAGCGGTTGGCCGCCGCCGCCAGGCCATGCCGGGCGTCGCTGCAAGCGGATTTGCAGGGGATTCGGGCGCGCCGGCACGGGCGGGCGAATCGGCGTTCCCGCGGCCTATAGTCGGGCGCGTGGCCGAGATCGCCGCCAGCACCCTGGAGAACGGGCTCACCGTGCACCGCGTCGCGCTCCCCGGCACCCGGGCGCTCACGGTGCTCGTGGCGTTCGACGCGGGCGCGCGCACCGAGCGCGCCGAGGAGAACGGCATGGCGCACTTCCTCGAGCACCTCGTGTTCAAGGGCGGCGAGAAGTACGACCATTACCGCGCGGTCAACGCGACCGCCGAGCGCATCGGCGGCGTGCTCAACGCCTACACCTCCCACGACCTCGTCGCCTTCCACGTCACCGTCCGCGCCGAGCGGGCCCCCGAGGCGATCGACCTGTTGACCGACTTCGTCGGCCGTCCCCGGATCGACGGCGACGAGCTCGACCGCGAGCGCGGCGTCGTGATCCAGGAGATCGCCCGCGCCGACGATCAGCCCGCCGTCGCCGCCGAGCACCTGATCGACCGCGCCGTGTTCGGCGACCATCCGCTCGGCCGTCCCGTGCTCGGGCCGGCGGAGCACCTGCGGGACACGTTCACGCGCGAGGGCATCGTCGCCTTCCGGGAGCGTCGCTGGGCGGGCGCCCGCGGCGGCGCCTTCCTCGTCGGCAACCTCGACCACCTACCCGCGGACGACGCGCTGGCCGACGCGTTCGGCCGCTTCCCGGCGCTCCCCGACCCGCCGCCCTACGACGCGGCGCCGGCGTTCGCGCCGAAGATCCTGGTCGAGCGCCGCGACTCCCACCAGTCGCACCTGCGTCTCTCCTATCGGCCGGACGTCATCGTGAACGATCGCCCCCAGCGGGCGGCGCTCGCCGTCTACAGCACGCTGCTCGGCGGGTCGATGGGCTCGCGGCTCTTCGACGAGATCCGCGAGCAGCGCGGCCTCGCCTACTCCGTCCATGCGGTCGCCCACAGCTTCGCCGACGTCCCGGTGCTCCAGCTCTCCGCCGGGCTCGACTCCGCGAAGTGCCTCGAGGCCTACACCCGGATGCGGGAGATCGTCGACGAGCTGCGCGCGGACGGCCCGACCGAGGAGGAGGTCGAGCGGGCGCGCTCATACGCGGGCGGCGCCCGGGTGCTCGCGTTCGAGAACACCGGCGCCGTGGCCCGCTACGCCGCGGGCCAGCGCATCGTGATGGGCGAGCCGATCGACCCCGACGACGCGGTCGCCGCGATCGACGCGGTGACCCACGACGAGGTCGCCCGCGTCGCGCGCGGGATCTCCACCGAGCTGGCGGTGGCGTGCGTCGGGCCTCATGACCGCGACGACTTCACCTGACCCGCGCGAGCTGCGCCGCTACCTCGAGCGGGTCTCCGACCGGTGGCCGATCGAGACGGCGCGCCTCGGCGGCGCCCGCGTTGCCGATCTGCACGGCGCGCCGCCGCAGCGGGAGCGGGGTCCGGAGTACGTGCTCGTGCTCGTCTCCGGCGCCTTCGACGGGGTTCCCTGGCTCGAACGGGTCTACCAGGCCGGCGCGCTGTGGGACGCGGAGACGATGGGGGCGCGCGCGGAGGTCCACTGCTACACGCCCCCGGAGTACGAGCGCAAGCGCGCCACGCTGGCGAGTGTCCGCGCCGCCGCGGAGACCGGCCTCGACCTCGCGGCCACCGAGCCGACCGCGTGAGGCACCGCACTGCCGCGGGGCGTGACGTCAGGGAACCAACACCGGTCTCATGCCCCGAGCGGCTACTCTCGTAGACGCCTGCGCCTGCCCCACCCACGGACGAGAGGAGCCAGGTGACTCCGGGCATCTCCAACGCGCTGCTGCTGACGCAGTCGGACGCGCGGCTGGTCTCCCTCGCCGCCGAGGGGCACGAACGCGCCTTCGAGGCGATCGTCGAGCGCTACCGGCGTCCGCTGCTGCGCTACTGCCGCCGGATGCTGCCGGAGACCCGCGCCGAGGACGCGGTCCAGCAGGCGTTCCTCAATGCCTGGGCCGCGCTCGAGCGGGGTGCCGACGTGCACGACCTGCGCCCGTGGCTCTACCGAATCGCCCACAACACGGCGATCAACGGCCTCAAGGCCAATGGCTTCGACTACGACGAGCTCGGCGAGGAGAGCCACCGCACGGCGGGCGGGCCCCACGACGAGCTCGTCCAGCGCGACGAGGTCCGCGAGACGCTGACGAACCTCGCCTCGCTGCCGGATCGCCAGCGCGAGGCCCTGCTGCGCACCGCGGTCTCCGGCGACCCGCAGTCGGATGTGGCAAACGACCTCGGGATCACCGACGGCGCGGTGCGACAGCTCGTCCACCGCGCTCGCGCGCAGCTGCGCGCGGTCGCCACCGCCTTCACCCCCGCGCCGCTCGTGGCCTGGGTGGCGTCGCTCGCCCCCCCCCGCGGGGCCGCGCCCGCGCAGCGCCACGCGGGGGTCGCGGGGCGCGGCGGAGGCGCCGGCGCGGGCGGGGGGGTCGGGGTCGCGCTCCAAGCGAGGGCGGGCGG
>JBBSBL010000014.1:0-49971 GCA_038251325.1 Solirubrobacterales bacterium | reverse complement strand
GGCGGCCCCCGCGCCCGACCCCGACCACGGAGGCGACGCCGCCGCGGTCCCCACCGGCCTGCGCCCCGCGCCCGGCGCCACCCGGCTGCCCGACCCGGGCGTGGAGCGCGAGCTGCTGCCCGCCCCCGCGGCCGCGGCCGCCGACCGCTCGGAGCTCGACCTCACCCCGCCGCGCGCGCACGAGGCCGAGATCCTCGGCCTCTACGAGGCCGCGTGGTAGTCGCCGGCGCGGTGCCACCGAACCTGTGACCCCTCCACCGGACGCCCTCGCCGGCCTGGCGGCGCGCGCGCTCGCCGTACTCGAGGGCGAGGGCGAGGGCCAGGCCCGGGCCGTGGCCGAGCGCCGCATGGTGGCGAGCGCGCCGGCCTCCGGCGCCGCGACGGTGCGCGCGGAGGCGACGACGCGCGTGGAGGTGCTCGCGTGGCGCGACAGTCACGCGGTGATGGCGAGCACCACCGACCTCGGCGAATCGGGGCTGGCCGGCGCAGCCCGCGCCGCCGACGCGGCGGCCCGCGCCCTCGCCGCGGCGGCGGGCGCCCCCGGGCCGCTCCCGCCTCTGCCCGGCGCCGCCGTCGCGCGAAGCCACGCGAGCCCGGACGTCGCGACCGCGCGGCCCTCGCCCGACACGTGGCGAGGACCGCTCGCCGCGGCGCGCGCGGCAGTCGGAGCGGCGTCGATGGACCTCGTTCTGACGATCGCCGGCGGGGAGGTGGCGATCGCCGGAACCAGCGGGCTCGTGGCGGCGGACGAGACCGCGTTCGCGACGCTCGCCGTGCGAACGCCCGGCGGCGGCGAAGCCCGCGTCGCAGCGGCGTCGCTGGCGGCCCTGGACGCCGGCGCCGTCGTGGCCGCCGCGACGGGGGCCGGCGCCGACGCGACCGACCGCGCGCCCGCCCCGCCGCCCGGCGAGCACGCCGCCGTCCTCGGCCCCGAGGCCGTCGGCGCCCTGCTCGACGCGCTCGGCCCGCTGGCCTTCGACGGCGCGGCGCACACCGCCGGCCACGGGCTGCTCGCCGGACGCCTGGGCACCCGCGTGGCCGCGGCGGCGATCAACCTCTCCGACTCCCCGCGCTACACCGGCACGCTGCCCCGCTCGATCGACGCCGAAGGCGTCCCGATCACGCCGGTCCCCCTGATCCAGGACGGCGTCGCCCACCGTGTCGTGCACGACACGGCCTCGGCCGCCGCGGCCGGCGCCGGCGCCCGGTCGACCGGCCACGCCGTCGCTCCCGCCGGCACCGGGCCCGGCCCGCGGCCGCGCAACCTCGTCCTGGTCGGCGGCGGCGCGGCGGACGAGGCGGAGCTCGCCGCGCCGATCGGGGCGGGTCTGCTCGTCCCGGCCCTGGGATCGCTCCGCGTCGTCGACGCCGGGGCCGGGGTCGTGGGCGCGACCGCGCGCGGAGCCCGGGTCATCGCCGGCGGCGAGATCGGCCTGCCGCTCCCGCCGTTCGAGGTCCGCATCGACCCGCTCGAGCTGCTCGGTCGCGTCGAGGCGCTCGCCGCCCGACCGCGGCTCGTGCTGCCCGACGCCACCGAGCGCCCGCTCGACGTCCACGCGGTCGTCTGCCCGGCGGTGCGGGTCGCGGGTCTCAGTTCGGTGGGGTGAAGACGAGCCGGAGGTCGGCCGGGACGGTGATGTACCACTTCCCGCCGATCTTGCGCAGCGAGGTCGGGCGCCCGCCGTCCAGGCTCTCGGGGGCCGTGCTGGTGATCGCGCGATCCCCATGCACGTCGACCGTCGTGACGACGATGCCGGCGACGCGCGGCGGGAACGTCGGGCCGGTGAGCCGCAGGCGCTGGGTCATCGCGGCCACGCATCCCCGGTAGGAGACGCCGCCCAGCTTGATCCGGAACGCGGCGCGCGCCTGCGGGGTCAGGCGCGCGCAGGCGGCGCGGACGTTGCCCGCGGCGTAGTCGGCGAGGTACCCGTCGAGCGTCGCGCCCGCCCGGGCCTTGTCCTGGCCGGCGCACCCGGAGGCCGCCGCGGCGCCGACGAGCGCAACCGCCAGGATGGCTCGGGGCCGCCCGAGGCTCGCCAGGATCAGACCTTCAGCAGGAGGATCGTGTTGATCGCGAAGGCGATCGCGAAGCCGACGGTCCAGCGGTTGAGGTTGCGCTCGACGAGCGACCCGCCGCCGAACGGTCCTGCGCCGCTCCCGACGCCGAAGGCGCCCGAGAGCCCGGCGTCCTTTCCCGAGTGCATGAGCACGAGGAAGATGAGGACGACCGCGATGAAGACCTGGATGACGCCGAGGACCGTGTACATGGGCGACAGGGTACTAACGCGCTACGCGGTCCCGCTCCGGCCCGCGGCCCGGTCGAGCGCGCGCAGGATCTCGATCGCCTCGGCGCGCAGGCCCGCGTCGAGGGCGCGCCAGTCGGCCTCGGAGAGCTTGCCGGTGCGGTAGTCGAGCTCCGCGTCGCGGATTTCGCGGTACTTCGCGTCGCGGGCGACCTCGAGCTCGTCGATCTCGCCCCGGGCCGCGTCGCGGTCGTCGTCGGCGGCGGCCGGCGCGCGGCGCAGCGGCGCGCTGAGCACGAAGGCGACGGCCCCGACGACGAGGATGACGATCACCAGCTCCACCGCCGGCATGCCCTAGTCGACGCGCGCGGCGAGGTCCTGCGCGAGCCGCGCCCGGTAGCGCGCCGGCGCGCGCCGGCGCACCGCGGCGGGCGGCGGCCACAGGGCGACGAGCGCGCCGAGGAAGACGACGAGAGCGCCGAGCCAGATCCAGGTGACGAGGGGCGAGATGAGGATGCGGAAGATCGCCGGCGGCGAGGAGGCGACGTAGCGCGCGGAGATCCGCTGGACGGCGGTGCGCACCCCGGCCTCGATCCCGCTGACGAGCCGCCGCTGGGCCGCCGGGGCCGCGGTGGCGAAGACCGGGCCGAAGCGCCGCATGAGCGCCGAGAAGCGGCGGTCGGCCCGCGCGATCACCGGGCGGATCGCGCTCGTGTCGGGCTCGACCGCGGTCCACAGGTCGCGGCGCAGGCCGGGCTTCACGCCGATCGCCGACTCCGGCTCCCCGTCGAACCAGCGCCCGATCGCGCCGTCCGCGAGCGAGCCGCCGGCCGACGAGTACCAGCCCTTGGCCGGCCGCAGGGTCGTCACGTGGCGCCCGTCGCGCCGGACGTCGACCACCGCGCCGTAGGCGAGCTCGTCGGCCCGCAGCCGGCTGGTGGCGCGCACGTAGGTGAAGGTGTAGCCGTTCACGGTCGCGCGGCCGCCGGGGCGCAGGCGCACCTCCTGGACGGTGGCGAAGGCCGATGACGCGGCGACGCCGATGAGGAGGACCGCCACGCCGAGATGGACGAGGTAGCCGCCGTAGCGGCGGCGGTTGCGCCGCACGAGCGCGACGAGCGCCACCGGCGGCGACTCGCCGGACATCGCCGCGCGGGCGCGGGCGCCGCGCCAGAGCTCCTGACCCACGCCGACCACGACCACCGCGCAGAGCGCGAACATGAGCAGCGCGAGCGGCTTGCCGCGGGTGACCGGCACGGCGAGGAGCAGGACGAGCGCCGTCGCCACGCCGCCGGCCAGCGGCACGGCGAGCTGGCGGCGCAGCACGCCCGCGCTCGCCCGCCGCCACGGGATCAGCGGGCCGATCCCGATCAGCGCGACCAGCACGAGCGCGAGCGGCCCGACGTAGCGGGAGAACCACGGGGGCCCGACGCTCGACTTCGTTCCGGTCACCGCCTCGGAGATCAGCGGGAAGAACGTGCCCCAGAAGATCACGAACACGAGGCCGACGAGCACGACGTTCTGGAACAGGAAGAACGCCTCGCGGGAGAGCAGCGAGTCGATCCGGTGCTCGGTGCGCAGCGCGTCGCGGCGGCTGAGCACGAGCCCCACCGACCCGGCGATCATCACGACGATGAGCCCGACGAAGAGCCAGCGCAGCAGCGCGCCCGGCTCGACGAAGGCGTGGATCGAGCTGAGGATGCCCGAGCGCACGAGGAACGTGCCGATGATCGCCAGCACGCCGGTGGCGAGGATCAGCGAGGCGTTCCAGACCTTCAGCATCCCGCGCCGCTCCTGGATCATTCCCGAGTGGATGAACGCGGTGGCGGTGAGCCACGGCAGCAGCGCGGCGTTCTCCACCGCGTCCCAGGCCCAGTAGCCGCCCCAGCCCAGCTCGGTGTAGGACCACAGCGCGCCGAGCAGGATGCCGACGCCGAGCGCGAGCCAGGCGCCCAGCGCGAAGCGCCGCGTCGCGCCGATCCACTCCGCGCCGGCGCGGCGGGTGACCAGCGCGCCGATCGCGAAGGCGAAGGGGACGGCGATCAGCGTGTAGCCGGAGTAGAGCGCCGGCGGGTGGACCATCATCGCCCAGTGGCGCAGCAGCGGGTTCAGCCCGGCGCCCTCCGCCGGCACCCGGGCCAACGTCTCGAACGGGCTGGCGAGGAAGACGACGAGGAACGAGAAGAAGGCGCCGAAGCCGAGCAGCACCGCGGTCGCGTAGGGCGCGATGGCCCGCAGCCGGTGGCGGGTGAGCAGCAGCGCGAGGCTCGACCAGCCGGCGAGCAGGAAGAGCCACAGCAGCAGCGATCCCTCCTGAGAGGACCACAGGGCGGTCGCGCGGTAGAAGGTCGAGAGGGTCGACGCCGAGTGGTCGGCGACGAGCGCGAAGGAGAGGTCGGTGCGCAGGAAGGCCGCCTCGAGCAGGCCGAAGGCGAGCGCGACGACCCCGAAGAGGACGTAGACCGCACGCCGGCCGGAGTCGACGAAGCGCCGGTCCCCGCGGCGGGCGCCGTAGAGCGAGGCGACGATCCCGTAGACCGAGATCGCCAGGGCGAGGATCAGCAGCGCGCGACCGACGGTCGCCATGTCAGGCGCCGTCGCGGGCGGCCTTGAACTTCGAGGGGCACTTCGTCTGCAACGAGTCCCGCTCGCCGACGAACCCGCCGCCGCGCTTGTGGACGGTCACGATGACCTCCCGGCCGGCGCGGAAGGGGTCGGGCACGGTCCCGGTGTAGGCGACGGGGACCGAGGCGGCGGTGTTCCCGGTCCGGTCTCGCACGCGGAAATCGAGCGTCTCCCCCGCCTGGCGGATCGAGCCGGGCACGACCTTGCCGGTGAGCTGGTAGCTGCGCCCCGGCTGGGCGTCGCGGAGGAGCTGCGTCGGGGTGCGGGCCTGGCTGCCGGCGCTGAAGCTCGTGTAGACCAGGAAGGTCGCCAGGAAGAGCGCGGCGGTCAGCGCGACGACGAGGCGGACGGTGCGCTTGCGGGCCGGATCCATGCGCTTCCCAGTATCTCAGACCGTGCTGGCGCACCCGCACTCGGGAACCGGCGCCCGGCGGCGGACGACGTGCCAGGATTTGTGGTCGATGAGGCGAAACCCGGGTACACCATGACCGTTCTGGACGTGATGGAGATCACCGGGATCAAGCGCGCCGCCCGGCGCGGCAGGCCATCGCCGCAGCCCCGCAAGACCTCCGCGCCGCCGGAGGCGCCGGGTCAGGGCTCCGTGGCGGTGCGCCAGACCGAGCGCGCCCGGCGCGCCGGCGGCCCCCAGGACCGCGCCGTCTACACCTGCGGTTGCGGCTACCTCTTCTCGGCCACCGTCACGGCTTCCACCCCGTGCCCGCGGTGCGGGGCAGACCAGGCCTGGTAGAACCGGTCCGGACATCGTCGCCCCGGGGGCGACAGGCGCGCTGGCGCACCTGCACACGATCCGGTTCATGCTCCCGAAAACCTACGCGCGTTCCGTACGCTCGTCCCGCCGTGGAGCGTGACGTCAGACAGTGCGCGCGACTCCACTGTCTGCATGACCAAGCACCGAGCCTTCCGCATCCTCGCGGTGATCGCCGCGACCGGCCTGCTGGCCGGGTTCCTGGCCGCAGTCGCGCTCGGGGCGGCGACCGTCACGACCATCGAGGGCGGACTTCCGGCGGAGGGGGGGTACTCGAGCGTCGTCACGCCGACGGTGACGTTCAAGACGACCGACCTGACCGCACGGGCTTCGAGTGCGCGCTCGACACGCTCGTTTACACGCCCTGCCCGGGCTCGGCGCCGGCGCCGAACGGGTCGACCACGCTGCCGACCCTCCCCGAGGGCCCGCACACGTTCTCGGTCCGCGCGAACGCCGGGGACCAGGCGCCCGACACGCGCACGTGGACGGTGGACACGATCGACCCGACCGCCCAGATCAACGGTGGCCCGGGGCAGAACAGCTTCGTCAACGACAAGACGCCCACCTTCGGCATCGTCGCCGCCGACACCAACCTCACCTTGGTGACGTGCCAGCTCGACACGGGCAGCGCAAGCGCATGCTCGTCGGGGTCGAGGACGCTCGGGCCGCTGGGCGACGGTCAGCACACCTTCACGCTCCCCGCCGCGGACGCGGCCGGGCACACGGCCTCCGCGACCCGCGCCTGGACGGTGGACACGCAGGCTCCGACAACAGCGACGTTCGTCTTCAGTTCGAGCAACGACGCCGTCTCGCTCATCTGCAGCCTCGACGGAGCCCCGTTCTACACCTGCGACGGCAACTCGGTCCCGCTCATGGGACTGAAGAACGGCCTCCACACCTTCAAGGCCCGCGCCACGGAACGGGTCGGTAACGTCAGCAACGAGGTGTCGCGCAGCTGGACGGTCACCAATCCGCCCGCCGCCTCCTTCTCCTACGCGCCGCCCGCGCCGCGCACCGGGGAGCGGGTCACCTTCAGCGACACCTCGACCTCTCCGACCGGCCCGATCGCGTCCCGCACCTGGGATCTCGACAACGACGGTCAGTACAACGACGCCAGCGGGGCCACGGCCACGAGGATCTTCACCCGCCCCGGCTCCTACGTGGTCCGCCTGCGGATGGTCGACTCGGCCGGCGGGGTGGACATGGCGGCCCGCACCGTGGTCGTCGGCAACCGCCCGCCCGAGGCGAAGTTCCTCGTCGTCCCGGCGAACCCGGCCGCCGGCGATCTGGTGAGCCTCGTCTCGACGTCCGCCGACCCGGACGGGGCGCTCGTCAGCCAGCAGTGGGACATCAGCGGGAACGGGACGATCGACGACGCGACGAGCGCCAGCACGACGGCGTCCTTCGCCCGGCCCGGCCGGCAGACCATCACGCTCACGGTCACCGACGCCGACGGCGCGCGGAGCGTCGTGACGAAGGTCATCGTCGTCGGGAAACCGCGGCCGAAGCTCCTCTCCCCCTTCCCCGTGGTCCGTATCGCGGGCGGCCTGAGCGGCAGCAACACCCGGATCCGGACGCTGTCGATCAGCGCGCCGCGCGGCGCGCGGGTCGAGGTGCGCTGCAAGGGGCGGGGCTGCCCGCGGCGCCGCGTGGTCAAGTCGCGGACCTCGCGCGCGACCAGGATGAAGCCTTTCCAGCGCACCTTCCGCCCGAATACCATCCTCGAGGTGCGCGTCACCGCCCGGGGGAGGATCGGCAAGTACGTGAGGTTCCGCATCCGCAAGGCGCGGGCGCCAGCGCGGACCGACGCGTGCCTCGTGCCGGGGAGCAGCCGTCCCACGATGTGCCCGTCGTGACGAGAGCGGCGGTCGTCGGGTTGGCGCTCGTCGTGGTCATCGCCGCCTTCGCCGTGCCCTACGCCGTCCGCGGCGGCTTCCGCGAGGACGCGAACGTCGACGCCCAGGCGGCGGTCAAGATCCAGGCGCCCGCCGGGCCCTCGGTCGCGACCCGTGCCGTGGCCCTCGGTGGCGCCGCGGGGCTGCCCGCCCTCGGCGCCTCGCCGCCGGGTGGCACGACCGCGCCCCCGTCCGCGTCCGCCGGCTCGGCCGCCCCCCCGGTCCCGGTTCCGCGGGCTCGCGCGGCGCCGCGCGGCGTCGCGCCCCCGGGATCCGCGCCCGCGCTCCGGGCGGCGCCGCCGGGCGGCGGCAGTGGCGGCGGCGGATCCGGTGCCGGCGGGTTCTTCGACTACTCGGGCTGAACGCCGATGGCCTCGCGTCCAGCCCCCCGCTACGAGCGCTGGTACTACGTCCCCGGCCTCGACGTCCACCTCCCGCTCTCCCCCTGGCTGCTCGGCGCGCTGGCGGGCATCGCGGTCGTCGCGCTCGTCGTCGGGCTCTTCCTCCCCATCTCCTCGCCGTCACGGCCGGGCGGCCCGGCGACGCTGGGGGAGGTCAGCGGGCTCACGCTCGACGTCCCGGCCGGCTGGCGCCGGATCGAGGACCCGCCGCCGATCCCGGGCCTCCCGTTCGCCCAGCGCGCCGCGTTCGCCGCGGGGGGCGGGAGCGGCATGATCCTCGGTCGCGCGACCGCCGGCCCGCCGACCTATCTCCCGGCCTCGCTCGTCGAGCGCGCGGGAACCCGCCTCCCGGGCGCTCGGCCGGTGTTCGTGGGCGCGTCGGATGCCTGGGAGTACCGGGACCTGCGCGTGCGCGGCTTCGACCAGCGGCTCACGCTCTACGTCTTCCCCGCCGAGCGCCGACCGTTCCTGCTCGCCTGCCACGCCGAGCCGGGTCGCGCCGCCAGGTTCATGCCGGAGTGCAGCTCTGCGGCGGCCGGCGTCGGCGTGCCGAGCCTGCTGCTCACGCCGCTCAACGCGAACGACGGGCCCTACGGCCGCAGCGTCAGCGCGGCGGTGACGCGCCTGCGCGCCGATCGCGTGCAGGCCCGGGGGCAGCTCCGCGCCGCCCGATCCACCGGCGCCCAGGGCGCGGCGACCCTCGCGCTCACGCGCGGCTACCGGCGTGCCGCGGCGGCGGTGCTGGCCGCTCAGGGACGGCTGCCGGCCGGGCGCCTGGGCGCGTCGTCCCCGGGCGGGCTGGTCGTGGCGCTCGGCGCGACCGGCTCCGCCTACCGCGCGATGGCCGCGGCCGCGGGCGGCGGCGACCGCTCGGCGTGGCGCACCGCCGGCGCCCGCGCGACGGCGGACGAGGCCGGCGTGAATCGTGAGCTCGCGGCGCTGGCGGCCGTGGGCTACCGGTTGCGGTAGCTGCGCCCGGGCGGGGCGCCCGGCTCACGTCACCTCGTCGGCGACCCACTCGTTCCCCCGGCGGCCGAGCCAGATCGTGCCGGGCGCGCTGCTGGTCGTGACCCGGAAGACCGCCTGGTCGTCGTCGGTCCCCGGCTCGTCGCGGACCGCGACGAGCGTGACGTCGCGGACCTCGTGGTCCGGCCGCTCGGCCGCGTAGAGCCGGCGCGCGGCGGCGTGCAGCGCCGCGGGCTCCCAGCCCTTGTCCTCGGCGTGCGCGGCGGCGAGGCGCTCGTTCGCGTCCGCGACCACGTTGGCGAAGCCCGGCTGCCGCCGGCGGTTGCGCCGCGCGACGTACACCGCGCCGCCGACGATCGACCCGAGCAGCAGGGTGCCGAGCACGGCGAGGACGACGATCAGCCAGGTGGGCATGGCGCGGGATGGTAGGGCGAGCGGCGCCGCCGCGAAGCCAAGACGAAGCGGGACACGGGAATCGAACCCGTCTCTCCAGCTTGGGAAGCTGGCGTTCTACCGATGAACTAGTCCCGCGGGGCCGACGCGGCGGCCGGTGGGATGGCCGTCGGTCGGACTCGCCGAGTATAGGCTCGCTGGCCGTCAGGGAGTCGCGGCGGCGCGAGGTTTACGACACGGTACGTGACGCTGAACTGGCTCTTGCTACCGTCGCCCGCCATGGCCTCCGCGAGCGACTCCGGCACCTTTCGCATCGGCGGCGAACTCGAGGTCCATCGCCTCGGGTACGGCGCGATGCGCATCACCGGCGAGGGAATCTGGGGGCCGCCGGCCGATCCCGACCGGGCGGTCGCGCTGCTCCGCCGGCTGCCGGAGCTCGGCGTCGACCTCATCGACACGGCCGACTCCTACGGCCCCTACGTCTCCGAGGAACTGATCCGCGAGGCGCTCCATCCCTACGACGGGGTGACGGTGGCGACGAAGGGCGGGCTGACCCGCTCGGCCCCGTCGAGCTGGCACGAGGTCGGCCGGCCCGAGTACCTGCGCCAGTGCTGCGTCATGAGCCTGCGCCGCCTCGGCGTCGAGACGATCGACCTTTGGCAGCTCCACCGCATCGACGCGAAGGTCCCGCGCGCGGAGCAGTTCGGCCTGATGAAGGAGCTCCAGGACGAGGGCAAGGTCCGCCACCTCGGGCTCTCGGAGGTCTCGGTCGAGGACATCGAGGCCGCCGGCGAGGTGTTCACGGTCGCCACCGTGCAGAACCGCTACAACCTCGGGGACCGCGCGGCCGAGGACGTGGTGCGCCACTGCGAGGCGAACGGCATCGGCTTCATCCCCTGGTTCCCGCTCGCCGCCGGCAGCCTCGCCGAGCCGGGCGGCCCGGTGGCCGAGACCGCCGCCGACCACGGCGCCACGACCGGCCAGGTGGCGCTGGCCTGGCTTCTCCATCGCAGCCCGGTCATCCTTCCGATCCCGGGCACGGGCTCGATCGAGCACCTCGAGGAGAACATCGCCGCCGCGGGGCTGCAGCTCAGCGAGGACGAGCTCGCGCGGATCGACCGCGCGGGCGAGAGCGGCACGGCGGCGTAGCCCGGCCGCGGGCTAACGCCGGCGGCTCGATCGCCGCGCCGCGGCCTCCGCCGCGAACGTCGGACAGGCGTCCTCGCCGAAGGCGGTGCTCTGGGGCCGGCCCGCGGCCGAGGCGAGGAGGCCATGCTCGTGCCCGACTGCTGCGTCACTCACGCCCGGGGAGCGTCTACCGCAGCAGCCGCACCCGGATCGGCAGGTCGAGCTTGGCCCAGGCGCGGTCGGCGGTCAGCACCTCGGCGGGGGTGCTGCGAACGGTGAGCGCGAGGCAGCACCGGTCGCCGAGCGAGAGCTTGCGCCCGCCGGCCAGGGAGCGCATCGCACCGGCCAGCTCGGCGTCCTCCTCGAGCAGGGGCTCGATCGTGACCCCGGCGGCGATGAGGAGCTCCCGGACCCGGCCGACGTCCGCCTTCGCGTCGACGAGCTTGCCGATGACCTCGGCGAGGTTCGCGGCGCCGAGGCTGGCGGCGCCCAGCTCGTCGGCGACGGTGGCCGCGCCAGGTTCGTCGTGGATCAGCGCGAGGACGGCGGACGCGTCCAGGACGGTCATTCCGCCGCGGCGGCCAGGCGACGCTCTGCCAGCAGCTCGTCGACGAGCGACCGGGTCCGCGGGACGTTCGACGCCAGGCCGCGCAGCTCCGCCGCCGCGTCCGCGGTGCGCTCGAGCAGGAGCCGATGCCCGGCGACGTGCAGATGGAGGCGATCGCCCGCCGCGAGCCCGAGCGCGGTCCGGACCTCCGCCGGGATCACGAGGCGGCCCTGCTTCCCTAGTACCAGTGTGGCATCCATGGGCATATTATGCCACGGTTTCTGAAGTTGTGCCACACGCGCCGAGTGGCACGTCGTGTGCCCTGACCTAACACCCCCGGCCGCGTTTCCTCCGGCATCCCCTCGGGCACTCCGACAGGACGGCGCGCCCGTCCGGGGTGCGTCTGCCCGAACACATCGGAGACGTCCAGTGACCCTGTCCGACCAGAAGATCGTCCAGTACCTCAACGAGGCGCACGCATCCGAGCTCGCGCTCACGCGCGTGCTGCAGTCGCAGATCGCGATGACGCCGCGCGGCGCCTACCGCACCGGCCTCGAGACCCATCTGCGCGAGACGAAGGATCACGCGCAACGCGTCGAGGACCGCCTCGGCGAGCTCGCCCAGGGTGAGAATCCGCTCCAGGCGGGCGCGGGGCTCGTCCAGGCCGTCGCCGGACAGGCCATCGCACTGGCCAAGACCCCGCTCGACCTGCTCCGCGGCTCCGGCGGCGAGGAGAAGGTGCTCAAGAACGCCAAGGACGCGGCCGCCACCGAGGCGCTGGAGATCGCGACCTACACGGCGCTGGAGCATCTCGCCGCGAGCGTCGGCGATGAGAAGACCGAGCGGCTCGCCGCGTCGATCCTCGTCGACGAGGAGCGCATGCTCAAGCGGGTGCTGAAGGCGATCCCGAAGCTCACCGAGGCCGTCGTCCAGGCCGAGATCCACGGGAACGGCTCATACGACCTCAGCGAGACGGGCGCCGCCGATACCGTTCGCGACATCGGCGAGTCGACGCGGAAGACCGCGGCCAAGGGCGCGAAGCAGGCTCGCCGCACCGCGCGCCAGGCCCGCAAGGTCCCGGGCGTCGCCCAGGCCGAGGGGGCCGTGAAGGGCGCGGTGGCCTCCGAGTCGGACCTGCCGATCGCCGATTACGGCAAGCGCAGCGCCGAGGAGATCGTCGAGCGGCTCCCCGAGCTCTCCCAGGTCGACCTGGCGAAGATCGACGTCTACGAGCGCAAGACCGACGACCGCACCACGATCACCCAGAAGATCAGCAGCCTCCGCGCCGACGAGCCGTGGGCCGGTTACGACGAGCTGTCGGTCGACGAGGTGACCAGCGCGCTCTCGGGCGCCGGCGAGAAACGCATCAAGTCCGTACGCGCCTACGAGCGGCGCCACAAGAACCGCGCCGGCGTGCTCCAGCGCACCGAGCGCGAGCCGAGCCGCAGCTAGGCTCGTCCGAACCGGCCGGGCGCGCTCCCCCCGCCTCGGCCTCCCCGGCCGGGCGCGCCGAAGGGGCGCGCCCGGCCTCTCTTCGCGGCCCTCCGCGGGCACGGACGGCGCGTGGTCCTGGCGAGCTCGGTCAAGGCAAGCGAAGTCGATCACGACCTCAACGTGCTCGAGGCCCGCGACCTGGTACGACCGCTGACGGCCGCCGCTCCGAGGACGAACTCCGCGAGAGCGGAGCCGGTCGCGGTCGCGGTCTTCAGCTCGATCGGCGAGCTGCGGGAGCGTCTGGACGGGACGCCGCTGGGGAGCTGCGCGCGCCGGTCGACACCGGCCGCGCTCGGCACCTGCGCGTTTGCGCGGGGAAGACTGGCGCGGATCGCGTGGCTGCCGCGGCCCGGCGGCGATCACACCGTCTTCGCGCGCTGCTTCTCGCTCACCTCGCCGCGCGGCTCGAGGCCAAGCGAGCGATCCGCGCCGGCCACCCCCGCGTCGAGCTGGCGGGAGCGCTCGCGCTCGGCGTTGAGCTCGGCGCCGATCAGCACCGCGAGGTTGGTGATCCACAGCCAGACGAGGAACACGATGACCGCCGCCAGCGAACCGTAGGTCTTGTTGTAGCTGCCGAAGTTCGCGACGAAGAACGCAAACGCCGCCGAGGCGACGAGCCAGACGACGACCGCGAGCAGGGCGCCCGGCAGGACCGAACGGAAGCCGCTGGGCTTCGCGTTCGGCGAGGAGTAGTAGAGGACCGAGATGATCATGACCACGATGAGCAGGATCACCGGCCACTTCGCGATGTCCCACGCCGTCACGGCCGCGTCCCCTGCGCCGATCGCCGACCCGACGTCGGAGGCCAGCGGACCGGTGACGACGAGCGCGGCGGCGACGAGCGCGACGAGCAGCACCATCACGAGCGTGACCAGCATCTGGAGCGGGCGCATCTTCCAGACCGGCCGGCCCTCCTGGACCTCGTAAATCCGGTTCGAGGCGCGGGAGAACGCGCCCACGTAGCCGGAGGCGGTCCACAGGGCGCCGACGAGGCCGATGATCAGCGCGATGCCGGCGGCGCTGCGGTTGGAGGTGAGCTGGTCGATCGGCTGCTTGAGGGTGTCCGCCGCGCCCGGTCCGATCTTCGACACCAGGTCGGTGAGAGACTTGGTCGTCTCCTTCGGGTCGGCGACGAGACCGACGATCGAGACCAGCGCGATGAGCGCTGGGAAGATCGCGAGCACGGTGTAGTAGGTGAGCGCCGCCGCCCAGTCGGTGAGACCGTCCTCGCGGATCTCGGAGATCGTCCGGCGCAGCAGGCCGCCCTTGACGCCGGCGGGCGCGGGTGCCGTGCGGGCGCCCGGAGCATCCCGGTCGCCGTTGGCCTCGTGCGCGTCGTGCTTCCCGTTGGGGTCTCGCGCCTCGGCCTCGGCCTCGGCGGCGTGCGCGTCGTCTCGTGTCTCCATGGTCAGCCTCTCCTAGCGATGTTCTCGCGCCGAAGCCTGCGCCGAGCGGTCGCGGGCGAACCCGGGGGTGGCAGCGCCTCAGGCGCGCGCCTTGAGGCGGGTGCCCCTCTTGGCCTTGGCCTTGCGCGTCTTGGCGCCCTTCGCGGCGGCCGCGCTGCGGCGCTCGGCCTTCTGCTTGCGCGTGCGCGAGACCTTTCGCGCGCTGGCGCTGCGCTTCTCGGGGCCGCCGCTGAAGCGGTCCTCGAGGTCGCCGACCATGGACTTCAGCCCGTTGAGCGCCTTGCGCGCGCCCTTGGGCACGTCGCGGCCGCGCTGGGCCCGCCCGGTGGCGTCGGTGAAGGTCTTCGCGGCCTTCTTCCGCAACCCGCCGGCGCGCAGCGCGCCCATCAGGTCGGAGTCGGCCTTCTTGCTCTTGGCCTTCTTCGCCATCTCGGGTTCTCCCGTGTCGCGGAACGAGCGTCCAGGGCCCGGGTACCCACGCGGGCCCGGCCTGAACCCGACCCACGCCGCCGAGGAGGATCGAATCCCGGAACGCGACACCCGGCAAGCGGGACACCGGAGTCGAACCGGTCCCTCCGGCCTGGGAGGCCGGCGCTCGGCCGCTGAGCCAGTCCCGCCCTCCGATTGTCGGCGGCCGTCCCCCTCGGCTTGAGCGGGGGACGGGCGACTCAGGCGACGCGGACCGCGGAGCCGCCGTTCGCGGACGCCGAGGAGGACTGGAGCAGCACGTAGGTGCCGCGGTCGGTCCGGGTGAGGCGCCCGGCGCCGATCAGCCGCTGGACGGCGCTGGTCACCGAGGGCCGTCGCGCCCCCACCAGCCGGGCGATGACCTCGTGGGTGAGGCGGACGTCGAGGTGGACGCCGTCGCCGCGGACGCGACCCCAGCGCTCGGCCAGCAGCCGCAGGACCGACTCCACGCGGTCGTCCACCCGCGTGACGCGGCTCACCGCGAAGCGCAGGGCTTCGGCGTCGGCGCGCTCCCGCGTCCGGCGCAGCAGCTCGACGACGATGCCGGGCCAGCGCCCGGCGACGGCCGCGGCGCGGGCGTCGAGCACGGCGACGCCGCCGGGAATGAGCGCCGCCCACCGCACGCCGTGGGGAACGGTCGGCTCCGCGTGGGGCGCGGTGGCGGGGGCCGGCAGCAGGTCGCCGGCGCCGAACAGCTCGATCGCCGCGGAGCCGCGGACGTCGACATGGCGGGCGAACACGCCGCCCAGGACGAGCAGCCCGAGCTCGGCACCGGCGCCCAGAACGGTCAGATCGCCCAGCGGACCGGCGTCCACGCGGCGCACCGGCACCACGGCGAGCCGGCCGGCGCGCTCCCGATCCTCATCGGGCACGGCGTCGGCCAGGTCGGGGTCGAGATCGAACAGATGGGCGTGGTCCTGAACGCGGGTCATAGGAGATTGTGTGCCCGCCGGCTCGCCGCGGGAAACCCCGTAGCGCCTCAGCCCCGTGGTCGATTCCACTAGCCTGCGCGGCGAGCGGCATGGCCTCGCAGCACTCACGCACGCGCGCGCCGGACGCGCTCTGGGCGCTGCTCTGCCTCGGGATCTTGGCGGCCGTCGCCGTCGTGGACGCGGCGCTCGCCCCGGGCCGGATCATCACCTCGCTCGTGATTCTCGGGCCGCTGCTCGCCGGCCTGCGGCTGCGCTGGCCGGCGACGCTGGCCATCGGCGGCGTGGCGGTGGTGATCGCCGTCCTCGCCGGGCTCTGGAACGACTACTTCCTGTCGGTCGACCATCTCGTCCGGGTGCTCGTCGCCGGGACGGGCGCGGGGCTGGGGGTGGCGGTCGCGGTGGTGCGCGAGCGACTCGTGGGCGACGTCGACGAGAAGGCAGGACTCGTCGCCGTCGCGGACCGGGCTCTCGCCCAGCTCGACGCCGTCTACGCGACCGCCCCGGTCGGCCTCGCCTTCTTCGACCGGGAGCTGCGCTTCGTGCGGGTCAACGAGGTCCTGGCGGCGATCAACGGCAAGCCCGTGGCGGCGCACCTCGGGCGCCGCGTCGACGAGGCGCTGCCTGACTTCGACGCCGCGAACATCGAACGGATGCAGCGCGTGCTGCGCGAGGGCATCGCGTCCGAGGAGGTTCACGTCCAGGGTCCCGCCGCCGACGGCTCGGGCGAGACCCGCCATCTCGTGGCGAGCTGGTATCCCGTGCGCGACGGGGTCGACGCGCTGCTCGGCGTCGGGGCGCTCGTCCGCGAGACCACCGAGGAGGTGCGTCGCGAGTCCGCCCTGGAGACCCTGGCCGAGATCGGGCGGCTGCTCGATCGTCCGCTCGAGGTCGAGAACCGCCTCGCGGCGCTGGCCGAGGCGCTCATGCCCCGGCTCGGCGAGGTCTGCGTCATCCACGTCCTGGGCGACGACAACCGGATGGCGACGGTCTTCACCGCCGGTGTCGAGCCGGAGGCCGACGCCTTGGCCCGCGAGGTCCACGCGCGCCGCCCCCTGGATCTCGCGGGCGAGCGGCCGCCGGCGGTGGCGATGCGCACCGGCGAGCCGGTGCGCTTCGACGGCACGGCGCGGGAGACCCTCGACCGGGTGGTGCGCGGGCCGGAGGACGAGGCCGGGTTCGCGCGGGCGCGGTTGCGCGCAGGTCTCTCGGTGCCGATGCGCGGCACGACGGGCATCATCGGGGCGCTGTCGCTGGCGTCCAACTCGCGCGTGGCCTACGGCGACGACGACGTCCGGCTGATCAGCCTGATCGCGCGGCGTGCGGCGCTGGCGATCGACAACGCCCGCCGCTACGAGGACCAGCAGCGGGTGGCGGCGGTGCTCCAGGCCGAGTTGCTGCCGCCGGGCCCACCCGACTGGCCGGGCTTCGAGCTCGCCGCGGTGTACCGGCCGGCGGGCACCGCCGCCGCGGTGGGCGGCGACTTCTACGACTTCTTCACGCTGCCGGACGGGCGGCGCACGATCGCGATCGGCGACGTCTCCGGCAAGGGCGTCGAGGCGGCCGCGCTCACCACGGTGGCGCGCCACGGGCTGCGCGTGGCGGCGCGCGCCTACGACGATCCCCACGCGCTGCTCTCCAGTGTGAACCGCGCGCTCGCAGAGGACACGGACAGCGACTCGTTCTGCACCCTCGCCTACGCCGTGTTCACGCCCGCCCGCGACGGCGGACAGGACGTCGAGGTGAGCTGCGCCGGGCATCCGGCGCCGATCGTCCGGCGCTCCGGCGGGCGCACCGAGCCTCTGGGCCGGCCCGGGACGCTGCTCGGCTTCTTCGACGAGATCGAGGTCGACGTCGTGCGCGGCCATCTGGCGCCCGGCGACGCGCTGGTGCTGTTCACCGACGGACTCACCGAGGCCCGCCACGAGGGGGAGCTCCTCGGCGAGGACTGCATCCGCCGCCGGCTCGCGGATGGCGGGCGCCCGACGGCCGCAGAGCTGCTGGCGCGCCTGGAGGCGGCCGCCGGCGACAGTCCGCAGCGGCGGCGGGACGACCTCGCTATCGTCGTCGCGGTGGTGGGGCAATGAGCGACTTCCGGGTCGAGCACGCGACGCAGGACGACCCCCCACGCCTCGTGGTCACCGGCGAGCTCGACGTCGCCACCGCGCCGGAGCTCGAGGCCGCGTTGCGCGCCTCGCTCGGCGTGCCGGGCGGCGATCTGGTGCTCGACCTGCGACCACTCGAGTTCATCGACTCCTCCGGGCTGCGGGCCGTGCTCGTCGGCGCCCGCGATGCCGCGGCCGCGGAGCGAGGGCTGCGGGTCGTGGTCTGCGACGGCGGTCAGGTCGAGCGGGTGTTCGGCCTCGCCGGCGTGGCCGACCGACTCGACCTCATGCGCGACGGGGACTCGCTCCCCGACGCGGCGTCCTGAGGCTCGGGCTACGCGGCCGTGGCCGCGGGCGGCTCGCCCACGACGTGCGCGCGCATGCGCTCGAGGGAGCGGCGGAGCAGGCGCGAGACGTGCATCTGGGAGATCCCGACGCGGGTCGCGATCTCGCGCTGGGTGAGCCCCTGGTGGAAGCGCAGGAACACGATCGCCCGCTCGCGCGGCTGCAGCGCCGCGGCGGCGTCCCCGATCAGCATGCGGCGGTCGGCCTCGCCATACCCGTCGTCCTTCGACGCGAGGCGATCGATCGGCTCGTCGCCGTCCTCGCCGCGCTCGTTCAGCGAGGCGGAGGTGTAGCTACGTGCGCCGAGCATCGCCTCGACGACGCGCTCCTCGGGCTCGCCGAGGCGCTCGGCGAGCTGGGGCACGCTCGGCGAGCACCCGTGCTCGGAGCCGTGGGCCTCGACGGCACGAGAGATGCGGGCGCTGAGCTCCTGCACGTCGCGCGGGACGTGGATGGACCAGCCGCGGTCGCGGAAGTGGCGCTTGATCTCGCCGGAGACATTCGGCTCGGCGAAGGAGGTGAGGCGAACACCGCGATCGAGGTCGAAGCGGTCGATGGCCTTGAGCAGGCCGATCGCGCCGACCTGGACGAGATCCTCGAGCGGCTCGCCGCGGTTCGCGTAGCGGCGGGCCACCGAGCGGACGAACGGCATCATCTGCTCGGCAAGGCGGGTGCGCGCCTCGCGGTCGCCGTCACGGCGCCAGCGGCGCAGGAGCTCGGTCTCGTCGTGGGCCTGGCTGGGTATGAGCGTGGCGGTCATGGGGCCCGTCGGTCCTCCCTCTCATTCGCGGCACGTCCGCGATCTGACCGTCATCGTCACTCTGTCGGACGCCGTTTCAACCCGGTCAGTCCCGGTCACGAATCCGTGGAGCGAATAGGTGCCGGGCTTCACTCGGTCATGTCCGGTCAGGGAGGGGTGTCCCGTCCGGGCGCAGCCCCGGGATTCGGTACGCGGATGGGTGGGCAACCCTCGCGCGGTGGCCCCTCCCGCCGACCCGACCCCCACCTGCCTCGAGATGCCCCGCCTCAGCCCGTCTATGGCCACGTCGGACGTGACCCGTTCGCCGACCGCCGAGCCGGCGCGGTGAGCCTTCCGGCCGCCTTCGCCGGCGCGGAAGTCGCGATCGCGCTCGACGCCCTCCCGGAGAGCGTCGCGGTCGTGCGTCAGGCCGTGACCGGGGCCGGCGAGGGCGCGGGTCTCCCGGTGGGCCAGATCGAGGACATGGCCCTCGCCGTGAGCGAGGCTGCGACGAACGTCGTCGTCCACGCCTACCGCGACGGCCCGGGCGGGCCTTTGGAGGCGGGGCTGTGGCTCGACGCGGGCTCGGTGTCCATCGTCGTGCGCGACTACGGTGGCGGGATCGCGCCGCGCACCGACAGCCCCGGGCTCGGGGTCGGCCTGCCGCTCATCTCGACGCTCGCGGACCGGGTCGAGCTCCTCACCGCGGCGGACGGCGCGAACGAGGTGCACATGCGCTTCCCCGGCGCCGACGGGGCCTCGCAAGCCACATGAGCGCCGCGCCCGTGGAGCTCGAGGCGCGGCCGGGCCACCGCCTGCGCCTCGAGGTCTCGACCGGCACGATGGCCAAGCCGGTGCTCGAGCGGGTGGTGACGCTGTTCGCGGCGCGCACCGGCCTCGCCGTGGACCGCCTGTCGGAGATCGTGCTCGCCCTCGACGCGCTGCGCGAGCGCGCGCCCGAGCTCGTCGCCGCCGACCGCCTCGGGCTCGACCTCCGCATCGAGCCGGGGTGCGTGGACGTGGGGGTCGGCCCGCTGCTCGCAGAGCCGGCGCGTCGCCTGCTCGCCGAGCACGAGCTGCCCGCCGCGGGCGCGGTGATCGCGGGGACGGCCGATGAAGCGAGGCTCCGGGACACGACGAGCCGGGAGGCGCGACTCGACCTGCGCTTCGAGGGAGTCGCCGCCGCCGTGCCCGCTCCGGAGCCGGCCGGATGACCGCCGACGCCCCGGCGCCGCCGCCGGAGTTCGCCCTGGAGGCGAGCGACGGCCCGGACGGCGCGCACGTGCTCGCGGTGCGCGGCGAGCTCGACATCTCCACGGCGCCACGCCTGCGCGACGCGCTGCGGGAGGCTGCCGACGCGGAGCGGCGCACCGTCGTCATCGACCTCTCCGGCTCGACGTTCGTGGACTCCACGGCGCTCGGCGTGATCATCGCCGGGATGAAGGCGCTGGCGCCGATCGGCGGTCGCCTTGCGCTCGTCAACACCAGCCGCCCGATCGGCAAGACGCTGGCCATCACCGGGCTCGATCGATCGATCGCCGTCGGCGACAGCGTGGAGTCCGCGGTGCGCGCCCTGCAGGACTGAACCGGCGCGAGAGAAGCGTGTGGCGCGGGCGGTGCGCAGGTAGGGAAGCAGCATGTCACCGGAACGCATCCTCATCGTCGCCACCGCCTCGCTCACCGACGCCGCGGTGCGCCGCGCCGTGGCCGACGAGGACCTCGCCGGAGCCGAGGTGCGCGTGCTTGCCCCGGCGGTGAACCGCTCGGCCCTTGCGTACTGGGTCTCCGACCCCGACGAGGCGATCGCCGACGCCAAGGGCACCGCGGGCGTCGCCGCCGACGCCGCGCAGGAGGAGGATCGCGTCGGCACGGTCAGCACCGAGGCGGGCGAGAGCGATCCGGCCGAGGCGGTGGAGAACGCGCTGCGGACCTTCCCGGCCGACCGCATCCTCGTCGTGCGCCGGACCGGCGACGACGCGGCGTACCGCGAGGACGAGCTCGACGCCGGCGAGCTGGAGGCCCGTCTGGGCCCGCCGGTCGCCGAGCGCGCCCTCGCCTCGCCGGACTAGGTTCGGCGCCCCGCGGAGCGGGTACGGTCACCCGCATGACCCCCTTTCACGAAGACGACGAGCCCCGGCCGCCCCGCGACCCCGAGCCGCCGCAGCCGCAGGACCCCGAGCCCGCCACCGGGAACCAGCTCCCCGAGGAGCAGCCCGAGCCGGTGACCTCGCGCGACGGGGAGGCCCCCGCCGCCTCCTAGTTCGCGGGCGCTCGCCGGGCGCCCGCCGCGTCGAGCAGCTGCTCCTGATGCAGGGCGAAGCCGAGCGCCGCGGAGACGATCGCCAGCGCACGGCAGAGGTCCTCCTCGAGCTCGAACTGCGCCTCGAAGAGCAGCACGAGGATCGCGAGCGGCTCACCGGCACTGATGACCGGAGCGACGAGGACGTCGACGCCATCCGGCGCTCCGAGGGCGGCCGCGGCCTGCGCGCCGAGCCAGCCGACCTCCCCCTCGGTGATCGCCCGCCCGAGCTCCGGGTGGGCCGCGACGGTCACCATCTCGGGGCCGAGCATGCCGCGGGTCGAGCGCCCGAGGACGAGCTGGCCCGCCATGTAGGGCGCGAGCGCGGAGTCGAGCGCGTCGAGCCGCCGGACCAGGAGCTCGGTCGAGGCCACGAGCGCCTCGACGCCGCTCAGCCGGCGCAGCCGATCCGCGACGAGCGAACAGGTCTCGAGCAGGTGCGCCCGGCGGTCCGACGCTGCCACGGTCGCGTGGTGCCCGCGCTCCAGCCGCTCCAGTGCGTCGCGCGCCTCGCGCTCGCCTCGCGGCGCGCCGTCGTCGCCGGCGACCGCCGCGGGGCCGCCGGGCGCCGCGGGCAGCGGGACGAGGAGGACCGGCACGGCGGGCGCGCCCGACCACCCGGGCCGCTCGGCGCGACGGGGACGCGCGGCGGTGAACGCCTCGGCCAGGCCGGAGGGCGCGATGTCCTCGCCGAGCTCGGTCCCCGGCGCGGGCGCGCCCGCCACCCCCCGCGCCGCGACGTTGAGGTAGGCGACCCGGACCGGGCGCGGCCCGGTGAGGATCAGTGCGGGCGCCGGCGCCGCCTCCGCCAGCGCGACGAGCGTCTCGCCGCCGGGCGCCGCGAGGACCTCGCCGTCGCGGTGCGCCGCCGCGACGGCCTCGGCCACCGGCATCCCGCTCTCGACGTTGCGGCGCACCGCCACCACCGCGCCGAGATCGGCGATCGCGTAGCGGCGCGAGCCCTTCCCGGCGCGAACCGGCGAGGGAAACCCGTGGCGTCGCTCCCAGGTCCGCAGGCGCTCGCGATCGACGCCCGAGAGGCGCGCGAACTCGGTGGCGCTGACGGTGGGCCCCCGGCTGGTCACGCCGCGGGTTCTACCACCGCCTCGCGCGCCGGCCCTCGGGCCGGCGCGCACGGACGGCCGAGCTCCACCCCGTCCGCTACCTGCTCGCCCCGACCGAGACCTTCGCCGAGGAGGGTGGACTCGCCTTCGCGCGGATGGCGCCGCAGCGCTCCTATGCGATCGCGGCGTCGGCGGCGGGGCCGCTTCCGGACGCGATGCACATCGGGGTCGACGAGCCGACCCGCTCTTTCCGCACCGCCGCGGACGCGACGGGGAGCGAGCTGCTGCTGCTCGGCGGGGAGGGCCACCGCGTCGGCGAGGACGGGGCGCGGACCGACCGCTTCGCGCGACTGGAGGCCTTCGGCCGCGAGCCCTGGGCGGTCGAGTCGGTGTCGTACCGGTGGTCGAGCCAGGACTACCGGCCCGGCGACGGGATCCCCTACGTTAGTCGAGGAAGGCGAGCGGCGCCTGGTGGCTATCGAGGCGCCGGGCGTTGGACTGCGCACGCCCGGCGATCGCCTGCGCGGTCCACGACGCGAACCAGGTCCCGGTCCTTCTCTAGCCTGTGAGGGGTGCGCCGCGCCGCCGTCCCCGCCGCCGTCATCGCCCTGTGTGCGGCGGTCGTCGCGCTGATCGTCTTCGGCGTCGCCGCGAAGTCCCCGGATACGAGCCTCGACCAGGCCGTCGCCGCGGGCGACCGCCCCGCGGCGCCCGCGGCCGACCGGCGCCTGCCGGCGCTCGACGGGGCCGGCACGAAGGCGATCCGCGACCTGCGCGGCAAGGTCGTGGTCCTCAACTTCTGGGCCTCGTGGTGCGAGCCGTGCCGCGCGGAGGCGCCGGCGCTCGAGCGCACCCAGCGCAAGCTCGCGGGGGCCGAGGGCACCGTGCTCGGCGTGGACTGGAACGACGCGATGCCCGACGCGCGGCACTTCACGCGGCAGTACGGAATCACCTACCCGGTGGTCCGCGACGTCGGCGGGAAGCTGGCGAAGGCCTACGGCGTGACCGGGCTGCCGGAGACCTTCGTGATCGACCGCGACGGCCGGGTCGCCGCGCTCCAGCGCTTCTCGGTGAACGAGCGCTTCCTGCGCCACGTCCTCGCGCCGCTGACCCCGCCGCCCGCATGAGGACCGGGCGGGCCGCCGCGCTCGCGCTCCTCGTCCTCCTGGCCCTCGGGCCGGGCGCGGCGCTCGCGGCCGTTCCGCGCACCTCGCTCGCCGACGTCGAGAACGAGGTGATGTGCACGGTCTGCGGTGTCCCGCTCGATCTCGCGCGCGAGGCGCCGGCCGCGCAGCGCGAGCGCGCCCTCATCGCCGGGCTCGTGGCCCAGGGCAAGACGAAGAGCGAGATCAAGGACGTGCTCGTCGCGACCTACGGCGCCGATGTCCTGTCCCTGCCCCGCGACGAGGGCTTCGACCGCGCGGTCTACCTCGTGCCGATCGCCGCCGCGCTGGCCCTTGCGGCGGTGCTGCTCGTCGTCCTGCGCCGCGCGCGGCGGCGGCGCGCGCCCGAGCCGGCGACCCCCGTCGCGCCGCTCCCGCCGGCCGACGCCCGGCGTCTGGATGACGACCTCGCCCGCTTCGACGGCTGACCCGGACCCGGGGCGGCCGCCGCCCGCTCACATCGCGTCAGGCGCGCTCACCCCGAGGAGGTCGAGCGCCGTGGCGATCGTCCGCCGGGTCGCGACGCCCAGCGCGAGGCGGAAGGACTCGACCTCGCGCGGCTCGGCGCCGACCACGCGGCAGTCCCGGTAGAAGGCGGTGAAGTCCTGGGCGAGCTCGAGCACGTAGGCGGCGATCCGGTGGGGCGCGCGGCGCGCGGCGGCGTCGGCGACCTCGCCGGGGAAGGCGACGAGGCGCTTGACGAGGTCGCGCTCGGCGGGCGCCATCGGCGGCCCTGCCTCCGGCCTCGCCTCGAGCGCCTCCGCGATCCGCGCCTCGCCGGCCCGCGCGAGGAGCGAGGCGATCCGCGCGTGCGCGTACTGGACGTAGTAGACCGGGTTCTCGCTCGACTGCTCGCGCGCGAGGTCGAGGTCGAGATCGACGGCCGTGTCGTGGGAGCGCTGGAGGAGGAAGAAGCGGGTCGCGTCGGCCCCGATCTCGCCGACGAGCTCGTCGAGCGTGATGAAGTCGCCGCGCCGCTTGCTCATCGACGCGCGCCCCCCGCCCTCGAGAAGATGGACGAACTGCATGATCACGATCTCGAGCGTGTCGGGATCGGCGCCGAGCACGGCGTACTGGGCCTTCATCCGCGCGATGTAGCCGTGGTGGTCCGCGCCGAAGACGTCGATCAGCCGGTCGAAGCCCCGCTCGCGCTTGAGCAGGTGGTAGGCGACGTCGGACGCGAGATAGGTCGGCTCGCCCGTGGAGCGCTCCAGCACCCGGTCCTTGTCGTCGCCGAACGTGGTGGTGCGCAGCCAGACTGCGCTCTCCGACCGGTACAGGTGTCCGCCGGCCTCGAGCCGCTCGCGGGCCCGGCTCACGGGCGAGGGATCGCCCTCGTAGAACGAGCGCTCGGAGGTGAAGCGGTCGAAGTGGACGCCGAAGCGCTCAAGCGTCGCCCGGATCCGTTCGAGCATGAGCTCGATCCCGCGCTGGGCGAGTTCGTCGGGGTCGGCGTTGGCCGCGCCGGGAATCGCTGCCGCGAGCTCGCCGACGTACTCCCCCTCGTAGCCTCCCTCCGGCACCGGCTCGCCACGGGCGCGGGCGCCGATCGACTCGCCGAACCGCCGCACCTGGCTGCCCGCGTCGTTGACGTAGTACTCGCGCTCGACGCCGTGGCCGTGGAGCGCGAGCACCCGCGCGAGCGCGTCCCCGTAGGCGGCGTGGCGTCCGCTGGCGGCGGTCAGCGGGCCGGTCGGGTTCGCCGAGACGAACTCGACGAGGATCCGCTCGGCGGGGTCCGCGCCCCCGCGCCCGAAGTCCGCGCCGGAGGCGATGACGTCCCGCAGGGCGTCGCGGTACCAGTCGTCGGCGAGGACGACGTTGAGGAACCCGGGCCCGGCCACCTCCCAGTGGTCGAGGCTCGCGCCCATGCGCTCGGCGAGCGCCGCGCCGATCCGCTCGGCGATGTCCCGCGGCGGGCTGCCGAGCACGGGCGCGAGCAGCATCGCCGCGTTGGTGGAGTAGTCGCCGAACGCCGCCTGCTTGGGGCGCTCGAGCGACGGCGCAGCGCCGGGCGCGGCCTCGCCGTCGCGCACCGCCCCCGACGCCGCCTCGACCGCGGAGCGCAGGGATTCCAGGGCGTGGGGCACCGGCCGAGGGTAGCGACGATCAGTAGTGGTACGGCTCCCGGGCCAGGATCTTGTGGGCGCGGTAGAGCTGCTCGAGCACGACCACGCGCGCGAGCTGGTGCGGGAGGGTCATCGGCCCGAGCGACAGGCGGTGGTCGGCGCGCTCGAGGTCGAGGCCGCGCGGGCCGCCGATCACGAACACGACGTCGCGCCCGGCCTGGCGGCGATCCTCCAGGAACCGGCTGAAGGCGAGCGAGTCGAAGGCCTCGCCGGCGGCGTCGAGCAGGGAGACGAACGCGCGGTCGGGGATCCGCTTGTCGACCTTCTCGTCCTCGCGCACCTCGACCAGCTCGAGCCGCGCATGACCGGCCATGAGCTTGCGGTAGTGCTGCACGTCGTCGGCGAACGGCGGCCGCAGCCGGCCCACGGCGAGGACGACGATCCGCACCGTTGCGATACTAGATGGCCACCCCCGACCGCGAGGACCCGCCACCGATGCACGACCCGGACGCCGGCGAGCGCCACATCGACATGCAGATCAATCCGGAGCAGATGGCCGGGCACTACGCGAACTTCGCGAACGTGAGCCACTCGGACTACGAGTTCACGATCACCTTCGCCCGCGTCGAGCACGACGTCGAGGACGACCCGGTTCCCGGCGTCGTCGTCACCCGCGTGAACCTCTCCGCCCAGTTCATGGGCGAGCTCATCGCGGCGATGCAGGACAACTACTCGAAGTGGGCTACCCGCGTGGGGATCCGGGATCTCCCGGAGACCGACCCGCCACGGAGCCCGGAGCCGCCGCGGGAGCCGTAGCCGCCGGTGGGGCGGTGGCCGCCGCGGAAGCCGCGGCCCGCTCGAACGCCACCGCCGCGCCGATTCGCTCGATGACCGGTGGGTGGGTGCCGAACACGGCCGCGCGCCAGCGCGGCGGATCCGGGTCGGCGAGGTTGCGGACCGCCAGCCCCCGCCAGAAGGCGATGAGCGCCCCGGGGGCGCCGGCGAGACGCAGCGCATCGGCGTCGGCCCGGCGCTCCACCGCACGCGAGAGGCGGTTGGCGCTCACCACGGTCGGGGCGCCGGCGGCCCCGGCGGCCAGCGCGAGGGCCGGCAGGGCGGCCGGGCCGCCGGCCGCTGCGCCCGGCGCGCCCATCGCCGCGGCGAGCTCGCGCGCGAGCAGGGCCGTGGGCAGCGCCACCACCGCCGAGAAGGCGAGGCTGCGCCACACGTCGCGGTGGCGGACGTGGGAGAGCTCGTGTGCGACTACGATCCGCACCTCGTCGCGTGGGAAGCCGTCGAGCAGCGTGTCGTAGAGCACGACGCGTTTCGTCGGCCCGAGCCCGGTCACGTACGCGTTGGCCATCGTCGTGCGGCGGGAGGCGTCGACCGAGAAGACCTCGCCCACGCGCACCCCGGCGTCGGCCGCCAACCCGAGCACGTCGGCGCGGGTCTCGCCGGGTGGGAGTGGGGTGAAGCGATTGAACCGCGGCGCCAGGAGCACCGGCGCAACGACGGCGAGCGCCGCCCCGAGCCCGACCGACCCGGCCGCCGCGCCGACCCACCAGTCGCGTGGGCGTCGCCGGATCGCGGCCAGGACGACGGCGGCGCCCGCGCCGGCCATGCCCGCCTCGATCGCCTGGGCCTTCGCGGTGTCCGCGGCCCACCCCGACCAGGACTGGGTGGCGAGCCCGGCGGCGAGTGCGCGGCGGCGCGCGAGCGCGCCGAAGGGGAGCCCCGCGGCGGCGAGGGCGATGGCGAGCCCGGCGCCCCCGGCGACATCCGCGGGCGGGGACCCCGGCGGCGCACCGCGTCGCGCCGCCGCGGCGCGAGCGAGGCCCGCGAGCACGCCGAACTGTGCCAGCCCCGCCGCCACGCCGAGGGCGGCCTGCGGCCGGCGGTAGGCGCGCGCCCGCTCGATCTCCTCGGGGGTGAAGTACGATCGCGCACTCACCGGCGCCGGTTCGCCGGCCTCCGACCGCGACGGCCGAAGGAGGCGCACGCCCGCCTCGGCCGCGAGGACGGCGACGAGCGCGGCGGGCGCCCGACGTGAGCGCGTGAGGGGCTGCACGCCCACCCACGCTAGAGGAAACCCATCCGGCCCCATGCGCGTCGCCGTCGTCTCCGACATCCACGCCAACCTCCAGGCGTTCGAGGCCGTGCTCGAGGCGGCGGAGGCCGTCGCGGCGGAGGAGCTCTGGTGCCTGGGCGACCTCGTCGGGTACGGCGCCGACCCGGACGCCTGCGTCGCGCTGGCCCGCGAGCGGGCGGCGGTCTGCCTGGTGGGGAACCACGACCTCGCCGTCCGCGGGGACATCGCGCTCGACGAGTTCTCGCGCGGCGCGGCCCTGGCGGCGCGCTGGACGCGCGACATGGTGTCGGCCGAGACCGTGGACTACCTGCGCGCGCTGGAGCCATCGGCGCTCGAGCGCGGGGTCGGCCTCTACCACGCCAGCCCGCGGGATCCCGTGTGGGAGTACGTGCTCTCGCCCCTGCAGGCGGAGCTCTGCCTCGATGCGCAGCCCCAGCGGGTCTGCCTCATCGGTCACTCCCACGTCGCCCTGTCCTTCTCCCGGCGCGAGGGTGAGCCGGCGGGTGGGGAGACCCGGGCGGGCGGCGTCGCGGTCGACCTCGCCGAGGCAGAATGGATGCTGAACCCGGGGAGCGTCGGGCAGCCGCGCGACGGCGATCCGCGGGCGGCCTGGCTGGTGCTCGACACCGAGACCTGGGCCTGCGAGTACCGCCGCACGGACTACGACGTCGCCGGCGCGGCTGCGGCCATCCGCGACGCCGGCCTGCCGGAGTCGCTGGCCGAGCGGCTCGAGTACGGCCAGTAGCATCCGGGCGTCCATGCGCGCGCTCGCCATCCTCCTCGCGGCCGGGTCGCTGGGCCTCGGGGCGTCGCTGCTCGCCGCCTGTGGCGAGCGCAACGACCTCATCGCCGCGACGAACGCCGGCGCGCTGAACGGCGCGCTCGACGCGGTGGACCGCGCGGTGTCGGACGGCAACTGCCGCGCCGCCGACCGCGCCGCCACCGAGCTCCGCGACCAGGTCGCCGGCCTCCCCCTGACCGTGAACCGCCGCGTGAAGGCGAACCTCGCCCAGGGCGCCTCCACCGTGAGCAAGCTCGCGGCCGCGGACTGCCAGACCAAGGCGCCGACCACTACGCCCGGCACCACGCCCACGACCGCGCCCCCGACGCCCACGACCGCGCCCCCGACGCCCACGACCGCGCCCCCGCCGACGACCGACACCACGACCACGACGACCGACACCACCCCGACGACGCCCCCGCCCCCCTCCCAGCCCGGTGGCGGCGGGGGCGCGCCGTCGGGCGGCGGCGCCGCGCCCGGCGGCGCGAACGGCCAGTAGCCGTGGCCGACGAGCCGACCATCGCCGGCCGCTACCGGCTCGGGCGCAAGCTCGGCGTCGGCGGCATGTCGACCGTCCAGCTCGCGCTCGACACGCGCCTGGAGCGCAACGTCGCGGTCAAGCTGCTGGCCGAGCACCTGGCCGACGACCCGGCCTTCGTCTCGCGATTCCGGCGGGAGGCGCTCAGCGCCGCGCGACTGGTCCATCCGAACGTCGTGCAGGTCTTCGACTTCGGCTTCGACGACGACAGCCACCGCCACTTCATCGTGATGGAGCACGTGCCGGGCCGCTCCTGCGCGGAGATCCTGCGCGACCGGGGCCACCTCGAGGTCAGCGAAGTCGTCGACATCGTCGGCCAGTCCTGCCAGGGGCTCGATTACGCGCACCGCAACGGGGTCGTCCACCGCGACGTGAAGCCCGGCAACCTGCTCGTCGCCGAGAGCGGCGGCGTCAAGCTCGCGGACTTCGGGATCGCCAAGGCGACCGAGCAGTCGAGCATCACCCAGGTCGGCTCGGTGCTCGGCACCGCCGCCTACCTGGCGCCCGAGCAGGCGCGCGGCGAGGAGGCCGGGCCGGAGACCGACCTCTACTCGCTCGGGGTGGTCACCTACCAGCTGCTCTCCGGCCGCCTGCCGTACGAGGCGACCTCGCTCTCCGAGCTCGCGCTCAAGCAGCAGAACGAGTCCCCGGAGCGGCTCGACGTGCTGAATCCCGACGTGCCGCCGGCACTCGGGGAGGCGGTCGCGCGGGCGTTGGCGCTCGATCCCGCCCAGCGGCCGGTGGACGCGCTGGCCTTCGCCGCGTCGCTGCGCGCCGGCGCCCGCGGGGTCGCCCCCGCCCCGGCGACGGCGGCCACCGCCGTGGCGGCGGGCACGGCCGCCACCTCCGTCCTGCCGGCGGAGGACGCCACCCGCGTCGCCCCGCCACGGCGCGCCGAGCCCCCCACTTCGGCCGAGCCGCGGCGTCCTGCCCGTCCGGCTCGCCCGGCCCGCTCCGCCCCGGCGGCGCGCGCGGCCGAGGAGCCCGGCCGCAGCCGGGTCGCGGCGCGCCGGTTCGCGGCGATCGTGGCGATCCTCGTCCTGCTCGCCGCCGGCGCCGCGGCCGCCTACTTCGCGACCAGCACCTCGAAGGACGCTGTGACCGTGCGGCGCGTGGTCGGCAACGACGCGGGCCAGGCGGTCCAGTCGATGCGCGACCTCATCTCGCAGAACACGAAGTAGCCGCGCGGCCGCGCTCAGGCGGCGACGAGGCCCGGCGCGGCGCCGTCGCGCAGCGCCGCCGCGACCGCCGGGAGCGTTCCCGCCGCCACGCCCGCGCGCAGATCGGCCATCACGCGCGAGACGAAGCCGAGGTTGTGCGCGGTGACCAGCCGCAGCGCGGTCGGCTCGCGCCCGCGCACCAGGTGGTGGAGATAGGCGCGGGAGAGCCCGTCCGCGCACGCCGGGCAGGGGCAGCCCTCGAGCAGCGGCGCGGGATCGCGGCGGGCGCCGGACTTGCCGAGGTCGAGCCGCCAGCGGCGCTCCGGGTCGGGCACGAGCGCCATCCCGTGGCGCCCGAGGCGGGTCGGCATGGCGCAGTCGAAGGTGTCGATCCCGAGCTCGACCCCGCGGATCAGGTCGTCGATCTCGCCGATCCCGAGGAGGTGGCGCGGGCGGTCGGGCGCGGCGGCGTCGAGCTCCGCGGTCGCCCAGCCGACGACCTCGTGCATCTGGGCCTTGTCCTCGCCGAGCGAGCCGCCGATCGCGATGCCGTCGACCGCCCGCGCGGCGACCTCGCGCGCCGAGGCCCGCCGCAGGTCCTCGTGGACCCCACCCTGGACGATGCCGTAGACGGCCTGGCCGGGCGGCCCATGCTCGCCGTGCCAGGCCAGGCAGCGGTCGAGCCAGCGATGGGTGCGCTCGGTGGAACGCGCCGTGTAGTCGCGGGAGACGTGGAACGGCGTGCACTCGTCGAAGACGAGCGCGACGTCGGACCCCAGCGCGGCCTGGACCTCCATCGAGCGCTCGGGCGAGAGCATCCGCTCGGAGCCGTCGAGATGGGAGCGGAACCGCACGCCCGCCTCGTCGATGGCCAGGACCCGGCCGGCGCGCCCGTCGCCCTGGGGCGCGCGGCCCTTGACCTCGTCGGCCACCGTGCCGTGCCCCATCGAGAAGACCTGGAAGCCCCCGGAGTCCGTGATGATCGGCCCCTCCCAGCCCATGAACGCGTGCAGACCGCCGAGCTCCGCGATGAGCTCGTGGCCCGGGGCCAGGAAGAGGTGGAAGGTGTTGCCCAGAACCATCTCGAAGCCGAGCTCGGCGACTTCGGCGGGCAGCATGCCCTTGACCGTCGCCTTCGTGGCCAGCGGGACGAAAGCCGGCGTGCGGACCTCGCCGTGGCTCAGGCGCAGCACGCCGGCCCGCGCCTGGCTCGCCGGGTCGCGCGCCGTGATGGCGAAGGCGGGCACCCCGTCGAGCATAGAGGCGCCCCGCGGCCAGGTCAGGACGGCGAGCGCGAGGCCTCGCCCCCGAGCACGCGCTCCCAGGCGCCGGCCAGCGCGCGGCGCTCGCCCGCCGCGAGCGGCGCGAGGAAGCGCCGTCGCACGCCGTCGAGGTGCGTCGGGCGGGCGCGTCGGAGCGCCGCCGCGCCCCGCAGGGTCAGGACGGCGAACGCGCCGCGGGCGTCGTCGGGGCACGGCTCCCGGGCGACCAGGCCCTGGCGCGCCATGCGGTCCACTAGCCGGGTCAGGCCGCTGCGACTGAGGAGCACGGCCTGGGCGAGCTCGCGCATGCGCAGCCGCCGGCCCGGGGCGTCCTCGAGCTGGACGAGCACGTCGTAGGAGCTCAGCGGCAGGTCGTGCGCCGCGCGCAGCTCCTCGTCCAGGGCGCCGGTCACCTCGGCGTGGGCGCGGAGGAACCCGCGCCACGCGGCGAGCTCATCGGGATCGAGGGCGTCGGGCCGCGTCATGGTTGCGCGAGCAACGATAGCGGGCGGCGCCCCCGCCTCAGCGGGTGATCAGCGAGCGGCCGGTCATCGCGGCGGGCTGCGCCAGCCCGAGGATCTCCAGCACGGTCGGCGCCACGTCGGCCAGCACCCCGCCGTCGCGCAGCTCGAGCCCGGGCACGGTGACGACGAGCGGCACCGGGTTGAGCGAGTGCGCGGTGTTCGGGCTGCCGTCGGGCTCGAGCATGTGGTCGGCGTTGCCGTGGTCGGCGGTGACGATGCACGCGCCGCCGGACTCGTGGACGGCGGTCACGACCCGGCCGAGGCCGGCGTCGACCGTCTCGATCGCCTCCACGGCCGCCGGGATGACGCCGGTGTGGCCGACCATGTCGGCGTTCGCGAAGTTGATGATCCCGAAGGCCGGGTCGTCCTGGAACCAGGCCTCGACGAACGCCGCCGCGGCCTCGGGCGCGCTCATCTGCGGCTTGTGGTCGTAGGTCGGCACGTCGCGGGGCGAGGGGACGAGCTCGCGGCGCTCGCCGGCGTACGCCGCCTCCTCCCCGCCGTTGAAGAAGTAGGTCACGTGCGGGTACTTCTCCGTCTCGGCGACGTGGAGCTGGCGCCGCCCCGCGGCGGCGATCACGCCGGACAGCGTGACCTCGGGGTGGTCGGGCGCGAACGCCACGGGGTAGGGCCACCCCTCCTCGTACTCGGTCATCGCCGTGTAGCGCTCGACCGCCGGCGTGCCTCCGCGATCGACGTCGTCGAACCCGGGCTCGGCCAGCGCCCGGGTGATCTCCCGCATCCGATCGGGGCGGAAGTTCAGGCCGATCACGCTGTCGCCGGGCCGGATCCGGGCCTCGTCGCCCACCGTCGTCGGCGTCACGAACTCGTCGGTCTCCCCGCGCGCGTAGGCCGCCTCCATCGCCGCGCCCCCGGTCGCCGCGGCGTGCTCGCCGCGGCCGTGGACGAGCAGGTCGTAGGCGCGCTGCACCCGATCCCAGCGGCGGTCGCGATCCATCGCGAAGTAGCGGCCGACCACCGAGCCGATGCGCCCCGCCCCCGCCTCGGCCATCCAGGCCGCGACCGTGTCGAGGTAGGAGGCCCCGGCGCTCGGCAGCGAGTCGCGGCCGTCGGTGAAGGCGTGGAGCACGAGGTCGGGAACCCCGGCCGTCGCGGCAAGCCCGATCAGCGCGCGGAGGTGGTCCCAGCCGGAGTGGATCCCGCCGTCGGAGACGAGCCCGATCACGTGGACGCGCGGCGCGCCGGCCATCGCGGCCCGCAGCACCGGGTTCTC
The DNA here is from genome assembly GCA_038251325.1 of Solirubrobacterales bacterium. Lineage (GTDB taxonomy): Bacteria > Actinomycetota > Thermoleophilia > Solirubrobacterales > Solirubrobacteraceae > JBBSBL01. The sequence continues at coordinate 17,338 of JBBSBL010000014.1, read as the reverse complement.
CGCGAAGGACCCGTCGGCGACGGCGTCGTCGATGCGGGTGAGGTCCTGGCGCAGCACGGTCCCAGCCCCCAGGTTGAGGTGGCCGACCTCCGAGTTGCCCATCTGGCCCTCCGGCAGCCCGACCGCGCGCCCCCAGGCGGTGAGCTGCGTATGCGGACAGGAATCCCACAGCGCGTCGAAGACCGGGGTGTCGGCGAGCGACACGGCGTTGCCGGGGCCCGGCGGGGCGAGGCCCCAGCCGTCGAGCACGACGAGGCAGGCGCCTGGAGCGGGGAGCGCCGCCGGCCCCGCCGGCAGGCTCATCGCGGCGCGGCGGCCACGATCGCCGCGAACGACTCCGGGTCGAGGCTCGCGCCGCCGACCAGCGCCCCGTCGACGTCCGGCAGGGCGAGAAGCTCGGCCGCGTTCTCCGGCTTCACGCTGCCGCCGTAGAGGACGCGGGTGCGCTCGGCCTGCTCGGGGGCGCGCCCCGCCACGAGCGCGCGGACGAAGGCGATCGCCTCCTGGGCCTGCTCCGGCGTGGCGACCCGCCCGGTCCCGATCGCCCAGATCGGCTCGTAGGCGACGACGACCTCGCCGACCCGCTCCTCCGGGACCTTCGCCAGCCCCTCCTGGACCTGGTGGCGGAGCGTGCGCTCGGTGTCGCCGGCCTCGCGCTCGTCCTCGGTCTCCCCGACGCAGAGGATCGGCCGCAGACCCGCCTCCAATGCGACCGGGACCTTGAGCTGGAGCGCGCGATCGGTCTCCCCGAAGAGCTGGCGGCGCTCGGAGTGGCCGAGGACGACGCCCTGGACGTCGATCTCGCCCAGCATCGCGGCGGAGACCTCGCCGGTGAACGCGCCGTCGGCCGCCTCGCTCATCGTCTGGGCGTAGACCTCGACCCGCGACCCGCGGGCGGAGTCGACCATCGCCGCGAGCGCGAGGAAGGGCGGGCAGATCGCCACCTCCACCCCGTCGGCGTCCGAGACCTTCGGCAGGAGGCCCGCGATGAACGCCTCGGCCTCGGCGATCGTCTTGTGGAGCTTCCAGTTGCCCGCCACGAGCGGGGTGCGCCCGCTCACCGCAGCGCCTCGACGCCGGGCAGGGCCTTGCCCTCCATCAGTTCGAGCGACGCACCGCCGCCGGTCGAGACCCAGTCGATCCCGTCCGCGACGCCGAAGGCGTGCAGCGCGGCGACCGAGTCCCCGCCGCCGACGACGGTCGTTCCCGGCGCGGCGGCCACGGCCTGGGCCACGGCCCGCGTCCCGGCCGCGAACGGCGCGAGCTCGAACGCGCCCATCGGCCCGTTCCAGAACACCGTCCCCGCTCGCGCGACCTCCTGCGCGTAGCGCTCGGCGGTTCGCGGGCCGACGTCGAGGCCCATCCAGTCGTCCGGCACGTCGACGCCGTCGAGCGCCCGGGTCTCCGTGTCGGCGGCCAGGGCGCGGCCGAGCACGAGGTCGACCGGCAGCGCCAGCTGCGCCCGTGCCTCGCGCGCGCCGGCCAGGATCCGCCCGGCCGGCTCGACCTCTCCGGCGTCGCACAGGGAAGCGCCGACCGCGTGACCTTCGCTCGCCAAGAACGGGAAGCACATCGCGCCGCCGACGAGCACGGCGTCGGCGAGCTCCAGGAAGCGGTCGAGCACCGCGAGCTTGTCGGTCACCTTCGCGCCCCCGACGACGGCCACGAGCGGGCGGGCGGGATCCTCGAGGATGCCGGTCAGCGTCTCGACCTCGCGCTGGAGCAGCCGGCCGGCGGCGTGCTCGGGCAGGCGGCGCGCGACGCCCTCCGTCGACGCGTGCGCGCGGTGGGAGACCCCGAACGCGTCGTCGACGTAGACGTCGGCGAGCCCGGCCAGCGCGTCGGCCAGCGCGGGGTCGTTCTCGGTCTCCCCCGGCTCGTAGCGGACGTTCTCGAGCATCAGCACCTCGCCGTCGTGCAGCCCGTCGGCGAGCGCCTGGGCCTGCGGCCCGACGACCTCGGGGGCGAGCCGCACCTCGCTGCCCAGCAGCTCGCCGAGCCGGTCGGCGGCGGGGCGCAGCGAGAGCTCGGGCTCGCGGTCCTCCGGCCGCCCGAGGTGGGAGGCGAGGACGAGCCGCGCCCCCTTGCCGCGCAGCTCCCGGAGCGTGGGGAGCGCGGCGCGGATCCGCGTGTCGTCGGCCACCCGCCCGTCGTCGAGCGGCACGTTGAAGTCGACCCGGACGAGGACTCGGCGGCCGGCGACGTCGAGATCGTCGAGCGTCCGCACGCGTCAGAGAACGCGCTGGGCGAGGTCGACGCAGCGGTTCGAGTAGCCCCACTCGTTGTCGTACCACGCGACGATCTTCACCAGGGTTCCGTCGAGGACGGCGGTGAGCTGCGAGTCGAGGATCGAGGAGTGCGGCTCCTTGACGATGTCGCTGGAGACGATCGGCTCGTCGGTGTAGCGCAGGATGCCCTTCAGCGGGCCGTCGGCGGCGGCGCGCAGCGCCCCGTTGAGCTCGTCCACCGAGGTCTCGCGCCGGGCCTCGAAGGTGAGGTCCACGACCGAGCCGGTCGGAACCGGGGCGCGGATCGCGAACCCGTGCAGCTTCCCTTTGAGCTCGGGGATGACGAGGCCGATGGCCTTCGCCGCGCCGGTCGAGGCGGGGATGAGGTTGACGGCGGCCGCCCGGGCGCGGCGCAGGTCGGGGTGGGGCATGTCCTGCAGGCGCTGGTCCGCCGTGTAGGCGTGGATCGTCGTCATCAGCCCGTGGTGGATCCCGACCGCGTCGTGGACGACCTTCGCCACCGGCGCGAGGCAGTTCGTCGTGCACGAGGCGTTCGAGATCACGTCATGCGTCTCGCGCTCGTAGACGTCCTCGAAATTCACGCCGATCACCACCGTCGCGTCGGGCTCGCTCGCCGGCGCGGAGATGATCACCTTCTTCGCGCCGCCGGCGAGATGCTTCGCGGCGTCGGCGCGCGCGGTGAAGTGGCCGGTGGACTCGATGACCACGTCGACCTCGAGCTCGCCCCAGGGCAGCTTCGCCGGGTCGGTGTCGGCGAGCACGCGGACGGACGTGCCATCGACGACGATGCGATCGCCGTCGAGCTCGACCGTCCCCGGGAACGGCCCGTAGTTCGAGTCGTACTTCAGGAGATGGGCGAGCATGTGGGCGTCCGTGAGGTCGTTGACGGCGACGATCTCGAGGTCCGCCCCGCCCTCGTGGGCGGCACGGAAGACATTGCGGCCGATCCGGCCGAAGCCGTTGATGCCGACGCGGGTGGGCATGCGTGGTTTCCTTCCTGCTCAGGCGAGTCGCGGGGGCGCGCCGGGCGCGGCGGAGCCGCGGCCCGGCGGAGTGCGGAGGCTATCCGAACGATCCGCCGGCGGGCCGCCGGTCAGGTGGCGGGCGGCCGCTCGGCGTCGCGGTGGAGCACCTCGACGAGGTACGGCCCGCGGTCGGCGTAGCGCTCGGCGAGGTCCTCGGCTATCGCCACCGAGCGATGGCGCCCGCCGGTGCAGCCGATGGCCACGAGCAGGTGGGCCTTGCCCTCGGCCAGGTACTGCGGGAGCAGGAAGTCGAGCAGCGGATGCAGTCGCGCGTAGAAGTCGTCGAGCGCGCCGTCGCGGTTCACGTACTCCCGGACCGTGGCGTCCCGCCCGGTGAGCGGCCGCAGGCCGGGCTCGTAGTGAGGGTTGGGGAGAAAGCGGACGTCGAGCGCGACGTCCGCGTCGCGCGCCGGCCCGTGCTTGAAGCCGAAGCTCTGGAAGGTGACGGCCAGCCGGCCGGGTGTGCGGGTCGGCAGGACCTCCTCGGCGAGCTTGCGGCGCAGCATCGCCGCGGTGAGCCCGCTCGTGTCGAGCACGACATCGGCGCGCTCGCGCAGCGGCGCCAGCACCTCCCGCTCGGCGCTGATGCCGGCGGCCACCGTGCCGGTGCCGGTGAGGGGATGGCGGCGACGGGTCTCCTTGAAGCGGTTGATCAGCGACTGCTCGTCGGCCGCCAGGAACAGGACGCGATGCGAGACGCCCGCGGCCTCGAGGTCGGCGAGCACCTGCGAGAGACCGCCGAAGTAGTCGCCTCCGCGCACGTCGGAGACCACGGCCGCCCGCTCGACCTTCGACCCCTCGTGGGTGAAGAGCTCGGCGAGCGAGCGGATCATCTCCGGCGGGAGGTTGTCCACGCAGAAGTAGCCCTCGTCCTCGAACGCCGCCATCGCGGTCGACTTCCCGGCGCCCGAGAAGCCGGTGATCACGACGAAGTCCGTCAGCGCCGGCGGGGCGGATTCCGGCGGCTCCATGTCCGCAGTGTGACGTGCCGGCGAGACGGCTCGCGGCAGTCGTCAGCGACCGGTCTTGTTCAGGTGGGCCCACAGGTCGCGCGCCACCTTGCCCGGCAATCCGGGGACCGCCTCGAGCTCCTCGCGCGAGGCCGCGGCGAAGGCGTCCGGCGAGCCGAAGTGCTTGAGCAGCAGGCGCTTGCGAGCGGGGCCGACGCCGGGCAGGCCGTCGACGATCGAGGTCGTCATTGCGCGATCGCGGCGCCCGCGGTGGTGGGTGACGGCGAAGCGGTGCGCCTCGTCGCGGACCCGCTGGAGGAGCTGGAGCTCCGGGGTCTCGTGGCCGAGGCGCAGCGGGGCGTCGCGGCCGGGGACGAACACCTCCTCGATTCGCTTGGCGAGCGAGACGACCACGACGCCGCGCTCGCGGAAGCCGCGAAGGGCGCGGACGCCGGCCGAGAGCTGTCCCTTCCCGCCGTCGATCACGATCACGCTCGGCAGCGTCGCGAAGCTCACGTCGTGCTCGCGGTCGTGGGGGCTGCGCTCCCGCTGGCGCTCCCACTGCGCGAGGCGCCGGCCGAGGATCTCCTCCATCGCCGCGAAGTCGTCGGGCTCGCCGATGCCCCGCGCGGCGCCGCCGTCGTCCTCCCCGCGGACGGTGAAGCGCCGGTAGTCGGACTTCTTCGGCGCGCCGCCCTCGAAGACCACCATCGACGCGACGGTGTGGGTCCCCATGAGGTTGGACACGTCGAAGCCCTCGATCCGGACCGGCGGGACGTCCATGCCGAGCGCCCGCTGCAGCCCGTCGATCGCCTCGACCCGCTGCTGCCGGCGGCGCTCGGAGCGCAGCTTCTCCTGGTCCAGCGCGAGACGAGCGTTGCGCTCGGCGAGGTCGAGGATGCGACGCTTGTCGCCGCGCTCGGGCACCCGCACCTCCACCGGGCCGTCGCGCCGCGCGGCCAGCGCCTCGGCCAGGGCGCCGGCGCCCTCGGCCTCCCCCACCGCCCGCTGGACCACGACCAGCGGCGGGATCATCCCCGCGCTCCCGTAGTACTGGAGCAGGAACGCCTCGCCGACCTCGGCGACACCCCGGCCGGTGGCGTTGTCGAGGTAGAAGCCCTGACGGTCGGCCAGCACGCCGTCACGGACCTGGAAGACCTGGGCGTTCGCCTCGGTCGCGTCGACCGCGACGGCCACCGCGTCGAGCGTCCCCACCGCCTCGTTCGCCACGCGCTGCCGCTCGAGGAGCGAGCGCACGGCGCGCAGGCGGTTGCGCTCGCGCGCCGCGTCCTCGAAGCGCTGCTCGGCGGCGGCGCGGCGCATGCCCGACTCCAGCGCGCGCTCGATCTCGCGGTAGCGGCCGGAGAGGAAGTCCACGACGCCGTCGATCCCGCGGCGGTAGTCCTCCTGCGAGACGTAGCCGACGCAGGGCGCCTCGCAGCGCTTGATGTAGTAGTCCAGGCACGGCGAGCCGCTGCGGCGGCCCGGCTCGGCGCCCTCGCAGGAGCGGAACATGAAGACCTTGCCGAGCAGGTCGAGCGTCTCCCGCACCCGCTTCGCGCTCGAGTAGGGCCCGAAGTAGGCGCGGTCTCGGCGATGACGCTCGCGGGTGAAGTAGACCCGCGGGAACGGCTCGTCGAGGGAGATCGCGATGTACGGGTAGCTCTTGTCGTCCCGCAGGCGGATGTTGAAGCGCGGCTTGTACTGCTTGATGAAGTTCTGCTCGGCGAGCAGCGCCTCGGCCTCGGTGCTCACCACGAGGCTCTCGATCCGGTCGATCAGCGGCAGCAGGTCGACGCCGGCCCGGGTGCTCGGCGCCGAGAAGTGCGAGGCGACCCGCTTGCGGATCGACTTCGCCTTGCCGACGTAGACGACCCGGCCGCGGTCGTCGCGGAACAGGTAGACGCCGGGGTCGTCCGGCAGCGCGAGGCGCTGCGCGCGCAGACGCTCCTCACGGGTCTCGACGGTGTTCTCGGCCATCGCCTCGAGGATAGGTCGAGGCGGGCGGTAGGCTGCGGGGCATGACCGCGCCGGACCGTGTCGCCCACCGCACGTGCCCCCTGTGCGAGGCGACGTGTGGCCTGGAGGTCGGGTTCGCCGGCGAGGAGGTCGCCTCGATCCGTGGCGATCGCGACGATGTCTTCAGCCACGGCTTCGTCTGCCCCAAGGGCGCGTCGTTGAAGGCGCTGCACGAAGATCCCGACCGCGTGCGCACGCCGCTGCTGCGCCAGGCCGACGGGTCGTTCGCGCCCGCATCGTGGGACGAGGCGTTCGCGGTCATCGACGCGCGGCTGGGCCCGATCCTCGCCGACGGGGATCGCCACGCGGTCGCCGCCTACCTCGGCAACCCCAACGCCCACAACCTCGCGCCCATCCTCTACGGCCGGGTCCTGCTCAAGGCGCTGGGGAGCCGCAACGTGTTCTCGGCCAGCACGGTCGACCAGATGCCCAAGCAGGTGGCCGCGGCGATGATGTTCGGGACGGCGACGAGCGTGCCCGTCCCCGACGTCGACCGGACCGACCACCTCCTGATCCTCGGCGCGAACCCGCTAGCCTCGAACGGGTCGCTGCTCACCGCGCCGGACATGCGCGGGCGGCTGCGGGCGATCCGGGCTCGCGGCGGGCGCGTCGTCGTCGTCGATCCCCGCCGGACGCGCACCGCGGCCGAGGCCGACGAGCACCTGTTCATCCGCCCGGGGACCGACGCCGCGTTCCTCATGGGGCTCGTGCACGTCCTCTTCGCCGAGGGCCTTGCCCGGCCGGGGGCGGTGACCGCGTGGACCGACGGGATCGAGGCCGTCGAGGAGGCCGCGTCGGCGTTCACGCCCGAGCGGGCCGCCGCCGCGTGCGGCATCCCCGCCGCGACGATCGTCCGGGCTGCGCGCGAGCTCGCGGCGGCCGACCGCGCCGCTGTCTACGGCCGCATCGGCACCTGCACCCAGGAGTTCGGGACGCTCGCGAGCTGGCTCGTCGACGTGCTCAACCTGCTGACCGGCAACCTCGACCGCGAGGGCGGCGCGATGTTCCCGCGCGCGGCCGCGGGCCAGGCCAACACGGCCGGGCCGCCCGGCCGGGGGCGCGGCGCGCGCTTCGGCCGCTTCCACTCCCGCGTTCGCGGCCTGGGCGAGGTGTTCGGCGAGCTGCCGACCGCCTGCCTCGCGGAGGAGATCGACACGCGGGGACGCGGCCAGGTGCGCGCGCTGCTCACCTTCGCCGGGAACCCGGCGCTCTCGACGCCCAACGCCGAGCGGCTGGACCGCGCGCTCGACTCGCTGGAGCTGATGGTCAGCGTCGACGTGTACGTCAACGAGACCACCCGCCACGCCGACGTGATCCTCCCGGCGCCCTCGCCGCTGCGCCGCCCGCACTACGACATCGCGCTCTACCAGTTCGCCGCGCGCAACGTGGCGAACTTCTCGCCGCCGTCGCTCCCGCCCGAGGAGGACCTGCCCGACGAGTGGGTCACGCTCCTGCGCCTCACCGGCATCGTCGCCGGCCAGGGCCCGGACGCCGACGTCGCCGCGCTCGACGCCTTCGTGGCCGGCGAGGCGGTGCGGCGGCAGACGACGGTGGAGGGCTCCCCGATCGAGTCCCGCGAGCCGGCCGAGATCCTCGCCGCGCTGAAACCGCGCGTCGGCGCGGAGCGCCTGCTCGATCTGCTGCTCCGCGTCGGTCCCTACGGCGAGGGCTTCGGGCGCCCCGCCGGTCTCGCCGAGCGGACACCAGGCGGCGCGGGACTGTCCCTGAACCTGCTCGAGGCCCACCCGCACGGGGTCGACCTCGGGCCGCTGGAGCCGCGGATCCCCGAAGTGCTCCGCACCCGGACGGGCCGGATCGACCTCGCCCCCGCGCCGATCCTGGCCGACGTGCCGCGGCTGGTCGCGGCGCTCGACCGCGGCGCGGACGGCGGCCTCGTGCTCGTCGGCCGCCGCCAGTTGCGCTCCAACAACTCGTGGATGCACAACCTCACGCCGCTCGTACGCGGAAAGGACTCCTGCACGCTCCAGGTCCACCCGCGCGACGCCGAGCGCCACGGCCTGCGGGACGGCAGCCCGGCCCGGCTCGCCTCGCGCGCCGGGGAGATCGTTGCACCGGTCGAGGTGACCGAGGACGTGATGCCGGGCGTGGTCAGCCTCCCCCATGGCTGGGGCCACCAGGCGCCCGGGGCGGCGATGCGCGTCGCCGCCGTCCACGCCGGCGTGAACAGCAACGTGCTCACCGACGAGGCGATGGTCGATCCGCTCTCGGGGAACGCCGTGCTCAACGGGATCCCGGTGGAGTTGAGCGCCGTGGAGGCGGAGCTCGGCGTGCCGGCCGCCGCGACGGGCTGACGCTGCCGCTCTCCGCGTCGCGCGAGCCTCCGCCGATGCCCGGTCACGAGATCCACGACACCCGCCAGAACGGCGTGGCGACCATGACTTTGGCCTCACCCGCCGGCGTCCAGGCAGCATTCGCGCCCGGGGTCGGGATGGTCGGGTGCTCGCTACGCCAGGATGGCGTCCAGCTGCTCGGCAAGCCCGACGGGCTGCCGGCCTACGCGGAGCGCGGCTCGACCTTCGGGCTACCGCTCCTCCACCCGTGGGCGAATCGCTTGGCCGCCGATCGCTACGCGGCGGCCGGCGTCGAGGTGGCGCTCGACCCGGATTCCCCGCTGCTCCACCGCGAGGAGCACGGCCTCCCGATCCACGGGGTGTTGGCCGCGGCCGACGACTGGGTGGTGACCGTGCGCGAGGCCGGTGACGAATGGGCGCGCATCGCCGCCCGGCTGGACTTCGGCGCCCGGCCGGAGCGCCTCGCCACGTTTCCGTTCCCGCACGTCGCCGAGGTCGCGGCGACGCTCCGCGACGGCATCCTCGAGGTCGGGACTTCGATCGTCGCGGGAGCGGCCGGTGCGGTCCCGGTCGCGTGCGGCTGGCACCCGTACCTCGCGCCGCCCGGCGCGGCGCGGGCCGACTGGGTCATCTCGGCGCCCGCCGGCCTCGAGCACCTCGCGCTCGACGCGCGGATGATCCCGACGGGCGCGCGGCGGCCGGCCGACCCACTCGACGGCCCGCTCGGCGAGCGCACGTTCGACGACGGCTTCGCCGGCGTGGCGTCGAGCGCGACCTTCGCGGTCGAGGACGGCGAGCGCCGGATCACGGTGCGCTTCGACGACGGCTACCCCTACGCCCAGATCTTCGCGCCACCGGACCTCGACGTCGTCTGCTTCGAGCCGATGACCGCCCCCACGAACGCGCTCGCCTCGGGCGACGGCCTGCGGCTCGTCCCTCCCGGCGAGCGGTTCACCGCGACGTGGTCGTTGGAAGTGACGTCGCTCGCGTAACCGCTCCTCCGCACGTTGACCGCGCCATCCGCGGTCAACGTGAAGGACCGCAGCGACCACGGGCGCCTCGATGGCGAGGGCCACTCAGCGCACCAGCTCGACCGCGCACCCCGCGGCGCTCGCCGCCCGCCCGAGCTTCCGATCGGCGGTGAGGAGGGTAACGCCGAGCGCCTCGGCCACGGCCACGTAGGCCGCGTCGTAGGGCGTCAGAGCATCTCGGAGCGCCCAGATCCGGCGCAGGAACGGTCGATGCGGCGTACGAGCGAGCGGCATCCGCACCAGGTCCGCGCCCGCCCGGAGCGCGCGCTCGCGATCGAGCCGTCCGGAGCGCACCTGCCCGCGGAGCGCGGAGATCACCTCGAGGTCGATGACCTCCGGCGCCGTCAGGCCCTCGCCGCGCAGCCGGGCCCGCGCGCGGCGACCGTGCTCGCCGTCGTCGCCGAGCGCCGGCATGAGCATCGACGGGTCGACGACGATCACCTGCTGTCGCGATCCGCCCGCACCGCCGCGACCGCATCGCCGAAGCTGAACCTGCCGCCGGTTCGCTGGCCCGCGGCATCGAGGACCTCGTCCTCGGCGCCAGCGCATGCGTTTCGGCGTGGCCGTCATCGCACCAGCCGGATCGTCAGGCCCCCGCCCGCGGCGCCGCTGTCCCCCGCCCCGCGCAGCAGGCCGAGGATCCGGGCGACGTAGCCGCGGGTCTCCGGGTAGGGCGGGATGCAGCCGCAGCGGGCGACCGCGCCGGGCCCGGCGTTGTAGGCGGCGAGGGCGAGCGGGACCGAGCCGAAGCGCCGCAGCAGGTCGCGCATCAGTCGCGCCTGGGCGTCGATCGACGCCGCCGCGTCGAACGGATCGCGGAGCCCATACGCGGCGCCCGTGCCCGGCATGAACTGGGCGATCCCGCGCGCTCCCGCCGGCGAGACCGAGAACGGGTTGAAGCCGGACTCGGCGTAGAGCTGCGCGGCGAGCAGCGCCGCGCCGACGTTCCAGCGCTGGGCCGCCCGGGCGATGGTCGGCGCGTAGCGCGCCGGGACGAACGCAGGCAGCGACCCGCGTCCGTCGGCGCGCGCGAAGCCGACCGAGGCCGACCCCGCGTTCCGCGTGAACCCGAAATGCCACGCCTCCCACGAATAGCGCTGCACGAAGCCGAACGCTCCCGCGTGCCCGGCGAGCCAGCCGTACGCGCCCGGCGGTCCGAGGTCGAGCTCCGTCCCCAGCCGGTGCAGCGAGTGCCCGGGCGGCGCGACCCACTTCGGGTCCGGGTGACGCGCGAAGAGGACCGCCTGCTCGGCGCTGGAGCGGAACGCGCTGACGACGATCAGACCGTGCCCCGCTCGCGCCGCCGCCGCCGCCATCCGGTCGAAGGCGAGCGCGACGTCGGGCCGCATCGGCTTGCCCTGGCGCATCGCGAACGGGCCCGGGTAGTCGCCCGGGCCGGGGTCGATCGCGGTCCAGGCCGGCGGGTCGAGGCGTGCCTCGGCGACCGCGCGCACCGGGGCGCGGCGCCGTGCCCCGCCCAGATCGACCTCGACCGGATCGCGCACCACCACCCGGACGCGCACCGGCGCCATCTCGCGCTGGTCCGGGAAGCTCGCGACCACCGCCCGAGCGCCGTTGGCGCCCGCGACCGCCAGCGCCGCGGAGCGGGCCGCCGCGAGGTAGGCCGCCTTCTCGAGATGACGCGGATTGCTCCGGGGTCCGATCCGCGCCGGCTCGAAGAGGCGGTCGTAGGCGTCGTGCATCGAGCGCGCGCCGGCGAGGGCGGCGAGATCGGCCGCCCGCTGCCGGCTCGCCCGCGCCCCGAGGCCGGTGGCCACGCCGCCCAGCGTCACCGCGCCGAGCAGGACCACGAGCAGGCCGAAGAGCAGGACCAGCGTGGCCTGGCCTCGTTCCCGCTCGCTCATCGCGCCGCCTCCAGCGCGTCGCGCAGCCCTCGCGCCCAGCCACCGCGAACGGCGAGCCCGGCCAGCGCGAGCGCGACGGCGGCCGGGTCGGGACGCTCGGGGGCGACCGCGGCGGGAACCTCGAGCGCGAGCAGGCCCGCGAGCGCGAGCGGGCCGAGGCCTGCGTCGCCGCTCGCCACGGCGACGAGCACCGCGTCCTGGGCGCGCAGCAGGCGATCGACCTCGCCGTCGCGCGGGGTGGACACCGCCACCGCCGCCGGTACCCCGGCGGCGGCGATGGCCCGGACGACGTCGGTCGGCGTGCCGGCCGCGTGGACGAGCCGCCCGGCCGCCGCGGCGTCGTGTCCGCGCTCGCGCAGGCGCGTCGCCGCGCGGGTGGCCGCCGGGATCGCGGGCGCGCGCAGGGGCGGGATCTCACCGCCGACGTGCCCGAGCACCGCCGGCCCGCGCCCGGCGAGGACCAGCGCGACGCCGGCGGCGGTGACCGTCACCGCGTCGCGCGCTCCGATCACCGCGACGGCGGTCGGCCGAGGGCTCGCGACGGCCGGCGGCGAGTGGCGCGCCGCGCCGCGGGACGAGCGGTCCTGGCCGCTCCGGGGCGGGGCGACGAACATCTCGATCAGGCGACGGCCGAGCGGGCTCATCCGCCGGCCCGGCCCGCGTGCGCCTCCGCGGTGTGGGCCAGCAGCTCGCCGACGCCGCGCACCGGCGAGAGCGGACGCACGCGGACGCGGACCGTTCGCCCCGAGACCCGGACCGCCATCGCGCCGCGAGACCAGGCCGGCACGGCGTCGCGCGCCGCGTCGGCCGGATCGCCACCCTCGAGCAGGGCGACCGCCCCGGCCTCCGCAGCGTGCTCGGCGAGCTCCGCGGAGGCGCCGGCGGCGAGCAGCTGGAGGACGACCACGGCGACGCCGGCGAGGAGCGGCAGCAGCGCCACGAGCTCCACGGACGCCTGCCCGCCGGCGCTGCGCAGGCGGCTCACGGCCGCTGGGGCGCGAACCGCGCCCGGGCCTCGATGCTGGTCAGCCGCCCCTCGCCGAGGACGAGCGGCACGCCGACACGGACGCGGACCGAGCCGTCGGGCAGCGCCCGCACGCGCAGGCCCGCCTCGAGCCGACCCGGCAACACCCGACGCGCCGCGGCCTCCACGTCACCGCCGAGCGCCTGCGCCCGGGCGGCCGCCCGCGCCGCCGACGCGGCGAGCCAGCCGGACTCGCCGGCCAGCACGCACTGCCAGAGCGCCGCGACGGCGATGGCGAGCAGCGGCAGGAGCGCCACCAGCTCGACCGTCGCCTGGCCCTGCTCCCTCCGTGCACGTCGCCACATGAGCGCTCACGCTGGCGGACGACGCGTGACGAAACCAGACGCGCCGGTGACGAGACAGCGCCCTTAACGGCGAACGGCCCTCCGGCGGACGCGCCGCCGGAGGGCCGGACCAGTGCGTCGGGCTAGGCCATGATGAACGGCTTGACCGCCGCCTTGACCTTCGCCGCGGGGAGCGGCGCGTCGAAGGCGACGGGCGCCGGCGGCTCCCCGTTCATCAGCCGGATCGCGGCGGCGTGGCGCGCCTCGATCTGGACGATGGAGCCGGCCGCGGCGAGGACGTCCTTCGACGTGATCGACGGCCCGGCGCCATTGTAGGCGCTCACGCCGGTGTCCTCGAGGACCTGGGCGAGCTTCAGGAAGCTCTTCTCGTCCTTGATCGGGAACGTGAACTTCGGCTTGGCGACCGGCGTGCCGCCGAGCTTCTTCACCGTGGCGGTGAGCGCGTCCACGTGCTGGGTCTCGTCGTCGCGCAGCAGCTTCGCGAGGTCCCGCACCTTGCCGCTGAGCTTCAGCTTCGCGGCCTCGGTGTAGAACGCCGCCTCGAGGTACTCGAGGGTCAGCGCGAAGTTGACGATCTCGGCGTCCGTGCCGCCCGAGGCGGCGAACGCCGAGCGGACGAACGGCGAGACCGCCCCGGCGCCGTACACGGCGCCGGCGGCGAGGGCCGAGCGGACGAGGAAGGAGGAACGGGTGACCCCGTGGACCTCGACCCCCGCGAGCTCGGGAGTGAGCAGCTTCTCGTTGGTGGGCATGTGTCTGGGGCTCCCTGGGTTACGAGTTGACGATGAACGGCTGGACGGCGGCGAGGACCTGCTTCATCGAAGCGGGCTTCGCGAACGCGCCGTCGGGGGTGATCGACTTGCCGACGAGCGTGTTCAGCGCGGCGGCGTGGCGTCCTTCGACGCTGTGGATCGAGAGGGCGGCCGCGAGGACCTCCTTGCTCTGGATCGCGGCAGCCTGGCCGAGGTAGGCGGCGGCGCCGAGGTTCTCCACGGTCGCGGCGAGCTTCAGGACCGCGCTCGGGCTCCCGAGCGGGAACTTGGTCTTCGGCTTCGGCGCGGGCGTGCCGCCGAGCTTCTTGGCCGTGGCCGTGAGTGCGGCGACGTGTTCCTTCTCGTTCTCGCCGATCCGCTTGATGGCATCCAGCTGCGCGCCCTTGAACAGCCCGGAGGCGACGACCTTCGTGTAGAAGGCGGCCTCGACGTACTCGAGCGTCAGCGCGTAGTTGACGATGTCGATGTCGCCGCCGCGCTGGGCGGGCGCCGTCGCGGTGGTCTCCTGCTTCTTCGAGTCGCTGCCACAGGCGGCGATGAACGTGCTCAACGCCGCGGCGCCACCGGCGCCGGCGAGGCCGAGGAAGCGCCGTCGCGAGGACTCGTCGCGGGTGAGCTCGGCGAGCGCGCCCGCGGGGCGGTCCTGGTTGGAGTCGTGCTGGTCCTGGTCGGTCATGGGTGTGTCCTTTTGGTCGTAGGCGCCGCCTAGGAGACGACGACCTTCCCCTTCATGTAGGGATGGAAGGCGCAGTGGTAGGCGAACGTGCCGGCCTTGGCGAAGGTGATGCCCTTCGTCGCGCCGCGCTGGAGCGTGCCGCTGTCGAACGAGCCGTCGTCGGCGGTCACGGTGTGCGCGGCCGAGTCCGCGTTGGTGAAGCGGATCTGGCCGCCGGCGCTGCTCTGCGCGGCGACCGGGGCGTACATGAAGTTCTTGATGCTCACCGTCTTCGTCGCCGCCGCGGCCGGAGCCTTGGCGGTCGACTTCTTCGTGTCCCCGCCGCCGCATCCGGCCAGGGCCAGCGCGCCGGCCGCAGCGAGTCCCGCGACGAGGGAGGCGTGTGAAGACATGTCCAACCTTGCGGAGTCCGACCGCTCGCGGATCAGGTGCTGGCGCGTCGCCGCTCGGCGCCGCGCCAGCTAAGGAAGGCGCTCGAAACGCCCCGGCGGGGCGCTAGTACGCGCGCCAGGCGCGCCACGAGGTGACGAGCCCCGCCGCGACGAGCGCCACGAGGGCGAACCAGACGAGCGTCCCGGCGCCGGTCTGCCACAGGCGGCCGGTGGCCGTCGCCGTGAGCGCGGCGATCCCGAGCGAGCCGTAGAGCAGCGCGCGGATCCCGTCAGGGAGCGACTCGAGGTCCAGGCGCCGCTCGCGGTAGAGCCGGACCGCGAACCAGCCGAGGGCCACGAGGAAGAGCGCCGAGAGCGCCTGGAGGATCGTCTCGCTCGCGGTGCCGCCCCCCGGCAGGAAGACGACGGCCGCAGCCAGCGCGAGGACGATGAGGACGTTGCGCAGCGTCGTGCTCACGACACCAGGCCCGCGGCGTCCCGCGCGGGCGGGACGCCGGCGGACGGCGCGGGTATCGGGTGCGGCTCCTCGAGCGGCACCGTCGCGAGGTGCGGGTCGTCGGCCGGCTCCGGCGCAAAGCGATACCCGACGCCGAAGTGCGTGTGGATGTAGCGCCACCCCGGAGAGGAGCGCTCCAGCTTCTGGCGGAGCTTGCGGACGAAGACGTCGACCGAGCGGTCGCCGTGGGCCATCGCGTAGCCCCACACGCGCTGGTAGATCTCCTCGCGCTGGAGCACCTGGCCCTCGGCGTCGGCGAGGAGGTGGATGAGCTCGAACTCGCGCCGGGTGAGGTCGAGGCTGCGATCGTCGACGAAGGCTTGGAACTGGTCGGGGCGGATCGCCACCTGGCCCGTGACGATCGCCGCGTTGGCCGTCGGGGCGGCCGTGCGGCGGCGGCGGCGCATCACGGCCTCCACGCGCGCGATGAGCTCCTCGGGATGGCACGGCTTGGTGACCCAGTCGTCGGCGCCGAGCCGCAGGCCCCGCACGCGCTGGCCGACCGAGGAGGGCCCCGTGCAGATGACCACGCCGAGCTCCGGCAGCTGACCGCAGACCCGGTCGAGGTACTCGCGCGCGGTGGTGCCCAGCAGCGCGACGTCGAGCACGAGCGCGTTGAGCCGCATCTGCACCAGTGCGTCGGGCGCGGGCGGGTGGGCGAGCGTCCGCTGCTCCCACCCCATCGACTGGACGCGCTTGCCGAGCACCTGGAGGAAGCCGGTGTCGCGATCGACGACGGCCAGCCTCACGGGACTCTGGGCGCGAGCCCCCTCGTCGGGGCGGTGGTCGGCCGCAGGGGTCGAGATCGACATCGGGTGAGTCTAAGGGCTGGCTCAGCGCGGTGTGCGATTCCGCAAATTGCGGTAACGAGTCTTAAACATGCTCCATGCGGGCATTTCCCCCGGGTCGGGCCGCTAGCGTCCCGCCGATCGCCCGCCGCGTCGCCCTCCTCGCCTTTCCCGGCCTGACCGCGCTCGACCTCGTCGGGGTCTACGACGCGCTGCGGCGGATCGCGCCGATGGGGATCGACCGGGGCGCGGCCGTCCGGATCATCGGCACGCACGGGACGATCCAGGGCGAGACCGGCCTGACGCTCGCTCCCGACGGCGTCTACGAGCCGCTCAAGGACTATGACCTGCTGGTCGTGCCGGGCGGGCTCGGCACCCGCCGCCTCGTCCACGACGCGCAGGCGATGGACTACCTGCGCTCCTGGGGCGGCGGCGCGCGGGGCCGGCCGATCGCCAGCGTGTGCACCGGGGCGCTGCTGCTCGGCGCGGCGGGCTTCCTCAAGGGCCGCCGCGCCACCACCCACCATCTCGCCTACGACGAGTTGGCCCCCCACTGCCGCGAGGTCGTCCGCGGGGACCGGATCGTCGAGGACGGGCCCGTGACCACCGCGGCCGGTGTGGCCTCGGCGCTCGATCTCGGCCTCCATCTCGTGGAGCGCCACTGGGGCCCGGAGGCGCGGGCGCGCGTGTCGGCGGTCATGGAGTACCCGGTCACACCGGGCGCCGGGCCCTGAGCGACGAGGCGCGTCGCGGGGCCGGCTACCGCCGGCGGGCGGCCCGCAGCCCGATGCCCTCGAGCACGTTGGCCACGGTCTCGCACGCGTCGATCGCCTGCTCGAGGGACTCGAAGATGTCCTTCCAGCGGATCACGACCATCGGGTCGATGCCGCCCTGGAAGAGGGCCGCGACGCCGTCGCGGACGATGCGGTCGCCCTCGTTCTCGATCTGGTGGACGGTGACGAGATGCCCGGCGAGGTCTCCGTCCTGCCGCAGCGCCCGCAGCGCCGCGGCCACCTCGCGCGTCGCGCGCACGAGCACCTCGCTCAGGGCGACCGCCTGCTCCATCGGCGCCTCGATCGCGTAGCGGCCGAGCGAGTCGGCGGCCTCCTCGGCGAAGTCGACGATGTCGTCGAGCGCCGACGCGAGCGCCTGGACGTCCTCGGAGGCGATCGGCAGCCGCCCCCGGCGGCCGCC
Source organism: Solirubrobacterales bacterium (assembly GCA_038251325.1). GTDB lineage: Bacteria > Actinomycetota > Thermoleophilia > Solirubrobacterales > Solirubrobacteraceae > JBBSBL01. Next base: position 239 of record JBBSBL010000014.1, on the reverse strand, counting down.
GTTGAGCCGATGCAGGATGTCGTGGGTGATGCGGTCGCCCTCGTGCTCGGCGATGACCACGTCGTGCGCGAGGCCCGCCTTCTCCGGGTAGTCGACGATCAGGTCCCGGACGAGCAGGCTGGTTCGCTGGGCGTTGCGGGCCGCCTCCTCGAGCAGGTCCAGGAGGCCCTCGTCGACGGGGGCTCGGGGCCAGAGGCGCATGCGGTCACCGTACCGGCCCGGCGGGCTCCGAGGGAGGG
>JBBSBL010000013.1:0-50326 GCA_038251325.1 Solirubrobacterales bacterium | reverse complement strand
GCTCTCCTCGTCCTCGCGGCATTCGTCGGCTTCGAGGTCATCTCGAAGGTGCCGAACACCCTGCACACGCCGCTCATGTCAGGGACGAACGCCATCCACGGCATCGTCCTGCTCGGCGGCCTGCTGACCATCGCCGAGGCGGCCGGCTTCCTCTCCAAGTTCATCCTCGTCATCGCGATCGCCTTCGGCACGATCAACGTGGTCGGCGGCTTCCTGGTCACCGACCGGATGCTCTCGATGTTCAAGCGCAAGCCGACCAAGGCGGACGCCGACGGCGACGGGAAGGCCGGCTCGTGAGCCCGCTCGCCGTCGCGTGGTACCGCGAGGCGGACTTCATCAACCTCCTCTACATCGTGGCCTTCACGATGTTCATCCTCGGGCTGCGCGGGCTGACGGGACCCAACACCGCGGTGCGCGGGAACAAGATCGCCGCCGCCGGCATGCTCGTCGCGGTCATCGCCACGCTCATCAAGCCGGGAGTCATCACCTCGGGAGAGGACGCGCTGCTCATCGCGCTGGGCATCGTGATCGGCACGGCCATCGGGATCCCGGCGGCGTTGCGGGTGAAGATGACCGCGATGCCGCAGATGGTCGCGCTGTTCAACGGCGTCGGCGGCGGCGCGGTGGCGCTCATCTCGTGGGCCGAGTACCGCCACGCGCTGGAGACCGGCGGCAACCCACCGCTCGAGACGCTGATCCCGATCCTCTTCGCGGCGATCATCGGCTCGATCTCCTTCTGGGGCTCGAACATCGCCTTCGGCAAGCTCCAGGAGATCCTCCCCGGGCGCCCGATCTCGGTCCCCGGCCAGCAGCTCCTCAACCTCGTGCTGCTGCTCGTCGCCGTCGGCTGCGGGGTGGCGATCGCCGCGGGCACCGAGTCCCAGGCGCTGTTCGTCGCGCTGCTCGTCGCCGCGGCGATCCTCGGCAACACCGTGGTGCTGCCGATCGGCGGCGCCGACATGCCCGTGGTCATCTCGCTGCTCAACGCCTTCACCGGGCTCTCGGCCGCCGCCGCCGGCATTGCGCTCGACAACACCGCGCTCATCGTCGCCGGCATGATCGTCGGCGCCTCGGGCACGATCCTCACGAACCTCATGGCGACGGCCATGAACCGGTCGGTGCCGTCGATCATCGCCGGCGGGTTCGGCGGAGGCGGCGGGGCGCCGGCGCTCGCCGCGGGGGCGGACGGCGCGGAGCAGCGGCCGGTGAAGTCGACCTCCGCGGCCGACGTGGCGATCCAGCTCTCCTACGCGCGCCAGGTCGCGATCGTCCCCGGCTACGGGATGGCGGTCGCTCAGGCCCAGCACGCCGTGCGCGAGCTTACCCTGGCGCTCGAGGCGAAGGGGGTCAAGGTCTCGTTCGGCATCCACCCGGTCGCGGGCCGGATGCCCGGCCACATGAACGTGCTGCTTGCGGAGGCCGACGTGCCCTACGAGCAGCTGAAGGAGATGGACGAGATCAACGGCGAGTTCCCGCGGACGGACGTCTCGCTCGTGATCGGCGCCAACGACGTGACGAACCCGGCCGCGGAGAACCAGCCCGACTCGCCGATCTACGGGATGCCGATCCTCGAGGTCGACCAGTCCGGCTCCGTCATCGTGCTCAAGCGCTCGATGAACTCGGGCTTCGCCGGGATCGACAACCCGCTGTTCTACGCCGACAACACCTCGCTGCTGTTCGGGGACGCGAAGAAGTCGGTCAGCGAGATCGTGACGGAGGTCCAGGCGCTCTAGCCCGCTACAGTCATGCGGAGCCGGTCAGCCGAGGTGGAGCAGTCCCGCCGCAGTCGGACCGGCACGGGGACGCCGACCGCCCGCCCATGGCCGCCGCGCCGGATCCACCCGGCGAGAAGGAACCGACATGACGCTCCTCTATGTGCTCCTCGCGATCGCGGCGCTCGTCGCCGTGGGCCTGGCCGCCAGCGTGCGCATCCTCAAGCAGTACGAGCGCGGCGTCCAGTTCCGGCTCGGGCGCGTGAAGGACGGCGCCCGCGGGCCCGGCCTGATCTTCATCGTCCCGCTGGTCGATCGCGTCCACCGGGTTTCGCTGCGGATCGTCACGATGCCCATCCAGTCCCAGGGCATCATCACGCGCGACAACGTCAGCGTCGACGTCTCCGCCGTCGCCTACTACCGCGTCGAGGACGCGGTGCGCTCGGTGGTGGCGATCGAGAACGTGGCGGCGGCCATCAACCAGATCGCCCAGACCACCCTGCGCGCCGTCGTCGGGCGCCACACGCTCGACGACACGCTCTCGGAGACGGAGAAGATCAACCGGAACATCCGCGAGATCCTCGACGTCCAGACCGAGGAGTGGGGCGTGAAGGTCACCGTCGTCGAGCTGAAGGACATCCAGCTGCCCGACACCATGCAGCGGGCCATGGCCCGCCAGGCGGAGGCCGAGCGCGAGAAGCGAGCGAAGATCATCGCCGCGGAGGGCGAGGCGCTCGCCGCCGGCGAGCTCGGCCGCGCGGCCGACGTGATGATGGCCCACCCGATCGCGCTTCAGCTGCGCAACCTGCAGACCATGGTCGAGATCGGGGTCGACAAGAACTCGACGATCATGTTCCCGGCGCCGCTGATGAGCACGATCGGCGAGGTCGGCGCGTTCCTCGCCCGCGAGACGGGAGCCGCGGCTGCGGAGCCGTCGCTCCCGCCGCTGCCCCCGTTCCCGCCGGACGGCGGCGGCGAGCCGGAGCCGGCGACCGCTACGGCGGAGAGCAACGGCGACGTGGTCCAGATCAAGCCTCCGGCACGCGACTGATCGGAGGCTCCGGCGGCGACGGGCTGCCGCGACGAGCGGGGCCCGCGTTCGGACGTTGAACGGCGCCGGGGAAGGGGAGTTGACGGGCTTCGGGCGGGGAGGTGCGCTGTCCCGCACCCGGCCGCCCACGAGACGCGGGTGCGATCGACTTCGATAATCGACGTCGATCGCACCCGCACCGGACGCAGTCGAGATATTTGCCGATAGCCGAACAGAATCTCGAGCGCATTGACGTACCCCGCGGATCGCGGCAGGCCCGGGACGGCGGAAGCACGCAAACCTTCCCCGCGCCGTCGCCGTTGGTCCGTCACACGCGCTGAGAGGCCACAACTGCGTCCAGTACTACGCCCTAGTACCATTCAGTACCATCCTCTAGTACCGCCCGATGGCCGAGCCTGACCGCAACCCGTTCCGCTACGAGGAGCCCGTCCCGCCCGACGAGCTCGTCGATCGCGCGGTGGAGCTCGCCACGCTCGGCGCGCGCGCGAGAGAGGGCCGCAACACCCGCCTCACGGCTCCGCGCCGATTCGGCAAGACCTCGATGCTCCGGCGCCTGCTCCGCGACGCGCGCCGCGACGGGCTCGCCGCCGTCTACGTCGACCTCTACGGGGTCCTGTCGATCGAGGACGTCGCCGTGCGCGTCGAGCTCGCCTACGAGCGCGACCTCGACGGCCGTCTGCGGCGCTGGTACACCGGCTTTCGGCGCACGCTGCGGCCCGCCGCGCGCGTCTCGGGCGGGGTGGCCTCGCTCGAGCTGGCGCCGAGCGACCGGCCGGTCGCCGCGCAGCGCGCGCTGCTCGAACGGCTCGCGACGCCCAAGGCCCTCCACGATCGCCACGGCCCCACCGTCCTCGTGGTCTTCGACGAGTTCCAGTCGCTGCTCGGCGCCGGTCCGGAGCTCGACGCGGTGCTGCGCTCGGAGATCCAGCACCACGGCGACGGCGTCGCCTACGTCTTCGCCGGCTCGCACCCGGGGATGATGGCCGAGCTGTTCGGCGCCCGCGACCGCCCGTTGTTCGACCAGGCCAGCCCGCTGACGATCGGCCGCCTGCCGGCCGATGCGCTCGCCGACCACCTCGGCACCCGGTTCGCCGTGTCACAGCGCGACCCCGGCGAGGCGCTCGGCCCGCTGCTCGACCTCGCCGACGGCCATCCCCAGCGCGCCATGCAGCTCGCCTACCACTTGTGGAGCGCCACGCCGGCCGGCGCGAGCGCGACGACCGATTCCTGGGAGACCGCGCTCGCCGCCACCGGCCGCGAGGTCGAGGACGCCTTCCGCGCGACATGGGGCCGGCTGCCGGCCACCCAGCAGCGCACGCTCGCGGCGATCGCCGACGGGGTGGGCGAGCTCACCGGCGCCGCCGCGATCGGGCGCTACCGGACGAGCAAGGGCTCCACGCCCGTGGCGCTGCGTTCGCTGACCGCGGCGGGGGAGGTCGAGGCCGAGGACCGCGCGCCGGGCGGCGTGCGGATCGTCGACCCGCTCTTCCGCCGCTGGATCGCCGCGGGCCGGCGCTGGGACCCCACCCCGCGGGACGGGTGAGCGTGGCGCCGGGCACGATCCACGTCGGGACCTGCTCCTGGGCCGACCCGGGCTTCGTCGCCGAGTGGTATCCCGAGGGCCTGCCAGCGCGGGACCGGCTGGGCTACTACGCCGAGCGCTTCGATGCGGTCGAGGTCGACTCGACCTTCTACGCCATCCCCGATCCCGCCACCGTCGCTCGCTGGGCGAAGGTCACCCCGCGGGACTTCACCTTCGACGTGAAGCTGCCGCGGCTGCTCTCACGCCACTCCACGCCGATCGAGACGCTCCCGCCCGACCTCCGCGCGCAGGCGAGCGTCAATCAGCGCGGCCGCGTGGTCCTGGACGAGCACATCGAGGCCGCGGTCGCCGGACGGTTCCTAGAGACCGTCGCTCCGCTGGCCGAGGCCGGCAAACTCTCGGGCCTGCTGCTCCAGCTCTCGCCGAGCTTCCGGCCCGACCGCCACGCGCTCGAGGAGATCGACCCGGTGCTGGCGCGCCTGGCCCCGCACACCGTCGCGGTCGAGCTGCGCCACCGCGCCTGGCTGGCGGAGGACCGGGTGGAGGCGACGCTCGGCCACCTGAGCGACCGCGGCGCCGCCTTCGTGTGCGTCGACGCGCCGCGCGGCGAGGCGCCGACGATGATGCCGCCGGTCGATGCGGTGACGAGCCCAAAGCTCGCCTACCTGCGCGCCCACGGCCGCGACGCGCACGCCTACCTCCACGGTCGCACGGTCGCGGAGCGCTTCGCGTGGAGCTACTCGGAGAGCGAGCTCGGCGAGATCCGGGGGCGGGTGAGCGATCTCGCCGGCCAGGCCCAGGACGTCCGCACGATGTTCAACAACAACCGTGGGCGCGACGCGCCCGACAGCGCCCGCCGGATGCGCGAGCTGCTCGGCCAGGACCCCGGACCGGGCGTCCGCCCTGCCGGGCCGGACCAGCAGTCGCTGCTGTAGGCGTCCGGCGACCCGTACCCTGCCTCCCCGCATGATCGATCGCGACCAGGCCCTCGCCGCGCTGGCCTCCGACCCCTTCGACGTCGTCGTCATCGGCGGCGGGATCACCGGCGCCGGGGTGGCGCTCGACGCCGCGACCCGGGGCTACAGCGTCGCCCTGGTCGAGCGCTCCGACTACGCCGCGGGGACGAGCAGCCGCTCGAGCAAGCTCGTCCACGGCGGCCTGCGCTACCTGCAGAACTTCGACCTCGGGCTCGTCCGCGAGGCGCTGCTCGAGCGCCAGCTCATGGTTCAGCTCGCGCCGCATCTCGTCCGCCCGTTGCCCCTCGTCGTGCCCGCCTTCGAGGGCGCACGGCCCGACCGGCTGATGGGCATCGGGCTGAACATGTACGACGTCATGGCGTCCGCCGGCCCGCGGCGCCGCCTCGGGCGCCGGCGTGGGCGCGACGGCGATGAGACCGCCGAGTTCGGGGCGGACTGGAGCCCCGAGCGCCACCGCTCGATTCCCGGCGAGGAGGTCGTCGAGCTGCTCCCGGCGCTCGCCGGCCGCGACCCCACCGGCGGCTATCTCTTCTACGACTGCCAGACCGACGACGCGCGGCTCGTGCTCACGGTGCTCGGCGAGGCCGAGCGTTTCGGCGCGGTGTGCGCGAACCGGCTCGAGGTGCTCGCGCTCGTCGAGGAGTCCGGGCGGGCGACGGGCGTCCGGGTGCGCGACGGCGAGAGCGGCGCCGAGCTCGTCGTGGCGGCGGAGAGCGTGATCACCGCGACCGGGGTGTGGGCCGACCAGATCCGCCCGGAGGAGCTGCGCGACGAGGCCGAGGTGCCGGTCATCCGCCCGAGCCGGGGCACGCACATCACGATCGCGCCCGAGCACCTGCCGCTCGTCGCCGGGGCGATCGTCCCGGCCGGCGGGGATCGCTCGATCTTCGCGCTCCCGTGGCTCGGGCGCAGCCTCATCGGGACCACCGACATCGACTACGAGGGGGAACTCGACCACATCCCCCCCGGCGCGGACGACGTCGACTACCTGCTCGACGCGGTGAACACATTCTTCGGCACCGACCTCGGGCCGGCCCAGGTGAGCGGCGCCTACGCCGGCGTGCGGCCGCTGATCGCCACGGGCGACACGAAGAAGTCGGTCGACATCTCGCGCAAGGCCGAGCTGTACGAGACCTCCTCCGGCCTCATCACAATCACCGGCGGCAAGCTCACGACCTGGCGGCGGATGGCCAAGCTCGCCGTCGACCGGCTCGTCGAGCGCCAGGGCGGCCAGGCGCCGTGCCGCACCGCGGAGATCCCGCTCGGCCTGGCGATCGACCCCGACGACCTGCCCGAGGTCGAGGGCGTGCCCGAGGCGTCCTACGGCGCACTGGCCGGCCGCTACGGGCACGCGGCACACGACGTCCTGCGCGTCGCGGGGGAGCGGGGCGAGCTGGCGCAGCCGGTCGTCCCCGGGCTGCCCGACGTCCTCGCCGAGGCCGCGCACGCCGCGCGGGTCGAGCAGGCGCGCTCGGTGGGCGACGTCCTGCTCCGGCGCACGCGGCTCGGCCTGCTCGCCGCTCGGGAGGTGGTCGGCGCCGACACCGGCGTGGCCGAGCGCGTCGCCGCGGCGCTGGCCGGTGAGCTGGGGTGGGACGAACGCCGCACGGGCGACGAGGTGGCGGCCTTCCGCGCCGAGGCCGCCGCAGAGGGCATCGCGCCGCCGGCCTGAGCGCGCGGCCGCGCCACCGGCAAGCGGCGTGCGACGCCCCGCCGCCGCGTAACTTTCCCCGTCCTCGCCGGTTCAGGGATGGGCCGGCCGCCGCCCTCGGCCGCACGCCACCGTGCCCGGACGCCCCACCGCCACGCCACCCCGACGCCGTCCCCTGCGCCTCCGTGGCGCGGGCTGGGCCGCCGTGCTCGGGCTGGCCTGCGCCGTGGCCGTCGGGCCCGCGACCGCCGCCGCGGCGATCTTCCCGGGGGAGCCGATCGACGGGCCGAGCCCGGGCCTGCGCTCGGTCGGCGGCCTCGACGTCGCGCTGGACGGGACCGGCGCGGTCGTCTACGTCAAGCGCGTCGACGGCGCCGACCACGTCGTCGCCTCCCGGCTCGTCGGCGGCGCGTGGGGCGCGCCCGAGGGGCTGGACGGCGGCCTGCCGGGCGGCTCCGCCTCGCCCGCCGTCGCGGTCTCGCCGGGTGGGGCGGTCCGGGTCGCCTTCGTCAACGGCGGCAGCCTTTACACGGTGACGCGGGTCGCGGCGACCGCCCCCTGGACCGGTCCGACCCTGACCTACACGGGCGGGCCGGTCGGGCCGCCCTCGCTCTCGACCAGCGTGCACGGCAAGTCCTACCTCGCATTCGCCGCGCCCGGCGCCGGGGGGAGCGACGTGCACGTCGCCTTCGCCCGCGGCGCGGGCGGGTGGACGCTCGCCGGTCCGCCGCTCGACGCCGACCCGGCCCGCAGCGCCGGCGCGGGCACCGGGCGGCCGAAGGTGTCGACCTCGGCCGACGGGATCGCCGTGGTCGCGTGGGGGGAGGCCGGCGAGATCCGCGTGCGGCGGGTGTGGGGCGCGGCGCCGAGCATCGTCGCGCCGATCGCGAGCCTCCCCGGCCCGGCCGAGAGCCCGGAGGTCGCCACGCTGAACGACTCCTCCTACGCGATGGTCACGTGGCGCCAGCCGGTCGGTCCGGTGCAGCGCGCGTTCGCCCGGCGGCTGCGCGGCTCGCGCTTCGAGGGCGAGCTCGCCGTCGACGGCCAGGGCTCGCCGGGCGCCGAAGACGCCGCCCCGCCACGGGTCGTGGCCTCCGGCAGCGGACGCGGCATGGTCATCACGACCCGCAACGGCTCGGACGACGTCGTGGGCACGATCCTCGGCAGCCGCGTGAGCCTCCAGCCGCCGGGGCGGATCGACGCCGCACCGGACGGCGGCTCCGCGGACCCGACGGTGGCCGCGAGCAGCGGCGCGGCCATGCTCGCGGCGTGGGAGGAGGCGGGCGGCACCCAGCCCGAGATCGTCGGGCGGCCCTACGGCGACGGCACCTTCGGCGATCAGGTCGGGCTCTCGACCGCCGATCTCGGCCCGACGAGCGCCGCCGATGGCCTCGAGGCGGCCGCCGACGGCTACGGCGACATCGCCGTCGCCTTCCTCCAGGGCGCACCGAGCGCCCGCCGGCTCGTCGTCGCCAGCTCCGACCAGCCGCCCGGGCGCTTCGGCGCGGTGCCCGGCTCGGGCGCCTTCACGCGCTCGCGGCGGCCGGTGATCGGCTGGTCGCCCTCGCGCGACCAGTGGGGCGGTGCGGTCTACACGGTGCTCGTCGGCGGGCAGGCCGTGGCCACGACCCGCCGCACCGAGTTCCGCCTTCCCGGGCCGCTGCCCGACGGTCGCTACGCGTGGCAGGTGGTGGCCACCGACCGCCGCGGGCAGGAGCGCGCCGGCGGCGGCTCCGCCGTGCGGATCGACGGCACGCCGCCGACCGCGGAGCTCGTCGGCCTCGCCGCCACCACGCGGCTCGCCGTCGGCGTGCGCTTCCGCGTCGACGCGCTGGACGAGCCGCCGCTGGCGGCCACGCCGCCCGGCGCGGGCGGCGGCGCCGGCGGCGCTTCCCGCGCCCGCTCCCGGGTGCGGACGCGCCGGGCGCCGCGCGGGGTCAATGCCGCGCAGGCCTCCGGCCTGGTCGGGATCCGCGTCGAGTACGGCGACGGCTCGGTCGTGCGCGTGGCCTCGCGGGCGGGCGCGCCCTCGTTGACCTCGCGGCTGCGCCATCGCTATCTGCGGACCGGTCGCTTCCGCCTGCGGGTCGTGACGCGGGACGTGGCCGGGAACTCGAGCGTCGTCGAGCGGATCGTACGCGTCGTGAAGCCCAAGCCCAAGCCGAAGAAGAAGCGCAAGCCCGCCCGCAAGGCCCGGCGGGCCGCCCGTTAGCCTGCGGTGGATGTCGCCGCCGGCCGCCGTCCACCACCTGCGTGTGGTGGGAAGGACCCTTCGGCTCGGGGAGCGCCCGTGGCTCATGGGGATCGTGAACGCGACCCCCGACTCGTTCTCCGGCGCGGGGGAGCGCCGCACGCTCGAGGCCCGGGTCGCCCTCGCCGCGGAGCTGCTGGCGGCGGGCGCCGACATCATCGACGTCGGCGGCGAGTCCGGGGTGACCACGGCCCCCGCGGTCGATGCCGAGGAGGAGATCTGTCGCGTCGTCCCGCTCGTGGAGCGCGTGGCCGGTGATCTCGGCGCGCTCGTATCGATCGACACCTACAAGCCGGGGGTCGCCCGCGCCGCGATCGACGCCGGGGCCGCCATCGTCAACGACGTCAGCGGCCTGCGCGACCCGGCGCTCGCGGCGGTCTGCGCGGAGACCGGCGCCGGGCTCGTCCTCATGCACACCTACGCCGCGCCGAAGGAGAAGCTCCTCGACGCGGCCCACGACGGGCGGGTGGCGGGTGACGTCGCCGCCTTCCTGGCCGACCGCATGGCGCTCGCCGCCGCCCATGGGGTCGCGGCCGAGCAGATCCTCCTCGACCCGGGCCCGGACTTCGGCAAGACCCCGGCCCAGACGGTCGAGGCACTGCGCGGGCTCGACGCGGTCCTCGCGCTCGGTCGGCCCGTGCTGCTCGCGATCTCCCGCAAGGACTTCGTCGGCGCGGTCACGGGCCGGCCTCCGCTCCAGCGCGGCGCTGGCACGCTCGGCGCACTGGCGTGGGGGGTCGGGGCCGGCGGCCACGTCTTCCGGGTCCACGACGTCGCCGCGGCCGCGGACTTCCTCGCGGTGCGGGCGGTCCTCCGCGGCGAGCGCGAGATCGACCCGGCGGCGCGCCTGCCCGAGGCGCTGCGCCGCGAGACGCCGCCGCCCGCCGCCTGACGATGGTCTAGGGTCAAAGACGCCCGTCGCCGGTCGCTGCCCCTACGCGGCCGGACGCCCACCGACCGACCGGAAGGACCCACCGCATGTCCGTACTCGACCGCGCCGCCCTCGAGGCGAGCCCGCTCGCTGATCTCCACACCGTCGCCTCGGAGCTCGGCCTCGACTCCTACCGCCGCCTGCGCAAGGCCGACCTCGTGGACGCGATCCTCGCGCGACAGCGCGGCGAGGAGGCGCCCGCCCCGCGATCCGACGCCGACCACGCTGACGTCGTCGACGAGGCCGCGGCGGTGAGCGCCGCCGAGCCCGAGGACGACGCGGGGGAGCCGGATGAGGAGGACGACGCGGACGAGGACGAACGTCCCGCGCCCCGTCGCCGGCGCGGCGGCCGTGGCGGCCGCGGCCGCGCGACCGACCGCGACGCGGAGGACCGTCCTGCACGCCGGAGCCGATCGCGCGCCCCACGCGACGCGGACGACCGCGAGGACCGCGACGAGCCCGCCACGCCCGCCGAGACCGTCGAGGGCGTGCTCGAGGTGCTGCCCAACGGCTCGGGCTTCATCCGGGTCGAGCCGCCGGAGCAGAGCGACGGCGACGTCTACATCTCCGCCGCCCAGATCCGCCGCTGCGAGCTCACCTCGGGCGATCGCGTCGCCGGCCCCGTCCGGCCCCCGCGACGCTCCGAGCGCCACCCGTCGCTCGTCCGGGTCGAGACGATCGACGGCGTGCCGGCCGACGAGGCCGCGCCCGGCCGCATCGACGAGCTGGCCGCGACCTTCCCCAACGACCGCTTCGAGCTCGGCAAGGACGACGACACCCTGCACCTCATCGATCGTGCCGCGCCGATCGGCCGCGGCTCCCGCGTCACGATCGTCGGCCCCGCTCGCTCGGGCAAGAGCGAAACCCTGCGCGCCCTCGCCGCCGCCCTCGCCTCACTCGACGGCGTCGAGGCCACCCTCGTGCTCGCCGGGGTCCGGCCCGAGGAGGTCGCCGGCTGGACGGCCGGGCCGGTCGAGCCCGCCGCGACGACGACGCTCGCCGACAGCGCCGACGCCCACACCCACGCGGTCGAGCGCGCGCTGGACGCCGCGCGGCGCGTCGCCGCGCGCGGCGGCCACGCGGTGCTGCTCGTGGACTCGCTCGAGGGCGTCCATGCGCCGGCCGCGCGCAAAGTGCTCGCCGCGGCCCGCAACGTCCCCGACGGCGGGTCGCTGACGGTGATCGCCACGGCGGCCAAGCCCTACGGCGGCGAGACAACGGTCATCGCGCTCGACCTCGCGCGCGCCGCGGCGCTGCGCTTCCCCGCCCTCGACGTCGCGGCGAGCGGCACGCTGCGCCCGGAGCTGCTCGTCGGCGAGAAGGGCGTCAAGGCGATCGCCAAGGCGCACGCCGACGCCGCCAAGGAGAAGTAGGGCTCCCGCTCAGCGGGGCACGTAGGCGACCCGGTCCCACGAGGGCTCGGGAGCGAGCTCGATCGGCTCGCCGCCGCGGTCCGGCTGGATGTAGCGGAAGGTCCCGCCGTCCTCGTCCCACGCGACGTCGAGCTCGTCCTCCTTCACGCGCTGGTCGAGCCAGGCGGAGCGGAAGATGAGCCGGCGCAGCCAGTGGACGAGCGAGCGCTCGGAGGGCCCGACGAGCTCCGGCCAGCAGTCGTTGACGTGCTCGCCCAGCGCGGAGGACGGATCGGCGATCTCGCCGTTGACGACGAGGTTGACGAGGTCCTCGCTCTCCTCCTCGCCCAGGCGCCCGCCGACGAAGCCGAGCTTGAGCGCCGCCTGCTCGCAGCGCTCGTCGAAGTCGCGCTCGTTGAAGGTGAAGCGGAGCTCGCCGTACTCGAGGACGAAGTCGTCGCCGGAGTTGTAGTTGCCTCGCGTCATCGTGATACGGCCGCGGCCGGGGGGTCCCGTCCGAGAGCGTCGGCATCGTAGCCGCGTTTCCTGCGCGCCCGCGGGCGTGCAGCGGATGTTGCACCTGCGCGCGTGGTCGGGGGGCGAGTCGTCGTCGTGGTCGGCCTAGGGGCGACATGACCGACGACCGCCACACCCTGCTCGTCGTCGAGGACGACGCCACCACGCGCACGTTCCTCGCCGACAACCTCACTGCGGACGGCTACGAGCTCCTCGTCGCCGAGACCGCGAAGGACGCGCTGAGCAAGCTGGAGACGCAGTACCCCGACCTCGCGGTGATCGACCTCGGCCTGCCCGACCGCGACGGCCTCGAGCTCGTGCGAGAGGTGCGCGAGGCCGACGGCGTAGCGAGCCGGATCGACCCGGCGCTGCCGCTCGTCCTGCTCACCGGCCGCGACGGGGAGCTCGATCGCCTGCGCGGGTGGGAGCGTGGCTGCGACGACTACGTGGCCAAGCCGTTCAGCTACCCGGAGCTGCGCTCGCGCATCGCCGCGCTGCTGCGCCGCGCCGACCGCCGCGCGGCCGGCGGGCGGGTGCGGGTCGGCCCGCTGGAGATCGACCCGCCCTCGCGCGAGGTCCACCTGCGGGGCACGCGGCTCGATCTCAGCCAGAAGGAGTTCGGGCTGCTCCGCGCCCTGGCCGCGGAGCCGACGCGGGTCCTGACCAAGGAGGAGCTCCTGCGCACCGTGTGGGGCTACCGCTCGCTCGGGACGACCCGCACGCTCGACTCGCACGCCTGCCGCCTGCGGCGCAAGCTCGGCGCCGATGGCGACCGGTTCGTGATCAACGTGTGGGGCGTCGGCTACCGGCTCGTCGACGGGCCGGTGCCGGCATGACGGGCGGGCTGGCCCTGGCCGGGTGGGTCGCGGCGGCGGTGGCGCTGGCCGGATGGCTGGCCGCGCGACGCCGGCTCTCCGTCCGCCTCGAGCTCGTCGCCCGCGCCGACCACGAGCTGCGCGGCCCGCTCACCGCCGTGGGCCTCGGCTTCGAGCGCCTCGGTCGCGCCGGGCGGGCGCCGAGCCCGGCGACGCTGACCGCGGTCGAGGGCGCCCTGGGCCGCGCGCGCCTCGCGCTCGACGACCTGTCCGCGGCCCGCTCCGGCACCCGGCGCGGGGACCGGAGCGACACGGTCGAGGTGGGGGAGGTCCTGCGCCGCACCGCCGAGCAGTGGGCCGCCGCCGCCGCGGCACGGGGCGTGGACATCGTCCTCGGCGCCGCGCCGGCGGCGATCGTGCGCGGCGACGCGCGCCGGCTGGTCCAGGCGACGGGCAATCTCGTCGCCAACGCGCTGGAGCACGGCGCCGGGCCGGTCGTGGTCTCCGGGTGGGCGGCGGGCGGGCGGGTGCGGATCGAGGTCGCCGACCGGGGCCCTGGCCTTCCGGCGCCGGTCTCCGAGCTCGCCGGCCGGGCACGAGGGGGCCGTGGCGCCCGCGGCCGCGGGCTCGCCATCGCGGGGGAGATCGCCGCCCGCCACGGCGGCTCGCTCGCCGCCGCGCCCAGCGAGCGCGGCGCGCGGCTCGCGCTCGACCTGCCGGCCGGCGCCGACCGCGCCCGATGAGCCGGCGCCGGCGGGCGGCTCTGCTGCTCGGCTTGGCGCTCCTGCTTGGCGGGCTCGCCGCCTCCGACGTCGCCCGGCGCGAGGCGGCGCTCACCCACCGGATCGGCCCGCTCGTGCCGGTTCTCGTCACCCGCACGGCGCAGCCGGCGGGGCGTCGCCTCGCGGCCGCGGGTCTCGCCCTGCGGGAACTCCCGGCCCGGTTCGCGCCGGCCGGCGCGCTCGCCGATCCCGCCGACGCGGTCGGGCTCGTCGCGGCGGCGTCCCTCCCGGCGGGCGCCGTGCTCGGTCCCGGCGCGGTACGCGATCCCGAGACGGCGGCCGGGCCTGCGGCCGGCGTGCGGCCCGGCGAGCGAGTGGCCACCGTGGTCGCGCAGGCTCCACGGGCCGGCGTGGCGGCGGGCGGGCGCGTGGACGTGCTCGTCACCCGGGAGGGACGCAGCGGCACGGGCGGGCGCACCGAGCTCGCGCTCCAGGACGTCGAGGTGCTGGGCGCACGCGCCGCGGCAGCCGGGAGCGGCGACGCCGCGCCCGGGCGCCGAGTCGAGGCGGACCTGCGCGTGACCCTGCGCCAGGCGGTCTTCCTGGCCGCCGCGCAGAGCTTCGCCCGCGAGGTGCGCCTGCTGCCGCGCGCCCCGGGCGATCGCGGCCGCGCCGCCGCGGCGCTCGGCGTCGACGAGCGGCTCCGCTGACGGTGTGGAACCCCTCGCCGCCGGACGGATGGACGAGATGCTCAAGCCCGGCGGCGCATCGGCCGATGACGGACCTCGAACGATGTCTCGCCGCGTCTCCGTCTCCCTGCTCGTGTCGGCCTCGGTGGCCCTGCTGGCCGCTCCCGCGCCGGCGTCCGCCGTGCGTCCCACGCACGTCAGCGCCGCCTGGGCGCCGATCGCCAACCTCGCCGCCGGCTTGATCCCGGTCGTCACGTCGGTCTCGCCGCTGCGGGCGCGGATCGGCCAGAAGCTCACGGTGCGGGGCCGCAACTTCGTTCCGGGCGTGGGCCGGACGACCGTCGTCTTCCTGCGCTCCGGCGCGCCGGCGATCTTCGTCAAGGACAACGACGCCACCTTCACGCGGCTCACCGTCACGCTGCCGCGCAAGCTCGGTGGCTTCCTCGGGCGCCGCGGCGGCCGGGCGGTCGAGACGCGCTTCGCCATCCGGGTCCTCGGGCGCCGGTTCGGCAAGCAGCAGACCCCGCGCCGGCTCTCGCCCCGCATCGCGCCGGCGGGCGGCACCGCCCCGCCGGAGAACACCTGCCTCACGCAGGCGAAGGCCTCGCCCGGCGGAGACCTGGACCACGATCTGCTCTCCAACGCGACCGAGCTCAAGTACAAGACCGATCCCTGCAACGCGGACTCGGACGGGGACGGGGTCACCGACGGCTACGAGTTCAACTCCGCGCTCGACCTGAACTCCCGCGCGCTGCCCTACCCGGGGAAGCGGCCCTACCCGAACGCGCTGGATCCGAGCGACAAGAACATCGACTTCGACGGCGACGGCCTCACCCTGACCGACGAGTACCAGGCGTGGGTCAAGTTCGGAGGCAAGAAGCTGCCGCTGAACTACTCCGACGGAACGCAGAACACGGGTGGCCCGATTCCCGTCACCCCCGCGACGGTCTCGCTCGACCTCAACGGCGACGGGACGCTCTCCGACGACGAGCGCGACATCGACAACGACGGCCTGGGCAACTGGGTCGAAGCCCACGGGCCGATGTCCGGGCCCGAGTGGTGGACGTCGATCTGGAAGGACGAGCGGCCCTTCACCGTGCCGTGGAAGGGCACCGACTGGCTCGACGGCGACACGGACGGCGACGGGCTCAAGGACGGCGCCGACGACCAGGACCATGACGGGTGGGCCAACCAGGACGAGATCGCGCGCACGACCTACTGGGTGCAGCCGTTCAATCCCTGCCTGCCGGACTACCGCTCGCCCACCTGCCCGCTGCACCCGCCGCTGCCGGCGGAGTCCTACCCGCCCTTCGACGACAAGACGCCCAAGCCGCTCGACCCGCCGCCGCTGACCATGTCCTTCCTCGGCGGTCCGTAACTCCCGACGGATCGCACGAAGCTCCCGGCTCCGGCCGGCTCCGACCACGACCGCCCGCCGCGACCCGGCGGGCGGTCGGCGTTCGAGGCTCGGACGGGTGGTTGCCGGCGCCGGCGTCGTCCGGGGGGAGAGACGCGGGGGGCGCGCGCCTAGTGGGGGAGTGGACCCGCCGGACGCCGCCGACCTCGACGCCGTGGCCGACGCGCTGCGCGAGCGGCTCCTCGCCGAGGCGCGCGCCCCGGCGGGCGCCGGGGAGGGGGCGGAGGCGCGGATCCGCGCGCTGGTCGAGCGCGAGGCCGGGGCCCTCTCGCCCTCCGCCCGCGCCGGCCTCGTCCGCCGCGTGGCCGAACGGGTCGCCGGCCTCGGGCCGCTCGAGGCGCTGCTGGGCGACCCCGACGTCGACGAGGTCATGGTCAACGGCCCCGCCGAGGTGTGGGTCGAGCGCCGCGGCCGGCTGGAGCCGGGCGGGGTGGCCTTCGAGGACGAGGCCGCGCTGCGCCACGCGATCGAGCGGATCCTCGCGCCGCTGGGACGCCGCGTGGACGAGGCCAGCCCGCTGGCCGACGCCCGCCTCCCCGACGGGTCGCGCGTCAACGTCGTCATCCCGCCGCTCGCGCTCGACGGCCCGATCCTCACCATCCGCCGCTTCCGTCCGCGGGGGCTCGGGCCCGATGACCTCGTCGCCGCCGGGACTCTCACCCCGCCGCTGCGGGACTTCCTGCGCACGTGCGTGCGCGCGAGACTCAACGTGCTCGTCAGCGGCGGCACGGGTTCGGGCAAGACGACGACGCTCAACGCGCTCTCGCACTTCATCGGGGACCGCGAGCGCGTGGTCACGGTGGAGGACGCCGCGGAGCTCCGCCTCCAGCAGCCCCACGTCGTCCGGCTGGAGGCGCGACCGGCGAGCCTGGAGGGTCGCGGCGAGGTCACGATCCGCGACCTCGTGCGCAACGCGCTGCGCATGCGGCCCGATCGGATCGTCGTGGGGGAGGTTCGCGGGCCCGAGGCGCTCGACATGCTCGCGGCCATGGCGACCGGGCACGACGGATCGCTCTCCACGGTGCACGCCGGCTCGCCGGAGGAGGCGCTCCGCCGCGTGGAGACGCTCGCGCTGATGGCCGGCGTCGGGCTGCCGCACGCCGCGATCCGGGACCAGGTCGCCGGGGCCGTCGACCTCGTCGTCCACCAGGCGCGGGAGCGGGACGGCGCCCGCCGGGTCGTGGCGGTCGCGCAGGTCGTGCGGGCCGCCGGCGGCCCGGCGACACGCGAGCTCTACGCGGTGCGGGACGGGCGGCCGGTCTGGCGCGCCGGCCACGACGACGAGCTCGCCGTGCGGCTCGCGGCGGCGGCGTGAGCTTCGCCGCCCTTGCCGCCGGGCTCGCCGGCACGCTCGCGGTGCTCGGGCTCTGGGACGCGCTGGTCGTCGCCGGCCCGACGCGCCTGGCCGGCGCGCTGGCGACGGCGCTCGCCCCGCTGAGGCGGGCGGGGCGCGACGGCCGGGAGCCGGCGCCGGCCGAGCGTCGGCGGCTCGCCCTGCTCGGTGCCGCCACGCTGCTCGTCGCCGGATGGATCCTCGTCGGTCCCGTGGGCGGCCTGGCGCTCGCCGCGAGCGGCCCGGCGGCGGTCGCCGCGCTGGTGCGAGCCCGCCGGCGCCAGCACCGCGCCGAGGTCGGCCGCGCCGTCCCGGCGCTGGCGCGCACGCTCGCCGACCTGCTGGGCGCGGGCCAGGCTCCGCGCGGCGCGCTCGTCGAGCTCGCGCGCAGCGCGGACGGCGCCGCCGCGGTGGAGCTGCGGCGGATGGCCGGCGAGCTCGACGCCGACGCGCGCACCGAGGAGGCGCTTGAGCGTGTGCGGCGCCGCGCCGCGCGGCCGGAGATGGACGCACTCGTCGCGGCGGTGCTCCTGCACCGGGAGGCGGGCGGCGACCTGCCGGTGGCGCTGCGGGGCGTCGCCACGGCGTACGAGGAGACCGCGCGCCTCGAGGCCGACGCGCGGGCCGCGACCGCCCAGGCCCGGCTCACGGGAACGCTGGTCTGCGGCCTCCCGCTCGGCGCCGCGCTCCTCGCCGAGCTCGCGCGTCCCGGCGCGCTCGCCGGGCTGCTCGCCGCGCCGCTCTCGGGCCCGCTCCTGCTTGCCGCGGGCGTGCTGCAGCTCGGGGCGCTGGTCGCGATCCGGCGCATGGCGCGGCCGGCGACGTGAGCCCGAGGTGCCCCCGAGGCTGCGCCGGCTCGGTGGCGTGAGCCTCGCCGCGCTGCTCGCCGGCGCCGCCGGGGTCTGCGCCGCGGTCGCGATCGTCGATCTCGCCGCGCTGGTCGCCGCCGGCCCTCGGCGTCGGCGCGGGCGGCTGCCCGCGGCGGTCGTCGGCGTGCTGGCCCGCGTCGGACGCGGCGCCGGGGCGCCCGCTCCTCCCGCCGACCTGGTCGCGCGGCTCGCGGCCGCCGGCTCGCCGCTCGGCCTCTCGGCACGCGAGGTGATGGCGGTGAAGGCCGGGGGCGCGCTGGCGGCGCTCGCGGCCGCGGTGCCGCTCGGCGCGGCGCTGCCGGGCCGGCTCGGGTTGGTGGCGATCGTCGCGCCGCCCGCCGGAGCGTTCCTCGCGCCCGACGCCCTGCTCTCCCGGCGGGCGCGGCGACGGGGCGCGGCGATGACGGCCGAGCTGCCCGATCTCCTCGACGGCCTCGCGTTGGCGTTGCGCGCCGGGCTGCCGCCCGCGCGGGCGATCGGCGAGGTCGCCCGCCGCCATCGCGGCCCGTTGGCGCGCGAATGGGCGGTGGTCGCCGCCGAGATCGAGCTCGGCCGCCCGGCGCACCAGGCCATTGCGGGCCTGCGCGCGCGCTGCCCCGCGACCGGGATCGACGCGCTCATCGGAGCGCTCGACCGGGGCGCCCGTCTCGGCGCCCCGCTCGCCGACGCCCTCGCCGCCCAGGCGCGCGAGGCCCGGGCGCTCCGCGCCGCCCGCGTCCGCGAGCACGCCGCCCGCGCGGCGCCGAAGATCCAGCTCGTCGTCGCCCTGGCGCTCGTGCCCTCGGTGCTCCTGCTCGTCGCCGCGGCGACGCTGGGCACGCTCGGCGCGCGGTAGTCCCTCGCTGCGGCACACCGCCCGGCGGTAACGCGCTCGTTACTGCCCGAAACTGCAATCGCGCGCCCGGCCGCCTCGTCTGCACCGGCGCTTGCCGCCCGCTCGCCGTGACGGCGCCGACCGCCTCCCACCGCGAAACCCCCGTCACGACGGACGATGTGGGCGACTTGGACTCTCCCAGAACGGCAAAGTGGGGTATCGCAAACAATTTGTGTTGCAGAGTGGGGGAGAGTGGGATAGGTTGCCGATCGTCTCAGCAACGGAGACCGGGGTGGCAGGGCTCCTCCCACCCGGCCACCCCGGTCCTCCATCTCTCTCCGGCCGAGATCCATCGTGGCCTTCCGCGGAACCTTCGACCACACCCTCGACGCGAAGAACCGCCTCACGGTTCCGTCGAAGTTCCGCGCCGCCCTCTCCGACGGCGTCGTCGTCTCCCGCGGCATCGAGACCTGCGCGGCGCTCTGGCGCCCCGCCGACTTCGAGGCCTGGACCGAGGAGATGGTCGGCGCCATGGGCCGGCTCACCACGGACGGCCGCCAGTTCCGCCGCGTGATCTCCGCCAGCGCCTTCGAGACCGAGCTCGACGCCGCCGGCCGCGTGATGCTGCCCGCGCGCCTGATCGAGCACGCCGGCCTGCGCAAGGACGTCGTCGTCGTCGGCAACGAGGAGTGCCTCGAGGTCTGGGACCGCAAGGCCTGGAGCTCCTACGACGACGCGATCAGCCCGAAGATCCCCGACCTCACCGCCTCAATTGGCTCTACTGCTTGACATGACCGCCACGCACGTCCCGGTCCTGGCCGGCGAGCTGATCGACCTCGCGCAGCCCGGGCCGGGCGAGACCGCGATCGACTGCACCGTCGGCGGCGGCGGCCACGCGCGGCTGATCGCCGAGCGGATCGGGCCGGCCGGGACGCTGATCGGGATCGACCGCGATCCGCTGGCCGAGGAGCGCTTCGACGCCCTCGCCGCCGAGGTGAGCTGCCAGACGCGCTTCCTGCGCGCGCCGTTCGTCGCCGGCCTCGACGAGTTGCGCGACGAGGGCGTGCGCGCCGACCTCGTCTACCTCGACCTCGGCATGTCCTCGATGCAGCTCGACACCTTCGAGCGCGGGTTCTCCTACGCCTACGACGCGCCGCTGGACATGCGGATGGACCCCGACCAGTCGCTCACCGCGCGCGAGATCCTCGCCACCTGGGACGAGCGCCGCCTCGCCCGCGCGTTCCGTCAGTACGGCGAGGAGCGGTTCGCCGGGCCGATCGCGCGCGCCATCGTCGGCGCCCGCGGCCGCGCGGAGATCGCCACGACCGCCGAGCTCGTGGAGATCGTCACCGGCGCCATACCCGCGCCCGCGCGGTTCGGCGGCGGCCACCCCGCCAAGCGCGTCTTCCAGGCCCTGCGGATCGCCGTGAACGAGGAGCTCGACCAGCTCGACGGCGCGCTCCCCCTCGCCTGGACGCTGCTGCGGCCCGGCGGTCGGCTCGCGGCGATCAGCTTCCACTCGCTCGAGGACCGGCGGGTCAAGCGCTTCCTCGCCGCGCGGGCCCGCGGCTGCATCTGCCCGCCGGACCTGCCCGTCTGCGCCTGCGGGCGCGAGCCCGAGGCCGAGCTGCTGACCCGCCGCGCGGTCGCCGCGACCCCCGGCGAGGTCGCCGCGAACCCGCGCGCGCGGTCGGCCCGCCTGCGCGCCGCACGCAAGCTCGAGGTGAGCGCATGACCCCGCCGGCCGCCACCGCCGCCGGCACCCGGCGCGGCGCGCTCGCGCCGCGTGCGCCGCGGCGCGTCTCCGGCCCGGTCGCGGTGCCGTCGCGTGCCCCGGCCGCGCCGTTCCGCCCGTCGCCCACGATCCCGTTCGGCGCGCGCGTCGCGGGCCTTGTCCGCCGCGCCCCCGACCACGCCGTCACCCACCGCCTCGCCCGCGGGCGCGCGTGGATCGTCCTCCTCGCCGTGGCGCTGGCCGGCATCGTCTTCGTGCAGGTCACGCTCCTGGGCATGAACGCCGGGATCGGGCGCGCGATCGAGCGCAGCGCGGCGCTCGAGCGCGTCAACGCCTCGCTGCAGCGCGAGATCTCCGCCGGCTCCAGCGACGACCGGATCCTCTCCGCGGCGGTCGGCATGGGCTTCATCCAGCCGGCGGCGGGTTCGCCGCGCTACCTCGCGGCGACCCGCGGGGACACGCGTCGGGCACTGGCCGCGCTCGGCCGCGGCGCGGCCGCCGGCGGCCCCGGCCTCGCCTCCGCGCCGACCGACGCCACCGCCGGGAGCGGCAGCGTCGCCGACATCACGAGCGGGAGCGGGACGGCCGCGCCGCCCGCGGTCGAGGCCCCGATGCCGCCGGGCGCGCAGACCGCCGACCCGAACGCGCCCTCCGGCACCAACGCGCCCTCCGGCAGCACCACCACGACCACCGCTCCGCCGGCTGGGCCGGCGGCCCCGACGCCCACCGGCAGCGCCCCGACCGTTGCGGCGGCGGGCGGCGGGACGGCCGCCAGCGGCCAGTAGATGCTCGAGCGGCGGATCGGGCTGCTCTTCGTCGTCTTCGCGGGGCTCCTGCTCCTCGCCGGGATCCGCGCCTCGTACTTCGGGCTCATCCGGCACGACTCGCTCAGCCGCGCCGCCGCCACCCAGCAGGTCCAGACGGTCGAGCTGCCGGCGGCCCGCGGGACCATCTCGGACCGCCTCGGCGTCGATCTCGCGGTCAGCGAGCCCGGCGACGACATCGCCGCCAACCCGCACCAGATCCGCAACCCGACGCGCGTGGCGGCGCGGCTCGCTTCGCTCCTCGGCGTGGACCCGAACGTCCTGCTGCCGAAGCTCTCCGATCGCTCGCGCGGGTTCGTGTACCTCGCTCGCCAGGTACCCGCGACCGCCTCCGACCGCGTCCGGCGCCTGAAGCTCGACGGGCTCTCCTTCATCCCGGCGATGAAGCGCACCTACCCGCGCGGGGTCGCCGCCGCGCAGGTGCTCGGCATGGTCGGGATCGACGGGAAGCCGCTCGCCGGCCTCGAGCTGGGCGCGAACGAGACGCTCGGCGGCCAGGGCGGTCGCCGGCGCATCGTGAGCGACGCCCTCGGCCAGCCGATCTCGATCACCGACGACCACCCGGTCAAGGCGGGCCGCGACGTCCGGCTCACGCTCGACGCCGCGCTGCAGGACCAGGTCGAGCGGGTTCTCGACGGCGTCGGCCAGGCCTACCATCCCAAGGGCGCCACGGCGATCGTCATGGACCCGCGCGACGGGAACGTGCTCGCGCTCGCCAACTGGCCGCGGGTGGACGCCAACAACGCCGGCGCCGCGCCCGCCTACGCCCGCCAGGACCGGGCGGTCGGCTTCACCTACGAGCCGGGCTCGACGTTCAAGGCCTTCACCGTCGCCGCGGCGTTGCAGGACCGCAAGGTCACCCCCGACACGCCGTTCGACCTTCCGGTCGAGCTGCAGGTCGCCGACCGCAAGATCCACGACGCCCACGACCGCGGGCCCGAGACCCTGACGGTGAGCCAGATCCTGGCCCAGTCGAGCAACGTCGGCGCGGTGCTCGTCGGCATGCGCCTCCGCACGCAGCGCTTCGACCACTGGGTCCGGGCCTTCGGGTTCGGCCGCCCGACGGGGATCGGGCTGCCCGGCGAGGAGCAGGGCATCGTGCTGCCGTGGCAGAAGTACTCGGGATCGTCGATGGGCAACCTCCCGATCGGCCAGGGCGAGGCGGTCACGCCGCTCCAGATGGCGACCGGCTACACGGCGATCGCAAACGGCGGCGTTCTGCGTCGCCCGCGCCTCGTCGCCGCGGTGGGCGGCAAGCCGGTGGCGCCGGCGCCCGGGCGCCGCGTCCTCTCGGCCGCCACCGCCGCCCAGGTGCGCCAGATGCTGCGTGGGGTGCTCGCGCCCGGCGGCACGGCGTCGGAGGCGTCGATCCCCGGCTACGACCTCGCCGGCAAGACCGGCACGGCCGAGAAGCCCGACCCGGTGACCGGCACCTACTCCAAGTCGCGCTACATCGCCTCGTTCGTCGGCTTCGCGCCGGCGCGGCACCCCCGCCTGCTCGTCACGGTCATGGTCGACGAGCCGCAGGGCTCGATCTACGGCGGCCAGGTCGCCGCCCCGGCGTTCACCCGCATCGCCGCGTTCGCCATGCCCTACCTCGGCATCCCGCCGCGCTGAGCGCTCGCGGCAACCGCCCGGGCCGCGCCTAGACTGCCCGCGATGCGGCTCCACGAGCTGATGGCCGGCGCCGGGGCGCTGCCCGCCGCGGACCCGGAGGTCGGCGCGCTGGCCTACGACACCCGCCGGGTCGAGGACGGCACGCTCTTCTTCTGCGTGCCGGGGTTCACGCGCGACGGGCACGACCTCGCCCCCGACGCGCTCGCGGCCGGCGCCGCGGGCTTGGTGGTCGAGCGACCGCTGGGCCTCGGCGCGCCCGAGGTCCTCGTCCCGGGCGTGCGCGCCGCGATGGCGCCGGCCGCCGCCCGCCTCGCGGGCGACCCGACCGCGCGGCTCGACGTCGTCGGCGTCACCGGCACGAACGGGAAGACCACGACGGCCTTCCTCGTCCGCGCGCTGCTCGAGGCCGCCGGGCGGCCAACCGGCCTGCTCGGGACCGTCACCTCGGTCGTCGGCGGGGAGACTCGGACCGTCGAGCGGACCACCCCGGAGGCGATCGACCTCCAGCCGACGTTCCGGGAGATGGCCGAGGCCGGCGACGTCGCGTGCGCGATGGAGGTCTCCTCCCACGCCCTCGAGCTCCACCGCGCCGACGCGGTCCACTGGGCCGTCGCGATCTTCACCAACCTCACCCAGGACCACCTCGACTTCCATCCCACGATGGAGGAGTACTTCCTGGCCAAGCGCCGGCTGTTCGAGGCCGGCCCCGCCCACGCGGTGATCAACCTCGACGATCCCTATGGCGCCCGCCTCGCCGGCGAGCAGCCCGACGCGATCACGTTCGGGCTCGAGGCCGAGGGCGCCGACTGGCGCGCCACCGGGATCGAGACCGGGCTCGCCGGCTCGGCCATGACGGTCCGCACGCCGGAGGGCGTGGTCGCGCTGCGCTCGCCGCTCCCCGGGCGCTTCAACGTGGCGAACGTCCTCGGCGCCGCGGCGGCGGTCCGCGCGCTCGGAGTCCCGCTGGAGGCGATCGCCGCCGCGCTCCCCGACGCCGGTCGGGTCCCCGGCCGCTTCGAGCCCGTCGAGGAGGGCCAGCCCTTCGCCGTGCTCGTCGACTACGCCCACACCCCGGACTCGCTGGAGAACGTGCTGCGCGCGGCGCGGGAGATCGGCGAGGGGCGGCTCGTCTGCGTGTTCGGCTGCGGCGGCGACCGCGACCGCGGCAAGCGGCCGCTGATGGGCGAGATCGCCGCGCGGCTCGCCGACCGGGTGATCGTCACCTCGGACAACCCGCGCTCCGAGCCGCCGGCCGCGATCGTCACCGAGGTCATGGCCGGGGCCGGCCGTGGCGCCGAGGCGGAGGTCGACCGTTGCGCGGCCATCGGTGCGGCGATCGCCGAGGCCGCGCCCGGCGACGTCGTGCTCATCGCCGGCAAGGGCCACGAGCAGGGCCAGGAGCTCGCCGGCGGGGAGAAGATCCCCTTCGACGACGTCACGGTGGCGCGCGAGGCGCTCCGCGCCGCCAGGACGCGCGCGCGATGAGGGACTGGCCCGCCGACCGCATCGCCGCCGCGGCCGGCGCCGAGCTGCTGCGCGGTCCGCGGGCGCCGGGCGAGGGCCCGGTTGCGGCCACGGTGGATTCGCGCGCGGCCGGGCCGGGCGATCTGTTCGTCGGGATCCCGGGCGCGAACGTCGACGGCGGCGCCTACGCGGCCGGCGCACTGGCCGCCGGCGCGTGGGGCGCGCTCGCCACGCCGGAGCGCGCCCGGGCCGCGCTCGACGCTGCGCCGGACGGCGCGCTCCTCGCCTCCCCTGACCCGACCGCCGCGCTCGGCGCGCTCGGCCGCGCGGTCCGAAGCGACCTGGGCGCGCACGTGGTCGGGATCACCGGCTCCACCGGCAAGACCTCGACGAAGGACATCCTCGCCTCGGTCCTCGCGCCCGCGCGCGAGACAGTGGCCAGCCAGGCGAACCTCAACACCGAGATCGGCCTGCCGCTGCAGATCCTCGCCGCGCCGCCCGGGACCGAGGTTCTGGTGCTCGAGATGGCGATGCGCGGGCCGGGGCAGATCGCCGAGCTCGTCGCCATCGCCGAGCCCGACGTGTCGGTGATCGTCAACATCGGGCCCGTCCACCTCGAGCGGCTCGGCTCGCTCGAGGCGATCGCCGCGGCGAAGGCCGAGATCGTCCGCGACCTGCGCCCCGGCGGGACGGCCATCGTCCCGGCCGGGGAGCCGCTGCTCGCGCCCCATCTCGAGCGGACCGACCTCGACCTCGTCACCTTCGGCGCGGGCGGCGACGTCCGCCTCCTCGACGCGGACGGCCACACGCTGCGCATCGACCTCGCCGGCGAGCGGGTCGAGATCGAGGTGTCCTTCACCCAGGCCCATCATCGGGCGAACCTCCTGGCCGCCCTGGCTGCGGCCCGCGCGCTCGGCGTCGCGCCGCCGGCCCGGCTCGCGGTCGCGTTCTCCGCCCTGCGCGGGGAGCGGATCGAGCTCCCCGGGGCGATCACCGTCATCGACGACTGCTACAACGCCAACCCGATGTCGATGCGCGCGGCCCTCGACGACCTCGCCGCCGTGGCCGCGTCCAAGCCCGGGGGCGGGCGCCGCGTCGCCGTGCTCGGCGACATGCTCGAGCTCGGGCCCGACGAGGTCGCCTTCCACGCCGCGGTCGGCCGCCACGCCGGCGCCGCCGCGGTCGACGTGCTCGTCGCCGTCGGGCCGCTCGCCGTGGCGGCCGGCGAGGCGTTCGTCGGCGAGGCGATCGCCGTCGCCCGGGCGGCGGAGGCCGCGGAGGCCACCGCCGACCTCCTCGAGCCGGGCGACACCGTGCTGGTCAAGGGCTCCCGCGGCGTCGGCCTCGAGGTCGTCGCGCAGCGCCTCGCGGCGGCTCGGGTCGCCGGGGCGTAGCGCGTGGGCCGCATCCTCATCGCCGGGACGGCGTCCCTGCTCATGTGCCTCTTCCTCAGCCCGCGCTTCATCGCCTTCCTGCGCGAGCGCGAGTTCGGCCAGAACATCCGCGAGGAGGGGCCGGCCGGCCACGCGGTCAAGGCCGGGACCCCGACGATGGGCGGCATCATCATCTTCGCCGCCATCGCCGTCCCCTTCCTCATCCTCTCCAGGCACGGGTGGGAGGCGATGGGCGTCTTCGGCACCGCGCTCGCCTGCGCGCTGCTCGGCTTCGCCGACGACTACACGAAGATCGTCAAGCGCCGCTCGCTCGGGCTGCGCGCGCGCACGAAGCTCGGCGCGACGATCCTCATCTCGCTCGGCCTGTGGTGGGTCGCCACCCAGAAGGCCGGGCTCTCGAGCACGGTGCGGCTGCGCCTCGTCGACGTGGAGATCGACCTCGGCTGGCTCTTCCCGCTCTTCATCTACCTCGTCGTCGCGGGCACGACGAGCGCGGTCAACCTCTCCGACGGGCTCGACGGCCTCGCGGCCGGGTGCGCGGCGATCGTCCTGCTCACCTACATCGGGATCACCTTCATCACCACCGGCCAGCGCGAGCTGGCGCTCATCTCAGGCTGCCTGGTCGGCGCGTGTATCGGGTTCCTCTGGTTCAACAGCTTCCCGGCGACGATCTTCATGGGGGACACCGGCGCCCTCGGCCTCGGCGGGGCGATCGCCGCGCTCGCCGTGATGACGAAGACGGAGATCCTGCTCATCCTCCTCGGCGGGATCTTCGTGCTGGAGGCGCTCTCGGTGCTGATCCAGGTGGTGTCCTTCCGCTTCTTCCGCAAGCGGGTCTTCCTCATGGCGCCGATCCATCACCACTTCGAGATGCTCGCCTGGTCGGAGACGAAGATCATCCTGCGCTTCTGGATCGTGGCCCTCGCGTGCGCGGCGATCGGCTTCACGCTCTACCAGTCGTCGATCCGGTGAGGCTCGCGCGGCGCGCCGCGCACCGCCGGCAGGCGCGGGCGTGAAGCCCCGCCCGCCGCTCCCGCCGGGACCGTTCCTCGTGGTCGGCCTCGCGCGGTCCGGGGAGGCCGCCGCGCTCGCGCTGCGCCGGGGGGGCGAGACGGTGATCGGGGTCGATCTCGGCGCTCCCGAGGCGGTCGGCAGGCTTCGCGCGGCGGGTGTCGAAGTCCATCCGGATGCCGCCGGCGAGTCGCTCCTTCCGCGTGTCCGGACCGTCGTCAAGAGCCCGGGAGTGCCCTCCGGCGTGCCCGTCGTGCGAGCCGCTCGCGACGCCGGCCTCGAGGTCGTCGGCGAGCTCGAGCTCGCCTGGCGGCTGGTCGCGAACGAGTTCGTCGCGGTGACGGGGACCAACGGCAAGACGACGACCGTCGAGCTGCTCGGCCACGTCCATCGCACGGCCGGGCTGCCCGTCGTGGTGGCCGGCAACGTCGGCACCGCGCTCTCGTCGCTGGCGGACTCCGTCGCGCCGGACGCCACCGTCGTGTGCGAGGCCTCCTCCTTCCAGCTCGAGGACACGACGGCCTTCGCCCCCGAGGCGATGGTCCTGCTCAACCTCACCGCGGACCACCTCGACCGCCACGGCACGCTCGCGGCCTACCGCGCGGCCAAGCTGCGCGGGTTCGCGCGGCAGGGGACCGGCGACCTCGCGGTGCTGCCCGCGGCCTTGGCTGCC
The DNA here is from genome assembly GCA_038251325.1 of Solirubrobacterales bacterium. Taxonomy (GTDB): domain Bacteria; phylum Actinomycetota; class Thermoleophilia; order Solirubrobacterales; family Solirubrobacteraceae; genus JBBSBL01. Next base: position 22,965 of record JBBSBL010000013.1, on the reverse strand, counting down.
GACGACGTCGGCGGCACGGCCGAGCGCGTGCGCTTCGGCGCCGAGCCGGGCGCCGAGCTCGGTGAGCGCGACGGCGCGCTGTGGTGGCGCGGCGAGCGGCTGATCGGCGCCGAGGAGATCGCGCTGCCCGGCGCGCACAACCGCGAGAACGCGGCGGCGGCCGCAGCGGTGGCGCTCGCGCGCGGGATCGACCGCGACGCGGTGGCGGAGGGGCTGCGGACCTTCCCGGGCGTCGCGCATCGTCTCTAGCGCGTGGCCGAGCGCGACGGCGTGGTCTACGTCAACGACTCCAAGGCGACGAACGTGGCCAGCACGCTCGTCGGCATCGCCGCCTTCCCGGGGCGTCGCGTCCACCTCATCCTCGGCGGGGTGGGGAAGGGACAGGACTTCGCGCCGCTGCGCGACGCCGTCGCCGCGCGCGCCGGGAGCGTCCATCTCATCGGCGAGGCGGCGGGCGAGATCGCACCGGCCCTCGGCGGCGTTGGCGTCGTCGTGAGCGACGACCGCGACCTCGCGGCCGCGGTGGCCGCGGCCCGCGCCGCGGCCCGGCCCGGTGACGTCGTCCTCCTCTCGCCCGCGTGCGCGAGCTTCGACCAGTACGCCGACTTCGAGGCCCGCGGCGAGCACTTCCGGGCGCTCGTGGAGGGGGCGGAATGAGCGGCCGGGGCGCGAAGCGCGTCGCGCCGGCGCGGGCTCCCAAGCGCCCCGCGAAGCCCCGCGCCGCCAAGCGTCCCGCCCGCCCCGCACCGGTCGAGTACCGCGTCCTGCTCGTCGCCACGCTGTGCCTGCTGGCGTTCGGCGCGGTGATGGTCTACAGCGCCTCCTCGGCGCGCAACCTCCTGGCCGGGAACGGCAACGGCACGCAGTTCTTCGTGCGGACCGTGATCTTCGGCGTGCTCGGCCTCGTCGCGATGCAGGCCGCCGCGCGCGTCCCGCTCGACGCCGTGCGCCGGGTCACGCCGCTGCTGCTCGGCGCCTCGCTCTTCCTCGTCCTGTGCGTCCTCATCCCCGGCGTCGGCATCGAGGTCAACGGCGCGCGGCGCTGGATCGGGCCGGGCTCGCTCTCCTTCCAGCCCTCGGAGCTCCTGAAGATCGCGCTCGTCCTCTACGTCGTCGGCTTCTGCACGACGGCGCGGCCGGCACGGCTGCGCAGCTTCCAGGGGATCCTGCCGATCCTCCTCGCTGTCGGGTCCGGCTGCCTGCTCGTCGCCGCCGAGCCCGACCTCGGGACGGCGATGGTCGTCGCCGGGTCGGTCGCCGCGGTGATGGTGGTCGCCGGCGTGCCGATCCGCAGCCTGGCGCTTGTCGCGGGTGCGGCGGCGCTCGTCATCCTGGTGCTGGCGCTCGCCGAGCCCTACCAGCGGGCGCGGCTCACCTCGTTCGTCAATCCGTGGGCGGACTCGGGGGGCGCCGGCTTCCAGGCCGTGCAGGGGCAGATCGCGCTGGGCTCGGGCGGGATCTTCGGCGTCGGGCTGGGGGAGTCGGTCCAGAAGGTCTTCTACCTGCCCGAGGCGCACACCGACTTCATCCTCGCGGTGATCGGCGAGGAGCTCGGGCTGGTCGGCATCCTCGGGGTGATATCGCTCTACGCGATGGTGCTCTACGGCGGGCTGCGGACGGCCCGCAACGCGCGCGGGCGGTACGCGAAGCTGCTCGCCGCGGGGCTGACCTCGATCATCCTGTGCCAGGCGACGCTCAACATCTTCGTCGTGCTCGGGCTCGCCCCGCTCACCGGCGTCCCGCTGCCGCTCGTCTCCTACGGCCCGACGAACCTCTGCGTCGTGCTCGTGGCGCTGGGCCTGCTGCTGAACGTCTCCCGCGGCGGCTCGGCGCATCTGCGCGCGGTGCCGGAGGACCGCGGCCGGCGTGAGTCGCGTGCTGGCGGCGATCGCGACGGGCGGGACGGCCGGCCACGTCGTGCCGGCCCTGAGCGTCGCCGACGCGCCGCGGGCTGAGGGCGGCGGGGTCCGGTTCGGCCGGCGCGCGCCCGACCGCCGGTGGCCGCCACTCGGAACAGCCCGAAGAAGGCCGCGCCGGAACTGGCCAGGGCGCCGCTGAACACCAACTGTCCTGACGGACGCGTGCGAGTCGTCCGACGTTGCGCAGCACCGCCAGCGGCCGGCAGGACAAGCGTGAGCGCCATGGCGCCCGCCGGCGCGCAGGGGATCCGTCGGCGCGACGACACCCGCGCGCGGCGGCCGCGGCCCGGCCACGTGCGAGCCCGGGCCGAGTCTCGCGCGTCCGTCTCGTACCGTTCGCCACTGCCCGCACGCTACGCGGTCGCCAACGCCAATCTTGTGCGCGTCATCGCGTTGCGGCGGGCGATCGGGCGCTGTCGCCGAGCTCAGGTTCCATCGTGTCGAGCAGGTCGAACAGGCCGACGCACTCCCAGACCCGGTTGCGGCTGCCGGCGGTGGTCTCGTTGATCACGTGGGCGTCGGCAAGTCGGTTCAGCGCGAGCCGGCACGCCTCATCGCTCAGGCCGGTGATCTCGATGGCCGTTGCCAGCGTGAGCACCGGGTGCGTCGCGAGCGCGTCGATCAGCCTACGAGGCGCGGACCCGGCGCGGGGCCGGCCGGCCTGCTCGAACCAGCGGTCGTGCAGCGCCCGGACCGCGTCGGCGAGACGCCCCGCGGATGTCGCGGCGACAGTCACCGAATCCGCGAAGAACTCGAACCAGTCCGCCGGGTCGGAGAGGCGGTAGCTCATGAGCCCGTCGACGTACCGGTCCGAGCGACCGGCCAGCACGAGGCTCACCGGGGGAATGACCCCGCGACAGACGCCGCGCTTGATGAGCACCATGCCGGTGAGTCCGCGGCCCGTCCGTCCGTTGCCGTCCATGAACGGATGGATCGTCTCGAACTGGGCGTGAGCGACCGCCGCCTGCATGACCGGCGGGAGATCCGTGCGGTTGCAGAACTCGGCCAGGTCGGCGACCAGAGCCTCGACCTCGGACACCGGAGGCGGGACAAACTCCGCGCCCAGCGGCGAGGAGGCACCGCCGCCGATCCAGTTCTGGGTGGCGCGGATGTCTCCGCCGAGCCGCTCATCGCGCGTTCCGGCAAAGAGGATCCGGTGGATCTCGCTGATCGTCGCCGACGTGAACGGCTTGCCGCCCGCGGCCCATTCGTACGCGCGCTGGATCGCCGCGACGTTGCCGAGGACCGATCGGGCCGTCACGTCGTGCGTGGCGACGATCGAGGCTTTGGCGAGCTGCCGATGGGAGAGCACCAATCCCTCGATGCGCGACGAGGCCACCGAGTCCGCGCCCAGGAGCTGGCGCGCGACCGTGTCCAGCCCGACCTGAGCCGTGTGCGCCTCGAGCACTGCGCAGCTCCGCTCGGCCAGCGCCAGCACTTCGGCCAGCGACGACGAGACCTGCCAGTCTCGATCGGCTATCGGCTCGGGGACGTAGGCTTCGAAGCGCCGCGCGCGGCGCGACGCGCGTCCGCCGGGCGTCGCGAGATCCGGAAGCCATTCCTGGCTGACGAGCCGGTGCGGCGTAATGTTGGTCCCCGCCATGCATACCCAAGCTTATTATCGTAAGTCGTGGTAGCGAGCGAGTGAGTCGCGTGCGGGTCGCGATCGCGGCGGGCGGGACGGCCGGCCACATCGTGCCGGCCCTGAGCGTCGCCAACGCGCTGCGGGCCGAGGGTACCGAGGTTCTGTTCGTCGGCGGCGAGCGCGCGGAGGCGACGCTCGTCCCGGCCGCCGGCTACCCGCTGCGCCGCATCCACGCCGAGGGGCTTTCGCGCTCGAATGCGCTGCGGGCGGCGCGCTCGCTCGCGGTGAGCGCCCGCGGGGTGGCGGAGGCCCGACGGGTGCTCGCCGAGGAGCGGGTCGACGTCGTGCTCGGCGGCGGCGGCTACGTCGCGGGGGTGGCCGGGCTCGCCGCGGTCAGCCGGCGAATCCCGCTCGTCCTCACCGAGGCCGACAGCCACCTCGGCCTGAGCAACCGCGCGCTGGCCCGGTTCGCCGCGCGCGTGTGCCTCGCGTTCCCGATCGACGGGCGCACGCCGCCCCGCTTCGTGGTCACCGGCCGGCCGGTGCCGCCGGCGGCGACCGATCGCGTGGCGGCCCGGAAGCGCTTCGGGATCGCGCCGGACGCTACGTGCGTGCTCCTGTTCGGCGGCTCGCTCGGCGCGCGCTCGCTCAACCAGGCGGCGGTCGCGGGGCTCGCCGGACTGCCGCAGGGCGTCGAGGTGCTCCACGCCGCCGGCGAGCGCGACCTTCCGGCGCTGGTGGCGCCCGGCCAGAGCTACCACCTCTACGGCTTCGTCGAGCGGTTCGGCGAGGCGCTGTGCGCGAGCGACCTCGTCGTGGCGCGGGCCGGCGGCTCGGTCTTCGAGATCGCCGCCGCGGGCCGCCCGGCGATCCTCGTCCCCTACCCGCACGCGAGCGCCGACCACCAGACCGAGAACGCCCGCTGGATGGAGCGCGCCGGCGCCGCCGTGGTGATCGCCGACGCCGAGCTGAGCGCCGAGCGCCTCTCGCGCGAGGTCGGCGCGTTGCTCACCGACCGCGAGCGGCTGGCGGGGATGGCGCGGGCGTCCGAGGGGCTGGCGCGGCCCGACGCGGCGCGGGAGGTGGCGGCGGAGGTGCTGGCGGCGGCCCGTTGAGCCCGTGGGTTTCGCCGCCCGGGCTCCCGCATAGCCTGTCCGCATGACCGCCGCGGACATCTGGCGCGGGCGGCGCCTGCACTTCATCGGGATCGGCGGGGCCGGCATGAGCGGGCTCGCGGTCGTCGCCGACGCGCTCGGGGCGGAGGTCACCGGCTCGGACCGGGCGGCCAGCGCCTACGCCGAGCGGCTCCGGGCCGCCGGCCTCGCACCGGCCATCGGCCACGACGCCGCCAACGTCCCCGACGGGGCGGAGATCGTCGTCTCCACCGCCATCGCGCCGGACAACCCGGAGCGGGCCGCGGCGCGCGAGCGCGGCCTCACAGAGCTCCACCGCGCCGATCTGCTCGGCGAGCTCACCCGCCTGCGCCGGACGATCGGGGTGACCGGCACCCACGGGAAGACGACGACGAGCTCGATGGTGGTCGAGGTGCTGCGCGGCTGCGGCCTCGATCCCGCCTACGTCGTGGGCGGCGACCTGCGCGCCACCGGCACGAACGCGGCCTGGAGCGGGGGAGAGTGGCTCGTCGTCGAGGCCGACGAGTCCGACCGCTCGCTGCTCAAGCTCGCCCCGGAGATCGCCGTGCTGACCAACGCCGAGCTCGATCACCACGCGACCTACCGCTCGCGGCTGGAGCTCGAGGCGACCTTCCGGGCCTTCCTCGGCGGAGCCCGCGCCGCCGTCGTGTGGGACCGCCCGGCGCTCCTCGGGCTCGTCCCCGACGGGGTCGAGGCCATCCCCTACGACGCGCCCGACGCCCGCCCCACCCCGGGCGGCGTGGCCTTCGGATGGCATGGGCACGACGTCACGCTCCGCGTCCCCGGCGCCCACAACGCGGTCAACGCCGCCGGCGCGCTGGAGGCCGCACGGCTCGCGGGCGCGGACCCCGCGGCGGCGATGGCGGCGATCGCCGGCTTCCACGGCGCCGCCCGGCGCTTCCAGCCGCTCGGCGAGACGCCGGTCGGCGCGCGCGTCTACGACGACTACGCCCATCACCCGACCGAGGTCCGCGCGACGCTCGACGCCGCCCGCAGCCTGCGGCCTCGGCGCGTCGTGGCTGCGTTCCAGCCCCACCTCTACTCGCGCACCGCGGCGCTGCATCGCGACTTCGGCGCCGCGCTCGCCGAGGCCGACCTCGCCGTCGTCCTCGACGTCTACCCGTCCCGCGAACGGGCCGAGGACCATCCGGGGGTGAGCGGCCTGCTCGTCGCCGAGGCCACGGCCGACGCCGCCGGGGGGCGTCCGGTGGCGTGGATGCCGGGCTTTGCCGCCGCCGAGGCGTACCTGCGTGGCGCGCTGCGACCCGGCGACCTCTGCCTGGTCCTCGGCGCCGGCGACGTCGACGCCCTCGGGCGCGCGCTGGTGGGGAGCCGACCATGAGCGCCGAACCGCCGGCATTCGTGCGCGCTGACGAGTCCCTGGCCCGCTACACCACCGTCCGCACGGGGGGGCCGGCGCAGTGGTTCGCCCGCGTCGGCGACGAGGATGAGCTCACGGCCGTGCTGCGGTGGGCGGCGGAGGCCGGCCTCGAGGTAGGGGTCGTGGGGTCCGGGTCGAATCTCCTGGTGGCGGACGAGGGCGTCCGCGGACTCGTGATCAAGCTCGACCGCGACCTGGCCACCATCGACATCGACGGCACCGACATCCGCTCCGGCGGCGGCGCCCGCCTGCCCGCGGTCGCGGCTGCCGCCGCCCGCGCCGGCCTGACCGGGATCGAGTTCGGCGTGAACATCCCGGGGACCGTCGGCGGCGCCGTGCGGATGAACGCGAACGCCTACGGCGGCGAGCTGGCGAGCGCGCTCGCGTGGGTCGACGTCGTCACCCCCGACGGCGTCGAGCGCCGCACGCCGTCGGAGCTGGGCTTCGCCTACCGCCGCTCCAACCTGCCACCCGGCGAGATCGTCGCCCGCGCGCGGTTCCGCCTCGCGCCCGCCACCGCCGAGTCGGTGAAGGCCACCCTCGCCGGGATGCGCGAGCGCCGGCGCGCCGCCCAGCCCTCCGGCATCAAGACCTTCGGCTCGACCTTCAAGAACCCCGATGATCCGGCCGCGGAGGGTCGCAGCGCCGGGGTCCTGCTCGAGGCCGCCGGCTGTCGCGGGCTGCGGATCGGCGGAGCCGGCTTCTCGGCCAAGCACGCGAACTTCGTCGAGAACCACGGCGGCGCGACCACCGCCGACGTGGTCGCCGTGATGGCCGAGGGCCGCCGGCGGGTTCGAGAGCGTTTCGGCTTGACCCTCGAGCCCGAGGTCCAGCCGCTCGGGCCCGTCGCCTTCCCGGCGGACTGGGCGGCGGAGGCATGAGCGCCGTCGGCTCCGCGCCCCGCCGCGCCGTCGGGCGCCTCGCCGCGCTCCGCTTCGGGCGGCGCCCCGATGCCGGGCGAAGGCGTCTTGCCGCCCCGCGCCGCCCCCGGCGTCGCACCGTCGTGATCCTCGCGTTGCTCGCGGTGCTCCTCGCCGGCGGCTGGCTGTGGCTGCGCGACTCCTCGCTCGTCGCCGTGGAGCGCGTCGAGATCCGGGGCCTGCGGGGCCCGGGCGCCGCCGCGGCCGCCACCGCCCTGCGCGACGCCGCGCGCTCGATGACCACGCTCGACGTCGACGAGGCGCGGCTGCGCCGCGTCGCCGCGGCGTTCCCCGCCGTGCGCGAGATCCGCGTGACCGCCCACCCGCCCAACCGGCTCGACATCGTCGCCGTGCCGCACATCCCGGTCGCCGCGCTCATGGCCGGCGCCAAGCCGCTCGCCGTCGCCGCCGACGGGACGCTGCTGCCGCAGGCCTCGGCCGCCGGGCTGCCGCAGGTCGGGCTGCGCAGCGAGCCGGCCGGCCCGCGGCTCGGCCCCTCGGCCGCCCGCAGGGTGGTCGCGGCGCTCGCCGCGGCGCCCGCCGCCCTGCGCCCGCGGCTCGCGAGCGGCAGCATGGCCCGCTCGCACGGCATCGTCATCGTCCTGCGCGCCGGGCCCAGCCTCTACTTCGGGCCGGCCGGCCGGCTGCGGGCGAAGTGGGTGGCCGCCACGCGCGTGCTCGCCGACCCGGCCACGGCGGGGGCCACCTACGTCGACGTCAGCGCGCCCCAGCGCCCGGCGGTCGGTGGCCTGACCGGCGGCGCGATGCCCGGCGACGCGATCGCGGGCTTCGCCCCGCCCGCGGTGGACGGGACCGCCGCGGGCACCACGACACCCGGTGCGACGGGCGGTCCGGCCGCCGGGACCACCACGCCCGATGCCGCGGGAAGCACCGCACCGAACGGAGCGCCGGGCACACCCTAAGGCTCGACTCGAGGGTCATCCACACGACAGCATGAACCGTCGGAGGGCTGTCGAGAGTTCGCTCTTCTGCAACGAATGTTGCGAATCGTCACTCGAGTTGACTTCGCGCCGATGCCGTGCATAACGTGGCAAACTCCCACTTCGGGCGATTTGCGATGCAAAACGCTCAACGCTAACTCAAGGGTCGGACGGTCCACATGGAGAGCGGCAGCTACCTCGCAGTCATCAAGGTCGTCGGCGTCGGCGGCGCCGGCACCAACGCGGTCAACCGCATGGTCGACGCCGGCCTGCGCGGGGTCGAGTTCATCGCCACCAACACCGACGCCCAGGCACTTGCGATGTGCGACGCGGACGTCAAGCTGAACATCGGCCACGACCTCACCCAGGGTCTGGGCGCGGGTGCCGACCCGGACGTCGGCCAGGGCGCGGCCGCCGAGTCGCGCGACGACATCAAGGAGGCGCTCAAGGGCGCGGACATGGTGTTCGTCACCGCGGGCGAGGGCGGCGGGACCGGCACCGGCGCCGCGCCCGTCATCGCCGACATCGCGAAGAACGAGATCGGCGCGCTCACCGTCGGCGTGGTAACCCGCCCGTTCTCCTTCGAGGGCGCCCAGCGCACGAAGTCCGCGGAGGAGGGCATCGCGAAACTCCGCGAGAACGTCGACACGATCATCGTCATCCCCAACGAGCGGCTGCTCTCGATCGTCGAGCGCCGCACGACGATCATCGAGGCCTTCCGCGAGGCCGACAACGTCCTGCGCCAGGGCGTGCAGGGGATCACCGACCTCATCACGATCCCCGGCCTGATCAACCTCGACTTCGCCGACGTGCGCACGATCATGCACGATGCCGGCAGCGCCCTGATGGGCATCGGCTCGGCGGCCGGCGAGAGCCGCGCGGTGGAGGCGGCCAAGGTCGCGATCTCCTCGCCGCTGCTCGAGCAGTCGGTCGAGGGCGCGACGGGGATCCTGCTCAACATCACCGGCGGGGAGGACCTCGGGCTCTTCGAGGTCAACGAGGCCGCCGAGATCGTCTCCAGCGCCGCCGACGGCGACGCGAACATCATCTTCGGCGCCGTGGTCGACGAGGACATGGGCGACGACGTGCGGATCACGGTGATCGCCACCGGGTTCGACCGCGCTGCGGCCCGCCCGAGCGGCGCCCGCGAGGCCACCCGGGCCCGTCGGCGCGACCGTGACGTCACGCTCGACGCCGGCCAGCGAAGCAACCTCGAGATCGCCGACGACGACATCGACATCCCGGCGTTCCTGCGGGACGACTGAGGTCGGGGGCGGACGCTCCCCGCCGGCGGCGCCGCCGGCGCTCCAACTGCAACTGGGGAAGGGGTTAGCCCCGAGAGCGGTGACGCCCGTCCGCGGGCCGCCGGGCCCAGCGGTTCGCAGACTGTTGCCATCTCGGCGAAACCATGGCCGCTGCACCGTGAACGGCGCTCCCTTCCAGGATGCTGTTCGCCGGCCGGCGCGACCTCGCTCGAGGCCTACCGGTGCGGGGAATCGCCAGCGCTCCCACCCGCCGCCGCGGGGCCTCTCGTGGGCGCCGAGGGGCCCCACCCCGGTTGGTAGTGTCACCCGCCGTGTCCGCCGCCGACACCGCCGCCCTGCGCCGGACCTCGCTGCATGCCCGCCACGTCGATCTCGGGGCGCGGATCGTGCCCTTCGCGGGGTGGGAGATGCCCGTGCAGTACGCCGGCGTGCGCGAGGAGCACGAGGCGGTCCGCAACAGCGTCGGCGTCTTCGACGTCTCCCACATGGGCGAGGTCGAGACCCGGGGCCCGGACGCCGCGGTCTTCCTGCAGCGCGTCCTCTCCAACGACGTGCGCAAGCTGTCCGAGGGCGGCGCGCAGTACGCGCTGCTCTGCCGCAGGGACGGCGGCGTGCTCGACGACCTCTTCACCTACCGCCTGGCCGACTGCCACTACCTCACGGTCACGAACGCTGCCAACCACGAGAAGGACCTCGCCTGGCTGCAGCACCAGGCCGAGGCGGGCGGCTTCGACGTCGACGTGATGGACGCCGCCGAACGGTTCGCGATGCTCGCCGTCCAGGGACCGCGCGCCCGCGGCCTCCTCGCCGGTCTGGCCGACGGCGCGCTGCCCCCGCGGATGCACGTCTGCCAGCGCAGCCTCGCCGGCGTCCCGGCGCTGGTCTGCGGCACCGGGTACACGGGCGAGGACGGGGTCGAGCTCCTGCTCGATCCCGAGGACGCGCCGGCGGTCTGGGACGCGCTGCTCGCCGCCGGCGCCGCCCCCTGCGGGCTCGCCGCGCGAGACACCCTGCGCCTGGAGGTCTGCTTCCACCTCTACGGCAACGATCTCAGCGAGGATCGCGACCCGATCGAGGCCGGCCTGGGCTGGGCCTGTCGCGAGGACACCGACTTCATCGGCGCCGACGCCGTCCGCGCCGCCCGCGCCGCCGGGCCCGCCGAGCGGCTCGTGCCCTTCGCGCTCGACGGCCCGGGCATCGCGCGGCAGGGCAACGCCGTCCTCGGCGGCGGCGAGGTGACCTCCGGCATGATGTCGCCGTCGCTCGGGGTCGGCATCGGGATGGCCTACCTTCCGGCGGCGACCGCCGCCGCGGGCACCGCGTTCGCGATCGACGTGCGTGGGAAGACCCGCGCCGCGGTCGTCAAGGACAAACCGCTCTACCGAAAGGCAGCGTGAATGGCCGAGGCCAGCTACCCCGACGACCTCCGCTACCACCCCGAGCACGACTGGGCGCGGATCGAGGGGGACCATGCGACGCTCGGGATCACGTGGTTCGCCCAGGACGCCCTTGGCGAGGTCGTCTTCTTCGACCCTCCGGAGCCGGGGACGACGATCGCCAAGGACGAGAGCTACGCCGAGGTCGAGTCGGTCAAGGCCGTCTCGGACGTGATTGCGCCGCTCTCCGGCGAGGTCGTGGAGGTCAACGCCGCCCTCGCCGACGCGCCCGAGCAGATCAACGGCGACCCCTACGGCGCCGGATGGCTGGTCAAGGTGCGCCTGAGCGACGTATCGGAGCCGGAGTCGCTGCTCGACGCGGCCGCCTATCAGGCCACGCTGGAGTAGCCCGCCCCGCATGAGCGACCACATCTCCTACGTCTCCGCCACCGACGCCGACCGCGCGGCGATGCTCGAGCGCATCGGCGTGGACTCGATCGACGCGCTCTTCGCCGACATCCCGGTGGGCCTGCGGCGTCGCGAGCGCCTGGAGATCCCGGCCGGCCTCTCGGAGACCGAGGTCTATGACCACCTGCGCGCGCTCGCCGCCCGCAACGTGTCGGCCGAGGACGAGGTGAGCTTCCTCGGCGCCGGGATGTACGACCACTACGTCCCCTCGCTGGTCGACGCGATCACCTCCCGCTCGGAGTTCCTCACCCCCTATACGCCCTACCAGCCGGAGATCTCCCAGGGCGGCCTGCAGGTGATGTTCGAATACCAGACGGCGATCTCCGAGCTCACCGGCCTGCCGGTGTCCAACGCCTCGGTCTACGAGGGCCCATCGGCGGTCGGCGCGGCCGGCTACCTGGCGAAGCTCGCCAACGGCCGCCCGCGCCATCTCGTCTCCCGCGGCGTCCACCCCCACAGCCGCGAGACGCTCGCCACGCTCGCCCACGGCTACCGGACCACGGTCGAGGAGATCCCGCTGCGCGACGGCGCGACCGACCTCGACGCGCTGGAGGCGATGCTCGGCGATGACGTCGGCGCGGTCATCCTCCAGCAGCCGAACTTCCTCGGCTCGGTCGAGGATCTCGAAGCGCTCACCGCGGCCGCGAAGGCCAGCGGGGCGCTCGTCGTGGCGGCCTGCGACCCGATCCCGCTCGGGTTGCTGCGCTCGCCCGGCGAGTGCGGGGTCGACGTCGCGGTGGGGGAGGGTCAGACGCTCGGCAACCGCCTCGACTATGGCGGCCCGTCGTTCGGCTTCTTCGCCGCGACCGAGACACACCTGCGCCGGATGCCCGGCCGCATCGCGGGTGAGACGACCGACGTCGACGGTCGCCGCGGCTTCGTGCTCACCCTCCAGACCCGCGAGCAGCACATCCGCCGCGAGAAGGCGACCTCGAACATCTGCACCGCGCAGGCCCTGAACGCGCTGGCCGGGGTGATCTACCTGAGCTGGCTTGGCCGCGCCGGCCTCGTCGAGCTGGGCGAGCTGCTCGTGCGCCGCACCGCCTACGCCCGCGAGGCGGTGGCCGCGATTCACGGCGTGCGACTCATCCACGCCCAGCCGGTCGTGCGCGAGTTCGCGGTTTCGCTCGGCGTCGGCTCGCTCGACGCCGCCCGCCGCGTGGCGGACCGCTGCGCCGGCGAGGGCGTCAACGCCGGCTACCTGCTCGGGGCCGACTACCCCGAGCACCCCGACGGGCTGCTCGTGGCGCTCACCGAGCGCCGCTCGCGGGCGGACATCGACCGGTTGGCCGAGGTCCTGGGGCGGGCGGTCGCGGCCGAGCGCGACGCGGCGCCGGCCGTCGCGGGGGTGGGCGCGTGAGCGAGCGCACCGAGACCCCAATGCAGCGCGACAAGGCCCTGACGATCTTCGAGCGCTCGCGCCCCGGCCGGCGCGCGTTCGTCGCTCCGCCCACCGACGTGCCGGAGCGCGAGATCGACGATCTCATCCCGCCGCGCCTGCGCCGCGCCGAGCCGCCGCGGCTGCCGGAGATCGCCGAGCCCGAGATCGTCCGCCACTACAACCGTCTCTCGAAGCGCAACTTCGACCTCGACACCGGCTTCTACCCGCTCGGGTCGTGCACGATGAAGCACAACCCCAAGCTCCACGAGCGCGTCGCCGCGCTCCCGGGCCACGCGCGTCTGCACCCGCTGCAGGATCCCCGGCGCGCGCAGGGCGCGCTCGAGCTGATGTGGAACCTCCAGTCGGCGCTCGGCGAGATCGCCGGGCTGCCGCACGTCTCGCTGCACCCCTCGGCGGGATCGCACGGCGAGCTGGCCGGCGTGCTGCTCACCCGCGCCTACCACGAGGATCGCGGCGAGCACCGCCACAAGGTCCTCACCCCGGACACCGCGCACGGCACGAACCCGGCCACCGTGACGATGGCGGGCTACGAGGTGGTGAAGGTCGGCACCGCGCCCGACGGCGGAGTCGACGTCGAGGACCTGCGCGCGAAGGCCGACGGTGACGTTGCCTGCCTCATGCTCACGAACCCGAACACGCTCGGGCTCTTCGACCAGAACATCGAGGAGATCGCGGCGATCGTGCACGGCGTCGGCGCGACGCTCTACTACGACGGCGCGAACCTCAACGCGATCATGGGGATCTCGAGGCCCGGGGACATGGGCTTCGACATCGTCCACTACAACCTCCACAAGTCCTTCACCCAGCCCCACGGCGGGGGCGGCCCGGGCGCGGGGCCGATCGCCGTCTCCGATCGCATCGAGCCCTACCTGCCGCGGCCCCAGGTCGTGCGGGTCGCGGGCGAGAACGGGCACGCGCCGCGTTTCGACCTCGACCACGACCGGCCGAAGTCGATCGGGCGCCTGCGCGGGTTCCAGGGCAACTTCGGCGTGTTCGTGCGCTCCTACGCCTACATCCGCTCGCTCGGGGCCGAGGGCCTGCGCGAGGCCTCCGAGGTCGCGGTGCTCAACGCGAACTACCTCCTGGCGCGGCTGCGCGAGCAGGGCGTCGCCGACTACCTGCCCCTCGCCTACGACCGGGTGGCGATGCACGAGTTCGTCCTCTCGGGGGCGCCGATGAAGCGGGAGCTGGGGATTCGGACCCTCGACCTGGCCAAGCGCCTGCTCGACCACGGCTTCCACCCGCCCACGGTCTACTTCCCGCTGCTGGTCGACGAGGCGCTGCTGATCGAGCCGACCGAGACCGAGACGAAGGAGACCCTCGACGCCTTCGCCGACGCGGTGGCGGAGATCCTGCGCGAGGCGGCAGAGGATCCGGAGATCGCGCTCCACGCGCCGTACACCACGCCGGTGCGGCGGCTGGACGAGGCGGGGGCCGCGAAGCGGCCGGTGATCCGGCAGGCGCTGTAGCGGGCCGCGGGCCCCGGGGCCGGACGCGGCGTTGGTGGGCCGGGCGCGGTCGCCGGCAGTCATCCCTCCGGAGCACGCGATTCGGGGGTGGTGGGACCGGCGCCGAGCCGGGTGTAAATGCTCCGTCGGATGACCGCCGACGCCCGCACCCGGCGCGGGCGGGGCCGGGTGCGGTGCTCGGGCGGTCGGGGGGTGGCACAGCCGGCGTCCCCTGGGCGGCGCCGGGGGATCTGTGTCCCAGGTGATGAGGACCGTGTCCTCGCCGAGGAGGAGCGCACTGGCGAGGTGGACGGCCTGGTATCCGCCCAGCCCGTGGTCCTGGGAGAGGCCCCCCGCGTGCCGGGAGAGGGAGTGGTCGATTTCGACGACGGAGGTGCGGACCTGTCCCGGCTGGGACACGTAGAAGGAGCCTCAGCCGGGATGGGTTGGCGAGAGAAGCGCGTGGAGTTCGGTCATCATCCGCTCGGGGCGCTCGAGGACGTCGCGTAGGTGTAGCGACGGAAGTCGTCGCCGCGCGCGTACGCCTCACGCTCGCGCGCGCGGTCCTGTTCCCAGGCGTGCCGGGACCGGTGGTAGCGGTACCCGTCGACCTCCACGGTGAGCCCAAGATCCGGCCAGCGGCAGTCGACCCGCCGGCCGCCGACGGGTCGGTTCGTCCGCGGCAGCGGGAGCCCGGCGTCCGCGAGGCGAGAACGGAACGCCGTCTCCAGGCGGCTGAGCGTCACCGCGACGTCGCCGTGGAGGACGCGGCGAAGGCGTGGAGCGCCGGGGCTCCGCGGCCGCCGGGCGAGTGCCGCCTCGACCATGGCCGGTGTGGTCCCAAGCAAGACGCCCGCCTCGTGACAGGCCCGGGCGAGCTCGGCCTCGGTCAGCCTCGCGGCGAGGTCGACCAGCGTCCGCGGCGATGTGGTGACGGGGATACCGAGCATGATGGTGTGGTCCGGCGGCGCCCCCGTGCGCCGGCGGTGGACGATCGCCCCGCGGATCGTGCGGGCCCGCTCCGCGATCACCTCGGGCGGGGGGGCGGGTCCGCGCAGCAGGGCGATCAGGTGCCCGGCCGCCGCGCCGGCCAGAAGCGAACCGGGACCCGCGGCGAGAACCGCGGCCAGGTAGCGCGACTCGCGGCTCGGAGCACGGTGTCCCACCCGGTAGACGCCTCGGTGCTCGCGCAGCAGGGCGCCGGAGCGCAGCCGGTGGCCGATCTCCGAGCGGGTGAGGCCGGCGGCGAGGAGGGCGTCACGGGTCACCACGCCGTGGGCCGCGCTCGCGAGGCGCGCCATGGCCTGCTCCGCGGTCTCAGTGCGCCGCTCCGCGCGGATCCGAGGCTCGGATCCGCGTGAACTCGCCCCGGGTCGCGCGCATCGCATCCCGGCCTGTGCACGCAGGGCCTGTCCCAGCCGGGATGCGATCGCGCGCGGCCGGCGGGGGCGGTCGCTACCCTGCCGCGCGCCCCCCATGCGCATCTTCTCCGGCATCCAGCCCACCGGGCGCAAGCACCTCGGCAACTACATCGGCGCCATCACGCAGTACGTCGCCGGGCAGGAGCGGGGGGACGCGATCTACTGCATCGTCGACCTCCACGCGACGACGGTGCCCTACGACCCGGCCGAGCTGCGCGAGCGGCTCTACGACACCGCCGCGCTCCTGCTCGCGGCCGGGCTCGACCCGGACCGCTGCGTCTTCTTCCGCCAGGGCGACGTGGCCGAGCACACCGAGCTCTGCTGGCTGCTCTCCTCCGTCACCGCGTACGGCGAGCTGGGCCGCATGACCCAGTTCAAGGACAAGGCCGGCGCGCAGCGCGAGCTCGTCTCCGCCGGCCTCTTCCTCTACCCGGTCCTCCAGGCCGCCGACGTGCTGGCCTACCGCGCCGACGAGGTGCCGGTGGGGGACGACCAGCGCCAGCACGTCGAGCTCATGCGGGACATCGCCGAGCGGTTCAACGCGCGCTTCGGCGACGTGCTCGTGGCGCCGCGGCACCGGATCCCGGCGGTCGGGGCGCGGATCATGGACCTCCAGGATCCTGCGCGGAAGATGTCGACGACGGCCGGCACCGAGGCCGGCAGGGTCTACGTGCTCGACGAGCCGAAGGCGATCGAGAAGAAGATCCGCTCGGCGGTGACCGACTCCGGCAGCGAGGTGCGCCGCGCCGAGGACAAGCCCGGGATCGCGAACCTCATCGATGTCCTCGCCGCGGTGCGCGGGGTCGGGCCCGAGGCGATCGAGTCCGAGTTCGCCGCGGCACGCTACGGCGAGTTCAAGGCGGCCGTCGCGGAGGGGGTGGTCGGCCTCCTGGCGCCGGTGCGGGAGCGCTACGCGGAGATCCGGCCCGACGAGGCGGCGCTCGAGGCCGTGCTCGGTGTCGGAGCGGAGAAGGCGCGGGCGATCGCGGCGCCGACGCTGGCGGACGTGCGCGCGGCCATGGGCGTCGGGCCGGTGGGCTAGCGTCCCCGCCGGATGCTCCGCGCCGCCGATCTCGAGCTCGACCTCGACGTCTTCGCCGGGCCGTTCGACCTGCTCCTCACGCTGGTCCTGCGGGAGGAGATCGATCTGCTCGAGGTCGATCTCGCGGAGGTCGTGCTCGCCTACCTCGACCACCTGGAGCGCCGCGGGGACCTCGACCTCGAGGTCGCCACCGAGTTCCTCGTCCTGATCTCCGCCGTGCTGGAGCTGAAGTCGCGGCTCATGCTCACGCCCGACGAGGGGGATCTGCTGGACCTCGCGCCGCCGGAGGCCGCCGAGGAGCTGCTGGCGCGGCTGCTCGACCACCACCGCTATCGCGGCGCCGCGGATCACCTCCGCGAGCTTCTGGCGGCCGAGTCCGGACACCGGTTCCGCTCGGCGCCACTGCCGGCCTCGCTGCGCCGCGCCCCCCTGGCGGACGCGCACGCCGTTTACGACCCGGCGCGGCTGGGCGCGGCCATCGGCGAGCTGCTGCGCACGCCGGCGCGCATCGACCTGCGCCACGTCCACCATCCGCGGGTCTCCGTGGCCGAGCGTCTGAGCGCGCTCCGCGCGCTGCTGCGGCGCGGGACCTTCGCCTTCGACGAGGCGGTCGCCGGGGCGGATCGGGTCACGGTGGCGACCACGCTCTACGCGCTGCTCGAGCTCCACCGCCGGGGCGAGGCGACGTGGTCCCAGCCCGAGCCGCTGGCGGAGATCACCGTCAGCGCGATGGCGGCCTCGCGGGCGCCGGAGGTCGCGGCGTCATGAGCGCGGGCGGCCTGGAGCGCACGCTGGAGTCGCTCCTCTTCCTCTCCGCCGAGCCGGTGCCGCTCGCGGCGCTGACGGACGCCTGCGGTGCGGAGCCCCACGAGGTCCAGACCGGGCTGGAGCGCCTGCGCGAGGGCTACGAGTTCGACCGGCGCGGCCTCGTGCTGCGGGAGCTGGCCGGCGGCTGGGCGCTCTCCAGCCATCCCGACGCCGAAGAGGCCGCGCGGCGCCTGCTCGCCAAGCCGCGCACGCCCCCGCTCACGCCCGCCCAGGCCGAGACGCTCGCCGTCGTCGCCTACCTCCAGCCGGTCGCGCGGCCGGAGATCGCGCGGATCCGCGGCGTCAACGCCGAGTCGGCCACGCAGACGCTGCTCGAGCGCGGTCTCGTCGAGGAGTCCGGCCGCTCCCAGTTCGGCGCGATCCTCTACCGCACGACGCCGCTCTTCCTGCGCCTCTTCGGCCTCGACTCGCTCGCCGGCCTGCCCGACATCGCGACCTGGGATCCGGAGCCCGGGGTCGCCGCGAGCCTGCGCGACCGGCTCATGCGGGCCGGGGAGCAGCGGGCGGGAATCGCGCCGGCGCCCGAGCCGGTGGGCGGCGCCGGCTGAGCCCAGCCGGCGCCGGTTTCAGGCCGCCGCGGCCGCGGCGAGCTGCCCGCAGGCGGCGTCGATGTCCCGGCCCCGGGTGAGGCGCACCGTCGCCGTGAGACCGCGGGCCTCGAGCACGTCGCGGAATGCCGCGATCGCCTCGGGTCCGGACCCGTCGAAGGCGCCCGTCGGGTTGTAGGGGATGAGGTTGACCTTGTAGATCCGCGGGTCGAGGCGGTCGGCGAGCGCGACGGCCTGCGCGTAGCGATCGTTGACGCCGGCGAGCATCACGTACTCCACGAACACCTTGCGCCGCTTGCGCGCATGCCATCGCTCGCACGCGGCCAGCACCTCGCTGAGCGCATAGCGCTCGTTGACCGGCATGAGCTCCGAGCGCAGGGTCTCGTCGGCGGCGTGGAGGGAGAGCGCGAGGCGCACCGGCGCCGGATCGGCGGCGAGCCGGTCGATCCCAGGGATCCAGCCGACGGTGGAGATCCCGATCCGCCGGCGCCCAACGCCCGCGTCGGGCAGCCGCGCGCAGGCGGCGAGCACGGCGTCGAGATTCATCAGCGGCTCGCCCATCCCCATGAAGACCGCGTGGTCGATCGCCTCCATCCGGCGGAAATGGAGCGCCTGGTCGAGGACCTCCCACGCGGTGAGGTTGCGGCCGAAGCGCATCGCGCCGGTGGCGCAGAACCTGCACGTCAGCGGACAGCCGGACTGGGAGGAGAGGCAGACCGAGCGCCGGCCGTCGCGGTAGCGCATGAGCACGGCCTCGACCGGCCGGTCGTCGTGGGTCAAGAAGAGCGCCTTCACCGTGCCGTCGGCGGCGGTCGCCTCGCGTTTGAGGCGCAGGGTGGAGAAGGGCGCGGCGGCGTCGAGCGCCGGGCGCAGCGCGGCCGGCAGGTCGGTCATCTCGCCGTACCCGCCCGCGCCGCGCGCGGCCCACGCCCAGACCTGCCGGGCGCGGTAGGCGGGCTCCCCGCGCTCGGCGAGCGCGGCGGCGAGGCGGTCGAGGTCCATCGGCCTATGGTGCCAGCCGTGCGTCTCGCCAAGCACCTCGCCCACGCCGGGATCGCCTCGCGCCGGACCGCCGAGGCCATCGTCCGCGCCGGGCGGGTCACGGTCGACGGGGCGGTGGTGCGCGACCCGGCGTTCGGGGTGACCGGTGGCGAGCGCGTCGCGGTCGACGGCGGCGAGCTGGCCGGCGCCGAGACGCGGGAGGTCGTGATGCTCAACAAGCCGCCGGGGGTGGTCTCGACCGCGCGCGACCCGGGCGGCCGGCCGACGGTGGTCGGGCTCGTCGCCTCGAAGCGGCGCCTCTATCCCGTGGGGCGCCTGGACGCCGACGCCACCGGCCTGCTGCTGCTCACCAACGACGGGGAGCTCGCCAACCGCCTGATCCATCCGCGCTACGAGGTCCCGAAGACCTACGAGGTCACCCTGCGGCGCGGTCCCGTGCGGGCCGCCGCGATCCGCCGCCTGCGCGAGGGCGTGACGCTCGAGGACGGGCGCACCGCTCCGGCGCGCGTTCGCCGCCTGGCCCCGGATCGGCTGGAGATCATCATCCGCGAGGGGCGCAAGCGGCAGGTCAAGCGGATGTGCGAGGCGGTCGGGCACCGCGTGGCGAAGCTGAAGCGCACGGCGTTCGGCCCGCTGCGCCTCGGCTCGCTGGCCGAGGGCGAGTGGAGGCCGCTGAGCGACGAGGAGCTCGGCGCGCTGCGCGCACCGCCGCGCCGCTCCGCCGGGCACGGATGAGAGAATCCCGCGCCGCGATGCGGCTCCATGCGCTGCGAGGCGCCATCTCGGTCGAGCGCAACGAGCGCGCGGCGATCCTCTCGGCCACCACCGAGCTCGTCGGCGAGCTCATGACCCGGAACGACCTGCAGCCCGAGGCGATGGTCTCGTGCCTCTTCACGATGACCGAGGACCTCGACGCCGAGTTCCCCGCCGTGGCGGCGCGGCACATGGGCCTCGACCGGGTGCCGCTGCTCTGCGCCCGCGAGGTGCCGGTGCCCGGCGCGCTGCCCCTGGTGATCCGCGTGCTCGTCCACTACTACGCCGCCGAGGACGCTCCCGTGCGGCACGTCTACCTCGGCACGGCCGCCTCCCTGCGCGCCGACCTCGACGCGGCGCAGTAGCCCGGCCGTCACAATCGACGGCGCCATGGCCCTCGAGTTCGCGGAGCGGATCCGACGCATCCCGGTCTACCCGGCGGCGGACGGCTACGCGCTGGCCGACGACGTCGCGATGCTGGCCAGCAACGAGGCGCCGTTCGCCCCGCTGCCCGAGGTGCTGGCCGCGGCGCAGGCCGCCATCGCCGGCGCGCACCGCTATCCCGATCCGGGCAACGGCGCGCTGCGCGCCGCCCTGTCCGCCCGCTACGGCGTGCCCGCGGGCCGCATCGCGGTCGGCAACGGCTCCTGCGACGTGCTGCTCGCGGCCGGCGAGGCCCTGCTCGAGCCGGGCGCCGAAGTCGTCTACGGCTGGCCGTCGTTCTCGGTCTATCCGCATCTGGCGGCGAGCACCGGCGCCCGAGCGATCGAGGTCCGGCTCGACGAGGAGGAGCGCTACGACCTCGACGCGATGGCGGCCGAGATCACGGCCGCGACGCGGCTCGTCATCGTCTGCAACCCCAACAACCCGACGAGCACGGCGCACCCACTCAGCGCGATCGAGGCGTTCCTGGCCAAGGTCCCGCGCCACGTCTGCGTGATCGTGGACGAGGCCTACGGCGAGTTCTCGACGCTCGAGGATCCGGACGCGTCGATCGACCTGCTGGCCCGGCACACGAACCTCGCGCTGCTGCGTACCTTCAGCAAGGTCCACGGGCTCGCCGGGCTGCGGGTCGGCTTCGCGCTGTGCGGCGCCGAGGAGCTCCGCGTCGCGGTCGACCAGATCCGCCAGCCCTTCTTCTGCAACGTCGCAGCCCAGGCGGCGGCGACCGAGGCACTCCGCCACCAGGACGAGGTCGTGCGGCGCGTCGAGCAGACGATCGCCGCGCGGCTCGAGCTCGAGGAGGGACTCTCCGCCCTCGGCCTCGCCGCGGCGGAGAGCCAGGCGAACTTCGTCTGGCTGCGGCTTCCGGGCGAGGCGGACGAGACCGCGGTCGTCGCCGAGCTCGGGCGCCGCGGCATCCTCGTCCGCGCCGGTCGCGCCCTCGGCCACGAGGGCGCGCTGCGCGTCACGGTCGGGCGCCCCGAGGAGAACGCGCGCTTTCTGCGGGAGCTCGGCGCCCTGCTCTAGGCGGGCGCCGAGCTCGCCTCGCTCAGCCGCCCTGCCCGCAGACCTTCAGGCCGAGCTGCTGGCCCAGCGCCTTGCCCTGGGCGGTCTTCTGCTGGACCCCGGCCAGGACCTGCTTGGCCTTCGCCGCGTCGTTGGCGGCCGCCGCGTTGTAGAGCGCCTGGGCCGAGCGGCCCTGGTCGGCGAGGAAGGCCTGGGCCTGCTTGAACGTGGCCTCCTTGTCCTTTGGCGGCTTGAGGCCCTGCAGGGCCTTGAGCTCCGCGGCGGTGGAGAACGCCGCCACGCCGGCGTACTTCTTCACGTCGGTGAGGGTCTTCACGTTCTTCGACGCGGGCAGGATCTCGTTGCGCGACTTCTGGCAGATCGCGTCGGCCTTCTGCTGGAACTCGGACTGGCTGAGGCGGTTGTCGCCGCCGCCGCCGCAGCCGGCGGCGACGAGCGCGGCGGTGAGCGCGACCGCGGCGGTGAGCGCGACCGCGGCGCCCGCACGGGAAACGGTGGTCACGACGAATCCTCCCGATGGGTTCGCAGAGTCCGGCGGAAACCTAGTGAACGCGCCGGATGGCGGTCGTCCGCGGTCACGGCTGGCGCCGCGGCCGGGCCTCTGCTTCAATGAGCGGAGTATGCCCGCCCGCCCCGACAGCCGCGCCGCCGCTCTCGGCCGCTCCGCGTGGTATCCGGGCGTGCGTCGCTGCTCCTGGCGATTTAGCTAGGCGCTCGACCCGTCAGTCGCGTCCCGCGGGCGCGATCGCAGCACGTCGTCGAGCGCCGCCTCCCCCCGTTGGGCTCCCGGGCCCACCGCTTCCGTATGTTCTTCGAGGCCGTAGCGAAAGGACGTGACGCCGGATGATGATCGTGATGAGTGAAGAGGCGACCGACGACGAGGTGTCCGAGGTCGTGCGTCGCGTCGAGGGCACGGGCGCCGTCGCGCACGTGAGCCGCGGCGAGACGCTGACCCTGATCGGCGCGATCGGCGACCGCGAGCGCGACGGGCGCGTCGCCGGACTGGGCCTGGAGACGCTGCCCTACGTCGACCGCGTCGTGCCGATCGTGAAGCCCTACAAGCTCGCCTCGCGGGAGCTGACCCACGGCGAGCCCTCGGTGCTGGAGATCGCCGGGCGCCGGATCGGCGGGCCGCACTTCGCGCTGATCGCCGGGCCGTGCACGGTCGAGTCGCGCGAGCAGACGCTGGAGGCCGCCCGGGCCGTCAAGGCCGGCGGCGCGGCGATGTTCCGCGGCGGCGCCTACAAGCCCCGCACCTCGCCCTACGCCTTCCAGGGGCTCGGCCAGGAGGGGCTGGGGATGCTCGCCGAGGCCCGCGAGGAGACCGGCCTGCCCATCGTCACCGAGCTGATGGACGCGCGGGACATGGAGGCGGTGCTCGAGGTCGCCGACGTGGTCCAGGTCGGCGCCCGCAACATGCAGAACTACCCGCTGCTCACCGAGATCGGCCGGGCCGGGCGCCCGGTCGTGCTCAAGCGGGGCCTCTCGGCCACGCTGGAGGAGCTGCTGATGGCGGCCGAGTACGTGCTCAAGGAGGGCAACGAGTCGGTGATCCTCTGCGAGCGCGGGATCCGCACGTTCGAGACCGCCTACCGCTTCACGCTCGACCTCACCGCGATCCCGGTGCTCAAGGAGCTGACGCATCTCCCGGTGATCGTCGACCCGAGCCACGCGGCCGGGCGACGCGACCTCGTGGAGCCGCTCTCGCTGGCCGCCGCGGCGGCCGGGGCGGACGGCGTGATCGTCGAGGTCCACCCCCGGCCCGAGGCGGCGATCTGCGACGGCCCGCAGGCCCTGCCGACCGCCGGGTTCGCCGCCTACGCCGCCAAGCTCGAGCAGGTCGCGACGGTCGTCGGCAAGTCGCGCCGGCGCGACGCGGCGGCCGCGTAGGGCGCCGGCCCGGCGTGCGGCTCGCGGTCCTCGGGGTCGGCCTGATCGGCGGCTCGGTCGCGCTCGCGGCGCGCGCGCGCACCGGCGCGGAGGTCCGCGGCTGGGACCCGGACGCGGGCGCGCTCGCGTCCGCGGTGCGGCGGGAGGCGCTC
>JBBSBL010000012.1:0-52987 GCA_038251325.1 Solirubrobacterales bacterium | reverse complement strand
AGAACGTCGTGAGACAGTTCGGTCCCTATCTTCTGCGGGCGTTGGAGAATTGAGAGGAGTCGTCCCTAGTACGAGAGGACCGGGATGAACGTGCCTATGGTGTATCTGTTGTCCTGCCAAGGGCATCGCAGGTTAGCTACGTGCGGATCGGATAACCGCTGAAGGCATCTAAGCGGGAAGCCGGCCTCGAGATGAGCTCTCCCATCCCCTTGAGGGAGTAAGACCCCTGGTAGACCACCAGGTTGATAGGCCGGATCTGGAAGCGCGGTAACGCGTGCAGGAGACCGGTACTAATGGGTCGAGGGCTTGACGGATTTCTTTGATGCTCTGCCGTTGGCTGCTGTGCAGTTTTCAGGGCCCGCCGGGAGGTGGTCTCGGCCATTTTCCGGTGGCTATGGCGAGGGGGAGACACCTCTTCCCATTCCGAACAGAGCAGTTAAGCCCCTCAGCGCCGATGGTACTTGGCCCTCACGGGCCTGGGAGAGTAGGACGCCGCCGGTTCTTTTCGCGAGCCGCCCCGATGGGCGGCTCGCGGTCGTTCGGGGCGCCGAGCAGGCCGATTGTGGATCGGGGTGGCCGGAAGTAGCCTCCGCGGGGTGCTCCACCTGCGCATCGTGGCGCCCGCCGATCGCGCCGACCGTGTGCTCGAGCTGCTGGACGGGACGCCGTCGGTGTGCAACATCATCGTGCTGCCGGGCGCCGCCCGGCGCCCCGCCGGAGACGTGATCCTCTGCGACGTCGCCCGCGAGGACGTGAGCGTGGTGATCTCCGATCTGCGCGAGCTGGAGATCCCCATCGACGGGTCGATCGCGATCGAGGCCGTCGAGAGCGAGATCTCCCGGGCCGCGGACGCCGCCGACCAGGCGGCGTCCGGCTCCGCCGCCGACGGCGTGGTGTGGGAGGAGGTCGAGGCGCGCACCTCGGAGGAGGCTGAGCTGTCGCTGACCTTCCTCGCCTTCATGGTGCTGGCCGCGATCATCGCCACGGTCGGCATCTACCTGAACACCCCGATCCTCATCGTGGGCGCGATGGTGGTGGGGCCGGAGTTCGGGCCGCTCGCCGGGCTCTGCGTGGCGATCGTCCAACGCCGGCGCGCGCTGGCCCTGCGCTCGCTCCTGCCGCTGGCCATCGGGTTTCCCTTGGCGGTGACGGCGGCGTGGCTCACCTCGGTGGTGTTTCGCGCGACGGGCCTGACCCCCGCCGAGTTCAGCTCGGCCGACCACGGGCTCGCCTCGGTCATCGCGAGCCCGGACTGGTTCACGTTCATCGTGGCCTTCTGTGCCGGCATCGCGGGCGTCCTGTCGCTCACCACGGCGAAGTCGGGCGCCCTCATTGGTGTCCTCATCTCGGTCACGACGATTCCCGCCGCCGCGAACATCGGGGTCTCCTTCGCCTACCGGGACTGGGGCGCCTGGCGCGGGTCGCAGGAGCAGCTGGCGATCAACCTCGGGGCGATCGTGCTGGCCGGCGTGCTCACCCTCAGTGTGCAGCGCTGGGCCTACCGGCGCCGGCGGGCGCGGCACCGGCGCGAGCCGGCGCGCGGGATGGCCGGACTGCCGGTGGGCGGCCGGGAGCGAAGCCGCTAGCGGGGCGAGCGAGCGGGGCGTGGCGCCGGCCGTCGCGCGGGCCGCAGCGGGCAGGCGCAGACCTGGGGTCGGGCCGGCACGGCGCCGGGCCGCCCGGGCCGGGGATTCCGCAGGGCGCGGCGGTGAGGATGGGGCGTCGCGGAACCCCCGGGAACGGGCGGGTCTCCGAGCACGTCGTCGAGCAGGCCCCCGGGGCCGGCGACGCGCTCGGCGGCGGTGCGGATCGCGCCGAGTGCGCGGACGGTGCGGGAGGCAACGGGGAACATGTGTTCGTAAGCTAGGCCGGTCGACGGACGGACCCGACCACGTGTGCGCGCCGCAGGGAACCGCCACAGAGAATCCCTGGAAATGGCGTGGTTCCCGGCCTCTCGGACTGCAAGGAGAGTTGCAGGCGGGGTCGCCGTGGCCGCGGGGTGCGCTATCAAGGCCCGCCGATGCCCCGCGCGTTCGTCCATCCCCTGCGCGTGCGCTTCGCGGAGTGCGATCCCCAGGGGATCGTCTTCAACGCGCATTACCTCGCCTACTTCGACCTGGCGATGACCGAGCTGTGGCGGGCCCGCTGCGGGGGCTACACGGCGATGGTCGCGGCCGGGGTGGACATGGTCGTCGCCGAGGTGCACGCGCGCTTTCTGGCGCCGGCGCGCTTCGACGAGGAGCTCGGGCTCGTCGTGGCGCTGACGCGGATGGGCACGACGAGCCTCGTCACGTCGCACACGGTGCTGCGGGACGGCGAGACCTGCGTCGAGGGCCAGATGCGGCATGTCTTCGTCGAGGTTGCGAGCGGGCGCTCGACGCCGATTCCCGCTGAGATCCGCAGCGCGCTGGCGTCCCTCCAAGCCTGACGCGGACCACAGCCGGGCACAACGCCGGCAGGACCGTTCAGACCGTGGACCCGAGCGACGCGGCGACCTCGACCTTCGTTCGCACGCGCGCGAGCACCTCGTCGGTGAAGCCGCTCGTCGTCGCGCTGCCGCCCAGGTCGGTGGTGCGTACCCCGCTCGCGGTGGTCTCCAGCACCGCCTCGTAGACGGCTCGGGCGGCCAGCTCGGCGCCGGGGTGCCCGCGGTCGGCCGCGGAGTGGAGGACGGCGCCGCACGCGAGCAGCATCGCCATCGGGTTGGCGAGGTCCTTGCCCTCGAGCGCCGGGGCGGTGCCGTGCGGCGCTTCGGCCATCGCCACCCGGGTCTCGAGGTCCTCGTCGAACGCGAGCAGCACCGACTCGGCGCCGGCGATCGAGCCGAACATCGGGAGGACGAGATCCGAGAGGCAGTCGCCGTCGCGGTTCAGCGCGGGGATCACGAGCGGGACCTCCGCGGCCCCGGTGAGGAGGCCGGCGTAGGTCGCATCGATGAGGACCGGCTGGTAGGCGACGTCCGGATGCCGGGCGGCCGCGGCGTCCATCTCCTCCTTGAGCATCCCCTCGTAGACGGGGGAGACGGTCCACTTCGGCCCGCCGTAGACCCGGCCGGGCATGCGGGCCGCGGTGCGGAAGGCGTACTCGGCCGTGGCGCGGCAGGTCGAGCGGGTGACGCGCTCGGTGCGGAACGCCACCTCGGCGTCCGCGCCGGCCTCGCCCTCCCGCCACTGCTCGGCGCCGTAGGCGTCCTCGACGGCCATCCGCACCACCGAGATCGGGAAGTGGACGCCGGCCAGCGGCGTGACGCCGGGGATGCGGCGGCCGGTGCGGATGATCACCTTGCCGTCGACGGCCTCGCGAAGGATCCGGTTGGGGGAGCCAACGTCCTCCGCGCCCTCGGGGGTGATCGTGGCGGCCTTCACGCCGTAGCCGGAGGCCCGCATCGCGGCGGCGGCCTCCCGCACGACCTCGTTGCCCGTCGCCCGCCGGTTGGCCAGGGAGAGGTCGAAGCGCTCGAGCGTCAGCGGGAGGCCGAGCACCTCGGGATCGAGCACCCGCAGCGCCGCGTCGAGGAGCTCCTGACCCGTCTGATCGCCCTCGAGGACGGTGATCGCGAGCGGAGCGGCCATCGCGGCGGACGATAGCCCGCCGCCGGGGGTCGGGCTAGGAGGGCGGGGCCGAATCCCGGGCCGGCGCGTCGCCCCGCGCGACGAGGTCCTCGTCGCTGTCCGCCAGCGCCGCGATCACGAACGCGAGGTGCTCGTCGAAGTCGACGCCGAGGGCCTCGGCGCCGCTGCGCATCGCGTCGCGGTCGACGGCGGCGGCGAAGCTCGGCTGGCGCAGCTTCTTCTTCACCGATTTGGGCGTCATCCCATCCAGGCCGTCGGGCCGGACGTAGCCGACCGCGAGGATGAACCCGGAGAGCTCGTCGACCGCGTAGAGGGTCTTCTCCATCGGCGTCTCGCGGGAGACCTCGAGGAAGTCCGCGTGGGAGGCGATCGCCCGGACCAGGTCCGGGCGCGCGTCCATCGCCTCGAGCGTCTCGAGCGCCTTGCGCGGATGGCCGGTGTCGAGGTCCGGGTAGCGTTCGTAGTCGAGGTCGTGCAGCAGGCCCGTCACGGCCCACAGCTCCTCGTCCTCGCCGAAGCGCCGGGCATAGGCGCGCATGGCCGCCTCGACGGCCAGCACATGACGGCGCAGCGACTCCGACTCGGTCCATTCGGTGAAGAGGGACCAGGCCTCCGCCCGCGAAATCTCCCGGGACATGACTGTTACCCTAGCCCGGCCCGCCGGGCGCTCAGCGTCCCGCGCCGGCCCGCCGCTCATGGAGAAGTTCGTCATCGAGGGAGGCGCGCCCCTCTCCGGCACCGTCGTGCCCGCCGGGAACAAGAACGGCGCGCTCCCCATCCTCGCCGCCGCGCTCCTCACCGAGGAGCCTGTCGTCGTGCGCAACGTGCCGCGGATCGCCGACGTGGAGACGATGCTGCTGCTGCTGGAGGAGCTCGGCGCCACGGTCGAGCGACGCGGCGGGGGGGAGGTGGCCATCGACGCCTCCGGGGTCGAGCGCCCGGAGGTCGATCGCGGCCTCTCCGAGCACATCCGCGCCTCGTTCCTCCTGGCCGGGCCGCTGCTCGCCCGCTTCGGTCATGTGCTCATGCCGCCGCCCGGAGGCGACGTCATCGGCCGCCGCCGCCTCGATCCGCACCTCGACGCCTTTCGCGCGCTCGGTGCGCTGGTCGAGCACGACCGCGACATCGAGCTCCGGGCGCCGCCGGGTGGCCTCCGCGCGGGCGACATCCTCATGGACGAGCCCTCGGTCATGGGGACCGAGAACGCGCTGCTCGCCGCAGCGCTCACCCCGGGCGCGACGACGATCCGCAACGCCGCGAGCGAGCCCCACGTCCAGGACCTCGCGCGAATGCTCGTGAAGATGGGCGCGCCGATCGACGGCATCGGGTCCAACGTCATGACGATCCACGGCGCGGAGCGCCTCGCCGGTTGCGAGCACGCGGTCGCGCCGGACCACATCGAGATCGGCTCGTTCATGGCCCTGGCCGGCGTGACCGGCGGCGAGCTGCTGGTCAAGGACGTGGTCCCCGAGGATCTGCGCATGATCCGCATGGTCTTCCGGCGTATCGGGCTGGAGTCCGAGCTGCGCGGCGCCGACGTCCACGTCCCCGGCGGCCAGAAGCTCGTCATCCGCAACGACTGGGGCGGGCACCAGCCGAAGGTCGAGGACGGGCCGTGGCCGGCGTTCCCGGCCGACCTCACGAGCATCGCGCTGGCGCTCGCGACCCAGTCGGAGGGGTCGGTGATCATCCACGAGAAGATGTTCGAGAACCGGCTCTTCTTCACCGACAAGCTCTCGCTCATGGGCGCGGCGATCACGATCTGCGATCCGCACCGCGCACTCGTCGTCGGGCCGCGGCGGCTGCGCGGCGAGCGGGTCGAGTCGCCGGACATCCGGGCCGGGATGGCGATGCTCATCGCCGCGCTGTGCGCCGAGGGGCGCACGGAGATCGGCAACGTGCGGCAGATCGACCGGGGCTACGAACGCATCGACGAGCGGCTGCGCGACCTCGGCGCGCGGATCGAGCGGGTCGCGGACGCGCCCGCCCACGCCCACGCGTAGCCGGGAGCGCCGCGTGGTCCCCAGCATTCCCAGCGGCACCCGCGACGTGCTGCCCGACGAGATGCGAGAGCTCCGCGCGATCGGGGAGCGGCTGCGCGCGGTGTATGCGGACGCGGGGTACGGCGAGGTCTACACGCCCGCCCTGGAGTACGAGGACACGCTGGCCCGCGGCGGCTCGCCGGGCGTGCCGGCCTACCGGCTCTTCGACGAGCACGGCGCGGTCCTCGTGCTGCGCTCGGACATGACCGTGCCCATCGCGAGGGTGGCCGCGACGCGCTACGCGACGGCCGAGCCGCCGCTGCGCTTCTGTTACGCCGCCCACGCCTACCGCGGGGTCCGTCCGCAGCGCGGGCAGGCGCGCGAGTTCCTCCAGTCCGGCGTCGAGCTGATCGGCGCTCCGGCGCCCGACGGGACCGTCGAGGCGCTGAGCCTGCTCTGCGCTGGGCTCGACGCGGCCGGGCTGCGCGAGTACCGGGTCGGCCTGGGCGACGCGGCGCTCTACCCGGGCCTGCTCGACGCGCTCGGCGTCACCGGCTCCGGGCGCGTCCAGGTCCTGCACGAGCTCGCGACCCGCGACTTCGTCGGGCTCGAGCGGCACGTCGGCGCGCTGGGGCTCGAGGCCGGGGCGGCCGAGCTGCTCGTCCGCGTGCCGCAGTCGCGCGGCGGGCCCGAGGCGCTCGAGGCCCGGGGTGGCGCCGGACCGGCGGACGCGGCGCTGGCCGAAGCCGTCGCGGGGTTGCGAGCGGTGCACGAGCGGCTGCCGGCGGGCGTCGCCGAGCGGGTCATCCTCGACCTCGGCCTGGCGCGCAACCTCGGCTACTACACGGGCGCGGTGTTCGAGGTCTACGATCCGCGGCTGGGCGTCCCGATCGGGGGCGGGGGCCGCTACGACGATCTGCTCGGCCGCTTTGGGCGACCGCTGCCGGCCGTCGGCTTCGCGCTCACCGTCGAGCGGCTGCACATCGCGCTGACCGCGCAGGAGGCGGCGCCGTCGTGAGCGCGACCGAAGGCCTCACGATCGCGGTGCCGCGCGGCGCGCTGCTCGCGGGGGCGCTCGACCGGCTCGACCGGCTCGGGCTCGACACCGCGGAGGTGCGGGCGAACGACCGCAAGCTGCTGTTCGCCGACCAGGGGATCGTCACCATGCGGCCCTCCGACGTACCCACCTACGTGGAAGCGGGCGCCGCGGACCTCGGCGTCACGGGCAAGGACGTTCTCATGGAGCAGGCCGAGCGGGCGGTCTACGAGGTGCTGGATCTCGGCTTCGGCGCCTGCCGGATGGTCCTCGCCACCCGCGCCGGCCCGGATCCCGTGGCCGAGGCCCTGCGGCGGCTCGGCACGGCGCGGATCGCGACGAAGTACCCGCGGATCGCCGCCGCGTTCTTCCAGCGCACGGGCCGGCAGGCCGAGATCGTCGAGGTCACGGGGTCGGTCGAGCTCGCGCCGCTCACCGGTCTCGTGGAGGGGATCGTCGACCTCACGGCGACCGGCACCACGCTGCGCGAGAACGACCTCGTCATCCGGGAGGAGATCGCGGCCTGCACGGCCCGGCTCATCGCGAACCCGGTGGCCCACAAGCTGCGTGCCGCCGCGATCGACGACGTGATCGGGCGGCTCCGTGCGGGTTGAGCGCCCGCGCCTGGAGCGCGCGGGCGATGCGGCGGCCCTCGCCGCCCGGCTGCGGGGACTGGCGCCGTCGGGCGGCGTCGTCGCCGAGCAGGTGGGGGAGATCCTCGCCCGCGTGCGGGACGAGGGCGACGCGGCGGTGCTGGAGCTCACCCGCCAGCTCGACCTGGACGGCGACGACCCGCGGGCGCTGACCGTCGACCCCGCGGCGCTCGACGCGGCTCGCGAGGGGCTGGAG
The DNA here is from genome assembly GCA_038251325.1 of Solirubrobacterales bacterium. Taxonomy (GTDB): domain Bacteria; phylum Actinomycetota; class Thermoleophilia; order Solirubrobacterales; family Solirubrobacteraceae; genus JBBSBL01. The sequence goes on along the minus strand of JBBSBL010000012.1, from coordinate 45,548 downwards.
CCCGACGTCGCGGCGTCCCTCGCGGTGACGATCGCGAACGTGGGCGAAGTGGCCGCCGCCGCCCTTCACGAGGACCGCGAGGTCGAGCTCGCCGCCGGTCAGCGCGTGCTGCTGCGCGAGGTGCCCGTGCGGCGCGCCGCGGTCTACGTGCCGGGCGGGCGGGCGCCGTACCCGAGCAGCGTCGTGATGGGGGTGGTGACGGCACGGGTCGCGGGCGTCGAGGAGGTGGCCGTCTGCTCGCCGCCGGGCGCGGGTGGCGAGGTGGATCCCCTCGTCCTCGCCGCGAGCGCCCTGGCCGGGGCCGTGCGCGTGCATCGGATCGGGGGCGCCCAGGCCGTCGCCGCGCTCGCCTTCGGCACCGAGTCCGTCCCCGCCGTCGACGTCATCGCCGGTCCCGGCAACCTGTGGGTGACCGAGGCCAAGCGCCAGGTCTTCGGCACCGTGGGGATCGATGGCCTCGCGGGCCCGAGCGACCTCTTCGCCCTGCTCACCGACGGCGCCGACCCGGAGTGGGCGGCGCTCGATCTCCTCGCCCAGGCCGAGCACGGCCCGGCCACGGTGGTGGCTGCGGCGTCGCCGGACGGCGCGCTGCTCGGCGGGGTGGCCGCGGCGCTGGAGCGCCTGGGCGCCCAGCGGCCGACCGCCGATCCCGCCGCCGTCGTGCTCGTGGAGACGGCCGATCTCGAGGCGGCGCTCGCGCTCGCCGAGGCCTTCGCGCCCGAGCACCTGAGCCTGGCCGGCGGTGGGGCCGAGGCACTCGCGCCGCGGGTCCGGGCCGCCGGCTGCGTGCTCGTCGGGACCGGGAGCGCCACCGCGTTCGGGGACTACGTCGCCGGCTCGAACCACGTTCTGCCCACGGGCGGCGCCGCCCGCTTCTCCTCCGGCCTCGGGCCGGCGGTCTTTCGTCGACGGGTGAGCGAGGTACGCGTCCCCCCGGACGCGGCCGCCGCGCTGGCGCCGCCCGGCGCGGCCCTCGCGCGCGCCGAGGGGTTCGTCCTGCACGCCGAGTCGATGGAGGCGCGCATGCGAGAGAATCGGCGGCCATGAGCTCGCGCCGCGCCGAGATCCACCGTGTCACCGGCGAGACCGACGTCCGCCTCGCGCTCGCGCTCGAGGGCGCGGGCGGGGGCGAGCGGGACACGAGGGTCGGCTTCCTCGACCACATGCTCGACCTCGTCGCGCGCCACGGCCGCCTCGACCTCGACGTCGCCGCGACCGGCGATCTGGAGACCGGCGCCCACCACACCGTCGAGGACGTCGGCATCTGCCTGGGGCAGGCGCTCGACCGTGCGCTCGGCGACCGCGTCGGGATCGTCCGCTACGGCTTCGCGGTGGTGCCGATGGACGAGGCGCGCGCGGCCTGCGCGATCGACGTCTCCGGCCGGCCGTTCTGCGCCGTGGACGCGGATCTCCCGGCCGGCGCCATCGGCATCTTCGACCACGACCTCGCCGAGGAGTTCCTGCGCGCCGTCGCCGCCAACGCGCGGCTGACCCTCCACGTGGCGGTCGAGCGTGGGACGAACGTCCACCACGTGATCGAGGCGATGTTCAAGGCGTTCGCGCGGGCGCTGCGCGTGGCGGTGGCGCTCGACCCGGGCGAAGCGGGGGTCCCGAGCACCAAGGGCACGCTCACGTGAGCCCCGGACCGCGCATCGCGATCCTCGACTACGGGATGGGCAACCGGCGCTCGGTGGAGAAGGCGCTGCAACGCGTCGGCGCCCGGCCAGAGATCACCGCCGACCGGGGGGCGATCGCGGCCGCCGACGGGCTCGTGCTCCCGGGGGTCGGCGCCTTCCGGGCCGGGATGGCCCGGATCCGCGAACGCGACCTCGACGCGATCCTGCGCGAGCGTGTTGCCGCCGGCGTCCCGCTGCTGGGACTCTGCCTGGGCATGCAGCTCCTGTTCGATCGCTCCACCGAGCTCGGCGGGGCCGAGGGCCTCGGGCTGCTGCGCGGCGAGGTGTCGCCGCTCGACGCGCGCGGCCGGCGCCTGCCGCACATCGGCTGGAACGCCGTGCGCTGGATGCGGCCCTCGCCGCTGACCGCCGGCCTACCGCAGGAGACCTTCCTCTACCACGTCCACTCGTTCGCCCCGGTCCCCGCCGACGCGGCGGACGTGCTCGGCACCGCCGAGTACGGGACGCGGTTCGCGGCCGCCGTCGCGCGCCCGCCGGTCTATGGCGTCCAGTCCCATCCCGAGAAGTCCTCGACCCACGGGCTCGCGCTGCTCGCGAACTTCGCCGCGGTCTGCGCCGGCGTGCCGGCCGGCGTGCCCGCGTGATCCTCTACCCCGCCGTCGACATCCGCGACGGCCGCGCGGTCCGCCTGCGCCGGGGCGACTTCGACGCCGAGACCGTCTACGCCGACGACCCGCTCGACGCCGCCCGGCGCTGGGTGGAGGGCGGCGCGCGGGTGCTCCACGTCGTCGATCTCGACGGGGCCCGCGCCGGTCGACCCGTCGCGCTCAACGCGCTGCGGCGCATCGCGGCGGACGCGGGGGTGCCCGTGCAGTACGGCGGGGGGCTGCGGACGGCGGCGGACGTCGGCGCCGCGGTCGCGGCGGGCGCGGCGCGGGTCGTCCTCGGCACCGCGGCCTATCGCGACGTCGACGTGCTCGACCATGCGGTGGCCGCGCACGGCGACCGGCTCGTCGTGTCGGTCGACGCCCGGCGCGGCATGGTCGCCGCGGCCGGCTGGACCGAGCAGACCGATCTGCCCGCGCTCGACGTGATCGCCCGCCTCTCCGACCGCGGCGTGCGCGCGTTCGTCTACTCGTCGATCGAGCGGGATGGGACGCTTGAGGGCCCCGACCTCGAGGAGGTGCGCCGCGTCGCGGCGGCCGTCCGCGGGCGGTTCGTCTACTCGGGCGGCGTGGGCCGCCTGGAGGACCTCGCGGCGCTCGCCGGGCTGCGCCAGGTGAACCTCGCCGGGGTGATCGTCGGCAGCGCCCTGTACGAGGGTCGCTTCACCCTCGCCGAGGGAATCGCCGCGCTCGACGCCGGCTGAGCCGCGGCGTGGCGACGCTAGGCTCGATCTCGGCCATGCACTGCAAGCGCGTGATCCCCTGCCTCGACGTCGACGCCGGCCGGGTGGTGAAGGGCGTCGGTTTCGTCGAGCTCCGCGACGCCGGCGACCCGGTCGAGCTGGCCGAGCGCTACGACGTCGCCGGCGCCGACGAGCTCGTGTTCCTCGACATCACCGCGACCCACGACCGGCGCGACACGGTGGTCGACCTTGCGCGCCGCACCGCCGATAACGTCTTCGTGCCGTTCACCATCGGTGGCGGGATCCGCTCGGCCGCCGACGCGCAGGCGGTGCTGGACGCCGGCGCCGACAAGGTGTCGGTCAACTCCGCGGCGGTGGCCCGCCCGGAGCTCGTCAACGAGCTCGCCGAGCGCTTCGGCGCCCAGTGCGTGGTCTTGGCGATCGACGCGAAGCGCCGGGAGGACCGGGGCGGCTGGGAGGTGTTCGTCGCCGGCGGGCGGACACCCACGGGCCGCGACGCGGTGGCCTGGGCGCGGGAGGCGACCGAGCGCGGGGCGGGCGAGATCCTGCTCACCAGCATGGATCGCGACGGCACGCGGGATGGATACGACCTCGACCTGACCCGTGCGGTCGGCGACGCGGTCGGCGTCCCGGTCATCGCCTCGGGGGGCGCCGGGACGCTCGAGCACCTCGAGGCCGGGCTCCGGGCGGGGGCGGACGCCGTGCTCTGCGCCTCGATCCTCCACTACGGCCAGCACACGGTCCCCGAGGTGAAGGCCCACCTCGCCGCGGCGGGGGTGGCGGTTCGGCCGGTGGTGGACTTGGGGCAACGCGGCGCTGACAACGCGTAGGCAAGCCGCACGTACCGGCGACACCGCCCTACCGCGGCCGCAGCCCGAACAGGTTCGCGTAGCCGGTCAGGTAGATCGTGCGCCCGTCGGAGATCACCGGGTTGAACGAGCCCTCGCGGAAGGAGAAGACCCCTCGCCCCGTGCGGGCGTCGAGCCCCACCGTCGACTTGGCCGCGAGGTTCGCGAAGTAGGCCACGTTCCCGACGAGCGAGACGCCGCCGGAGATCTTCCCGCCCGCGGCGTGCTGCCAGCGCACGCTCCCGGACTGCGCGTTGAGCGCGTAGAGGTTGCCGTCGTAGGAGCCGATGTACACCGTCGGCCCGAGGCCGCGCACCGTCGCAACGGCCGGGGAGGAGTAGACGTACGCGCCGGTGCCCGTGGCCCAGGCGAGCGAGCCGTCGCGCTGGGTGAACGAGTACACCCGCCCGTCGGTGTTGCCGAGGTAGATCCGCCCGTAGGCGGCGGCTGCGGTCGAGTAGAAGTTCCCCGAGCCGAAGCCGAACGCCGTGCCGTTGGTTCCCGCCGACCACACCTTGCGCCCGCTGCGCAGGTCGAGGCAGTAGACGTGCCCGGCGTAGTCGCCGAAGAAGAGCCGCCGCCCGACCCGCGTGATGCCGGCCTTCACCGCGCCCTGGGCCTTGAACGTCCACAGCGTCAGCCCGCTCCGGCGGTCGAGCGCGTAGACGGTGCCGCTCTCGCTCCCGAAGTACATGACGTTCGGCGTGAGCAGGGGGGAGGACTCGGCGCGGCTCGGCAGGTCGCGCGCCCACAGGACCTTCCCGTCCCGCTGGCGCAGCTTCAGCGCGCGGCCGGCGTCGCCCCGGAAGCCCTTGAGCAGGACGACGTAGACGGCGCCGCCGCCGACCGCCGGGGAGGCCGCCGCGAGCAGGCCGAGCTTGCGCTTCCAGCGCACCCGGCCGGTGCGCTTGTCGATCCGCAGCACGCCGGCGTTGTCGTTGAGGACATAGAGTCCCGGACCGTCGACCACCGGCGGGAACTCGAGCAGCGACGAGCCCCGATAGGTCCACGTCCGCCGGAACGGCGGCGCGAGCCGGCGGCTCGCCGGCAGGAAGGCGGATCGGTCCGAGCCGAAGTGGTAGAACGGCCAGCGGAAGGTGTCCCGCGGCGGTGGCTTGGGCTTGGGCGGCGCGACCGGCGCGGTGAACTCGGCGTTCGGGTTCGAGACATTCCCCGGCTCGCGGAGGATGAGGAAGGCCGCGGCGGCGCCGCCGGCCAGCACGAGGAACGCGAGGACGAAGGGCCAGCGCCGCCGGTGGCGGCGGGCGCCCGGCGTCAGCATGGTGGGGGATGCTACCGGCGAGCCCCCCGGACTCCGCCCCCGTGCCGATGCTGCGAACCGACGATCTCCCCGACCGCCTGCGGGCCGTTCCGGCGCTGGCCGCGCTCCTGCCCGCGCTGGCCGGCGAGTCGGGCGTCAGCGTCGTCGGCGGCGTTCCGCGGGACCTCTTGCTGGGACGCGCGCCGCTCGACGTGGACCTCGTCGTGGAGGGCGACGCCGAGGCGCTCGCCGCGCGGCTGGGCACTCGCCTGGGGGGCGTCACCGCGCGCCACGAGCGCTTCGGGACCGCGACGATCGCCGTCGGCGGGCGGCCCGTCGACCTCGCTCGGGCCCGCGCGGAGACCTACGCGCGCCCCGGCGCACTGCCCGAGGTGCGAGCGGCGCCGTTGGCGCAGGACCTCGCCCGCCGCGACTTCACCGCCAATGCGATCGCCGTGTCCCTCGACGCCGATCGCCTCGGGGAGATCACCGCGGTGCCGGGAGCGCTCGCGGATCTCGCCGTCGGACGGCTTCGCGTGCTGCATCCGGCGAGCTTCGCCGACGATCCGACGCGACTGCTGCGCCTCGTGCGCTACGCCGCGCGGCTGGGCTTCGCGCCTGACCCCGCCACCGAGGCGCTGGCCGTGGAGGCGGTGCGTTCCGGGGCTCTGAAGACCGTCTCGCCCGCCCGGGTCGGTGCCGAGTACCGGCTCCTGCTCGCGGAGTCCGATGCCGTCGACGCGCTCGACTGGGCCTCGCGGCTCGGCCTCGTCGCGGCGCTGGACCTCGAGTGGCGCTGGGACCGCGGTGAGAGCGAGCGGGCGCTGGCCCTGCTCCCGCCCGACGGGCGCGCTGACCTCCTGCTCGCCGGAGCGCTGGCCCGCGGCGCGACGCCCGGCCGCCTGGCGGCGCGGCTCGATGCGCTCGAGCTCGAGCGCGGCGACCGGGACCGGATCCTCGCCACGGCCGGGGCGGACGCGCTCGTGGCGCCGCTCGACCGCGCCGGGCGGCCGTCCGCGCTGCGGGCGGTCGTGGCCGGCGCTCCGGTAGAGGCGATCGCTCTGGCCGGCGCGCGGGGCGCGGCCGCGGCCGCCCGCCGCTGGCTCGCCGAGCTCCGGCACGTCGGGCTCGACATCGGAGGCGAGGACCTGCGGGCGGCCGGGGTGCCGCAGGGGCCGGCGATCGGACGCGGTCTGGCCGCCGCGCTCGACCGCCGGCTCGACGGCGAGGCGCCCGACCGCGACGCGCAGCTCACCGTCGCGCTGCGGGTCGCTCGGGAGGAGTGACCCCGACAAAGGCACGTCGCGGCCCATCTAGGATGGCCGCCGAGATGGCACGCGACCTCAACGCCCAGCGCTGGGACGGCACGCCGGGCTTCTACGAGGTCTGGTACCTCACGCTGACCGACCGCGCGTCGGGCGTGGGCGCGTGGATCCGCTACACACTGCTGGCGCCCTCCTCCGGGACCGAGGCGACCTGCGCCGTGTGGTTCCTCGCCATGGACCCGCACGCACGCGGGGCCCGAGCGCTCGGGCGCAAGCGGACGTTTCCGATCGCCGCGCTGCGCTCCTCGGCGGCGCCGTTCTCGCTGGAGATCGATGACGCCACGCTGACCGAGCGGGGCATGGCCGGGGCCGTCGAGGACGTCGCCTGGGAGCTGCGCTGGGAGCCCGGCGCCGAGGGCTACGAGCATGTCCATCCGGCGCTGGCGCGGGCCGGGATCGCCAAGTCGGTGCTCACGCTGCCTGAGCCCGATCTCGCCGTCGAGGGCACGCTGACGCTGCCGGGAGGGCGGACGATCACGCTCGACGGCGCCCGCGGCGGGCAGGCGCACCTGTGGGGGACCAGGCACGCGGCGCGCTGGGCGTGGCTCCACGCCTCCGACCTGGAGGGCCTCGACGGGTCCCCCCGGCCGGGCGCCTTCGTCGACGGCGTCTCGGTGTACGTCCCCCGTATGGGTCGCGAGCTCGGCCCGAGCACGCCGGTCGTGGGGCGCATCGGCGGCGCGTCGTGGCGCTCGACCTCGCCGCTGCGCGTCGTCCGAAACCGCAGCCGCTTCGCGCTCACCGGCTGGGCGTTCGACGCGCGGGACGGCGACCGGCGCCTCGTCGCGGAGGTCGACGCCGACCGCGCGGCGCTCGCCGGGGTGACCTACCACGATCCGGACGGCGAGCCGGCCTACTGCTACAACAGCGAGACGGCGACGCTCCGACTCCAGCTCTGGGAGCGACGGCGCTCGGCCACGACGCCCTGGGCGCTGAGCGACACGCTCGTGGCGCCGGGTCGCGCCCACTTCGAGTACGCCCAGCGCACGCCGGTGCCCGGCGTGGAGTTGCTGACGACGTGACCCTGGCCACCACCTTCGAGGCCGCCGGCGAGCACCTCGCGGTGAGCCTGCGCGGTGGAGTCCGGGCGCTCTTCACCTCGCGCCGGGGCGGCGTCTCGGCCGCGCCCTACGACACCCTGAACCTCGGGCGGCTGACCGACGACGACCCCGGCGCGGTCGAGGAGAACCGGGATCGTCTCGCGGCCCTGTCCGGCATTCCGCGCGACCAGGTGCTCCAGGGTCGGCAGGTCCACGGCGCGACCGTCGTGCGCGCGGACGCCCCCGCGCCGCCCGACGCGCCCCCGGCGCCCGCCGACGGCCAGGCCACCGCCGTGCCCCGGCTCGCCCCGCTCGTCCTCGCCGCCGACTGCCTGCCGCTCGTCCTCGCCGCCGACGGCGGCGTGGCGGTGCTCCACGCCGGCTGGCGCGGGCTGGCGTCGGGGATCGTCGAGGCGGGCGTGGCGGCGCTCCGCACGCTGGGCGCGGACGGCCCCGTCGAGGCCGCGATCGGCCCCGCGGCCGGCTCCTGCTGCTACGCCGTCGGCCCCGAGGTCCACGCCGCGTTCGCCGCGCGAGGCCACGCCGGCGCCTCGCGCGCGAACCGTCACGTCGACCTCAAGGCGATCGCGGCGGCGGAGCTGCGCGCCCACGGCGCGGGCGCGGTCCACGACGCGGGGGTCTGCACGATCTGCGACCCGCGCTGGTTCTCCCATCGCCGCGACGGGGTCACCGGCCGACAGGCGGCGCTGGCATGGTTGAGCTGATCGGCCACGTCGATCCCGAACGGGTCCGGGCGACGGTCGCGCGGCTGCGCGCAGAGCTCGACGCGGCGGCCGCGCGCGCCGGGCGCCCGCCGGGCTCGGTCGAGATCCTCGCCGCCACGAAGTACGTCGCCACCGAGGACATCGGCGCGCTGGACGCCGCCGGCGTGACGCTGCTCGGCGAGAACCGCGCCCAGGACCTCGCCGCCAAGGCCGGGGCTTGGCCTGACCGCTTCACCTGGGACTTCATCGGCCACCTGCAGAGCCGCAAGGTCAAGCAGATCCTGCCTCACGTACGGCTCATCCACTCGGTCGCCTCCGACTCGGCGTTGGAGCAGCTCGCGCGCCACGGGACGCCGGACACCGAGATCCTGCTCGAGGTCAACGTCGCGGGGGAGGCGGCGAAGAGCGGGATCGACCCGGCGGAGTTACCGGCGTTCCTCGAGCGCGCCCCCTGCCGGGTGGGCGGGCTCATGACGATGCCGCCGTTCGCGCCCGACCCCGAGGCAAGCCGCCCGCACTTCGCGCGCCTGCGCGAGCTCGCCGCCGCGCAAGGGCTGGTGCGGCTCTCGATGGGCACGAGCCAGGACTACGCGGTGGCCGCGGAGGAGGGCGCGACGATCGTCCGGGTCGGGTCCGTCCTCTACGCCTGACCCCCGCGGGCCGGCGAAGGGCGCATAATGTCGTCGGCAGGGATTCTCCGGCCGTTCCCGAATCCCGAATTCGCCATGGCCTTCCGCGACACCTGGCATCGCTCGCTCGTCTACTTCGGCCTCGCCGAGGACCGTGACGCCTACGAGGAGGGCCCCGAGCTGCCCGAGCCCGAGGCCGAGCTCGAGGATCGCTACCGCGAGCGCCCCAACGTGCGGCGCCTGTCCGCGCGACGGCGCCGCGACGAGATCGACGACATCTTCGCCGACGACACCGAGACCGAGCGCCGGACCAACGTGCTGCGTCCGGTCGGCGGCGGCGGAGGATCGGGCGGGCGCTCCAACGGACGGGGGGGCGATGTCCGCGTCCACCTCGTCATCCCCAAGAGCTTCAACGACGCCCAGGACGTGGCCGACAAGTTCAAGGAGGCCATTCCGGTGATCCTCAACCTGCAGGGCGCGGACACCGACCTCTCCAAGCGGCTCATCGACTTCTCCAGCGGCCTGACCTACGCGCTCGACGGCGGCATGCAGCGGATCGCCGACAAGGTGTTCCTCCTCACGCCCAACAACGTGGAGGTCTCGGCCGAGGAGCGCGCCCGGCTGATCGAGAAGGGCTTCTTCAACCAGTCGTGACCGGCGCCGGGCGCCCACGCCCGGGCTGCGTGCGCCGGACCATCTAGCCTTCCCGCTCGTGCGGGTGGGCCTCATCGGAGCCGGGAACATGGCGAGCGCGCTCGCGCGGGGCTGGGGCGACCCGGTGCTGGTCGCGGATGCCCAGCCGGGCCGGGCCCAGGCGCTGGCGACCGAGGTCGGCGGCGAGGCGCTGGCCACCAACGGCGAGGTCTTCGCTCGCGCGGACGTCGTCGTCCTGTGTCACAAGCCGGCGCAGCTGGCGGCCGTGGCCGCCGAGGCGGAGGGCCGGTCGACCCCGGTCGTGTCGGTCCTCGGCTCGGTCCTGCGGGCCGAGGTCGCCGCCGCGTATCCGGGCGCGCCGGTGTTCCGCGTGCTGCCGAACCTGCCCGTCGAGGTGCGCCGCGGCGTGCTGTGCTGGGTGCCCGACCCCGACGCCGAAGGCTCGGTCGCCGCCGAGATCGAGGCGCGGTTCGCGCGCCTGGGACGGGTGATCGCGCTCGACGAGAGACTGGTCGAGACGGCGATGGCGCTCACGAGCTGCGCCCCCGCCTTCGTGGCGCTGGTCATCGAGGCGATGGTCGACGCGGGGGTGCGGCACGGCGTCCCGGCCGACCGCGCGGCGGAGATGACCGTCGAGGCGGTTGCCGGGACCGCGGAGCTGCTCGCCGCCCGCGATGGCGACACGCTCGGCCTGCGTCGCGACGTGACCTCGCCCGGAGGGTCCACGGCGCGCGGGCTCGCCGCGCTCGAGGCGGGCGGCGTGCGCGACGCCTTCGCCGCGGCGGTCGACACGATCGTCGACGGGGCCCCACGGTGACCGCCGTGCCGATCGCCACCGTCCGGCAGGACATCGCGGGGTACGTCGACGCCCTCGTCCTCGTCTACACGATCCTGATCTTCGCCTACATCGTGTCGACCTGGGTGCTGGCCGCCGGCGCACGCGTGCCCTACAACCGCGCGGTCGACTGGGTCCTGACCTTCCTGCGCGACGTCGTGGAGCCCTATCTCCGGCTCTTCCGCCGCTTCATCCCCCCGCTCGGGGCGCTCGACCTCAGCCCGATCGTCGCGATCATCGTCCTGCAGGTCGTGGGGCGGCTCGTGGTCGGCCTCATCGCCGGCTGAGATGACCGGCGCGGCGGCCGCGTGGGCCCGCGCCGGGCTGCTGGCCGCGGCCATCGTCGCCGCCGATCAGGCGAGCAAGCACGCCGTGGAGTCCGACATCAAGCTCGGCGACCGCCACGACGGCGTCGCGTTCCTCGACCTCGTCCACGTCCGCAACGACGGGGTCGCGTTCGGCCTGCTGCGCGACGGCGGCACGGCGCTCGTCGTCGCCCTCACGGCGGCCGCGCTGCTGGCCGTCCTCATCTGGTTCGCCAGGAACCCGGGGCGTCCGCTTGCCTGGTTTCCGGCGGGCCTGCTCGTTGGCGGGGCGGTCGGGAACCTGCTCGATCGCGTCCGGCAGGGGTCGGTGACCGACTTCCTGAAGCTGCCGCACTGGCCGGCCTTCAACCTCGCCGACGCCGCGATCACGCTCGGGGTCGTCGCGCTCGTCCTCGTGCTTGAGACCCGCAACGCCCGGACGTGAGCGCCGATGGCCTTCTCGCGCTGGAGGTCGGCCCCGAGGCGGGCGGCCAGCGCCTGGACCGCTTCCTCGCCGAGCGCCTCGGCTCCCGCTCCCGCGCGCAGCGCCTCATCGCCGCCGGCCGGGTGACGGTCGACGGCCGCGTGCGGGCGAAACGCCATCTCGTGGGGGTGGGCGAACGCGTCGAGGTGGCGGAGGAGGTCGCGACGGATCGCGCCCCGATCGAGTCCGCGCGGTTCCGCGTGGCCTACGAGGACGAGCGGCTGCTCGTCGTCGACAAGCCGGCGGGCGTCGTCGTGCATCCGGCCCGCGGGCATCGCGAGGGCACCTTGGCGCAGGCCCTGGGCCACGTGGCGGGCGGCGGGCCCGAGGAGCGGGCGGGGATCGTGCATCGCCTCGACAAGGACACCTCCGGGCTGCTCGTCGTCGCCCGCGACGAGGCGACGCTGCGAGCGCTCCAGCGCCGGCTCGCCGAGCGGCGCATCCGCCGGGAGTACCTCGCCCTGGTCTCCGGTCGTCCGGACGCCCGCAGCGGGACGATCGACGCGCCGCTCGGCCGCGACCGCCGGCGCCGCACGCGCGTGTCCGTTGACAGCGACGTCGCACGCGAGGCCGTGACGCACTTCTCGACGGAGGCGGTGGTCCCAGGCTTCACGTTGCTCCGGGTCGTGCTCGAGACGGGCCGAACGCATCAGATCCGCGCGCATCTGGAGGCCATCGGCCACCCGGTCGCGGGCGACCCGGAGTACGGCGCCGCGGGCGCCCTGGGCCTTGGGCGACAGTTCCTGCACGCGGCGCGGCTGGCGTTCGACCACCCTTGGGGCGGCGCGGCGGTGGACGTGACCTCGCCGTTGCCGGAGGATCTGGCGGCGGCGCTGGAGCGGGCGGGGGCCTGACCGGCCGGCCTGAGCTCGGCGGTGGCGCGGGCCTAGCGAACGGCAACGACGCAGGCAAAGGGGACCGAGGGGGCTCGAGCGGAGGCGGGTTGCCGGCCGCCGCCCTGGTCCTCCCGACGTTGACCACCGCTATCCGGCCACGAAACCTCACGGGATCTTCACGTCGCGCTGAGGTTCGTCGTCAACGTGGGGACATGCTCTTCACGCGCCAGCCTCCACGCCCCGCCGATCCCCTCCGTTGCGAGGTGGCCGCGCTCGCTGACGCGGGAGCGAGCCTGCCGGACATCGACCGTGACGTCGTGCGGCCCGCCACGTTGGACGAGGACCGCCGCTCGGCGCTCTGGCTCTACGCGTGGCACCACCTCGAGGCCGACGCCGTCGCGCGGCCTCGCGCCGCCGCCTGACGGCCCCAACGAGGGGACCGCGCGGACCGCGCCCGGGCGGGCCATGCGGCGACGACGCCTGAACCGCGCGTGTCTCCTACACTGGCCGTTCAACCCCGATCCCGTTCAGGACCTCGGGACGCGGCCCTGTCCGGCCCCGCGATGCGGCGCCGGATCCGCGCTCCCGCCGGACGGGCCGTAGGCACCAACACAACCAAGGGAGCAGGCAGTGGCCCGCGTAGGCATCAAGAACCTGCTGGAGGCCGGAGTCCACTTCGGTCACCAGACCCGGCGCTGGAACCCGAAGATGCGCCGCTACATCTTCGGTGAGCGCGACGGGATCTACGTCATCGACCTCCTCCAGACCGAGGAGCTTCTCGCGAAGGCCCAGGCGTTCGCCGACAACCTCGCCCACCGCGGCGGGATCGTGCTGTTCGTCGGGACCAAGAAGCAGGCGCGCGACGGCATCAAGTCGATCGCCGAGGCGGCGGACATGCCCTACGTCAACCACCGCTGGCTGGGCGGCCTGCTGACCAATTACCAGACGATCAGCCGGCGTATCAAGCGGCTGCACGATCTCGAGCGCTACGACGCCGAGGGCCAGCTCGCGCTGCTGCCCACCCGGGAGCGGATGTCCGCCCAGGCGGACCTCGCGAAGCTCCAGGCCAATCTCGGCGGTGTGAAGAACATGCAGCGCGTGCCCGACGCGATCTTCATCTGCGACATCAAGACCGAGGCGATCGCGGTCGCCGAGGCGCGGCGGCTGCGCATCCCGATCATAGGGCTGGTGGACACGAACTGCAATCCGGACGGGATCGACTACATCGTCCCAGGCAACGATGACGCGATCCGCTCGTGCGAGGTCGTGACGCGGGCGATCGGCGACGTCGTCTCCGCCGGTCATGCGGTGTTCCGCGCCGAGGAGGAGAAGGCTCGCCTGGAGGCGGAGGAGAAGGCGCGCAAGGAGGCCGAGGAGCAGGCGCGGCGCGAGGCGGAGGAGCAGGCCCGCCGCGAGGCCGAGGAGGCCGCGGCCGCCGCGGCGGCGCAGGAGGCGGCGGCGGCCCAGGCCGCGGCGGCACCGGCTGCCACTGCTCCGCCGGCGCCGGCTGCCACCGCTCCGCCGGCGCCGGCTGCCACCGCTCCGCCGGCGCCGGCTCCGGCCGCAGCCCCGGCTCAGGCCACTCCCCCGGCCGAAGCCGCCCCCAGCGAACCGGCGGCCCCGGCGGCGCCGGCCGAGGCGCCGCCGGCCCCCGTCCCGACCCCGGAGGACACCCCCGCATGAGCGTCACCGCGACCGACGTCAAGGCCCTGCGCGACCGCACCGGGGCCGGGATGATGGACTGCAAGCAGGCGCTCACCGACGCCGATGGGGACCTCGACAAGGCGGTGGAGATCCTTCGCGTGAAGGGCCTCTCGCGCGCGGCCAAGCGCGGCGAGCGCGAGGCCGCCGAGGGGACGGTCCAGGCCTACATCCACGCCAACGCGAACATCGGCGTGCTGGTCGAGGTCGACTGCGAGACCGACTTCGTCGCCCGCAACGACGACTTTGTCGCCTTCGCGAAAGACCTCGCGCTGCACATCGCCGCCGCGGCGCCCGAGTACGTCTCCGAGGACGAGGTCCCCGACGACGTCCGCGAGGCCGAGCTCCGCATCTTCGCCGAGCAGGCCGCCGACAAGCCCGAGAACGTGCGGCCGAAGATCGCCGCGGGCAAGCTGCGCAAGTGGCTCGAGGAGGTCGTCCTGCTCAAGCAGGCCCACGTCAACGTCGATCGACACGACGGCAAGACGATCGAGGAGCTCCGCGCCGCGCTGGCTGCGAAGACGGGGGAGAACGTCGTGATCCGCCGGTTCGAGCGCTTCGCCGTCGGCGGATAGGCTCCCGCGGGTGACCGGCCCCGACGCCGACGGCGGCGCTCCCGTCTTCGAGCGGATCCTGCTCAAGCTCTCGGGCGAGGCGCTGATGGGGGATCTCGACTACGGCACCGATCCTGACCGCATCAAGGCGATCGCGGCCCAGATCGCCCGGGTCCACGGCCGGGGCGTGGAGATCGCGATCGTCGTCGGGGCGGGCAACATCTTCCGCGGCCTGGCCGGCGCGGCCGAGGGCATGGATCGCGCGACCGGCGACTACATGGGGATGCTGGCCACGGTCCTCAACGCGCTCGCCCTTCAGGACGCGCTGGAGAAGGACGACGTGCCCACCCGCGTCCAGTCGGCGCTGACCATCTCCGAGGTGGCCGAGCCCTACCTCCGCCGCCGCGCGATGCGGCATCTCGAGCGGGGTCGGGTGGTGATCTTCGCGGCGGGGACCGGCAACCCGTTCTTCACCACGGACACCGCCGCCGCCCTGCGCGCCGCCGAGGTCCACGCGGAGGTCGTGCTGATGGCCAAGAACGGCGTCGAGGGCGTCTACAGCGCGGATCCGGCCGAGGTGCCGAGCGCCGAGTTCCTGCCGGAGATCACCCACATGGAGGCCATCGAGCGGCGCCTGCGGGTGATGGACTCCACCGCGCTCGCGCTGTGCATGGAGAACCGGATGCCGATCGTCGTCTTCAACATGGGGGACGAGCGGAACATCGATCGAATAGTCTCGGGCGAGCGCGTGGGGACCCTGGTGACGACGTGATCGACGACCTGCTGAGCGATGCCCGCGACCGGATGGGGAAGTCCGTCGAGTCGACCCGCCACGAGTTCTCCTCGGTGCGGACCGGGCGCGCCAGCCCGGCCCTGCTCGACCGGATCGCGGTCGACTACTACGGCACCCAGACGCCGCTGAACCAGCTCGCGACGATCTCGGCCCCGGAGGCGCGGCTGCTGACGATCCAGCCCTACGACCAGTCCTCGATCAAGGCGATCGAGAAGAGCATCCAGGAGTCCGACCTCGGCCTCACGCCCTCGAACGACGGCAAGCTCATCCGCCTGGGCATCCCCGAGCTCACCGAGGAGCGCCGGCGGGAGCTCGTGAAGGTCGTGCGGAACATCGCCGAGGAGGGGCGGATCGCGGTGCGCAACATCCGCCGCGACTGCATGCATCACCTCCGCGAGCTCCGCGACGCGGGCGAGGCGGGCAGCGACGACGAGCACCGCGCCGAGGTGGAGCTGCAGAAGCTGACCGACGGGCGCATCGGGGACCTCGACACCGCGCTGGGGCAGAAGGAAGAGGAGATCCTCGAGGTGTGACCGGGCCCGGGCCCGCTCCCGAGCCCGGCCGGGCCCGCTACGTGGCGATCATCACCGACGGGAACGGTCGCTGGGCGGAGCGCCGCTCGCTGCCCGCCGTGGAAGGACACCGCGCCGGCGCCGACACCGTGAAGGCGCGGCTGCGCGACGCCGCCGGGCTCGGCGTGCGCGAGCTCACCGTCTACTCCTTCTCGACCGAGAACTGGTCGCGCTCGGCCGAAGAGGTCTCGGCGCTCATGCGGATGTTTGCCGACCGGATCGACCGCGAGACGCCGGAGCTCCGCGACGAGGGTGTGCGGATGCGCTTCGTCGGGCAGCGCGAAGACGCCCGCATCCCGCGGGCCCTCGTCGAGCGGATGGAGTGGGCGGAGGCCGAGACCGGCGGCGGCGAGCGCATCACGCTGTTCGTCGCCTTCAACTACGGCGGCCGGGCGGAGATCCTCGACGCGGCGCGACGCTACACCGGTGGCGGCGAGGCGGAGTTCCGAGCCGGGCTCTACGCGCCGGAGATGCACGACCCGGACCTCATCATCCGCACGAGCGGGGAGCAGCGGCTCTCGAACTACCTGCTCTGGCAGTCCGCCTACGCCGAGCTCCTCTTCCGGGAGGAGCTGTGGCCGGACTTCTCGCGCGACGCGCTGGAGGCCTGTCTGGCCGAGTTCGAGGCCCGCCGGCGACGGTTCGGGGGGCGGTGATGGGCGCGGCGACTCCCGCCGGGCGCCGGCCGCGACGGCCGCCGCCGCGCGCCCCACAGGACGGCGGCCGCGACCGCGGACGCCCGCGCCGGGGCGGCGGCGATCTACTGGGCCGCGTGCTCGTGGCGATCCCGCTCATCGTCCTGGCCCTCCTGCTGGTCGAGGCCGGCGGCACGGTGTTCGCGGTCGGGGTCGCCGTCCTCGCCCTGCTCTGCCTCCATGAGCTCTACGGCATCTACGAGCGGGTCCGGCCGGTGCGGATCGCCGGGTTCCTGGCCGCGGTCGGGCTCGTGGCGACGGCGCGCTTCGGCGACCAGTCGACCATGCTGGTCGTCGGGATCCTGGCGCTGACGCTCAGCTTCCTGCTCGTCCTCCCGCGCACGCGCCTGGCCGGCGGGACGGCGTCGATCGCGATCACGCTGCTCGGCGTGTGGTGGATCGGGCTCGCGTTCGCCTACGCGATGCTGCTCCGCGCCCAGCCGCATGGCGACGGGGTGGTCATCGACGTGCTCGTGGGCACCTTCGTGGGGGACACCGCGGCCTATCTGGGCGGTCGCTGGTTCGGCCGGCGGCCGATGGCGCCGCGCGTGTCGCCGAACAAGACGGTCGAGGGGCTCTTCATCGGCGTGGCGGCCGCCGTCGCGGCGGTGTGGTTCGCTGGGCTCTACCAGGACTGGCTCTCCGGCCTGGAGGCGCTGCTGCTCGGCCTCGCCGTCGCGGTCGCCGCCCCGCTCGGGGACCTGTTCGAGTCCTTCGTCAAGCGCGACGCGGGGGCCAAGGACGCCGGCCGGGTGTTCGGGGCGCACGGCGGCGCGCTCGACCGCCTGGACGCGGCGATGTTCGCCATCGTCGCGGGCTACCTCGTATGGTCGGCGCTGGTCTGAGGTTCGGCCCGACCCCTCTGATCGTCCCGCCGCCGCGTCGTCCGGCGGGCGCGCGAGGCGCGCTTGTCACAATCCAGCGGTGCCCCGCCGCCTGCTCATCCTCGGCTCGACCGGGTCGATCGGCACGCAGGCGCTCGAGATCGTCGCGCGCGCCGACGACCTCGAGCTCGTCGGGCTCTCCGCGGAGCGATCCTGGGAGGACCTCGTGGCCCAGGCCCACGCGCACGGCGTCGAGCGCATCGCACTGGCCGACGCCGACGCCGGGGCGCGCGCCGCGGAGGCGTGGACCGGGGGGGAGGTGCTGAGCGGCCCGGAGGGCCTCGTCCGCCTCGTGCTGGAGTCCGAGCCGGACCTCGTGCTCAACGCCCTGGTCGGCGCGGCCGGCCTGGGCCCGACGGTGGCGACGCTCGGCGAGGGCGTCGATCTCGCGCTGGCCAACAAGGAGTCGCTCGTCGTGGGCGGCGAGCTCGTCATGGCCCTGGCCGAGGCGACCGGCGCGGCGATCATCCCGGTGGACTCCGAGCACTCCGCCCTGCACCAGCTCATCGCCGGGGAACGGGCCGGGACCGTCGAGCGGCTCGTGCTCACCGCGTCCGGCGGCCCCTTCCGGGGACGCAGCCGCGCGGACCTCGCGGAGGTCACCGCGGCCCAGGCGCTGCGCCATCCGACCTGGGCGATGGGCGGCAAGATCACGGTCGATTCGGCGAGCCTGATGAACAAGGGCCTCGAGCTGATCGAGGCCCATCACCTGTTCGGGACGCCCTACGAGCGCATCGACGTGGTCGTGCATCCGCAGTCGATCGTCCACGCGCTCGTCCACCTGTGTGACGGCGCGTCGCTCGCGCATCTCGGCCATCCCGACATGCGGGTGCCGATCGCCTACGCGCTCCACCACCCCGAGCGCCTCGACGTCCCGGTGCCGACGCTCGACCTCGCGGCGGTGGGCGCGCTGACCTTCGAGCCGCCGGACCCCGACACGTTCGCCTGCCTGCGCCTCGCCCGCGAGGCGGCGGAGGCCGGCGGCACGGCGCCGTGCGTGCTGAACGCTGCCAACGAGGTCGCCGTCCACGCCTTCCTCGCGGGCCGGCTCGGCTTCCTCGACATCGCGGCAGTCATCGAGGATGCGCTCGCGGCGCTCGGCGCCCGGCCGATCCACGCCTTCGAGTCGCTCTACGACGCCGACCGGGACGCGCGGCGGCTCGCCTCCGAACTCGTCGAGACCCGCGCGGGGGCGGCCCCGGCATGACCTGGGTGCTCGCCTTCCTCGGGTTCGCCGCGCTCATCATCCTGCACGAGTTCGGCCACTTCGCCGCGGCGAAGTCGGTGGGCATGCGCGTCGAGCGCTTCGCGCTGTTCTTCCCGCCGCTGATCCTCAGGACCCGCCGCGGCGAGACGGAGTACGGGATCGGCGCGGTGCCGCTCGGCGGCTATGTCCGTATCACCGGGATGAACCCGAACGAGGAGATCCCGCCGGAGGTGGCCCACCGCGCCTACTATCGCCAGCCGGTGTGGAAGCGGATCGTGGTGATCGGCGCCGGTCCGGCGATGAACCTCCTCATCTGCTTCCTCATCCTCATGGGCCTCTTCCTGGCCAACGGGAAGGCGCTGACCCCGGACTCGGTGGCGGCGCGCGGCCTGGAGCCGCCGGCGGCCGGCGTCCTGCGCGGCGGCGATCGCATCGTCAGTGTGGACGGGCGGCGGGGCGACCCGGCGGCGATCGCGAAGCAGGTCAACTCCCACCGCTGCGCCGGGCCGCCGCGGGCCGGGTGCGTCGCCGCCACGCCGGCGCGCGTGACGGTGCGGCGCGACGGGCGGCTCCGCACCTTCGAGCTGCGGCCGCGCTACGACGCCTCCACGGGGATCCGGCGGATGCGGATCGGCTTCGGCTACGAGGCCCGGAGCACGCCGGTCGGCTTGGCCCAGGCCGCGTCGCTGAGCGTGACCGCGATGTGGGACGTGAGCCGCAAGACCGTCGACACGATCCTCGGCGTGTTCGATCCCAAGACGCGCAAGCAGCTCGGCAGCGTGGTGGGCGGCTACGAGGTGACGCGGCAGGCGATCGGCCTCGACGCCACGCGGGCGCTGACGATCCTCGCCTTCATCTCGCTCTCGCTCGCGCTCATCAACCTCTTCCCGTTCCTCCCGCTGGACGGCGGCCACATCTTCTGGGCGCTGGCCGAGAAGGTGCGGGGGCGGCCGATCCCCTTCGCGATCATGGAGCGCGCGGGCGCCGTGGGCTTCGTGCTCGTGATCCTGCTCTTCTTCGTCGGCCTCTCCAACGACATCGGCCGATTGTCCGGGGACGGGTTCCAGGTCCCGCGCTAGCCGCCGCCGGGCGGCGGTGAAGCGGTAGCGTTCGGGCCGGGTTCCCTGGGAGCGAGGAGAGACGAGATGGACGCCAGCACCGCCACCGCGCAGACCGGCCGGGCGCAGGACGCGCCGACCATGGCCGAGGCGCTGCGGCGCACCGCGCGCGACCACGGCGACATCGTGGCCGTGCGCACGGCGGACGACAGCGTGACGCTCACGTGGGCCGAGGTGCGGGAACGGGTCGACGCGCTCGCCGGCGGGCTGGCCCAGCTCGGCCTCGGGCACGGCGACACGCTGGCGATCATGCTCTCCAACCGGCCGGAGTTCCACGTCGTGGACCTCGCCGCGGTGACGATCGGCGCCACGCCGTTCTCGATCTACCAGACCTACACGGCCGACCAGATCGCCTACATCGTCTCCGACGCCGGCGCGCGCGTCGCGGTGGTCGAGCAGCAGTACCTGCCCGTCGTGCTCGAGGCCAGGGGGAGCCTGCCCGACCTCGAGCACGTCATCGTCATCGACGGCGAGGCGCCCGAGGGCACGATCGCGCTGGCGGACGTCGAGGGCGCCGACCCCGACTTCGACGCCGAGGCCGCGGCCGCGGCGGTCATGCCGGACGACGTCCTCACGCTCATCTACACGTCGGGCACCACGGGGCCGCCGAAGGGCGTCCAGCTCTCCCACCGCAACCTCATGATGGTCGTGGCCGGGGTGCAGGAGCTCATCCAGCTCGAGGCGGGCGCCCGCGTGATCTCGTGGCTCCCGGCCGCCCACATCGCCGAGCGCAACGCCCACCACTACATCCCCACGGTCTTCGCCGCGACGGTGACGTGCTGCCCCAACCCGCGCGAGATCGTCGCCTTCCTCCCGCAGATCCACCCGAACTGGTTCTTCGCCGTGCCGCGGATCTGGGAGAAGCTCAAGGCCGGCTTGGAGACGATGCTCCACGCCCAGCCCGAGAAGCAGCGCGCGGCGGCCGAGGCGGCGCTGTCCGACGCCATCGAGAAGGTGCGCCTGGAGCAGGCGGAGGAGCCGGTCCCCGAGGACCTCGCCGTGCGGGTGGCGAAGGCCGACGCGGAGATCTTTTCCGGGCTGCGCACGATGCTCGGCCTCGATGAGGTCGTCACCGTGAACGTCGGCGCGGCGCCGACGCCGCGTGACGTCCTCGTCTTCTTCCACGCCATCGGCATCCAGCTGGCTGAGCTGTGGGGTATGTCCGAGACCTGCGGCTACGGCACCGTGAACCCGCCCGGCGGCGTCAAGATCGGGACGGTCGGCCCGGCCGCGCCGGGCGTGGAGCTCAGGCTCGCCGACGACGGCGAGGTGCTGATGCGCGGCGCGTGCAACATGCTCGGCTACCGCAACAAGCCCGAGCAGACCGCGGAGACGATCGACCCGGACGGGTGGCTGCACACCGGCGACATCGGCGAGCTCGACGCGGACGGCTACCTGCGGATCGTCGACCGCAAGAAGGAGATCATCATCAACGCGGCCGGCAAGAACATGTCGCCGGCCAACATCGAGGCGACGCTCAAGACCGCGAGCCCGCTCATCGGACAGGCCTGCGTCATCGGCGACCGCCGGCCCTACAACACGGCGCTGATCGTCCTCGACGCCGACTTCGCCCCGGTGTGGGCGCAGAAGCAGGGGATCGAGGAGACCGAGCTCGAGGCCCTGGCCGGCGACGAGCGGATGCGCGCGGCGATCGCCGAGGCCGTCGAGGACGCCAACACGAAGCTCGCCCGCGTCGAGGGGATCAAGAAGTTCGCGATCATCCGCGGCGACTGGGCCCCGGGCGGCGACGAGCTCACCCCGACGATGAAGCTCAAGCGCAAGCCCATCGCGGCGAAGTACGAGGCCGAGGTCGAGGCGCTGTACGCGGGGTAGGGCGGTCGCCGGTCGGCGCTACCGCACCCGCAGGCCCACCTGGCGGCTGTGCAGGCCGTTCCAGGCCAGGCGCACGACGCCCGAGCGGGGGAAGGTGATCCGCGGGGCGACGATCCGGTTGCGGGTCGTCGCCGTGGCCAGCGTCGACCACGTCGACGAGCCCGCGGCGCGGAACTCGACGGCCGCGGTCTCGTCCGCGCCGCCGCGCGCGCCCGCCCGCAGGAAGCCCCAGACGAGCAGCCGGCCGCCGCGGCGCACGCCGGTGGCGGGCAGGTGGATCGGCAGGCGGTAGGCGTCGTAGGCCGGTTTGCGGGCGCCGTCGGGATACTCGAGGCCCGACTGGAAGCTCGACCAGCGCAGGGAGGCCGGAACGCCCGTCCGGGGGCCGTCGTCGCTGAGCAGGTACTGCGACATCGTCCGGACGCGCGGGTTGCGCTGCGCGATCCACTCCGCCTCGTTGATGTAGGCGGCCTGCCGGGCGGGCGTGGCGAACGCGAACGGGTCCGGCGGCCGGGTCTGGTAGCCGTACTCGGTGAGGTAGAGGTCGACGCGGCGGCTCACCCGGTACGCGCCGAGCACGCGCCGCAACGCGCTCTGCAGGCGCGGCAGGTCGGCGAGCGTCACCACGTTGGGATCGCGCTGGCGGACCGTCGGCGCCGACTGCTGGGAGTAGGGGTGATGCGACCAGCCGGTGAAGCGGAAGAGCACCGGATGGGCGCGGCGGAAGGCCGAAGCCGAGGGGCGCGAGGGGCAGCCGATGGCGCTGGCGGCGCGCCCGCGGAGGGGACGGTAGCGGGTGTCGACACAGTAGAGCGCCCGGATGAAGCGCAGCGGCTTGATGATGAGCGAGGCGCCCGCCCGATCGCTGCCCTTCGGGGCGAGGTCCGGGATGAGGATGGTGTCGCGGCCGTGGCCGGTGCGCCCGAGGGCCGCGTACGCCGCGTCGGCCTGGGCGCGGTAGGCGCGGGGGGCGTAGGGCCGGCCGCCGACCGACTGGGGGGCGAGCCACTGCGGGAGGTTCGGCTCGTTGGCCAGGGACCAGTAGCGAACCCGCGGCAGCGGGCTGCTCTCGCCCGGCGGGACGTATCGGCCGGAGTAGCGGCGGCCGAGGGCCTCGACGAAGCGGCCGAACTCGCGGGCGCTGGGCTTCCAGGTGTCGGCGAGGAAGCGGTTCGAGGTCCGGGCGGTCGCCCAGCGCGGGGCCGGGACGGAGACGTTGAAGTTCAGCCCGATGCCGCGTGCCGTCGCGCCGCGCACGAGCGCGTCGTAGGGCGCGAAGGCCGCGGCCGGGTAGGCGGCGGGGTCGGTGGCGTCGAAGCCGGAGGGCCGCCGGGTCGCGTCGGCGGCGGGGGCGAGGCGCTTCCACAGGGCCAGGACGCGGATCCGGTCGACGCCGAAGCCATGGAGCTCGTCGAGCGTCGCCGCGGCGACGCCCCCGCCGCTCTGGACGAGCTCGCGGTCGGCCTGGAAGGTCGACTCGGGCAGCGCGGCCGCCGGGGCCGCGGCGACGGCGAGCGCGGCGGCGGCGCCGAGGGCGGCGGCGGGAAGGGAGAGGGATCGGAGCGAGCGCATGGGTCGGGGAGATGGTGGCGGGCCGGGACGGCGCCCGCGCCGGTCCGTCGGCCGGGACCGTGGCGGCGGGCGCCCCTCCGTACCTAACGCCCGAAGGCGCGGGGAGTTTCGCGACCGCCGGATCGTGAACCGGGCGCGGGGCACCTCTCGTACACTGGAGAGACATGGCTTCTCAGCGACATGTGACGGTCGGCGGCGTGCAGATCGGGGGCGGCGCCCCTGTCGCCGTGCAGACCATGACCAAGACGGAGACGGCCAACCTCCAGGCCACGATGGACCAGATCCGCCGCGTGGCCGACGCCGGGGCCGACCTCGTCCGCGTGGCCGTGCCGCGCGACGAGGACGTCGAGGCGCTCAAGACGATCGTCGTGGAGTCGCCGATCCCGGTGATCGCGGACATCCACTTCAACCACACCCTGGCGCTGAAGGCGCTCGACGCCGGCGCCCACTGCGTGCGCCTGAACCCGGGCAACATCGGCGGCCCGGACAAGGTGGCCGAGGTCGCGGCGCGCGCGAACGAGCTCGGCACCCCGATGCGGATCGGGGTGAACTCCGGCTCGCTGCCCAAGCACCTTCACGCGCTCGAGCGCGAGAGCCCCGTCGAGGCGCTGGTCACCGCCGCGAGCGAGTTCGTGGCCTTGATGGAGCGCCTGGACTTCACGAACTTCAAGGTCTCGATCAAGTCGACGAGCGTGCCGAACACGATCGCCTCCAACCGCCTGCTGGCAGAGCGGATCCCGTATCCGCTCCACCTGGGCATCACCGAGGCGGGGACGAAGTGGTCGGGGTCGCTGAAGTCGGCCGTCGGCCTCGGCACCCTGCTGGCCGACGGCGTCGGCGACACGATCCGCATCTCGCTCTCCACCTTCCACGCGGAGGAGGAGGTCAAGGTGGCCTGGGAGATCCTCAAGGCGCTCAAGCTCCGCGAGCGCGGGCCCGTGCTCATCGCCTGCCCGACCTGCGGGCGCCTGCAGTTCGACATGGACACCGTCGTGGCCGACATCGAGCGGCGGCTGGAGGCCTATGAGGACCCGATCGAGGTCGCCGTCCTCGGCTGCGCGGTGAACGGCATCGGGGAGGCGTCGCACGCCGACTTCGGCATCACCGGCGCGAAGGACGAGGGCCTCATCTTCTCCCGGGGCAAGGCGTTGAAGAAGGTGCCCACCGAGGAGCTGGTCGATGCGCTGTTCGCCGAGATCGACAAGTTCGCGACCACGAAGCAGATCGCCGTCGACGCCGACGAGGCCGCGGCCGGCGCGGAGTGGCTCGAGCGCATCGAGGCCGAAAACGCCGGCGAGCTGACCCCGGAGCGCCTCGCCGCGATGGAGGCGGCGAAGGCCGACGGCGAGGTGGAAGACGCCGAGCTGCTCTCCCTCATCGCGCCGCGCGAGGACGTGAAGCTCGACGAGGCCGCCTCGCCCACCGCCGGGCGGCGCTTCACGCGCGCCTAGGCGGCGGCCTGTCGATGCTCTCGGTCGCGATCGTCGGCGCCGGGTTCAGCGGCCTCGGCATGGCGATCACGCTGAAGCGCGCCGGTTACGACGACTTCGTCGTGTTTGAGAAGGGCGACCGCGTCGGCGGGGTCTGGCGGGAGAACTCCTACCCCGGCGCCGCCTGCGACGTGCCCTCGCACGTCTACTCCTACTCGTTCGCCCACAACCCGGGCTGGTCGCGGCGCTTCGGCCCCCAGGCCGAGATCCTCGCCTACCTCGAGGGCTGCGCACAGAAGTTCGGCGTCGAGTCGCACCTGCGCTTCGGCTGCGAGGTCCGGGCCGCGGCGTTCGACGAGGCCGCGGGGCGCTGGCGGCTCGAGCTGGCCGACGGGGAGACGTGCGAGGCCGATGTCCTCGTCACGGCCTGCGGGCAGCTCAACGTGCCGGCGTGGCCGAGGATCCTCGGCCTCGAGAGCTTCGGGGGCACGCTCTTCCATTCCGCGCGCTGGGAGCACGACCACGACCTCTCCGGCGAGCGGGTGGCGGTGATCGGCACCGGGGCGAGCGCGATCCAGTTCGTCCCCGCCATCCAGCCGCGCGTCTCGCGCATGCACGTCTTCCAGCGCTCGGCCCCGTGGGTGATGCCGAAGTGGGACGTCGGCTACCGCCGCGCCGCCCGCGAGGTCTTCGCCCGCGTGCCCGGGGCCCAGGCGGCGGCGCGCCTGGGGATGTGGTCGTTCTTCGAGGCGGCGATCCCCGGTCTCCTCGGGCGCGAGGCCTTGCTCGCGCCGTTCGCCTGGTCGGGGAAGGCGCTGCTGCGCTGGCAGGTCCGCGACCCCGAGCTGCGCGAGAAGCTCACGCCCAAGGACGTCGTCGGCTGCAAGCGCCTGCTCATCTCCAGCGACTGGTACCGGGCGATCGCCCAGCCGAACGTCGAGCTCGTCACCGACGGCGTGCGCGAGGTCACCGCGCGCGGCGTCGTGACCGTAGACGGGACCGAGCGCGAGGTCGACACGATCATCCTCGGGACGGGCTTCCGCTCCCACGACTTCGTCGCGCCGATGGCGGTCGCCGGCCTCGGCGGACGGGACCTGAACGAGGCCTGGGGGGCGGGCGCGCGCGCCTACCTCGGCACCGCGGTCGCCGGCTTCCCGAACCTCTTCCTGATGTACGGGCCCAACACCAATCTCGGGGCGGGCTCGATCATCTACATGCTCGAGTGCCAGATGCGCTACGTCCTGCGGGCCGTCGAGGCGTTGGCGCGTCGCGGTCCGGCGTACCTCGACGTCCGTCCCGAGGCGCTCGACACCTTCGACCGCGAGCTGCAGGACCGCCTCGCCGGCACCGTGTGGCAGACGGGCTGCGCGAGCTGGTACGTCGACGAGTCCGGCCGCAACACGAACAACTGGCCGGGCCTCCAGCTCGAGTACCGCCGCCGCACGCATCGGCTGCGCGCGGCGGACTGGCGGCTGGTGCCCGTCGCGCGCGAGGCCGACGCGGTGCCGGTCGCCGCCGCGTAGCCGGCGTCCCCTCGGCGAACGGCATCTGGGGAAGGGTGCTGCTCATGCGGTCGAGGCGACGGGATCGACGCCGGAAGGCCGAGATCGATCCTGGTCCCGCTGGGCGGGACTGAGATCGATCTCGGCGCGCTGAGCCGGCGATCGAGCCCTCCTTCGATGCCGTTCGCCGGCGTCGCCGCGACGGCCGGAGCCGCCGCGGCGCCTGCGCCCTACGCCCCCGCCGCCTCGAAGCGCTCCGCCACCTTCGCCCAGCTCACGACGTCCCACCAGGCGGCGAGGTAGTCGGGGCGCTTGTTCTTGTAGGTCAGGTAGTAGGCGTGCTCCCACACGTCGTTGCCCAGCAGCGGGGTGTGCCCGGCGCTGATCGGCGAGTCCTGGTTGGGGGTGGAGCTCACGGCGAGCCCGGAGCCGTCGTGGACGAGCCAGACCCAGCCCGAGCCGAACTGCGCCACCCCGGCGTCCTGGAACTTCGTCTTGAAGTCGTCGAAGGAGCCGAAGGCCGCGTCGATGGCCGCGGCGAGCGAGCCCTCGGGCGCGCCGCCGGCGCCCGGCGCCATCGACTCCCAGAAGAGCGAGTGGTTGTAGTGGCCACCGGCGTTGTTGCGGACCGGCGCCTGCTTGTCGGCGGGCAGGGAGTCGAGCGCCTTCAGGACCTCCTCGACCGGCTTGCCGTCCCACTCGGTGCCCTCGAGCGCCGCGTTGGCCTTGTCGACGTAGGCCTGATGATGCTTGTCGTGATGCAGGTGCATCGTCTCCTCGTCGATGGTCGGAGCGAGGGCGTCGTAGCCGTAGGGAAGGGGCGGAACCTCATAGGGCATGGGTGTTCTCCTCCTGGTCGTGCGAATGGTCGAAGGGCGGTGTGCCGGGCGCCGCCGACGGTTCTATCAGAGCGCCCGCGAGCCCATCCGGCCGTCTGCCCGCTGCGGGTAGGGTTCACGCCCGATGACGCGCCTCTCCGGCTACTTCCTGCCCACCGAGAAGGAGGCGCCGGCCGACGCCGAGGCCGTGTCCCACAAGCTCATGGTCCGCGCGGGCCTGATCCGCCAGGTCGGCGCGGGGCTGTGGAGCTGGCTTCCGGCCGGCTGGCGCATCCATGAGCGGGCGGTGGAGATCGTCCGCGAGGAGATGAACGCGATCGGCGGCCAGGAGATGCTCATGCCGCTCCTGCACCCGGCGGAGCTCTGGCGGCGCACCGGGCGCATCGGCTTCGACGAGCAGTTCTCCCTCCAGGACCGCAAGGGCGGCGACTACGTCCTCGCGATGACCCACGAGGAGGTCGTGACCTCCCACGTCGCGCAGGTCGTGCGCTCCTACCGTGACCTGCCGCTGATCCTCTACCACTTCGGCCTCAAGGAGCGCGACGAGCCGCGGCCCCGGGCCGGCGTGCTGCGCACCCGCGAGTTCGTCATGAAGGACTCCTATTCCTTCGACCGCGATGAGGAGGGTCTCGCGGCGGCCTACGAGAAGCACGTCGTCGCCTACGACCGGATCTTCGACCGCTGCGGCCTGGAGTGGTATCGCGTGGAGGCCGACGTCGGGATGATGGGCGGCTCCGGCGCGCACGAGTACATGGCGCCCTGCCCGGCCGGGGAGAACGAGGTCGCGCTCGCGCCCGGCTACTCCGCGAACGTCGAGGTCGCGAGCGCCGATCCCCAGCCGGTGGAGCTGCCGGCTCCGCTGACGAGCCCGGAGGAGGTCTCGACGCCGGGGCTGACCACCGTCGAGGAGGTGGCCCGCACCCTCGGCGTCGCGGCCGGCGCGCTGCTCAAGGCCTACCCGATCCTCGCCGAGGACCGGGGCCTGCTGCTCGTCCTGGTCCGCGGCGATCACCGGGTGAACGAGATCAAGCTGCGCAACGCGCTGGGCGAGGCGTTCCGCCCGGCGCACGAGGACGAGGTGGCCGAACGGATCGGGCCCGCCGGGTTCCTCGGGCCGGTGGGTGCGAACGTGCCTGTGCTGCTCGACGACGCAGTGGCCGACGGCGGCTACGTCACCGGGGCGAACCACCGGGACGCCCACCTGCGCGGCGTGGAGCCCGGGCGCGACTTCCCGTTCAAGCGGATCGACGCGCGGGCCGTCGAGGCCGGGGACCTGGTGGGCGGGCAGCCGATCCGCCTCGAGGCGGCGATCGAGGTCGGCAACATCTTCAAGCTCGGGACGCGCTACTCCGAGCCGTTGGGCGCCACCTATCTCGACGAGTCCGGCGCCACGCGGCCGATCCTCATGGGCAGCTACGGCATCGGGCCGGCGCGGATCGCCGCGGCCGCGGTCGAGCAGACCGCCGACGAGCGCGGCATCGCCTGGCCGCGGGCGCTCGCCCCGTGGGACGTCGAGCTCGTCGGGCTCGGGCGGGAGGGCACCGAGGAGCGCGCCGTGGCCGAGCGCCTCTACGCGGAGCTGGGCGAGGCCGGGCTCGACGCGCTCTACGACGACCGCGACGCGGGCCCGGGTGAGAAGTTCGCCGACGCCGAGCTGCTCGGTGTCCCGCTGCGCCTCACCGTGGGCAAGCGCACCCTGGCCGCGGGGGAGGTGGAGGCCCAGGTCCGCCGGGGCCGGGAGGACCGGACGGTGCCGCTGGAGGGCGCCGCCGCGGCGGCGGCCGAGCTGTGGCGGACGCTCCCCTAGCGCCTCCTGGGCGCGCGGCCCGGGGCCGGCTCACCGCCCGGCGCCTGTTCGGCCTCGACCGCTCCGGGCCGCCGCCGCCCGAGACGGCCGTCGGCCAGCCGCTGCGGCCGTGGACGATCCCCAACGCGATCGGCTTCGTGCGGCTCGCGCTCATCCCGGTGTTCCTGATCGTCGCCTTCTCCTCCGACGACGGGCGCAGCGCGCCGGCGGCGGTCCTCTTCGCGGTCATCGGCTGGAGCGACTACCTCGACGGCATCGCGGCCCGCGTGACCGGCCAGTACAGCCGCCTCGGGGCACTGATGGACCCGATCACCGACCGGGCGCTGGTGATCTCGGGGATGGTCGTCTGCTGGCACTTCGAGTTGCTGCCGCGCTGGGCGATCGCCCTGCTCGTGGCGCGGGAGGCGGTGATGCTCCTCGCCGGGCAGTACTGCCTGCGGCGCGGGGTCGAGCTGCGCATCAACTGGCCGGGCCGGCTCGGCGTCGCGCCGGCGATGGGCGCGCCGTTCTTCGCCATGGTCGGGCTGCTCGGTCTCGCCGAGATCCTGCTCTACGTCGGCCTGGCGCTCGCCTACACCGCGAGCGTGCTGTACCTCCTCGACGCCCGCCGCCAGCTGGCGCGATGCCGTTCGGGCGGGGTACCCTCAAGCTCTACTTGACCCTCTACGCCGCGTGGCTCTATACTCGCGCCCCGACGCCGCGGATCCCCGCGGCGGCCGAGACAGAGGAGCGAGCCGCACGTCATGGACACCTTCCCGGACCTCGGGTCCCTCACCGACGAGGAGCTCAAGGATCTCATCCGCCAGCTCACGGAGGAGGAGATGGAGATCTCCTACCAGCGCCGCATCCTCCACGGGAAGATCGACATCCTCCGCGCCGAGCTGGTGAACCGCCTGCGGCGCAAGCACGAGGGCGGGGAGGACGTCATCACCGGCGCCGACGTCCAGAAGCTGACCGACATCCTCGCCGGCCGGGTCGAGGCGTCGCCCGCCACGGGCGAGGGGTAGCCGGGTCGGACGCCCGCCCCTGTGGCCCTGCACTGCTCAGAGTGCGGATTCGTCAACCCCGAGGGGGCGAACTACTGCCAGCGCTGCGGGGCGTTCATCACCGCCTCCGAGGCGACGAGCGAGCCGACGACCGCGGCCTACCGCGTCGGTGAGACGGGGGAGATCGAGGCGGTCGAGATCGAGGACGTCGTCTCGGGGGGCGCGGCGCTCGTCATCCGTTCCGGCGGCGGGCGCGCCGGCGAGAGCTTCCCGCTGTCCGGCGAGCGCATGTCGATCGGGCGCCGCCCCGACTCCGACGTGTTCCTCGACGACGTCACGGTCTCGCGCGACCACGCGTTGATGGTCGAGCGCGGCGGGGAGTGGTGGATCGACGACTGCGGCTCGCTCAACGGCACCTACGTGAACCGCGCGCGGATCGAGTCGCGCCACCTGGAGGACGGGGACGAGCTCCAGGTCGGCAAGTACAAGCTCGCCTTCCTCGGCCGATGACCGCCGCCGCGTCCGGCCCCGACGCCGACCTCCAGATTCCGGACCCCGTCGCCGGCGGCGCCGGCGAGCGCCCCGAGAAGGCGGTGACGATCGGGACGGTCTGCAAGCAGCTGCTGGGTGAGTTCCCCGACATCTCGATCTCGAAGATCCGCTACCTCGAGGATCAGAAGCTCATCACCCCGCGGCGCACGCCGGGCGGCTACCGGGTCTACACGCCGACCGAGGTCCAGCGGCTCAAGACGATCCTCCGGCTCCAGCGCGACGAGTTCCTCCCCTTGCGGGTGATCCGCCAGGAGCTGGCCAGCGGCCGCACCGAGCCCGAGGTGCCGGCCGCCGGCGACGCCCGGGGCGTGCGCCGCGCGGCGGTCGCCGTGCAGGCGCCCGGCGCGCTCTACTCGCTGGAGGACGTGCTCGAGGAGACCGCGGCCGATCCCGCACTCGTCGCGGAGCTGGAGGAGTACGGGGTCATCAAGGGCGCCTCGCGGGGCGGGGTGAAGCACTACGACGAGACCGAGCGCGAGATCGTGCGGGCCGTCACCGAGCTCGCCCGCTACGGGGTCGCCGGGCGCAACCTGCGGGTGTTCCGCTCCTCGGCGGACCGGGAGGCCGCCCTGCTGCAACAGATCCTCGCCCCGGCGCTGCGCTCCCGCAACCCGGAGCGGCGCAAGGAGGCGGTCGAGGCCCTCGAGAACCTCGCCTCGGTCACGAGCTACCTCAAGCACCTGCTCCTGGTGCGGGACCTGCGCGAGATCGTCTCCTGATCGACCTCCGCGCCTACATTCGCGCCGTCCCGGACCACCCGAAGCCGGGGATCGTCTTCCGGGACCTCACCCCGCTGTTCCTCGACCCGGGCGCGCTGAGCGCGGCGCTCGACGGGCTGACCGCGTGGGCCGCCCCGCGGGAGGTCGAGGTGGTGATCGCCGCGGAGGCTCGCGGCTTCATCCTCGGCGGCGCCCTCGCCGAGCGCCTCGGAGCGGGCTTTGTCCCGGCGCGCAAGCCCGGCCGGCTCCCGGGTGCCACCCAGAGCGCCGACTACGCGCTCGAGTACGGGACCGACGCGCTCGAGGTCCACGCCGACGCGATCGGCCACGGGCACCGGGTGCTCGTCCACGACGATCTGCTCGCCACCGGCGGCACGGCGAAGGCCGTGAGCGAGCTCGTCGCGCGGCTCGGAGGCACCGTGGTCGGCTGCGCCTTCCTCGTCGAGCTCGCCTTCCTGGGTGGCCGGGCGGCGCTCGCCCCCGCCGAGGTCCACGCGCTCGTCGCCTACGCCGGCGAGGACGCGTGAGCGGCGCCGTGCCCGTGACCCGCCGAGCGCGCACGATCGCCGTCGCCCCGGCCGAGGTCTGGGCGGTCGTCGCCGACCCCCACCACCTGCCGCGCTGGTGGCCCGGTGTGCGGCGGGTCGAGGGCGTGGCGGCCGACCGCTTCACCAAGGTGCTCACCACGCGCAAGGGCCGTGCGGTGCGGATGGACTACCGCCTGGTCGACGACGAGCCCGGGGTTCGCCGCCGGTGGGCGCAGGAGATCGAGGACACGCCCTTCGAGCGCCTGATGGACGCCGCCGAGGAGGAGGTTGCGCTGGAGCCGGCCGCGGACGGCGAGGCGACGGCGGTGACGCTCCTGCTCGACCGCCGGCTGCGCGGGTGGTCGCGCTTCGGCGGGTTCTTCTTCCGGCGCGCCGCGCGCGAGGAGCTCGACGGCGCGCTCGACGGGCTGGCGGAGGCGGTCGGTGGCTGAGCGGACGCAGATGCCGTTCTGGGGCTGGGGCGACCCCGCTCATCCTCGCGAGCTGCCCGAGCTCGCGGTCGCGCAGCTTCGAGAGACGGTCGGGCTCGCCGCCCGGGCGCGCCCGCCGGTCGCCCTCGACGCCGTGCGGCTGCCCGAGAGCCGCCTGCCGGACGCCGCCCGCAGCGCGCTGGCGGGTGTGGCCGGCGACGCGCACCTCCGCGTGGACCGCGCGGCGCGGGTGCTCCACGCCGCGGGGAAGAGCTACCCGGATCTCGTGCGCCTGCGGGCCGGCGAGCCCGCGCACGTCGCCGACGCCGTCGTCTGGCCCGGCGGGGCCGACGAGGTGGCGGCGGTGCTCGCGGCGTGCGCGGAGGCCGGCGTCGCCGTCGTCCCGTTCGGCGGCGGGACGAGCGTGGTCGGAGGCGTCGAGCCGCTGGCCGGCGACCACGCGGCGGTCATCGCGCTCGACCTCGCGCGCCTCCGGGCGCTGCACGCGCTCGACGAGGTGGACGAGACCGCGGTCCTCGGCCCGGGGCTGCGCGGCCCGGAGGCCGAGGCGCTGCTCGCCGCCCGCGGCTATACCCTCGGCCACTTCCCCCAGAGCTACGAGTTCGCCACGATCGGCGGCTACGTCGCCACGCGCTCGGCCGGCCAGGCCTCGACGGGGTACGGCCGCATCGACGAGAACGTCCTCGGGGTCCGTTTCGCCGCGCCGACCGGCGAGATCGACCTGCCGCCGCGGCCCGCGAGTGCGGCGGGACCCGATCTGCGGGAGCTGATCGTCGGCTCGGAGGGCACGCTCGGCGTGATCACCGCGGCGGCGCTGCAGATCGCGCCCCGGCCGGAGCGCGCCCGCTACGAGGGCTGGTTCTTCCGCTCTTTCGCCGAGGGCGCCCAGGCGCTGCGGCGCCTCGAGCAGGCCGACGCGGCGCCGACGGTCGCCCGCCTCTCCGACGAGGCCGAGACGCGCCTCTCGATGCTCCTGGCCGGCGCCGGCGGGGCGACCGCGAAGGCCGGGCGGGCCTACCTGCGCGCGCGGCGGGCGCTCGACGGCTGCCTGGCGATCGCGGGCTGGGAGGGGACCGAGCGCGAGGTCGCGCGCCGCCGCGCGCGCGGCGCCTTCGCGCTGCGCCGGGCCGGCGGTGTGGCGCTCGGCGCCGCCCCGGGCCGCGCGTGGGAGCGCGGGCGCTACGCCGGGCCCTACCTGCGCGACGCCCTGCTGGACCACGGGGTCATGGTGGAGACCCTGGAGACCGCGACGACGTGGTCGAACCTCGAAGCGCTCCACGTCGCGGTCGGCGACGCGCTGCGCGACGCCCTCACCGTTCGGGGGACGCCGCCGCTCGTCATGTGCCACGTCTCCCACCTCTATCGCTCGGGCGCGTCGCTCTACTTCACGTGGCTCGCGCGCCAGCAGGAGGGCGCAGAGATCGCGCAGTGGCGCGCGGCCAAGACCGCCGCCTGCGACGCGATCATGGCCGGCGGGGGCACGATCACCCACCACCACGCCGTGGGGACCGACCACGCGCCGTGGATGCCGCGCGAGATCGGGCCGCTCGGGGTGGAGGCGCTGCGGGCGGTCAAGGAGCGTCTGGACCCGAGCGGGATCATGAACCCCGGCAAGCTGTTGCCGGAAACCTGACGCGCCCCGACGAGAGGACCCGCCGTGGCCGACCACACCGTCGTGAACCTGCTCGAGGTCGAGGACGCCGCCCCCAAGCGCGGGCTCGGGGCCGGGATGGAGTCCCACTTCGCGCGGGTCCCGCTGGGCCTGGAGAAGTCCGGGCCGAGCCACTTCCGCATCGCGCCGGGCTTCGGCGTCCCGTGGGCCCACCGCCACGGCGTGCAGGAGGAGGTCTACGTGGTGCTCGCCGGGGCGCTGCGCGTGCGCCTGGGCGACGAGTCCGTCGACCTCGCGCCCTTCGACGCCCTGCGGATTGCGCCCGGCGTGGCGCGCGGAATGCAGGGCGGCCCGGACGGAGCCGAGCTGCTCGCCTACGGGGCGCCCAACACCGAGAACAAGGACTCCGAGCCCATCCCGGGCTTCTGGCCGACCTGACGGCCCGCCTAGCCCCTCGCATCCGCGCCGGCGAGCAGCGCCGCGGCACAGCGCTCGGGGTCGTCGGTGAACGGGTAGTGCCCGCTGCCGGGCAGGGTGACGTGCCGGGCGAAGGGGAGCAGGCGACGGGCGCGCGCGGCCTGCCGGTAGAGCAGCAGGATGTCGCGGTCGCCCCAGGCGACGGTGAGCGGCACGCCGCGCAACGCGTCGGGATCGCGGAAGCGGTGGTCGCTGAACGCGGCGCAGCAGGCGTCGAAGCCCCGAGCGCCGGCTGCGGCCTCGATCATGCCGCGGGCCTCGTCGGGCGTCATCCGCCATGGGCGGGCGAGGACCAGGGGCAGGAGCAGCGTGCGACCGGTTGCCGTACCGAGGAGGGGAGAGGCGACCGGTCCCGCGGCGCGCGCGAGGCCGATCGCGCCGGAGAGCGACCGCTGTGTCCATGCGCGCTCGCGCTCGGTCCAGAAGCCGACCGGCGCGAACGCCGTCGCGGAGCGGACGGCCCCGCGTCGCGCCAGCTCCAGCGCGATCCCGCCGCCCATCGAGACGCCGGCCAGGTGCGGGCGCTCGAGGCCCTCCTCGGCGAAGAACCGCTCGACCCGGTCGGCCTGCCCCTCGATGGTCGGCGCCGTCCCGTCGGGCGCCGAGCCGCCGAACCCGGGAAGGTCGATCGCGTACACCGCGTGGCGCGCCTCCAGCGCCGGGAGCACCCGCCCCCAGCCCTGCCAGCTCGCGCCGAGCCCGTGGACGAGCACGAGCGGCTCGCCGGCGCCACCGCGATGGACGTTCAGCGCCACGCCCCGCGCCCTACCGGCCCAGCGATCCGCGCAGGACCACCGTGCCGGGGCGCGCGGGCGTGCGCTGGCCGGTCTTGACATTCTCGCGCGTGATGATGAGCTCGCGGAACTGCGCGGCGTTCGTCGGCACCGGCGCCTGCGCCGCGAGGCGACCGTCGCGGCCGACGGGCCGGAAGCCGAGCGGCAGGGACTTGCCGCCGTTCACGAGCCAGATCCCGTAGAGCTGCTGCCCGCTCGGCGGCAGGCCCTGGCCGAAGATGACGAGGCCGGCGGTGTTGCCCTGGGTGACGAGGGTGGCGAATCCCTTGGCTCCTCCGCCGGCCGCCGTCGCCTGCAGGTTGACCTGCGCGCGCGGGACGGGGGCGTTGGCGTTCGTCGTGCCGGTCGTGGCCGTGATGGGGCCGCCGTCGGCCTTGCTGCTGCCGTTGTCGTTCCCGCCGGTCAGCGTGATGATGGCGACCACCACGAGGCCGATGATCGAGAGCAGGAGCAGCGCGCCGCCGATCTTCGAGCTGCGCGGGATCGCGGCCCGGTCCTCGGGAACGGTGTCGCGGTCGGCCTCGCGCGCGGAGTGATCGGGCGCTCCCGCGTCGCCGGGCGTCGCGGACGCGGCGCCGTCGGCCGGGATCTCCGGCAACGGGTGGGTCGCCAGCGGCGCGACGGCGTCGGCCGCCTGGCGGGCCCACGCACGGCCCGCCGCGGACCCGGCGAGGAACGTCGTGGTCTCCGCCGCGTCGGCCTCGGCCGACTGCCCGAGCAGCCAGTCGGCGATCGCGCCGCGGCGCCCGGGCGAAAGGCGCCGCCCGGCCTCCGGAGCGAGCGCGTCCAGCGCGGCGTGGGCGCGGTGGCGGACCTCGTCGGCGTCGAGGTCCAGCAGCCCGGCCAGGTCGGCGTAGGAGCGTTCCTGGCCGAGCACCAGCTGCAGGACGGCACGCTGGTCGGGCGGGAGGACGTCGAGCCGGCTCACGAGTCCGACAGCCTAGAGAAGCCCGCCGCCGCGAGGCGAGGGTGAAACGGCAGCGGGAGGGCCGATCAGGCGGCGGACGCCGGGGGAGCGTCCTTCGCGGCCGCGAGCAGGGCGTCGATGCCGGCGAGCTGGGCGCGGACCGCCGCCTCCATCGCCTCGAGCGCCTCGCGCGCCCCCTCGACCTGCTTTGCGGCGCCCGTGAGCTGCGACTTCACCTTGCGGGTCGCCTCGAGCTGGGTGAGCGCGCCCTCGACGCGCTCGCGCACCGCGGTCGCGTCGACGCCCTCGCTCTCCGTCCGGCTCATCGCGACGCGGGCCCGGGCCAGCGCGTAGGCGACCTCGAGCATGAGCCGCGAGCCCTCGTCCGCGTCGAAGACCACGAACAGCTTGTCGCCGGCGACCTCGCGCAGCGAGCGTGTCTTCGCGGGAAGCTCGTCGGCCGTCGGCACGACGAGGACTCCAAAGTCGGCATCGCGGTTCGTCATCGCCGCGTCGAGCTCGTCCAGGGCCTGGCGACGCCCGAGCTGGCGCTTCTTCGCCTCGAACACGATGCGCCCCCGGCTGGCGCCGCGGGCGCCGTCGATCTCCACCACGACGTCGCCGGTCTTCCCGGTGGCGCCCGTGAGATCGCCGGTCGCCTCGCAGTCGTCGCCCTGCGCGGCGGCGATGTCGTCGAGCGCCTCGGCGACCGCCTCCTCGTAGGTCCGGCCCTGCGCGGTGCCGCGCGCCTCGGCGGCGGCCAGCTCGGCTTCGCCGACCCGGTCGGCGCGCAGCCCCTCGACCTGAGCCGTGAGGGACGCCAGGCGGCCGTGCAGGGCCCGCACCTCCTCGGCGTGCCGGCGGCCGGCATCGCCGATCGCGCGGACCTGGGCCTCCTTGAAGTCGCCGAGCGGCGACCCGTCGGCGGCGCTGAAGGTGCGGACGATCTCCTCCCGCGAGCCGCGCATGACCTCGGTCACGATCTCGCGGACCTTGTGCTGGACGGCGACGCTGCTGCCGTCGCCGAAGTGCTGCTCGAGCGCCTTGGCCAGCACGCCCTGATCGGCGCTGAACACGGCGTCGAGCTGGCGCTCGAGCGCCTCGCCGACTCCGCGGGCGCGCTCGCCGAACTGCACCTCCACTTCGCGCGCCGCCTTCTCGAACTCCGCCCGCACGAAATCGGTGTTCGCGGCGGACTGCTCCCGGTCGAGGACGCGGGCGCCGATCTCGACGGCGTCGCGGACGAGGGCGGCGACGTCGGCGCCGGCCTGCTCGCGCTCGCGGGCCAGGCGGACCGCCGTCTCGTCGGCGACGGTGAGCCCGTCGACGGCGAGGACGTCCCCCTGGACGCGGACGCGGGGGTGGTGGAGGGGGGTGGCGGCTTCCATACGCTGTGGGTCGCAGGCTAGGGCCCGGCCCTGACGGAACGGCCGTGCCGTCCGCCGCGCGGCGGATATCGTGCCGTCGCAATGAGCGAGCTCGACCAGAGCGTCCTGGCCCGGACCTTCGACGCGCAGTACGGGCTCGTGGTGGACGAGCTCGGTGACGGCCGGGTCCGGGCTCACGTGCCGGTCCGCCCCGAGGTGATGCAGCCGGCCGGGCTCGTGCACGGTGGCGTCTACTGCGCCATCGCCGAGGGGATCACCTCGGCCGCGACGTACGCGGCCGTCCACGAGCAGGGCCGGGTGGCGATGGGCCTCGCGAACCAGACGAGCTTCCTGCGGCCGATCACCGAGGGCACGGTCCACGCCGCCGCTGAGGCGATCCACCGCGGCCGCACGACCTGGGTGTGGGACGTCCGCTTCACCGACGACGCCGACCGCCTCTGCGCCGTCTCGCGGATGACGATCGCCGTGCGCGAGCGCCCGCCCGCCGCCTGAGGCTCAACGCAGCAATCAGCCCCCGTAGCGGTTGGTGATCGGCATCCGCCGGTCGCGCCCGAACGCGCGCGTGGAGATGCGGATCCCCGGCGGCTGCTGGCGGCGCTTGTACTCCGCGCGATCGACGAGGCGGACGACCCGCTCGACATCGGCCGCGTCGAAGCCGCGGGCCACGATCGCGTCGCGGCCCATCTCCTCCTCGACGTAGAGCGCGAGGATCGGGTCCAGCACGGCATAGGGGGGCAGCGATTCCTCGTCGCGCTGGTCGGGACGCAGCTCGGCGCTCGGGGCGCGCGAGAGGATCCCGGGCGGGACGAGCGGCCCGGTGGCGACGGCCTCGCGGTGGCGCACGAGCTCGTAGACGCGGGTCTTGAAGACGTCCTTGAGCACGGCGAAGCCCCCGGCGGAGTCGCCGTACAGCGTCGAGTAGCCGACCGACATCTCCGACTTGTTCCCGGTCGTGAGTACCAGCCAGCCGAACTTGTTCGAGAGCGCCATGAGGAGGTTCCCGCGAATGCGGGCCTGGAGGTTCTCCTCGGTGATGTCGTCCTCGCGTCCCGCGAAGCTCGTCGCGAGCATCCCGTCGTAGGCGCTCATGGCCGGCGCGATGTCGAGGTCCAGGCAGCTCAGCCCGAGGGTGGCTGCCAGCGCGCGGGCGTCGCCCTGCGTCTCCCCGGAGGAGTAGGGCGAGGGCATGACCGCCACGGAGACCCGCTCCGGGCCCAGGGCGTCGGCGGCGAGCAGGGCGACGAGCGCGGAGTCGATCCCGCCGGAGAGGCCGAGCACCGCGTGGGCGAACCCGTTCTTCTCGGCGTAGTCGCGGACGCCGAGGACGAGGGCGGCGTAGATCTCGGCGGACGGGTCGAGCAGCGGGGCCACGGTGGCGGGTGCCGGCGGGCGGGACGCGGCGGAGCCGGCGGCGCCCGCGCGCGGGAGGCTCGCGAGCACGGGCACCTCGGGCGCGGCGCCGGTCTCGTGGCGAAGGCGGGCGTCGCGCAGGCGGTCGGCGCGGGGGTCCTCGACGTCGACGTCGGCCAGGAGCAGGTCCTCGGCGAACTGCGCCGCCCGGGCGACGACCCGGCCGGTGTGGTCGATGACGACGGAGTGCCCGTCGAAGACGAGCTCGTCCTGGCCGCCGACCTGCGCGCAGAAGGCCACCGCGGCGACGTTGTCCCGCGCCCGCTGGGCGAGCATCGCCTCGCGCTCGAGGCCCTTGCCCGCGTGGTAGGGCGACGCGGACGCGTTGACCAGCAGCGTCGCGCCGGCCAGCGCCTCGTTCGAGGCCGGCGGACCGGAGACCCAGAGGTCCTCGCAGACCGTGAGCCCGACACGCACGTCGCCGAGGTCGAGCACCGCGCCGCCGGCGCCCGGACGGAAGTAGCGGTGCTCGTCGAAGACGCCGTAGTTCGGCAGGTGGTTCTTGCGGAAGTGGGCGAGCACCTCGCCGCCGGCGAGCACGGCGAGGCTGTTGTAGACGTCCTCGGCGCGCTCGGGAGCGCCGACCAGCGCGACGAGGCCGCCCGCCACGTGGGCCGCGACCCGGCGCAGCGCGTCCTCGCAGTCACGCAGGAAGTGCTCCTTGAAGAGGAGGTCCTCCGGCGGATAGCCGCTGACGGCGAGCTCCGGGAAGACGACGAGCTCGGCGCCGGCCTCCTGCGCGGCGTCGAGACCGGCGATGATGCGAGCCTCGTTGCCGCCGAGATCCCCCACCACGGGGTTCATCTGGCACAGCGCGAGGCGGAGCGGGGCGGCGTCGGTCATCGCCGGGGGATCATGGCAACCGGCGGCCCCCCGACCCTCAGCCTCCCGATCCCCGCCCGAGCCAGAAGTCCGCGAACGAGCGCAGCGCGGGATCGTCGGCCCGCGCGACGACGAGCCGGTGGCGCCACGCCAGGGCCACGATCCCGCGGGTTCCCGGGCGCCACCCCAGGACCACGGCCTGGCCCGCGCCGGCGAGCGCGGGCGAGAACGGGCCGGCCACGCCGTCGGCGACGCCGCGCAGGCCGGCGGGCGGCGTCGGCCCGGCGTAGAGCACGACCCCGTGGCCCGCGGCGAGCGCCGTGAGGATCTGGTCATCGCTCAGGCTCGCGCCGTCGCGCCCGACGGCGCGCCGCACGTGCGGGCCGCTCGTCGGCGGGGCGGAGTCGTAGACCGGGTGGCGCTCCCCGGGCGCGAGCACGCGCGCGCCCTGATCGGCGAACGCCTCACCCGGGCCGGCCACCGGGTCCACCGAGGGCGTGTCGCGGGAGCTGAAGAACGTGAGGCTCAGGACGACGGCGCCCGCGGCGAGGACGACCGCGGCCAGCGCGAGCCCCGCCCGGCGCAGGCGCCGGTGCCCGGGCGCGGAGGGGTCCGTCACTACGCGCGCGGCGCGGGGACCGGAGCCGCCGCGGCGCCGTTCGACCCCACCGGGACGGTGGCCGCGGCCTCGGCCAGCTCGGCGATCGACGCCGAGATCAGCTCCGCGATCCGCTCGACGTCGGGCATCGCGTCGAAGTCGGCGTTCAGGCCGAAGTTCAGCTCGCCGTCGTAGCTCATGATCGCGACGCCGAGCGCCTGGTTCGCGGCCAGCGGCACCATCGGGTAGACGGCGTCCATCTGGCGCCCGAGCAGGTAGAGCGGGAACTGCGGGCCGGGGACGTTGGTCACGACCAGGTTGAAGAAGCGCTGGCGCGACTGCAGCCGCGAGGCCTGGGCCATGATCGTCGGCGGCGCGAAGCCGGTGAGCTCGGTCATGACCTGGGCGCCGACCGCCTGGCCGGAGTCCTTGAGGTGCGCCATCGCCCCGCGGACCAGGGCGAGGCGCTCGACGGGGTCGGTCACGCCCACCGGCAGCGGCGCCCACATCGCGGCGACGCGGTTGCCCAGGGCGCCGCGCTCGGTGTCGGGACGAACCGAGACCGGCACCATCGCCTTGAGCTCGAGGCCGTGCGTGCGCACCCCGTGCTCGCGGAGCCACGCCCCCAGGGCGCCGGAGACGACCGCGAGCACGACGTCGTTCACCGAGCCGCCGAGCGCCTGCTTGATCGCCTTGAACCCGGCCAGGTCGGCCGGCACCCAGGTGAAGCGCCGGTGGGGCCCGATGGGCACGTTGAGCGGCGTCTCGGGCGCCTGGTCGGCCGTGCCGGCCCAGAGGAACGACCCCATCGCGCCGGCCGCCCCGACGGCCGCGCCGGCGACCCGCCGGGGCGCGCGCAGCGTGGCCCGCACGCCCCGGGCGATCTCGCCGGGCACCGTCGCGCGCTCGAGCAGCGCGTCGGCCAGCAGTTGCGCGCCGCTGGGAAGTGGGCGCGGGACCCACGGGCGATCCGGCTCGGCCACGGGCGCCGGGTCCGGCGCCGTGTCGAAGAGGACGGTGACGATGTCCACCCCCGAGACCCCGTCCACGAGCGCGTGATGGGTCTTGGAGAGCAGCGCGAAGCGATCCCCCGCCACGCCCTCGACCATCCAGATCTCCCACAGCGGCTTGGCCCGGTCGAGCTGCTGGGAGAAGACCCGGCTGGCCAGCCGCTTGAGCTGGGCGGGGCCGCCCGGGGCCGGGAGCGCGGTGTGGCGGACGTGGTAGCGCACGTTGAAATGCGGGTCGTCGACCCACACCGGGCGGCCCTGCTCGAGCGGGACGAACGCGAGCCGCTGCCGGTAGCGCGGCACGAGGTGGAGGCGGTGCTCGATCTGATCGACGAGCTCGTCGTAGGGCGGCGCCTGGCCGCGGAAGACCATCACCGAGGCGACGTGCATGTGCGCGCCCCCGGACTCGAGATGCAGGAAGGAGGTGTCGAGGCCGGTGAGGCGATCCGGGTTGGTCATGGGCCGATCTTTGCGCGTGGCGCGAAGGAGCGCAACGTCGTCACGACGCGGACGGACGGGTTGCAAACCCTCGACAGTCTGTGTAAGGTTTATTCCACACCTTGTCTGGGTAGCGACTCATTACCAAAGGACCTTCGCCATGGACCTCAGTGATCCCCATACCTTCGAGCAGGCCTACGCCGAGCATGCTCGCGGCGTCCACGTCGCCGCCTACCGGGTCCTGGGCAACGCCGCCCAGGCCCAGGACGTCACGCAGGACGTCTTCCTGCGCATCTGGCGGCGGCCGGATCGGTTCGATGCCCGTCGCGGCCAGCTCGGGAGCTTCCTGCGCCTGATGGCCCGCAGCCGGGCGCTCGATCTCTGGCGCGAGGGCGACGCCGCAGGCCGGGCCTCCGATCGCCTGAAGGTCGTGGTCGCCAAGCAGGAGCCGCGGGCCGAGGACCAGCCGGCCCTCGCCGCCGAGCAGGACGAGGAGCGCGCCGCGGTCCACACGGCGCTGCGCAGCCTGCCCGAGCCTCAGCGCGAGGCCATCGTGCTGGCGTACTGGGGCGGCCTCACGGCCGACGAAATCGCGACCCGCTCGGGCGTCCCGGTGGGCACGGCGAAGAGCCGCATCCGCCTCGGCCTGAACCGGCTGCGCGAGCAGTACGGCCAGGGCGCCGAGACGTTCGCCGAAGCGGCGTAGCGGCCGGCGGCCGGCGGCCGGCGGCCGCATGTTTTCCCTGCGTTAAGTCCCGTTTCTAGTGTGATCTGGGTCACAGCCGAGATCGACTCGGCCGGTAGCTTCAAACATCAGTTCGACCAGCCGAGTCGCTTCCGCCCGGTGCGGAGGCGAGCGGGGGACCCACTTGTGCCGGTTCTCCGGCTGGGGCGAATCGGCGGCTGATGCCGCCGTAGCGGTCCGGACCGACGCGCGCGAGCTGCGAGCCCATCGCAGCCGCGCCGCGCCGTTCCGGTGTCGCGAGCCCGACAGCTAACTCCGTAGGCGCCCGGTCGAGAAACAAGGAGTCTCTCCGTGCTGCCGCAGACCACCCTGCGCGCCCGGCCGCTTGCGGCCCTGGGCGCCCTGACCATCGCCGCCGCCGGCGCCGCCGCCGCGCTTCCCGCCCAGACCGCGGGATCGACCGGCCGCGCCGCGGCCCCCGTGAAGATCGCCGTGAAGGACCGCACGCTCCGCTACGGGCAGTCGGTCCTCGTCACCGGCCGCGTCTCCCGCGCGGACGCCGGCCACCGCATCGTGCTCGAGTTCGCCCCGCGCCGCCGCGGCTGGAAGGCCGTCGCCGGCTCGGCGGTCCGCCGCGACGGGCGCTACCGCATCCTCGCCCGCCTGCGCCACTCCGGCGCCGTGCGGGTGACCCTGCCCGCGGCCGCTGCGACCGGCACCGCCGTGGGGAGCGCCGCCGCCGCGCCCGTCGCGACGGCCGCGCGGGTGAGCCGGCGTCGCGCCGTGAGCGTCGCCGCGCGCATCCTGGCCCGCACCCGGACCCTCGCCGTCTCGGCGGGGCATCGGACGGGCGTGAAGGGGCGCATCGCCCCGGGCGGACGCCGCCTCGTGGTGCTCCAGGCCGGCCGCGCCGGTCGCTGGACCACGATCGCGCGCGCTCGCGCCCATCGCGACGGCCGCTTCGCGCTGCGCTTCCGCGCCCGCGCGGGCAGCGTGAAGCTCCGCGTGCGCGTCCGTGGCGATCGCCTGAACGGCGCCGCGACGCGGCGGGTCGGCCGGGTCAGCGGGCTGCGCCCGACCCTGGCCTCGTGGTACGGCATCTACGGCGGCGCGCTGGCCTGCGGCGGCTCGCTGGGCTACTCCCAGCTCGGCGTCGCGCACAAGACGCTGCCGTGCGGCACGCGGGTCACGATCCGCTTCCGCGGGCGTCAGGTCGTCGTTCCGGTGATCGACCGCGGGCCCTACGTGGGCGGCCGCGAGTTCGACCTCACCGGCGCGACGGCCCGCGCGCTGCGCTTCGACGGCGTCGGGACGGTGTGGGTCTCGCCGTAGGGCGGTTTGCCCGCATGGCAGCGGTCAACCTTCGGTTGACCGCTGCTCCCAGATGCCGATTCGGTCCTCCGCGCCCTCGCGTACCCTCGACGGGTGGACGGAGTGCGCACGATCGCCCACCTCGACATGGACGCCTTCTACGTCGGGGTGGAGCTGCTGCGCCGCCCGGAGCTTCGCGGCCGACCGGTGATCGTCTCCGGCGACGGGCCGCGGGCGGTCGTCACCACGGCGAGCTACGAGGCGCGGCGCTACGGGGTCGGCTCGGCGATGCCCACCGCGCGGGCGCGGCGGCTGTGCCCGCAGGCGGCGCTCGTCCCGCCCGACCACACGCGTTACCGCGCCGTGTCGGGCGAGGTCATGGCGATCGTGCGGGGGCACATCGATCGCGTCGAGGTCGTCGGCCTCGACGAGGCGTATCTCGACCTCACCGGGATGGCGGCTCCCCGCGCGGCGATGCGGCGCCTCGCTGCGGACGTCGGCGAGCACACCGGCCTGGGCTGCTCGATCGGGATCGGCCCGAACCGGCTCGTGGCCAAGGTGGCCTCCGACGCGGAGAAGCCGGCGGGCTTCGTGGTCCTCACCCAGGCGCAGGCGCGCGAGCGCTTCGGGCCGGCGGCGCCGTCGCTGGTTCCCGGGATCGGGCCCAAGACCGCGGCCCGGCTCGGCGAGCTCGGCATCGACACCCTGTCGACGTTGGCCGACAGCGACGTCGCCGTCCTGGTCGAGCGCTTCGGGCCCCGCCTCGGGCCCTACCTCCGCGCCCGCGCGCGCTTCGAGGACGAGACGCCGGTGAGCGCCGAACGCATCGCCGTCTCGGAGTCCCGCGAGACGACCTTCCCGACCGACGTGCGCGACCGCACGGAGCTCGAGGCGATCCTACGCCGGCTCACCGGCGAGTTGTGCGCCGCCCTGGAGCGGCAGGGGCGCCGGGCCCGCACGGTGGGGATCAAGGTGCGCCTCGACGACTTCTCCACCCACACGCGCAGCCGGACGCTTCCCGCGCCGGTGAGCGCCGCGCGCGAGGTGGAGCCGGTCGCCGTCGAGCTGCTCCGGGCGTTCGCCCCGGCGCGGCCGGTGCGGCTGGTCGGCGTCCGCGTCGCCGGGTTCGAAAGGGCCTCCGCGGTCGACGCGGGCCAGCTCGCGCTGCCGCTGTGAGCGACGCCTAGTACAGCGCGCCGGCCAGGCGCCGCCGGTACTCCCGGGCGCGAGGGTCCTCGACGCCGAGGCCGTCGAGCACGCCGACGACGACGCGGCGGACGTCGTCGCGCAAGCCGTCGGCATCGGGCAGCGCCGCGAGCAGGCCGTCGAGGCCGGTCTCGATCTCTCCGCGATCGAGGGCCGCGAAGGGCTCGGCGAGGCCGTCGGCGCCGTCCCGCTCCA
This sequence comes from Solirubrobacterales bacterium, assembly GCA_038251325.1. Classification (GTDB taxonomy): domain Bacteria; phylum Actinomycetota; class Thermoleophilia; order Solirubrobacterales; family Solirubrobacteraceae; genus JBBSBL01. The sequence goes on along the minus strand of JBBSBL010000012.1, from coordinate 1,004 downwards.
GGCGGATACGGGCGGCGAGGCCCTCGGCCCCGAAGTGGCCGGCCAGGTTCTCGACGAGGCCGAGCGCCTCGTCGCCCTCGCCCCGCGCGTGCAGGATCAGCGCGAGCTTGTAGGCCGCGTCGGGCTGGCGGGGATCGAGCTCGAGCGCGCGGCGGAGCGAGGCCTCGTCCTCGGCGTCGGCCAGCCGGTCGGCCTCGGAGGGGACGAGCGCGTCGAAGAACGCCGCGACCTGCTGAGGCGGTTGGACGCCCACGAACTCGGAGACCATCGCGCCGTCGCGGAACGCCTTGACCGCCGGGATCCCCTGGATGCCGAAGGCCTGGGAGAGCCCGGGGTTGGCGTCGGTGTCGACCTTGGCCAGGACGACCTCGCCGGCGCGCTGCTCCGCGGCCTTCTCCAGAACCGGCGTGAGCTGGCGGCACGGGCCGCACCACTCGGCCCAGAAGTCGACCACGACCGGGAGCTGGCGCGAGCGGTCGAGGACCTCCGCCTGGAAGGACTGCTCAGTGACGTCGATGGCCATGCAGAGGAGGATAGAAGGCGCCCGCGGCACCTCAGCTGGGGCGACGACGGCTACGTCAACGAGCAGAGGAAGCCGCCGCGCGCGACGGCCCGCAGCACCGCCGCGGGCACCGCCGGCGCGCGCCGTCCGGCGATGCTCGCCGCCGGCGCCCAGCCGCTCCGTGGCCCGACCCAGATCGGGCTCGAGATCGCCTCCACCAGCGGGCCGCGCTGGAGCTGCAGGCGGTAGACGCCGGGGCCGACGTCGAGCGACTCGTCGAGCTCGGCGCCGGCGACCGGATAGCGCCGCAGCTCGGCGCCGTTGCGCATCACCACGAGCTCCCGCGGCGCGTCGCCGGGCGCGCCGGGGCGATCGCCGCCGAGCACGCCGAGGCGCAGCTGCGCGCGCCCCGCGCGGATGCGGTCGCCCATGATGGCCGGCGGCCCGCGCCACCACGCCGCCGAGGCCCGGCCGTCGATGCCGCGTCCGGAGAGGCGCAGGT
>JBBSBL010000011.1:0-52995 GCA_038251325.1 Solirubrobacterales bacterium | reverse complement strand
GGCGCCGCGGTCGAGCGCCCGCGGCGCGGCGAGCGCCAGGGTGGTTCAGACGCTGTAGGCGTCGATCGACGCTGGGCCGGCGTGGTGGCCCGGCGGCCGGGCGAGGGCGTAGGTCAACGGGGCGACTCCGTCGAGCACCGCGTCGAGCGCGTCGAGCGCGCACCCAGCCGCCGCGCGGGCGGCGGCGGGCGTGCGCTGCGAGGCGAACGTCGACGATTCGCCGATCGCGGTCACGCCGTCGAGCTCCGCGAGCCCCTCCACGCGGTCGACATGGGCCGCGGAATGGACTCGCTCGAGCGCGCTGCGCCCCGCCGGGCGCGCCGCGCGCCACTCGAGCGCGTCGGCCAGCGGCCCGCGCTCGAGCGCCGAGCGGACGTTGCGCAGCCGCCGCGGACTCTCGGGATGGGGCTCGGGATCGGCGATCAGGGGGTGCGGCCCGGCCTCGAAGAGCCCCTCCCCGGTGTCGTGGGCCAGGCAGTCCTCGTGGTGGACGACGAGCAGCACCGGCGGGACTCTAGGCTTCCGCGCCATGGGCCACGCGATCGCGCCGGACGACATCGTCGCCAGCCACGAGGCGGCCGCCGCACACGAGCGCCAGCCGCTCCTCGTCGTCGAGCCGCTCGTCGCCTTCCTCGACGCCCACGGGCTCGGCTCCGGCGCGCTCCAGGCCGCCCCCGTGGGCGATGGGCACTCGAACGTCACCTACCTGATCAGCCGGGAGGACGGCACCGAGCTCATCCTGCGCCGGCCGCCCCGCGGGCCGCTGCCGCCGAGCGCCCACGACGTGCTGCGCGAGGCCCGGCTGCTCACCGCGCTGGAAGGAACGCCGGCGCGGACGCCCCGGATCCTGGCCACGGGCGACGACCTCGCGGTCATCGGGGCGCCGTTCTACGTCATGGAGCGCGTCCACGGCGAGGTGATCACCGCGGAGGTTCCGCCGCCGCTCGACTCGCCCGCCGAGAAGCGCCGGATCGGCGAGGAGCTCGTGGACGCGCTCGTCGAGGTCCATGCCGTGGACTGGGAGGCCGCCGGCCTGGAGGGCTTCGGCAAGCCGACCGGCTACCTCGAGCGCCAGCTGCGCCGCTTCACCGGCCTGTGGGAGCACAACCGCACGCGCGAGATCCCCGCCGTCGAGGAGGTCGGCGGCTGGCTCGCAGCCAACCGGCCGGAGTCCGGAGAGGCGACGATCGTCCACGGCGACTACCGCCTGGGCAACACCATGCTCGCCGCCGGCGCGCCGGCCCGCCTGACCGCGATCTTCGACTGGGAGATGGCGACGATCGGCGACCCGCTCGCCGACGTCGGCTACCTGTGCACCCTGTGGGTCGACCGCGAGGATCCGCCGCTCGGGATGTTCGAGCTCTCGGCGGTCACCCGGCAGGAGGGCTTCCCGCGACGCGAGGAGCTCATCGCGCGCTACGAGGCGGCCTCCGGGCGCTCGATGCGCGAGCTGCGCTGGTACATGGCGCTGGCGCTGTGGAAGTCGATCGTCTTCATGGAGGGCAACTACAAGCGGGCGATCGCCGGGAGCACCGACGACCCGTTCCTGCGCTCCTTCGGTGACGGCGTGCTCGAGCTCGCGGACCGCGCCGTCCGGGTGACGCGTGACGACGGCTGAGCGCCGCGGCCTGCTCGTCGATTGGGGCGGGGTGCTGACCACCGACCTGTTCGCCTCCTTCGCCGTGTTCTGCGCGGCGGAGGGGCTCGATCCCGACCGCCTGCGCCATGCGTTCCGCCACGACCCGTCGGCCCGCGAGAGCCTGATCGCCCTCGAGGAGGGCCGCCTGGACGAGGCCGACTTCGAGCCGCGCCTGGCCGCGATCCTCGGCGTCGCTCCCGACGGGCTGGTGGACCGGATGTTCGCGGGCTCCGTCGCTGAGCCGGCGATGCTCGACGCGGTGCGGGCGGCGCGCGCCGCCGGCGTGCGAACCGGGCTGGTCTCCAACTCGTGGGGCACCCGCCGCTATCCGCGCGAGCTCCTGGGCGAGCTCTTCGACGGCGTGGTGATCTCCGGCGAGGTCGGGATGCGCAAGCCGGCGCCGGAGATCTACGCGCTGGGCGCCGAGCGGGTCGGCCTGCCTCCTGAGGCGTGCGTCTTCGTCGACGACCTGCCGTTCAATCTCGACCCGGCGCGGGAGCTCGGGATGGCGGTCGTCCACCACGTGCGCGCGCCGGACACGATCGTCGAGCTCGAGAGCATCCTCGCGGTGGACCTGACGTGAAGGCCGTCGCGTCGCTCGCGGCGGTGCTGGCCGCCTCGGCCCTCGCCGGCTGCGGGGGCGACGGGCGGCTGAGCACCTCCGACCTGCGCCAGCAGGCGGGGGACATCTGCGCGCGGGAGAAGAAGGACACCGCGCGGGTGCCCACCCCGACCGCCGCGCGGCAGATCCCGCGCTTCCTGGCCGGGGGCACCGCCGCGGTCGCCCCGCGACTGGCCGAGCTCGAGCGGCTCAAGGCGCCCACGTCGCTCGAGCCGGTCTACCGCAGCACCGTCGACCTCGTGCGCCGCCAGCAGCGCGCGGCCCTCGCCGCGCTGGCGCTGACCCGCCGGGGCGGGGATCCGGTGACGGCGCTCCAGTCGCTCGCGGGCGAGACGACCCCGCTGGCGCGCGACGAGGACCGGGCCTGGCGGGTCCTGCGCATCCCGCAGTGCGTCGGGCGCTAGCGTTGGCGCGATGAGCATCGCTTCCACCGACCTGCACACCGTCGGCCACTGGATCGCCGGAGGCGCCGACCAGGCCGCCGAGCGCTTCGGCGAGGTCCACGACCCCGCCACGGGCCAGGTCACCAAGCGGGTGGCATTCGCCTCGGAGGCCGACGTCGACCGCGCCCTGCGCGCCGCGCGCGACGCGTTCGCCGGCTGGAGCGCGACGTCGCTCAGCAAGCGCACCGCGGTGATGTTCGCCTACCGCGAGCTGCTCGCCGCGCGCGCCGGGGAGCTGGCCGAGATCGTCACCTCCGAGCACGGCAAGACGGTCGACGACGCTCGCGGCGAGGTCCAGCGCGGGCTCGAGGTCGTCGAGTTCGCCTGCGGGATCGCCCACCTGATGAAGGGCGAGGCCTCGGAGCAGATCTCCACCCGCGTGGACTCGACGAGCTACCGCCAGCCGCTCGGCGTCGTCGTCGGGATCACCCCGTTCAACTTCCCCTCGATGGTCCCGATGTGGATGTACCCCCTGGCGATCGCGTGCGGGAACGCGTTCCTGCTCAAGCCGAGCGAGAAGGACCCCTCGGCGTCGGTCTTCATGGCCGAGCTGCTGGCGCAGGCGGGGCTGCCCGAGGGCGTCTTCAGCGTCGTGCAGGGCGACCGCGTGGCGGTGGACGCCCTGCTCACCCACCCCGAGGTCGACGCGGTCTCCTTCGTCGGCTCGACGCCGGTGGCCCGGCACATCTACGAGACGGCGACCGCGCACGGCAAGCGGGCGCAGGCGCTCGGGGGCGCGAAGAACCACGCCGTCGTGCTGCCCGACGCGAACCTCGACGTGGCGGCCGACGCGATCGCCTCCGCGGCGTTCGGCTCAGCGGGGCAGCGCTGCATGGCGATCAGCGCCGTGGTCACCGTCGGCGAGGAGACCGCGGAGGCGCTCGCGGCCGCCGTGGTCGAGCGGGCGCAGGCGCTCAAGGTCGGCGCCGGCGCCGACCCGGAGAGCGAGATGGGGCCGCTGGTCACGAGCGACGCGCAGCGGCGCGTGACGGACTACGTGGATCGCGGCTCGGCGGAGGGCGCGACCGTCGCGCTCGACGGGCGCGGGCTCGTCGTCGAGGGCCACGAGGACGGCTTCTTCGTGGGGCCGACAGTGCTCGACCACGTGACCCCCGAGATGAGCGCTTACCGCGACGAGGTCTTCGGGCCGCTGCTCGTGATGCTGCGCGCGGAGTCCTTCGAGGCGGCGCTCGAGCTCGTCAACGCGAACGAGTACGGCAACGGCGCCTCGATCTTCACGAGCGACGGCGGCGCCGCGCGGGAGTTCCGCAGCCGGGCGAGCGCGGGGATGATCGGGATCAACGTCCCGATCCCGGTGCCGATGGCCTACTACAGCTTCGGCGGCTGGAAGCACAGCCTGTTCGGCGACCTCCACGTCCACGGGCGCGAGGGCGTGCTCTTCTACACGCGCGGGAAGGTGGTCACCGAGCGCTGGCCCAAGCGCGCCCCGGGCGTGGACTACGGCTTCCCGACGCAGACGTAGCTCAGCCGCCGGGCCCCAGCGCCCGCCCGAGCACCGCGACGATCTTCTCCGCGCAGGCGCCCTCGCCGTCGAGGTCGGGGTTGAAGCAGGTCACGTCGACCCCGAGCAGGCGGGGCATCGCGACGAGCGGGGCGAGCAGCTCCTCGAGGTCGTCCCACTCCAAGCCGTCGGGCTGGGGATAGCTCACCGCCCCCATCACGTCCTCGTCGAGGACGTCGACGTCGACGTGGAGCCAGGTCGCGCGCCCCTCGCGGCCGACCCGCGCCGCGATCTCGGCGCCCACCGCGCGCGGACCGCGGGCCAGCGCGGTCTCGGCGTCGATCAGCGTCACCGCCGGATCGAGCACGTCGGCCTCGCTGACCGCGCCGCCGCCGCGGGGCAGCACGACGTCGGCAGGGGCGTCGCCGCGCGGGCCGACCACGACGACGTCGCGCGGGGCGACGATCGTTGCGCCGCCGGTGGCGCCGGCCAGCGCCGGGGGGCCATGCCCGGTCACGATCGCGAGGTCCATGTCGGCGGCCTCCCCGGTGGGGGAGGAGCGGCCGTCGAGCGCGTCGACGTGCCCGTCGACGAAGGCGAGGCCGAGCTTGCCGGCATGGTCGCGCGCCGCGGCGAGCGTGCCGGGCAGCAGCGTGCAGTCGCCGCCGACGACGAGCGGGCGCTCGCCGGCGGCGAGGAGCTCGCCCACCGCGACGCGCAGGCGGCGGGTCGCGGCCTCGACCTGGGCGAAGCCGATGACGCCGGTCGCCGGGTCGCGGACGGAGTCGTCGATCGCGATCTCGAGATCGCCGGCGTCGCGCGCGCCGACCCCCTCCGCGATCCCGGCCCCGCGCAGCGCCGCGGCCCCGCGGGCGTCGCCGCGATCCGCGCCCGAGGAGTCGAGCGGCGCGCCGATGAACGTCCACGCGGTCACGCGCTCCACCGTACTCACCCCGCCGCGATGAGCGCCACTCCGGCCACCGCACCGACGATCCCGACCTCCTGGATGCGCCGCACTTGCTCGCCGAGCACGGCGCGGGCGAGGAGGATCGTCACCACCGGATAGAGCGAGCCGAGCACGGCGACGACGCTGAGCAGCCCCTCGGTGGACGCGAAGGCGAAGAGGCCGTTGGCGCCCGCGTCGAGCAGGCCGATCATCGCGAGCGGCGCCAGCGCCGGGCGCACGCCGGCGAACGACGGCCGCGAGCGCAGCACGAGCAGGCTCACGCAGGCGACCGACGACACGCGCGCGAAGACGAGCGCCCACAGCACGCCGCCCGCCGCCGCCCGCCCCATCCCGACGAAGAAGAGCCCGAAGCCGAGCGCCGTGACCAGCGCGAGGATCACCGCGAGGCGGGCATCGGCCGCCCGCTCCGCGTCGTCGTGCATCTCCCGCGAGGCGAGCACCACCCCGGCCATCGCCAGGGCCATGCCGGCGAGCTGGGCGCCGGAGAGCCGCTCGCCGGTGGCCATCCCCACGATAACCGGGACTGCCGCCCCGGTCGAGGCGGTCGGAGCGACGATGCTCATCGTCCCGATCGCCAGCGCCCGGTAGAAACAGGCGAGAGCGAGCACCCCCGCCGCCCCCGCCGCCATGGCCAGGAGCACGCGGGAGGTGGGCGGCAGCGCCACGCCCGACGCCAGCGCGAGGATGAGCACGCCGATCAGTGCGGCCCCCTGGGAGACGAGCAGCACCACGAGCACGGGCAGCCGCCGGCTTTGGAGCCCGCCGACGAAGTCGGCGAATCCCCAGCACAGCGACGAGGTCAGCGCGGAGGCGATCGCGAGCATGGCCGGCGGGCGGGCGGCGGCGCGCCGCCCGGGGCCGCCGCGCTACCTCAGCTGCGCTTCCCGCGCCCGTAGAGCAACTTCATCGCGCGCCCGAGCAGCTTCGACTTCCGCGCACTGTAAGGGAACATCGGGAGGTCCTTCTTCGGCGCGAGCTTCGTCACCAGGATCGTCTGCTGCTTGGTGTACTTGCGGATCCCGCCCGCCCCATGGCGCGAGCCGAGGCCGGAGGTCTTCCACCCGCCCATGGGAAGCTCGAGCGCGAAGTAGTTGATCTGCGCGTCGTTCACCGTCACCGCGCCGGCCTCCACCCGCCGCGCGATCTCCTCGCCGCGCACGGTGTCCTTGGAGTACACCGAGGCCTGGAGCCCGTAGGGGGAGTCGTTGGCCAGGCGCAGCGCCTCCTCGGCGTCGGCGACCTTCATGATCGGCAGCGTCGGGCCGAAGGTCTCCTCGGTCATGATCTCCATCGAGTGGTCGACGTCGACCAGCACGGTCGGCTCGAAGTAGCGCCCGGCGCCCTCCCGGGCCTTGCCGCCGGCGAGGACCTTCGCCCCCTTGGCCTTCGCGTCGGCCACTTGGCGCTCGACGATGTCGAGCTGCGGCGGGAAGGTGACGGCGCCGACGTCGACGGTGCCGTAGCCGGTCGGCTCCCCCTGGCGCAGCCCGCGGACCTTGTCGGTGACCTTGGCCACGAACTCGTCGTAGACCGGCGCCTCGACGTAGACCCGCTCGGTCGAGATGCAGACCTGGCCGCCGTTGTTCATCGAGTAGAAGGCCGCCGCGTTGGCGGCCCGCTCGAGGTCGGCGTCGGAGAGCACGATCATCGGGTCCTTGCCGCCGAGCTCCAGCGCGACCGGCGTGATCTTCTCCGCCGCGCGGGCCAGGACCTTCTTGCCGGTCGCGGTGGAGCCGGTGAACATGACGAAGTCGGCCTCGTCGACGAGCGCCCCGCCCGTCTCGCCGTCGCCCGTCGCGACCTGGAAGACGTTCTCGGGCAGGCCACACGCGCGCAGGCCCTCGGCCATGAGCAGCGAGGTGAGCGGCGTGACCTCGCTCGGCTTGAGGATCACCGCGTTGCCGGCGGCGAGCGCCGGGATGCAGTCGCCGAAGGAGTTGGTGAGCGGGAAGTTCCAGGGCCCGATGATCCCGACAAGCCCGACCGGGGCGTAGCGGACCACGAGCTTCTTGCCCTTGACGAAGACGGAGGCGGTCTTGATCTTCTCGTCGGCGAGGTACTCGGGCGCGTTCTTGGCCCAGAAGCCGAAGGCGTTGCCGGCGTAGCCGATCTCGGCGAGCTGAGCGTCCTCGTAGGTCTTGCCCGTCTCCGAGACGATCGTCTCGACGATCCGGTCGGCGTTGTCCATCACCCACTTCTGCGCGCGGAGCAGGATCTCGCCGCGGCCCTCGAAGCCGAGCGCCTCCCAGCCGGGCTGGGCGGCGCGGCCCTTCGCCGCGAGCTCGGCGACCGCCGCCGCGTCGAGGTTCGGGACGGTGGCGACGATCGCGCCCGTCGCCGGGTTCTCGACCGGGATGCCGTCCGGCGCGCCGCCGTTCTGCGCGACGGCCTCGGTCTGATCGACGCTCGCCATCTGCTCGCTCCTCTGCCTCGGGTCCGAGCCCGCAGGCTACCGCAGGGTGGCGGCCCGGCGAACGCTCAGTCGGCGAGCTCGACGCGCTCGATGCGCTGGTCCTCCACCGGCCGGTCGCCTCCGCCGGTCGGCACTCCCTCGATCGCGCCGACGGCGTCCATCCCGGAGGTGACCTGCCCGAAGACGGTGTGCTTGCCGTCGAGCCACGGCGCGGCGTCGGTGGTGACGATGAAGAACTGCGAGCCGTTCGTGTTCGGCCCGGCGTTGGCCATGGCCAGGGCGCCGCGGACGATCTTGTGGTCGTTGAACTCGTCCTCGAACTTGTACCCGGGCCCACCCGTGCCGGTGCCCTCCGGGCAGCCGCCCTGGATCATGAAGTCGGGGATCACGCGGTGGAAGACGAGGCCGTCGTAGAAGCCGTCGGCGGAGAGCGTGCGGAAGTTCTCGACGGTCTTCGGCGCGGCGTCGTCGAACAGCTCGACCTCGATCGCGCCCTGGTTGGTGTGCAGCGTGGCGGTGGACATGGCGGCCAGGGTAACGGGCGGCTCAGCCCCGCGCGCGCTCCAGCCGCAGCTCGTGGCCGCGCACGTCGGTGCCGCTGACCGCGCCGACGAGGCGGTCGGCGTCGGCCTCGGGGACGTCGAGCATCGCGAAGCGCTCGAGCACGCGGACGTTACGCACGTCGTCGCCGTGGACGCCCGAGGCGGTGATCGCGCGGAGCAGGTCCTTGGGCTCGATCCCGGCGGCGCGGCCGCCGCTGGCGATGAGTTTCACGCGCGGCGCCTCGGGGCCGCCGTTGCGCGCCGGGTGGTCCTCGCGCGGGGGCTTGCGGTGGCGTCGGGCCGGCGCCTCGGCGCGGACGGGCGCGACGTGCGCGCCCTTCGCCCACGGCGACATCGTCGTCTTGGTGTGGCGCTCGATGGCCTCGATCTCGCCGGCTTGGCGCGGCTCGTAGAAGGTGATCGCCCGGCCCGAGCGGCCCACGCGCCCGGTGCGGCCGATGCGGTGCACGTAGACATCGGGCGAGGTCGGCACGTCGTAATTGACGACGTGGGTGACCGAGGAGATGTCGAGCCCGCGCGCCGCCACATCAGTCGCGACGAGCACCGGCAGGCGGCCGCTCTTGAAGGCGAGCATGACGCCGTCGCGCTGGCCCTGGGACATGTCGCCGTGCAGCGCCTTGACGTTCATCCCCCGGTCGCGCAGCGTGCGGAAGAGCTGGTCGCAGCGGATCTTCGTGCGCACGAAGACGAGCGCCTGGTCGGGCCGCTCCGCGCGCAGCACGTCGCCGAGCGTGTCGGGCTTCTCCTTGTTGGAGGTCTCCAGCGCGAACTGCTCGACCGAGTCGACGGTGAGGGTGGCGGTGACGACCTTGATCGTCACCGGGTCGTAGAGGTAGGCCTCCGCGAGGCGGCGGATCTCCGGCGGCAGCGTGGCGGAGAAGAGCGCGGTCTGGCGGCTGGAGGGGGTGAGCGCGAGGATCTTCTCGACCTCCTCGAGGAAGCCGAGGTCGAGCATCTCGTCGGCCTCGTCGAGCACGACGAAGCGGCAGGAGTGCAGCACGAGCGACCGGCGCGAGATGAGGTCGCGGACGCGGCCGACGGTGCCGACCACGACCTGGCCGCCGGCCCGCAGCTGGGCCTGCTGGGAGCGGATCGGCGCGCCGCCGAAGACCGCGACGACGTCGATCCCCTTGGGCTGCCCGTAGGCGCGGATCGCCTGGGTGACCTGGATGCAGAGCTCGCGGGTCGGGGTGAGGACGAGCGCCTGGACCTCGGCCTCGTCGGGGTCGACGTACTGGAGCAGCGGCAGCCCGAAGGCCGCCGTCTTGCCCGACCCCGTCTGGGCCTGGCCCATCACGTCGCGGCCTTCCAGCAGGGGCGGGATGGCCTGGGCCTGGATCGGGCTCGGCTGCTCGTAGCCGACGTCGCGGACCGCCTGCAGGAGGTCGGGCGCGAGCGCGAGGTCGTCGAAGGTTGTGTCGGTCACAGACAGGGAGGGTAGTCGGCGGCGGCTCTCGAGCCCGGGCGGATCACGCCGCCGGGTCGATCAAAACCTTGCCGGTCGTCCGCCGCGCGGCGATCTCCGCCTGGGCGCGGGCGGCCTCGGCGAGCGGGTAGGTGCCGCCGATCACGGTCCGCAGCTCGCCCCGGCCGGCGCGCGCGTAGAGGTCCTCCAGCGCGGGCGCGAGCATCGCCGGGCGCGCGAGGCAGTCCATGAGCCAGAAGCCGACGACCGCGCGCGAGTGCCGCATCAGCGAGCCGGTCCGCACCGCGTTCTGCTCCTTCGTCGCGATCCCGTAGGCGCAGAGGCGGCCGAAGGGGGCGAGCGCGGCGAGGGACTGCTCGAAGACCGCGCCGCCCGCCAGCTCGAAGACGACGTCGACCGGCGCGCCGCCGTTGGCCTCGAGCAGGCGGTCGTCGAGGCCATCGGGGTCGCCGTCGACCGCGACGTCGGCGCCGAGCTCGAGCGCGAGTGCCCGCTTCTCCTCGGTCGAGGCCGTGGCGATGACGCGGCCCGCGCCGAGCGGCCGGCCGAGCTGGACCGCGAGGGACCCGACCCCGCCGGCCGCGGAGTGGACGACGACGGATTCGCCCGGGCGCAGCTGCGCGGAGGTGCGGTAGAGGTGCCAGGCGGTCAGGCCCTGGATGAGGAGCGCGAGCGCCGCGTCGTCCCCGAGCCCGTCGGGAATGGGGAAGGTGAGCTGTTCGGGCGCGGTGGCGAACTCCGCGTAGCCGCCGGTCCCGGTCAGCGCGACGACCCGCTGGCCGGTGTCCTCGCGCACCCCGGCCACCTCGCCACCCGGGACGAACGGCAGCTCGGCCTTGGCGAGATAGGAGTTGGTCCGCTGGTGGGTGTCGGCGAAGTTCATCCCCGCGCGGGCGACCCGGATCCGGACCTCTCCTTCGGCCGGCTCGGGCACCGGAAGCTCGACGAGGCGCAGCACCTCCGGGCCGCCGAACTCGCTGATCTGGATCGCGCGCATCGAGCGCATGAGGCTAATCGCCGCCGCGCGAGCGGCGCCCCGCGCCGTTACCCTTCGCCGCCGCCATGGCCCTGACCGTCGTCGGCTCGATCGCGTTCGACTCCGTCAAGACCCCGTTCGGGGAGCGCGAGCGCATGCTCGGCGGCGCGGCGACGCACTTCGCCCTGGCGGCGTCGTTCTTCGACGAGGTCCGGGCCGTCGGGCCGGTCGGGGACGACTTCGGCGAGGACGCGATGGCCGTCCTGCGCACGCGCGGCACGGTGACCGACGACGTCGAGCACGTCGCCGACGGGAGGACCTTCTTCTGGGCCGGCGAGTACGGCTGGGACCTGAACTCGCGGGAGACGCTCGACACCCAGCTCGGCGTGTTCGAGGCGTTCGAACCGAAGCTCAGCCCGGCCTCGGCCGCCGCGGACGTCGTCTTCCTGGCCAACATCCAGCCCGACCTCCAGCGCGCGGTCCGCGAGCAGTGCGCGGCCGCCCGGTTCGTCGCGCTGGACTCGATGAACCTCTGGATCGACATCGCGCGCGACGCCCTCGTGCAGACGATCGAGGGCGTCGACTGCGTGATCCTCAACGACGCCGAGCTGCGGCAGCTCACGGGTAAGCCGAACCTCGTGGGCGCGGCCGCCGAGGTCCGCTCCTGGGGCCCGCGGGTCGTCGTGGCCAAGCAGGGCGAGTACGGCGCCGCGCTGCTCACCGACGACCGGTTCTTCGCGCTGCCCGCGTATCCCCTGGAGACCGTCGTCGACCCGACGGGCGCGGGCGACACCTTCGCCGGCGGCTTCGTCGGCTACGTCGCCGCCCACGGCGGCGCGGACCTCTCGGCCGAGGTGCTGACCCGGGCGATGGCCTACGGGACGGCGCTCGCGTCGTTCAACGTCGAGGAGTTCGGCACCGACCGGGTCGCGCGGCTCACCACGGTGGAGATCGTCGAGCGGGTCGCGGAGCTCGAGCGCATCACCCACTTCACCGACCGGCCGATCACGCTGCGAGCGTAGCCGGCGCGGCGGAGCGGGCGCCGGCGCCGCCCGCGGCACCGGACGAGAGAGTCAGCCTGGCGCCCCGACGCCCGGGGATCGCATGACAGGCGCCACCCCCGCGGGTAGCATCGCCCGCGGCCATGACGTGGACCTTCATCTGGCTGCTCGTCGTCCTCAAGATCCCGATCGCCGGGGCGCTCTGGATCGTGTGGTGGGCGGTGCACGCCGAGTCCGAGCCCGCCGCGGGCTCCGCCGGCGAGGACGGTGGCCTGCCGCGCCGCCATCCCCGGACGCCGCCGCCGCGGCGCCCGCGACGCGGCCCCCACGGGACGCCCGTCGCGCTCCCGCCGCCGCGGGTGCGGATCACCACGCTGCGCGGGCGGCCGATCGAACACTGATCGCGCGGCGCCGCGGGGCCGCGCGCCGATCCGCGCCGGCTGGCAGACTTGCCGCCGCCATGCCGCCCGCGCCCCACTCGGTCCTCTCCGACGGCACGATCCTCGACCTCGTCGCGGCGGGGCGCGTGCGCATCGACCCGTGGGAGCCAGCGCACGTCCAGCCGGCGAGCGTCGACCTGCGCCTCGGCGACTCCTTCCGCGTCTTCCACAACCACCGGGCCGCGGCGATCGACCTGCGCGAGCCGCCGGACAACCTCACCGAGGAGGTGCGCGTCGCGGGCGAGGATCCGTTCGTGATCCACCCGGGCGAGTTCTGCCTCGGCCGCACGCTCGAGCACGTCGAGCTGCCCGACGACATCGTGGCCCGCATCGAGGGAAAGAGCTCGCTGGGCCGCCTCGGGCTCATCGTCCACGCCACCGCCGGCTTCTGCGACCCGGGCTGGAAGGGGACGCTGACGCTCGAGCTCAACAACCTCACCCGGGTCCCGATCAAGCTCTATCCCGGGCTGCCGATCGCGCAACTCTCGTTCATGGCGCTCGATGCGCCGGCCCGGCGACCGTACGGGAGCGAGGGGCTGGGCAGCCACTACCAGGGCCAGGTCGACGCGACCGAGAGCCGCTACGAGGGCGGACGGACGTGAGCGAGGACGAGGGCTACGCGATCTCCTACCAGGCGCTGGCGGCCGGCACGCCCGTGCACGGCGCCGACGGCCCCGAGGTCGGCCGGGTGGACCGCGTGCTCGACAACGAGCGCGAGGGCATCTTCGACGGCATCGTCTTCCGCGACGGCGGGGGCGTCGAGCGCTTCGTCGACGCCCCCGAGGTCGGGCGCATCGCCGAGCGCCGGGTGACGCTGACCATCCCGGCCGAGCAGGCCGGCGCGCTCGGGCCGCCGGAGCCCGGTACCGCCGTCTTCCAGGCCGACGTCGGGGCCGGCCGCGTGCGCCGCTTCTTCGGCGGCGGCTGGCGCCGGCGCGGCTGAGCGCGCGGCCCGTCCGCCGGTCGCCCTCCCGCTCCGCCCGGCGCGTACAGTGAGCATCCCGCGCGCGAGACGAGAGGAGCACGAGATGGCAGAGGAGTCCCAGGGCCAGGGCGGCGTCGCCGAGACGGCGGCGCCGGCGGACAGCCTCACGATCGTCGACAACCGCACCGGCCAGCGCTACGAGGTGCCGATCGAGGACGACGCGATCCGGGCGACCCACCTGCGCCAGATCAAGGTCCGCGACGAGGACTTCGGGATGCTCTCCTACGACCCGGCGTTCATGAACACCGCGTCGTGCCGCTCTGCGGTGACCTACCTCGACGGCGAGGCCGGCGTGCTCGAGTACCGCGGCTACCCGATCGAGCAGCTGGCCGAGCGCTCGACCTATCTCGAGGTCGCCTACCTGCTGATCCACGGCAGCCTGCCGACCCAGGCCGAGCTCGACGCGTGGGTCCACGAGGTGACGATCCACACCTTCGTGCACGAGAACGTCAAGAGCTTCATTCAGGGCTTCCGCTACGACGCGCACCCGATGGGGATGCTGCTCGCCTCGGTCGGCGCGCTCTCGACCTTCTACCCCGACGCGACCCGAATCCACGACGCCGACGTCCGCTTCGAGCAGATCATCCGGCTCATCGCGAAGATGCCGACGCTCGCGGCCTTCGCCTACCGCCACAACCGCGGCATGCCCTACGTCTACCCGGACAACGAGCTGACCTACCCGGGCAACTTCCTCGGGATGATCTACAAGATCGCCGAGCTCAAGTACGAGCCCGACCCGCGCCTGGAGCGCGCGCTCGACGTCCTCTTCATCCTCCACGCCGACCACGAGCAGAACTGCTCGACGAGCGCTGTTCGGGCGGTCGGCTCCTCCCAGGTCGATCCCTACTCCGCGGTGGCGGCCGGGGTGGCGGCGCTCTACGGGCCGCTGCACGGCGGCGCGAACGAGGCCGTGCTGCGGATGCTGCGGCGGATCGAGTCGCGCGACCGGGTGCCGGAGTTCATCGCGGGTGTCAAGGCCGGGAACGAACGGCTGATGGGCTTCGGGCACCGCGTCTACAAGAACTACGACCCCCGCGCGAAGCTCATCAAGCGGGCCGCCGACGACGTCTTCGAGGTCACCGGGGTCAACCCGCTGCTGGAGATCGCGGTCGAGCTCGAGAAGATCGCGCTCGAGGACGACTACTTCGTCTCGCGCAAGCTCTACCCGAACGTCGACTTCTACTCCGGCCTGATCTACGAGGCCCTGGGGATGCCGATGGACATGTTCCCCGTGTTGTTCGCGATCCCGCGCACCAGCGGCTGGATCGCGCAGTGGCTGGAGATGATCGACGACCCCGAGCAGAAGATCGCCCGGCCGCGCCAGCTCTACGTCGGCGAGCGCAGCCGCGACTACGTGCCGATCGACGGGCGTTGATTGTGAAGATCCCGTTGCACGGTGACCGCGGTCACAGTGCGGCTCGCGCTGCGCCGTAGCCTTCGAACACATGTTCGTCACGCTGCGCCACGGTGCGAGCGCCTGGGTCCGTCCGATCCGCCCTGACGACAAGCCCCGCCTGGTGCGAGGCTTCGCCCGGCTCTCCGACGCGTCCGTCCGGCGCCGCTTCCTCGCCCCGAAGGACCGCCTCTCGCGGGCCGACCTCGCCTACCTGACCGAGGTCGACGGCCACGACCACGTGGCCATCGTCGCGCTGCTCGACACCGACCCCGAATGCGTGGCCGGCGTCGGGCGCTTCGTCCGCGACCCCGAGCACCCGGACACCGCGGAGTTCGCGATCGTGGTCGGGGACGACCTCCACGGCCAGGGGCTGGGCTCGGCGATCGCCGAGCGCCTCGCGGCGGAGGCCCGCACCCGCGGGATCCGTCGCTTCACGGCCACCGTGCTGGAGGAGAACGACGCCGTGCGGCGTCTCGTCGCCCGCATCGCGGCGGGGCTGCGCCACGAGCACGTGGCCAACGGGGTCGGCGAGCTCATCGTCGACCTCGCGGCGTAGCTCGCGACCGCGCCGGACGCTTCTAGTCTGCGGGCCGATGGCCGAGACCTGGCGCCTCACGGTTCGTGACGGCCCGCGCGTTGAGCGCGCGGCCTTCGCCACGCTCGAGGCGGCCCTGGACGAGCTGCAGGCCCGCACGGTCGAGCTCGCCGGGCGCCCGCGGCGTGGGGCGGTCGACCTCAAGGTGCGCCGCTTCGAGGCGGACGAGATCGTCGTCGCCCGGATCGAGCTGCGCGGGCCGCAGCGGTGGGTGCCGAAGGTCCGGGCGGGCATGGACGTGCACGCCGACGCGAGCGTCGAGCCGTGGGTGGGCGGCGCAGCCAAGGCCGAGGTCGAGCCCGAGCCGGGCGAGGCCCCCTGGCACGCGCTGCGCCGCGCGCTCGGCGCCGCGGGCGCCTGAGCGCGGCGCCCGCGGGCGGTCAGCCGCCGGACGAACGCGGACGCGCCACTGGATGATCGGCGCGGAGCGGGGGCGCGTTGTAGCGCCCGTTGTCCTCGATGCTCCTCCTCTCCTCGATGGTGCTGGCGTCAGCGGTGACGGGTCCCCCCGTCACCGCGGCGGCGCGACCCGCCCGGGCCCCGGCCCGGGCGACGGTCGTGCTGCGCGACATCGCGTTCCACCACGCCACGGTGACGGTCCGCCGCGGCGGGACGGTGCGCTGGCTGTGGCGCGACGGGTCCATGCGAGGGCGAGACGCCGTCTCCCACAACGTCACCAGCGTGGGACGGCGGCGCTTTCGCGGAGCGAGCACCCGGGATCACGGCAGTCACCGGGTCCGCTTCGGCCGGCTCGGCACCTACCGCTACGAGTGCACGATCCACTTCGGCATGACCGGCAAGGTCGTGGTGCGGTGATGGCGCGCGCTCGATGGTGAACACCACCCGCCCCACCCACACGAAGGAGCAACACATGTTCGACGAGCTCACCCTGGCCGATGTCGACCGCGACGGAGCGGTCCGCGAGAGCGCCGAGGAGGCGATGGCCGACACGCGCCTCGGCTTCCTGAAGAAGGCCGGCGTCGGGACCGTGGCCCTGGCCGGCGGCGGCGCGGTGCTCAGCACCCTCGCCCCCACCGCCCTGGCCGCCGGCGCCCCGCCCCGCTCCTTCGGGCGCGGCGACATCGGCATCCTGAACTTCGCGCTCACGCTCGAGTACCTGGAGGCCGCGTTCTACAACGAGGCGACCCGGAACCTCAGCGGGAAGCTCGACGCCCGCACCGCCCGGTTCCTGAAGGTCGTGACGGTCGACGAGAACGCCCACGTCAAGGCGCTGAAGCAGGCGCTCGGGCGCAAGGCCGCCAAGAAGCCGCGGTTCAACTTCCAGGGCACGACGAAGGCCGCCGGGCCGTTCAAGGCCACGGCCGAGGCGCTGGAGAACACCGGCGTCCACGCCTACCTGGGCCAGGTCGGGAACATCAAGAGCGGCAAGGTGCTCGGCGCCGCCGGAACGATTGCGACGATCGAGGCGCGTCACGCCTCGGTCATCAACGAGATCAACGGCCACTCGATCACCCCGGACGGCCCGTTCGACAAGCCGTTCACTGCGGGCCAGGTGCTGGCCGCGGTCAAGAAGACTAAGTTCATCGTCGGCTGATCAAACTTCAGCCGGAAGTGACACCGCGAGCCGCCCGTGTGCGGCTCGCGGTCGTTGCGGGCCCGCTCAGAGGACGAGCGTTGCGCCGTGGCGGCGCAGCCAGCTCCTCGGACGCGGGTAGTCCGGGCAGCGGCGCTCGAGCAGCGCCCAGAACCGGGGGGAGTGGTCGAGGATCTCCAGGTGGCAGACCTCGTGGCAGACGACGTAGTCGAGCACCTCGTCGGGCGCGAGCAGCAGGCGCCAGTTGAAGCTCATCGCACCGGTCGACGAGCACGAGGCCCAGCGGGTGCGCTGGCCGCGGATCGAGAGCGAGCGGTACGGCGTGCCGGCGGCCGTGGTCGCCGCGTCGAGCCGGGCGGCGACCTCGTCCCTGGCCTGGCGGCGATACCAGCGCTCGAGCGCCTCGGCGCCCTCGCGCGCGGGCACGAGGAGATCGTCGCCGCGGCGGTGGACGCGCCGGCGGCCGGGCTCGGGGACGAGCCGGAGCGAGTCGCCGAGGTAGGGCACCGTTCCCCCGCGCTCGGCCACCGCCGCGCGCGCCCGTGCCGCCTGCGTGCGGCGCCGCTCGATCCAGACCCGGAAGCCGGCGACCGCGGCCGCGGCCTCCCGCTCGGCGGCGCGGCGCGGCAGGACGACCTCTACCGCGCCGTCCTCGTGGACGCTGACCCGGACGCGCCGCGCGCGGTCGGAGCGGCGCACGACGTACGGGATCTCCTGCTCGGGTCGCGTGGCGCCGGACATGCGCCGCCCAGGCTACGAAGCGCCGCGGCCGGTTCCCCCGGCTACCAGGAACTCGGCACGGCGACGGCGTGCGCCGCGTCGATCGCCTCGGCCTCCTCGACCGAGACGATCTCCCGCCCGAACGGCCACAGCGCGACCGGCACGAGCTTGAAGTTCGCGATGCCCAGCGGGATCCCGATGATCGTGATGCAGAGCGCCAGACCCGTGATCAGGTGCGCCAAGGCGAGTTCCCAACCCGCGAGCACGAGCCAGATCACGTTGCCGATCAGCGACGGAGCGCCGGCGCCGGCGCGCTTCACCACCGTGCGGCCGAAGGGCCAGAACGCGTAGCCCCCGAGCTTGAACGCCTGGAGGCCGAACGGGATCGTGATGATGAGGATGCACATGATGATCCCGGCCAGGAAGTAGGCGAGCGCGAGCCAGAAGCCGGCGAGGATCAGCCAGATGATGTTGAGGATGAAACGGAGCATGGTTCCGGCGACCCTACCGCCGCTCACCGCTACAGCACCCGCAGCGTCTCAAGCGCGGTGTCGCGCGCGACGATCGTGCCGCCCTGCGCCCGTGTCTCCAGCAGGTAGTCGACCGCCGCCTGGGAGACCCGGAAGCCCTCGAGCACGACGGGGACGCCGGGCGGGTAGACCTCGACGCTCTCGGCGGACACCGAGCCGACCGCCTCGGCCAGCGGCACCGCGCGGCCGATCGACTTCGCGTAGCGACGGGCGTGGTAGGGGTGCATGACCGGCCGGTCGTCGACGGCCGAGAACGGATTGGGCAGCACGGGCTTGCGCTCCTCGCCCGGCAGCTCGCGGCCGGCGAGAATCGCCTCCAGCGCGGCGACGGTCTCGCCCACCGCCGCCTCCTCGAGCTGGAAGGTGGCGATGAAGGTCAGGGTGTTGATCCCCGCCTTCTCGATCACGATCCCGAGCTCGACCAGCGACTGGGCGACGGCGAATCCGGCCACGTCGTAGCCGGAGAGAGCGACCGTGAGCTTCGTGGAGTCGAGGCCGCCGACGTGGTCGGCGAAGTCCTCGCGCCACGGCGCCTCGCCGAGGTGCTCCAGGCGCGGCAGGCGGTCGCGCAGGAGCGCGGCGAAGCGCCCCATGCGCTCCAGGCACGTGTCGAGCGCGTCGCGGCCGGTCGCGGCGAGCGAGCGCGACGCGGCGTCCGCCGAGGCGAGCAGGTGGTAGCTCGGGCTCGTGGTCACGTACTCGCGGAACGCCTCCTCCATGAGCTCGGAGTCCACGCGCCCCTCCTGCCAGTGGATGAGGCCGGTCTGCTGCAGGCCGCCGGCGAGCTTGTGGGTCGACTGGACGCAGACGTCGGCGCCGGCGTGCATCGCGGACTCGGGCAGGTCGGGATGGAAGGCGAGGTGGCCGCCCCAGGCCTCGTCGACGATGACCATCGCATGCGGCGAGGCGCCGTGGACGGCGTCGGCGATGGCGCGGCTCGGCGCCCCGACCCCCTCGTAGGTCGGCGCGGTGTAGACCACGGCGAGCGCCTCCGGGTAGCGCTCGAGCGCCGAGAGGACCTCGTCGGCGCTCGGCGGCAGCAGCGCCTCGAAGCGACCGTCGTAGGGCGTGGGGATGAAGCGGAAGTCGAGCCCGAACGCCTTGAGCGCGTTGATCACCGAGTGGTGGATGTTCCGCGCCACCAGCACGAGCGCGTCGGAGCGCTCGAGGGCGAGCATCCGGAGCACGACGAAGTTCGAGCCCGAGGAGCCGTGGACCGAGAACATCGAGCGGTCGGCGCCCTGGGCGCCGGCCGCGAACTTCTCGGCCTCGCCGAACACGCCGGTGTGGTCGACGAGCGTGCCGAAGAAGCCCGCGGAGATCGACACGTCGGAGGAGTAGAAGTCCTCGACGCGCTCCTGCGGGAGCACCGAGGGCGTGCACCAGCGGTGGTAGCGACCGACCTCGCGGTTGAGCACGTTGACGATCGGCGACGGGGTGACCGCGGGCGCGGGGCGCGGCGGCACCTCGCCGCCCGGGGGCACGGTCCGGGACACCGGCCGAGGATAATGCGGCCGATGGCCGGCGGCACGCGCGTCCCCCTCCCCGCAGCGGTGCGGCCGCCGTTCGAGGTCTTCCGCAACGGGGTCCGTCAGCGCGAGGGCGCCGACTATGAGCTGCGCGGTCTGGAGATCGTGTTCCGCGACTCTCTGGTCAAGGAGGGGCGGCTCGGATTCTGGCGCTGGTTCCTCGGCGCCTGGGGCATCGGCACCTACCGGCGCAACGACGTGATCGACCTCAGCTACACGGCGGACGGCCGCCCGAGGATCGCCCACGACGTGCCGTTCGAGACGGCGCCGGAACCCGCGGCGCCGGGACCGCCGCGCACGGCGCCGCCCCGGGGCGCCTGACCGGTGCACGTCACCGAGCTGTGGCGCTTCCCCGTGAAGTCGATGGCGGGCGAGCGGCTCGAGCGGGCCCGCCTCACGGCGGACGGCGTGCCCGGCGACCGGCTCGTCCACGTCGCCGGCCGGGGCAACCGCGTCGTGACCTCGCGGACCAGGCCTCGCCTGCTCGGCCACCGCGCGGCCTACGACGACGCCGATGGCACGATCACCGTCGACGGTGATCCCTGGGACTCCGACGCGGTGGCCGACCGGGTCCGCGCCGCGGCCGGCGAGGAGGCGCGGCTCATCGCCTACGCCGGACCGGAGCGCTTCGACGTCATGCCGCTGCTCGTCGCGACCGACGGCGCGATCGCGGCCTTCGGTCACGACGGCCGGCGCCTGCGGCCGAACCTGGTGATCGGCGGGGTCGAGGGCCTCGCCGAGCGCGAGTGGCCGGGCGGGACGATTCGGATCGGGGCGTGCGTGATCGGCGTCGACTCACTGCGAGACCGCTGCGTGATGACGACCTTCGACCCCGACACGCTCGAGCAGGACGCGGACGTGCTGCGGGGGATCAACGCCCGGTTCGACGGGAAGCTGGCGCTGAACTGCGTCGTGCTCCGGGCGGGCGAGGTCGCGGTGGGCGATCCGGTCGAGGTGTGAGGTGCCGGCGGCCGGCCCCGTGAGCGCGGAGAAGCCGACTCGACCGCCACTGCCCCGCAACGTGAAGGTCGTCTCCGCGGTCTCCTTCTTCCAGGACGCCGCCTCGGAGCTCGTCTATCCGGTCCTGCCGCTTTTCATCACCGGGACGCTCGGCGCCCCGCCCTCCGTGCTCGGCCTGATCGAGGGCGTCGCCGAGGGCACGGCATCGCTCGGCAAGGCGATCTCCGGGCGGCTCTCCGACCGCTTCCGGCGCAAGCCGATGATCGCGCTGGGCTACGGCATCTCGTCGCTGGCCAAGCCGGTGATCGGACTCGCCGGCGGGTGGCCGTTGGTGCTCGTCGCCCGCTTCACCGATCGCGTCGGCAAGGGGATCCGCACCTCGCCGCGCGACGCGCTCATCGCCCAGGACACGCCGCCGGAGATCCGCGGCCGCGCCTTCGGCTTCCATCGCGCCGCGGACACGGCCGGCGCCGTCGTCGGGCCGCTGATCGGCCTCGGGCTCTACGAGGCGCTCGACCACGAGCTGCGGCCGCTGTTCTTCGTCGCCTTCGTCCCGGCCCTGATCAGCGTCGCGCTCGTGGCGCTCGTCCGCGAGCGCCCGAAAGCCGGGGGCGACGGGCCGGCGACGCCGCTCGTGCCGCTGCGCGAACTGCCGCGCGGCTACTGGCGGGTCGTCGCGCTCCTCGCGCTGTTCGGGCTCGTGAACTTCTCGGACGCCTTCCTCATCCTCCGCGCCAAGGATCTCGGGCTCGGCTTCGTGGCGATCGTGCTCGCCTACGTGCTCTACAACCTGAGCTACGCCGGCCTCAGCCACCCGGCCGGCGTGCTGTCGGACCGGGTGCCGCGCCGGCTGGTCTACGCCGGCGGGCTCGCGCTGTTCGCCGGGGCCTACATCGGTCTCGGCCTGGCCGACGAGGGCGTGTGGGTGTGGGTGCTCTTCCCGCTCTACGGCGGCTACACCGCGCTGACCGACGGGGTGGGCAAGGCGTGGGTGTCGGATCTGCTGCCCGACTCCGCGCTCGGCACGGGGCTCGGGGCGTTCCAGGGACTGGCCGGCGGGTGCGCGCTCGTCGCCGGGATCTGGGCCGGCGTCGCGTGGGGCGGCGACGGGCGCGTACCGCTGCTCGTGGCGGGCGGGGTCACCGCCGTCCTCGCGGCGGGGCTGGCGCTCGGCGGACGGCGGCTGTAGCGGTGCATCGCTCTACACGCGCGCGGTCGCGCCGGTGTGCTCCACGCCAGGCCGGCGGTCCCACGGCCGCTGGAGCCGCAGCGCCGAGAGGATCGCGCGGGTCGCCGGTGAGCGATTGAGCGTGTAGAAGTGGATCCCGGGCGCGCCGGCCGCCAGCAGCTCGGCGCACTGCAACGTCGCGTAGGCGACGCCGAGCTGGAGGACCGCGTCGGGGTCCTCCGCGCGGAGCTCGAGCTCCTCCATCAGGCCGGGCGGGATCGTCGCGCCGCACATCGCGGTGATGCGCGTGAGCTGGGCGATGTTCGTGATCGGCAGCACGCCGGGCACGATCGGCGCCTCGATCCCGATCGCCCGCGCCCGCTCGACGAAGTCGAAGTAGCTGGCGTTGTCGAAGAAGAGCTGGGTGACGAGGAAGTCGACCCCGGCGTCGACCTTCTCCTTCAGGTGGCGCAGATCGTCCTCGGCGCTCGTCGCGTGGATATGGGTCTCGGGGAAGCACGCCGCGCCGATCGCGAACGGATAGTCGCCGCGGATCAGCTCGACGAGCTCGCGTGAGTACTCGAGGCCGCCCTCGGTCTTGGTCCACTCCTCCTGACCCTGCGGGGGATCGCCGCGCAGCGCGAGCACATTGTCCAGCCCGATGTGGGCGAGCTCGTCGAGCGTCGTGAGCAGCTCGGGCACGGTCGCCCCGACGCAGGTGAAGTGCGCCATCGCCTCCAGGCCGTGCTCCTCGCGGATGCGGGTGACGATCTCGATCGTCTTGTCCCGCGTCGAGCCGCCCGCGCCGTAGGTCACCGAGACATAGGCGGGCTCGAGCGGCCGCAGCGCGGCGATCGCCTCGAAGAGGTTGCGCTCGCCCGCCTCGGTCTTCGGCGGGAAGAACTCGAAGGAGAAGATCGGGTCCTCGCTGGCGCGCAGGATGCGGTCGATGCGCATCCGGAGGAGTCTAGGCGGCGCGCCGAGCCGGCTCCCAGCGCTCCGGCTCCCCGTCCGCCACGACCCGCCGGGCGCGGCCGGCGACCTCGAGGTGGGTGAGGTAGACGAGCGTCTCCGACAGCCACCAGTGCGCGTTCAACGGCGTGATCGGCTCGCCGTAGACCTCCGGGACGATCTCGTAGGCCGTCCGGCCGCCGTTCCCGCGCAGCGCCGCCTCGACCGCCGCCACCCGCTCGCCCACGAGCGCACGGTTGGCCTCGATGTGGGCCCGGACGTCGGTGAACGGACGCCCGTGGCCCGCCAGGCACAGGCGCGCGTCGAGGTCGTCGACCCGATCCAGCGAGCCCAGGAACTCCCCGGCGGGGTCGGGCGTCCAGCCGTGGTCGTAGTAGAGCGAGATGCGCCCGAGCAGGTGGTCGCCGGAGATGAGCAGCCGCCGCTCGGGCTGGAAGAGCGAGACGTGCGAGGGCGCGTGCCCCGGGGTCTCCACGGTGGTCCAGGTCCCGAGGTCGGTCTCGAACGTCGTCCCGTCGACGAGGTCGCGATCGGGCAGCACGATCTCGGCGATGCCGTAGCCCTGCCCCTTGCGCTGCTCGCGGGTGCGGCGCAGGGCCTCCTCCGGCACGCCGCTCGCGCGCGCGACCTCGAGCCGGCGCTCGAGCGCCTGGTCGGGATCGGCGGCCTGCGAGGTGACGTGGGCGTGGGCGGGGTGCATCCAAAGCTCGCAGCCGGCCGCGGCCATGATCGGCGCAGCCTGGCCGTAGTGGTCGGAGTGGGCGTGGGTGCAGACGAGCAGGCGGACGTGCTCCAGCCGCAGCCCCACCTGGTCGAGCGCCCGCTCGAGCTGCGCGAGGGAGCCCGGCTCGTGCATGCCGGTGTCGACGAGGACGATCCCGTCGCCGGCCGCGATCGCCCACGCGTTCCCGTGCGGCACGCCGGGCCACGGCAGCGGCAGGCGCAGGCGCCACAGGCCGGGGAGCACGCGCTCGCCCCGCCCGAGCTCCCGCCGGCGGGCGGTACTCGGCATCGCCGGGACCATAGTGCGGCGCCACCGCCGCGACGGGCGGGATGTCCGCATGGCCGCGGCAACCGTCATAGACTGCCGCCGGACCCGAGGGAAGGAACGCCATGCCCCCCGCCGAGACCCCGAAGATCACCAAGCGCAAGGGCCGCTCGAACGGCTCAGCGGAGGTCGTCGACCGCTACTTCGCGGCGATCGATGCCCACGACCTCGACGGCATGGCCGCGTGCTGGCAGCCCGGCGGGCGGGAGCGGCTGGTCGGGCAGCGGGATCTCGACGTGCCGGCCGGCCTGCGCACCTACTTCGGCGAGGTCTTCGGCGCGTTCCCGGACTTCACGATCGAGGTGCTCGACCGGATCGAGGCGGACGGGCACTGCACGGTCCGCTGGGCGGCCACCGGCACGTTCGCCGGGGCGCCGTTCCAGGGCATCGAGCCCACGGGCGCGCGCGTGGCGATCGAGGGCCTCGACCTGCTGACGATCGATGACGGGCTCATCGCCCGCAACGACGCCTTCCTCGACGGCGCCGACCTTGCCCGGCAGCTCGGGGTCCTGCCCGCCGCGGGGAGCACCCAGGAGCAGCGGATGACCGCGCTCATGAACCGCGGCACCCGGGTCAAGCGCCGCATCGCCTCCGACCTGGAGCCGGTCGCCGAGGGCGTGTGGCTCATGCGCGGCGGGTTCCCGATGAAGACGATGAACGTCTACCTGATCGAGGACGACGGGCACCTGACGCTGTTCGACGCCGGCATCGAGGCGATGACGAACGCCGTCGCGGCCGCGGGCGCTCGGGGCGGCGGCATCCGGCGCGTGGTGCTCGGCCACGCCCACGCCGACCACCGCGGAGTCGCCGCGCGGCTCGGCGCGCCGGTCTACTGCCATCCCGCCGAGCGGGCCGACGCGGAGGGCGACGGCGGCGCGCACTACATGCACGTCGAGCGGCTGAACCCGATCGGCAAGCGCATCATGCCCGCGCTGCTGCGCCAGTGGGACGGGGGACCGGTGGAGATCACGGGGACGATCGAGGAGGGCGACGACATCGCCGGCTTCCGGGTGATCCACCTTCCGGGCCACGCGCCCGGCATGATCGGGCTGTGGCGCGAGAGCGACCGGCTCGCCCTGACCAGCGACTGCTTCTATACGCTCGATCCGCAGACCGGCCGCAAGGGCGCGCCGCGCCTGCCGCACGCGGCGTTCAACCAGGACACCGAGCAGGCGCGCGAGAGCGTGCGCAAGCTCGCGGCGATGGAGCCCGCGGCGGCGTGGCCCGGGCATGCCGACCCGCTGCGCGGCGATGTGCGCTCGGCCCTGGAGACCGCGGCGGCGACGACGTAGGCGATGGGCCGCCGGGGCCGTCGGCGGCGGGGGACGGACGATCGGGCGGCACCCACCGCCGACTACACCGACGCCGCGGGCGATGTCCTGACGTTGCGCGGGGTGCTGAGCCCCGCGACCCGGCGGGAGTACGCGACCGTCCGCGCCGGGGAGCGCAGCGCCGCCGCGGCGGCGCGCGAGGACGACTGGCACCGGGCGGTGGAGTTCCTCTTCGAGCGGCTGGCTGTGCGCTGGGTCATCGCCGGCGCCCCGATCGAGGGCCAGAAGGACCTGCTGGCCCGCTACCGCTTCGCCTCCGAGGCCGAGCGGACCGTCGTCCGCGACGCCCTGCGCCGTCACTGCGCGGAGTGGTTCCCCGACGTCGAGGCGCCTTGACCTCCCGCCGGCCCCGGTAGCGTCCGGGCCATGCGCCGGACGAAGATCGTCGCCACCATCGGGCCGGCCTCGCGCGAGCCGGACACGCTCGTCCGGATGATCGAGGCCGGCCTCGACGTCGCCCGGCTGAACTTCTCCCACGGCACCCGCGAGGAGCACGCCGAGAACGTCCGGCGCATCCGCGAGGCGGCCGGGCGGGTCGGCCGCTCGGTCGCCGTGCTGCAGGACCTCCCCGGCCCCAAGCTGCGGATCGGACCGCTCTCCGCCGGCGTCGTCGAGCTCGGGCCGGGCGACCGGCTCGACCTGCGTTGCGGCGAGGAGTTCGAGGGCGACGGGCGCGCGGTCTCGGTGTCCTGGCCCGAGCTCGCCGCGCACCTCGAGCCGGGCGCGGCGGTGTACCTCGCCGACGGCGGAGTCCGGCTTCGGGTGGAGACGATCCACGGTGGCGACATCGAGACGAGGGTCGAGATCGGCGGGCCGGTCGGGACGCGCAGCGGGATCAACACGCCCGGAGAGACGACCGCGCTGCCGGCGGTGCCCGAGGACGACCTCGAGCTGCTGCGCTTCGGCGAGGAGATCGGCGTCGATCTCGTCGCGCTCTCCTTCGTGCGCACGCCGGAGGACGTGGCGATGGTGCGCGACCACACCCGGCTGCCGCTGGTCGCGAAGATCGAGAAGCCGCAGGCGGTGGAGCGGGCCGAGGCGATCGTCCAGGCGGCGGACTGCGTCATGGTCGCGCGCGGGGACCTCGGGATCGAGCTGCCGCTGGAGATCGTGCCGATCGTCCAGAAGCGCGTGCTCGCACTGGCCGGCGCCCTGGCGCGGCCGAGCATCACCGCGACCCAGATGCTCGACTCGATGGTCTCCGCCTCCCGCCCGACCCGCGCCGAGGTGGCGGACGTCGCCAACGCGATCCTCGACGGCACCGACGCCGTGATGCTCTCCCAGGAGTCGGCGATCGGCGCGCACCCGGTCGAGGCGGTGGCGATGATGGACGCGATCGCCCGCTCGACCGAGCCCGAGCTGCCCTACGAGCGCTGGAACGAGTCGCGGGTGCGCCGCGACCGACGCGACCCGAGCTATACCGTCGCCCACTCCGCGTGCGAGGCGGCGCGCGACCTGGACCTCGCCGCGCTCATCATCCCCACGCTGTCGGGTCGCTCGGTGCGGCTCATCTCCGCCCATCGGCCCAAGGTGCCGATCTACGCGCTGTCACCGGGCCGAGAGACCGTGCGCCGGTGCGCGCTGATGTGGGGCGTCGAGGCGGCCTCCCAACGCAAGCACCGGGTCACCGAGGAGCTCATCGCCGACGCCGCCCGGATCGCCCGGGAGCGTGGGTGGGTCCGCGCCGGCGATCGGATCGGGATCACCGCCGGGCTCCCGAGCGGCCGTCCGGGAACCACGAGCCTGCTGCAGATCCAGACGGCGTAGGGGCGAGGGGCGTCCGGCGCCGCGCCTACGCCGGCGGCGGCACCTCGCCGGCGGCGCGCTCCCGGGCCCGCTCGCGCCAGGCGAAGAGGCCGCCGCCGATCGCCATGAGGACGAGGACCGCCACGGCCACGACCGACTCCGGCGAGCCGAGATTGCCGAGGCTCCCGCCGAGCGCTACGTAGGCGAAGGCCCGCGGGGTGATCCCGATCGCGGTGGCCAGCGTGAAGTCGCGCAGGCGCACGCGCGTGAGGCCGGCCGCGTAGTTCACGAGGGTGTAGGGAACGGCCGGCGCGATCCGCGCGTAGAGGACGGCGAGGAACCCGCGGCGCTCGATCCACGCCTGCCACACGCGCACCCGGTCTCCCGAGACCTCCTCCACCGCCGAGGCGCCGAAGCGCCGCGCGATGAGGAAGGCCAGCACCGCCCCGAGGGTGGACGAGACGATCGCCACCGGCGTACCGAGCGCCACCCCGAAGAGCAGGCCGCTCGCGGCGGCGAGGAGCGGCCCGGGGAAGAGCGCGCAGGTCAGCCCCGCGGAGATGAAGACGAACGCGATCGGCGCCACGGCGCCGAACGACCGGGCCCAGTCGCGGACCCGATCGGCGGAGAACGCGTCGCTCAGCGCCAGTGCGGCGAAGGCGGCGCCGATGACCAGCGCGAGCAGGACGAGCCGCGTCCGCGGGCCCACGTCACGCCGCCCGGGCGCGCGGTTGCCCGACCGCCACCTACCCGCCGCGCTCGACCTGCGACCCCGGGACGATGTCGTCAGAGCCGTCGGGCCAGCGGACCCACGCCTTGTGGCCGCCGTCGTAGTCGTCGCCGAACAGGACGAGCGTCGCGGGCTCGCCGAGCGCGGTGCAGGACTCGGTGCCCTCGGGATCGAGCCCGCGCCAGACGCGGACGAAGGCGTTGCCATCCCACTCCTCGCCGACCGTCGTCGGGTCGGTGTGCCCGGGATGGATCACCGTCTCCGGCGGCAGGCGCAGGATGCGCTCCATGATCGAAGTCTTCAGGTCCTCGTAGGTCGTGTGACCGGGAGCCCGCACGCCACCGACCGAGTTGCGGAAGAGCGTGTCGCCCGTGAAGAGGTCGCTGCCGTTGACCAGGAGGCTGAGCATGCCGGCCGTGTGGCCGGGCGTGTGGATCGCCTCGATGCGCAGACCGCCGGCCTCGATCACGTCGCCCGGCTCGATCGTCCCGGTGGCCTGGGGGACGTGCTCGCGCTCGGCGGGGTGGATGAGCACCTCGGTGCCCGGCCGGGCGGCGAGCACCGCGTCGAGCTCGGCCACGTGGTCGTAGTGGTGATGGGTGAGCAGAACGCGGTCGAGCGTGAGGTCGTGCTCGTCCAGCGCCTCGAGCAGCGGAGCCACCGGCCCGCCCGCGTCGATCAGCACCGACCGCCCGCCGGGCTCGTCGGCGACGAGGTAGGTGTTCGACAGCCACTGGTCGGCCATGGAGCGTTCGAGGATCATGGCCGCGATGCTAGCGGCGCCACGAGGCCGGCGGCCCCGCGGGAGTGACGCCGGGGAGGGCGGGTACGCTCACCCCATGCGACTCCTCCACACGTGCTACCGCATCCTCGAGATCGACCGGTCGGTCGCCTTCTACTCGGCTCTCGGCTTCGAGGAGATCTGGCGGCTGCCGATCCGCGACGAGGCCGTCAACGTGTTCATGAACCTCCCGGGCGACGGCGAGGAGCCGCGCCTCGAGCTCACCTGGAACCGCGACCGCGACGAGCCGTACGAGACCGGCACCGGCTACGGGCACATCGCCCTGGCCGTGGACGATCTGGACGGCACGCTCGCGCGGCTCGCGGCGCAGGGCATCGAGCCCGAGCGCGAGCCCTACACGGTGAGCGACGGCGGGTCGCGCCTGTGCTTCGTCCGCGACCCCGACGACTACCGGATCGAGCTCATCGAGCGGGCGGGCGGGTAGCGGGTACGAGGCGAGCCGTGCCCGAGGAGCGCCAGAGCGTCGTCGTCGACCTCGGATCGAACTCTTTCCGGCTCGTGGTCTACGAGTGGCGGCCGGGCGCCTGGTGGACCCGGAGCGACGAGGTCTTCGAGACGGTGCGGATCGGCGCCGGCCTCGACTCCACCGGCCGACTGGCCGAGGCGTCGATGGAGCGGGCGCTGCGCACGCTGCGCCTCTACGACCACTTCCGCCGCGCGCTCGGCGTGGCCGACGAGGACGTCCATCCCGTGGCGACGAGCGCGATCCGCGACGCGGCGAACCGCGACGAGTTCCTGGCGCGGGCGGCCGAGGTCTCGGGCGTCCCGATCCGCGTGCTGAGCGCCGAGGAGGAAGCGCACTTCGGGTACGTCGCGGCGGTGAACTCCACGACGCTGCAGGACGGCGCCGTGCTCGACCTCGGCGGCGGCTCGCTGCAACTGGTGAACGTCCGCGAGCGGCGGGCGCGCCGCTGCCGCTCGTGGCCGCTGGGCGCGGTGCGGATGACCGAGCACTACCTGAACGGATCCGACAGGCCCGCCACGCGCAAGGCGCTCAAGGCGCTGCGGACGCATGTGCGCGACGAGCTCGCCGACGAGGGCTGGCTGAACAAGGGCCGCGGGGGCGTCGTGGGGATCGGCGGGACGGTGCGGAACCTCGCGGCGGCCGCCGAGCTCGCCGCGGATCTCCCCTCCTTCGGCGTGCAGGGGTTCATGCTCACGCGGGAAGCGCTCGAGTCGCTGGTCGAGGAGCTCGCCGCGCTGCCGCCCTCGCGTCGCGGCGACGTCCACGGGATCAAGCCGGGCCGCGGGGAGATCATCCTCGCCGGCGCCGTGGTGATCGCGGCCGTGCTCGACGCCGGCGGCTACGACGCGCTGGAGGTCACCGAGGCCGGGCTGCGCGAGGGCGTCTTCTTCACCGAGTTCCTCGCCCCGGCCGACCCGCCGCTCTTCCCCGACGTGCGCGGGGCCAGCGTGCGCAACCTCGCGCTCCAGTTCCAGCAGGACATCGGTCACGCGACCCACGTCGCGGAGCTCTCGCTCGAGATGCTCGACTCGCTCCGCGCGGGCGGGACTCGGGTCGGCGAGGGCGAGGAGCGCGAGCTGCTGTGGGCGGCGGCGATGTTGCACGACGTGGGCAAGGCGGTCGACTACGACGACCACCACAAGCACTCGCGCTACCTGATTCTCGGGGCCGGGCTGCCCGGCTACGCGCCGCGCGAGGTCGCCCTCATCGCCCAGATGGCGCGCTACCACCGCAAGGGCTCGCCGATCGCCGGCCCGCTCGCGCCGCTCATGCACGACGGCGACGAGGACATGCTCGTGCGCTGCGCGGCGATCCTCCGCCTGGCCGAGCATCTCGAGCGCGGCCGCGACCAGGTCGTGCGCCACGCCCGCCTGAAGCCGAACGGAAAGGGCGTCCGGCTCGCCCTGGAGTGCGACGGCGACGCGAGCATCGCCGTGTGGGGCGCCGAGGGCCAGGCCGAGCTCTTCGAGCGCGCGTTCGGGAAGCGCCTTCAGGTGTCGGCGCCCGGCTCGCCGTCGTAGGTTTAAGCACGATGTCTGCGGAGAACGTCGAACTCGTGCGTGGGCTTCAGCCAAGTCCGGACACCGATCTCGTGGCGCTGTTTCGTGATGACGCGAGCGCCGCCGCGCTGATCGAGGCGGTCGCTCCGTTCTTCCACGACGACGTCGAGATCCGCGCGCCGGGCGCTACACCCGATCGCTTCGTGGGACTCGCGGGGCTGCGCGTCGCATGGCTCGACTGGCTCGAGCCGTGGGAGAGCTATCGGACCGAGGTCGAGGATGTGATCGACGTACGCGAGGACCTCGTGGTCGTGTTGGTGCGCGACCACGGACGCCGCGCCGAATGGAGCGAGGAGGTCCGCCTGCTCGGGGCCTCGGTGTGGGACCTGCACGACGGCAAGATTGCCCGCGCGCGCTTCTACGCGGATCGAGCCGACGCCCTCAGGAGCGTCGGGCTCGACCGCTAGCGCTCGGGCCGCGCGGGTCTCCGGGCATCGGGACCTCGGCCGGACCCGCGGGCACCTCGACCGGGTCGCCGCGGGCCGGCTCGGAGGTGAGCGCCTCGACCTCCTCCTCGATGCCGAACGCCGAGCCGCCGCACTGGATGCGGAAGCGCTTGGGCGCCACCCGGTCGTCGGGGAGCACCGGGATGCCCCACAGCTCGTCCCAGCCGAAGAGCTCGTGGTTGCCCGGGTTGAGCAGGATCGCCTCGGCCGGCATCGGGCAGGTGGCGTTGTGGTGGTCGAGACCGCCCCGGATGAAGGCGAGCATCTCCGCTTCGAGGCTCACGGGGGCGATTGTCGCACGGGCCGGGTCGGCGCGCGCACGGCGGGCTCAGGCCGGCGGGCCCTGGATCCCGGCGCGGGAGGCGACGCGGAGCGCGAGGCCGCGCACGGTCGGCGCGACGAGCCCGTGGCGGCGGCCGGCACGCAGGACGGCGCCGGCGATCGCGTCGAGCTCGGGCGGCTCGCCACGGGCCACGTCGTGGCGCATCGAGCTCGACAGCTCCTCCGGCGCGGACTCCAGCTCGGCGCGGGCCACCGCCGAGTCGACCGAGGCTGCGCCCTCCGCGCGGGCGATGAGCGCGACCTCGTCGACCGCGGCCTCGAGCTCCGCCCGGTTGATCGGGTCGGCCCGGATCTCGCCGACCGGCGCGTCGTAGGCCGTCGTGGTCAGCGCGAGCGGGCACAGCCGCGCGAGCTTCGACCACATGACGTCCGCCTCGTCGGCGCCGAGGCGGACCTCGAGCCCGGCGTGGCGGAGCCCCTCGGCCAGCGGCGCGAGGCGGCGACGGAGATCGTCGTCCGTCGCCGCGAGGTCGATCCGCGCGTCCGGTGAGACGTGCTCGATCTCACCCGGCCCCCGGCGGTAGGACATCACGCGGATCACGCCGGCCGCGACGCGGTCGTCCCCGAACCGCACGCGCAGCAGCTCGAGGTGCTCGACGCCGTTGAGCAGCGGGACCACGACCTCCGGCGCCACGGTCACGCGCTCGAGCGCCGCCTCGAGCGCCGGCGCCTTGACCGCGACGATCAGCGTCTCGACCGGCTGGCCGAGCGCCGCCGTCGCCGCCGGCCGCGCGACGAACTCCCCGAGCAGCGGGCTCCGCACCGCGATCCCCTCGTGGGCGACGTGGGTTGCCGTCTCCTCGCGCGCGATCACCGTGACGTCGCCGGCGACCGCGGCGAGCGCGCCGGCCACGAGCCCGCCGACCCCGCCCACGCCGAGGACGGCGACGCTCACAGCGGATCGACGAGCACGCCGGGGTTGAGGATGCCCGCGGGATCGACCGCGGACTTCGCCGCGCGGAGCGCGGCGGCGAAGGGCTCCGGTCGCTGGCGGTCGTACCACGGCCGGTGGTCGCGCCCGACCGCGTGGTGGTGGGTGATCGTGCCGCCTGCAGCGATCACCGCGTCCGAGGCCGCCGCCTTGACCGCCGCCCACTGCTCGAGCTCCTCGCCGCGGCGGGCCGGCGCGAGCATCGTGAAGTAGGGCGCGGGGCCGTCCGGGTAGACGTGCGTGAAGCGGCACGTCACCGACCCGGCGCCGCAGGCGTCGTGGAGCGCGGTCCTCGCCGCCTCGGTCGCGCGCGCGTGGAACTCGGGGAAGCGCTCCCAGGTGATGGCCGTCTCGAAGGTCTCCGACAGGACCCCCATCGCGACGAAGGTGTCGCGCAGGTAGGGCGCGCGCAGGAACGCCTCGCGCCACGAGCCGGCGGCGCCCTCCCGCGATGGCGCGCCGAGCCGGGGCTCCTCCCACTCACCGCCGTGGTCCCCGCAGGCCTCGAGCGCTTGGTCGAGCTCGTGCGCGACCGGCCGCGCCGCGGCCTCGAAGCCGAGCACGAGCAGCGCGTGGGTGCCGTCGCCCGCGCCGGTCGTCTTCGCCTCGGCGGCGTCGATCAGCCGGCAGTTCGCGGGCGCGAGCCCGTCCTGGACGATCGCGCGGATCGCAGCGCTGCCCGCGGCCAGATCCGGGAAGCGCACCGAGGCCTGGGCCCGGGCGGCGGGACGCGGCCGGACCCGCACCCACGCCTCGGTGATCACGCCGAGGATCCCCTCCGAGCCGACGAGCATCCGGTCCGGGCTCGGGCCGGCGCCGGAGCCGGGCAGGCGCCGCGATTCCCAGGCGCCGGCGGGCGTGATCGCCCGGACCGACTCGACGAGGTCGTCGATGTGGGTCCAGCGCGTCGCGAAGTGGCCGCCGGCCCGGGTCGCGACCCAGCCGCCGAGCGTCGAGAACTGGAAGGACTGCGGGTAGTGGCGCAGGGTCAGGCCGCGCACGGCGAGTTGCGCCTCCAAGCCGGGACCCGTCGCGCCGGCGCCGATCCGCGCCGCGAGCGAGGTCTCGTCGATCTCGAGCACGCGATCGAGCCGCTCGAGCGAGAGCGTGACCGTGCCGGCGAAGCGCTGCCCGACGTCCGGCTCGACGCCCCCCACGACGCTCGTCCCACCCCCGAACGGAACCACCGCGGCGCCGGCCTCCGCCGCCCACGCGAGCAGCGCCGCGACCTCGGCCTCCTCGCGCGGGCGGACGACGAGGTCCGGCACGTGGTCATAGCGCCCGCGGAACGCACGGACGACGTCGCGGTAGGAAGCGCCGTAGGCGTGGAAGGCGCGGTCGTGGTCCTCCGCGGAGCAGATCTCCGCGAGCGCCGCCGGCGGGCTCAGCCGCGACGGCGGGAGCGCGACGTCCTCCAGCGCCACCGGATGCTCGACCTCCTCGGCGCCGAACCCCAGGTGCGAGCGGATCATCGCCGCCGTCGCCCGGACCTCGGCGGGCGGCGGCTGCTCGTCGGCGAACCCCCAACCCCAGTGCTTGCGCCGCCGCTCCGCCATTTCTCGGCGGAGCATACGGGCGCGTACCCTTGGTCGCATGAGCCCGACGAGCCCCTCAGCCGCGCTGCTGGCCCGCGGGCCGTGGCGCCCCGAGGACGTGTCGGCGCGCTGGCGGGAGGCGCCGTTCGAGCCGCCGGCCGAGACCACCGCGGCGGCCGACGCGGCGCTGGCCGCCCTGCGCGAGCGGGGATCCCCGAGCCACGACGGGCTCGCGGCGCGGCTGGCCTCCTACGAGGCGGGCAACGGCGGCCTCACGCTCGAGCTCCAGCCGGCGCGCTGGGCGCTGCGCCTCGTCGCCGAGGAGGCGGCGGAGAGCCTGAGCGCGCTGTGCGTCGTGCGCGCCGCCGACGGGCGCTGGCTCGCCGGGCGCCGCGCGCCGTGGGTCGCCTCGTGGGCGGGCCGCTGGGCGCTCGGCGCGGGCGGCTCGGTCGAGGTGGCCGAGAACCCCGCCGACACCCTGGCGCGCGAGCTCGGAGAGGAGTGGTCGGTCGCCCCCGAGCGGCTGAGCGTCGAGGCCCTGGCCCGGGTCCCGAGCGGCCTCGTGCTCGTCGTGGGGCTGGCGTGGCTGCCGGACGGCGCCGAGGTGACCCCCGACCACGAGCACGACGCCCACGCCTGGTGGCCGGCCGACGTCGAGCGCTGGCCGGCGGAGGCCGATGCGCCGCTGCGCGCGATGGCGCGCGTGCTCGCCGCGGCATGATCACCTTCCGCCGCCTCGAGGCGCTCTCCTTCCTCGCCTCGGCGGTCTACGCCGGGCTGCTCTGGTGCTGGCTGACCGACTCCGCGCCTGGGGCCAAGCTCGTGCTCGGCTGGACGCACGGCTGCCTGTGGATCCTCATGACGATGCTCATGATCTACGCGGCGCGGCGCCGGATCGTGCCGTTCTGGCTCGCGGTGCTCGTGGCCGTCGTCGGCGGGCTGGGACCGTTTGCGGGCACGGTCGGATTCCTCGTCGAGGACCGCCGGCGCCACCGGGCGGCGGGCCCGCGCACGGCTCCCGCCACGGGCGGGTGAGCGGTGCCTCGCCGGCCGCCGGGCGGCCCGCGCGCGGCCGCTAAGGTTCAGGCGGATGGCGGTGAACACGACGGTCCGGGTCGTGATGCCCGAGATGGGCGAGTCGGTGACCGAGGGCGTCGTCCTCGGGTGGCTCAAGGCCGAGGGCGATCCGATCGCCGCCGACGAGACCCTGGTCGAGATCTCCACGGACAAGGTCGACGCCGAGGTCCCCTCCCCCGCGGGCGGCACGGTGACGAAGATCCATGTCGCCGAGGGCGAGACGGTGGAGGTCGGCGCGCTGCTGGCGGAGATCGCCACCGACGGCGCGGCTGCGGGCAACGGGGCCGCGCCCGCCGGTGGCGCCGCGTCCTCCGCCGATGGCGAGGCGGCCCCCGCCGCTGACGGCGACTCCTCGGCGAGCCCTGCGACCCCGCCCGCCGCCCACCAGGTCGTCGAGATCGTCATGCCGCAGATGGGCGAGTCGGTCACCGAGGGCGTCGTCCTGGAGTGGCTCAAGGCCGAGGGCGACGCGGTCGCCGCCGACGAGACCATCGTCGAGATCTCCACCGACAAGGTCGACGCCGAGGTCCCCTCCCCGGCCGGGGGCACCCTCACCGAGATCGTGGCCGCCCCCGGGGAGACCGTGGCCGTCGGCCAGGTGATCGCCCGCTTGAGCGCCGGGGCCGGCGCCGCGCGCGTGGCCGCCCCGACCCCCGCCGAGGCCCCGCAGGCCGCCGACGGACCCGCGACGACGACCGCACCGCCGACCGACGGCGACGCCATCGCCTCGCCGGTCGCGCGCCGGGCCGCGGCCGCGCTCGGGGTGGATCTGGCCGGTGTCGCCGGCACCGCCCGCGGCGGGCGCATCACCAAGGCCGACGTCGAGGCCGCCGCCCAGGGCAACGGCGCGAGCCCCGCCCCCACCGCGAAGGCCGCCCCCGCGGGCGCCACGCTCATCAAGGGCGGCGCCGCCGTGCTCGCGCGCTACATGGACGAGAGCCGCGAGATCCCGACCGCGACCTCCTTCCGCACCCTCACCGTCAGCACCCTGGACGCCCGGCGCAAGGCGCTGAAGGCCGCCGGGCAGAAGGTGAGCTTCACCCATCTCATCGCCCACGCCATCGCGCGCGCGGCGACCGAGGACATGCCGGTCATGGCCAACCACTTCGCCGCGCTCGACGGCAAGCCGCATCGCGTGGACGACGGCGCCGTGCATCTCGGCCTCGCGGTCGACGTCGAGAAGAAGGACGGCAGCCGCACGCTGATGGTGCCGGTCATCCGCGACGCCGGGCGCCTGGGCTTCGCCGCCTTCCTCGAGGCCTACAACGCGCTGGTCGAGAAGGCGCGGACGAACTCGCTGACCGCGGACGACCTCACCGGCGGCAACGTCACCCTCACCAATCCGGGCGGCATCGGCACGATCGCCTCGGTCCCGCGGCTCATGGTCGGCCAGGGCACGATCGTGGCCACGGGGTCGATCGCCTACCCCGTCGGCCTCGGCGAGGTCGACGCGGCGATCGGCGCCGAGAAGGTCATGACGATGACCTCGACCTACGACCACCGGATCATCCAGGGCGCCGAGTCCGGTCGCTTCCTCCAGCGCATCGAGGCCTACCTCCAGGGCCAGGGCGAGTTCTACGAGCAGGTCTTCTCCGGCCTCGGGGTCGCGCTGCCGCCGCTGCCCGAGCGCGCGGCGGCCGCCGCCGCCGCGACCCCGGCGGCCCCCGCTCCGGCGCCCGCGACCGCGGCCGCCCCGCCGAGCGAGGAGCTCCTCCAGGCTGTCCAGGCCGCCACCTCGCTCGTCAAGGCGCACCGCAGCCACGGTCACCTCGCCGCGCGCCTGGACCCGCTGGGGGCCGAGCCCGTAGGCGACCCCGCGCTCGACCCGGAGCGGCTCAACCTCACGCCCGAGCTGATGGCGCAGATCCCCGCGCGGATCCTGCGGATGTACGTGCCGGGCGAGACGCTCGAGGAGGCGCTGCCGAACCTCCACGCGACGTACTGCGGGACGATGGCCTACGAGATCGAGCACATCGCCTCGCACCGCCAGCGGATGTGGCTGCGCGAGCGCATCGAGTCCGGAACCTTCCGCCACCCCCTTCCGTCGGAGGAGCGGCGCGCCCTGCTGCACCGGCTCACGCAGGTGGACGCGCTCGAGCGCTTCATGCACAAGGCCTACCTCGGCCAGAAGCAGTTCTCGATCGAGGGCCTCGACATGACCGTCCCGATGATCGACGAGACGATCGTCCTCGCCGGCGGCGTCGGCGCCCGCGAGGTCGTCATCGGGATGGCGCACCGTGGCCGGCTCAACGTGCTCGCCCACAACCTCGGGCGGCCCTACGACACGATCTTCGCCGAGTTCGAGGGCGCCTCGACGCTCGAGGCCGTGACGACGATCCCCCAGGGCGGGACCGGGGACGTGAAGTACCACCACGGCTTCCGCGGGAGCTACCCGCTGCCGAGCGGCGAGCAGATCCTCGTCCGGCTCGAGTCGAACCCCAGCCACCTCGAGTTCGTCTCCCCGGTCGTCGTTGGCGCGAGCCGCGCCGTGCAGACCGACCGCACGGGCCCGGTCGCCCGGTACGACCGCAACGCGGCGATCCCGATCGTGCTGCACGGCGACGCCGCCTTCCCCGGCCAGGGCGTCGTCGCCGAGACGCTCAACCTCCAGGCGCTCGACGGCTACACGGTCGGCGGCACGGTCCACCTGATCCAGAACAACCAGGTGGGCTTCACCACCGACCCCGACGACGGGCGCTCGACCCGCTGGGCCTCGGACCTCGCGATGGGCTTCGACGTCCCGATCATCCACGTCAACGCCGACGACGTCGAGGCCTGCATCCAGGCCGTGCGCCTCGCCTTCGCCTTCCGCCAGGAGTTCGGCCACGACGTCCTCATCGACCTGATCGGCTACCGCCGCTTCGGTCACAACGAGGCCGACGAGCCCGCGTACACCCAGCCCGAGATGTACGCGCGGATCAAGAAGCACCCCTCGGTCCGCGAGCTGTTCGCCAAGAAGCTCGTCGGCGAGGGCGAGGTGACCCAGGAGGAGGCCGACGCCGAGGTAGACGCGGTCTGGCAGATCCTCTCCCACGATCACGAGGAGCTCAAGGCGGCGATCGAGCGCGCGGAGACGCCCGAGCAGCAGACCGGCGAGTACCAACTCGACCGCACGCCGAGCCCGGACCTCGAGACCGCGGTGCCCGCCGATCGGCTGCGCGAGCTCAACGAGGAGCTGCTCCGCGTCCCCGACGGCTTCACCGTCCACCCGAAGCTCGCCCGTCAGCTCGAGGCGCGCCGCGCCGCGCTCGGCGCCGACGGCGGCATCACCTGGGCCCACGCGGAGTCGCTGGCCTTCGCCTCGCTGCTCGTCGAGGGAGCGCCGATCCGCCTCACCGGGCAGGACACCGAGCGCGGCACGTTCTCCCAGCGCCACCTCGTGCTCCACGACGCGCAGAGCGGGCAGGCCTTCTGCCCGATCCAGCACCTGCCCGACGCGCTCGCCTCGATGGAGCTGCACAACTCGCCGCTGTCCGAGACGGCGGCGCTCGGCTTCGAGTACGGCTACTCCCAGGAGGGCCCGGAGACGCTGGTGCTCTGGGAGGCGCAGTTCGGCGACTTCGTGAACGCCGCGCAGGTCATCGTCGACCAGTTCATCATCTCCGGGCTGGCCAAGTGGGGGCAGACGACCCGGCTCACGCTGCTCCTGCCCCACGGCTACGAAGGCTCCGGCCCCGAGCACTCCTCGGCGCGGCTCGAGCGCTTCCTCCAGCTCGCCGCGGAGGGCAACATCCGCGTGGCGAACCCCACGACGCCGGCCCAGTACTTCCACCTCCTGCGCCGTCAGGCGAAGATCGCGAAGCTACGCCCGCTGATCATGATGACGCCGAAGAGCCTGCTGCGCCTGACGCAGGCCACCAACCGCATCGAGCATCTCAGTGAGGGCCGCTTCTTCCCGGTGCTCGCCGAGCCGCGCGTCGACGAGGCGGCGGTCACGCGGCTCGTCCTGTGCACCGGCAAGATCTACTACGACCTCGTCGGGCACGCCTCGCGGAAGGACAACCCCGGCGTGGCGGTCGCCCGCGTCGAGCTCCTCTACCCCTTCCCCCAGGGCCAGATCCTGGAGCTGATCGGCCGCTACCCGAACCTCGAGGAGGTCGTATGGGTGCAGGAGGAGCCGCGCAACATGGGCCCCCGCGCGCACATGTCTCCGCGGCTCATGCAGATCCTGCCCGAGGCGCTCTCCTTCGGCTACATCGGCCGCCCGGAGCGGGCGAGCCCGGGCGAGGGCTACCCGGTCACCCACAGCGCGGAGCAGAACCGGATCGTGACCACCGCCCTTGACCTCGGTCGGCCCGTGGCGATGTATCCCAAGAAGCTGCCGGGCGAGCGGTAGCGCCCGGGGGCGAGCCAGGCCGACCGCGGGCCTACCCTCTCCTGGCCCGTGGACCTCGCCGGCCCCCGCGCCCGCCGCATCCTCGCCCGCGTCGGTGCGACGCCGCCCGGCTTCGTGCGGACCTACGGCGACGTCTCCCCGGGCGCCCCGCGCCTGGCCGGCGCGGTGCTCGGAGCCACCGACGATCCGGCGGTGCCCTGGCACCGCATCGTGCGGGCGGACGGCACGCTGGCCAAGGGAGGCGACCAGCGCCGGCGACTCGAGGCCGAGGGTGTGCCGTTCACCGCCGGCGGGCGCGTGGACCTCCGGGCCACCCGGCTGCGGGACTGACCGCCAACCGCCATCATCCTCCTCCGTGTGGCTCTCGCGCGACCTCGTGCTCGACCCCCGGCCGCGCGGGTATCACCTCGTCACGGGCGAGGTGGTCGCCGCCCTCCCCGAGCTGCGCCAACTCGAGGCCGGGCTGCTCAACATCTTCATCCGCCACACCTCGGCGGCGCTCACGCTGAACGAGAACGCGAGCCCCGACGTCCGCCGGGACTTCGCGACGTGGTTCGACCGCGCGGTGCCCGACGGCGCGCCGTACTGGACCCACACGCTCGAGGGCGACGACGACATGCCGGCCCACGTCAAGGCGTCGCTGCTGGGGCCCTCGCTCACCGTGCCCGTGGCGCGCGGCGGACTCGCGCTGGGCACCTGGCAGGGGATCTACCTGTGCGAGCTGCGCGACCGTGGCGGCCCGCGATCGCTCACGCTGACCCTCAGCGGGGAACCGGGCTGACGGCGGCCGCGAGGCCCTGCGCCACGGTGGTGCAGAAGCTCTCCACGACCTGCGGGTCGAACTGCGCGCCGGCGCAGCGACGCAGCTCGACGAGCGCCGCCTCCATTGGCACCGCCGCCTGGTAGGGGCGGTTGGAGGTCATCGCGTGGAAGGCGTCGCAGACCGCGACGATCCGCGCCCCGAGCGGGATGTCCTCGCCGGCGAGCCGGTCGGGGTAGCCGGACCCGTCCCAGCGCTCGTGCGAGGCGCGGACGATCCGCGCGACCGGGACGAGGGCCGGCGCCGCGGAGAGGATGCGCTCCCCGATCACCGTGTGGCGGTGCATGTAGCGCCACTCGGTCTCGGTGAGCGCGCCGGGCTTCTCGAGGATGGCATCGGGGATCGCGACCTTGCCGACGTCGTGCAGCTCGGCCGCGCGCGCCACCTCGTCGAGCGCCTCGGCGTCGAGCCCCATCGCCCGGCCGACCTCGCGCGCGAGCTCGCCGACCTGCATCAGATGGCCGGAGAGCCCGGCGTCGCGCTCCTTCAGGGCGCGCATGAGCGCGTCGCTCGTCTGCCGCCCGGCCGACCCGCGCCGCGAGTCCTTCTGCGCGTACATCCGGCGGTCGGCGACGCGGAGCGCCTCGGCGCGGTCGGCGGCGTCCGCGGGCAGGATGACCGCGCCGTGGGAACAGGTGACGCTGAACGCGTCGCCCTCCTCGGTGAGCACGCCGGCCGCGACGGCGATCACCGGCTCGGCCACGTCGCCGGCCCGGTCAAGCAGCACGCAGAACTCGTCCCCGCCGAGGCGATACGCGGTTCCGTGGCTGGCCACGGCCGCGGCGAGCTTGTCGCCGAGGCGCTGGAGCAGCGCGTCGCCGGCCGGGTGGCCGAACGCGTCGTTGTAGCTCTTGAACCCGTCGAGGTCGAAGAGCACCAGCGTGCGCGACGTCCCGCCCGCGGCGGCGAGCAGCGCGTCATCGAGGTCGAGCAGGAGGCGGCGGCGGTTGCCCAGGCCGGTCAGCGGGTCGGTGAGCGCCTCTTCGCGCGAGCCGTGGAGCAGGCGCTGGTTCTCGCGGAAGGTGAGCCAGGTCCGCGCCAGGATCGCGCCGAGGGTGGCCAAGGCGATGAAGACCGCCACGCGGTTCTGGCGCTCGAGCTGGTCGAGCCCGATGATCGCGACCGCGGCGACCGCGAAGCCGAGCGGGACGACGAGCGTGCGGCGGTCGCGGCCGCCCGGCACGGGACGGCCGGGCGGGACCAGCGCGGCGATGGCGAGCAGCGTGAAGCCCGAGGGCCACAGGGCGTCGACCCAGCGCTGCTCCTGGAAGGTGCCGGTGGCCTGCTGGTAGAGGAACGCGAGGTCGGCGGCCGCCACGAGCAGGAAGCCGGCGCCGAGCAGCAGCCACACCCGCCCCGGCCGCCAGCTCGCCATCGCGAAGGCGTAGAGCACGAGTCCGAGGAGCACCACGTCGCCGATCGGGTAGGCGAGGTTCGTCGCGATGGTCTCGGGCGTGCCCCCGGTCGTCGCCTCGATCGACGGGAAGACGAGCGCGGCGACGAGCGCGGTGAGCGCGAGCGCCGCGATGAGGCCGTCCAGCCAGGCGGTGCGCGGGAGACGGTCGATGCGGCCACGCACGAGCAGCACGAGGCCGGTGTACCACGCGGGCAGCGCCGCGAGCCACAGCCCGTCGCTCACCGACGGGAACGGCTGGGGATCCATCTTCACGTAGACCAGCGTCCACAGCAGCTCGCCGACCGACCACGAGAGCACGCCGATCCCGAGCGCGATCCAGGCGGCGCGGTCCGCGGGCACGCGCGCGGCGCGCCACAGGATCACGCCCGCGGCGGCGAAGAGGATCGCGTGGTGGACGACGTCGCTCGCCGTGTCGGCCGCGGGACGGCCGAGGCCGGCGACGTTGTGCGCCAGGTGGAGCAGCAGCGCCACGAGCAGAAGGGCCGCGACGGCACGCAGGATCGCGGGACGGGCGGGCAGGGACCGCATCCCGTTCACATCGACAGGGCGGCGGCGGGTCTGTAGGGGCGCTACTCCCCGCGCCAGACGGGGTC
This sequence comes from Solirubrobacterales bacterium, assembly GCA_038251325.1. GTDB lineage: Bacteria > Actinomycetota > Thermoleophilia > Solirubrobacterales > Solirubrobacteraceae > JBBSBL01. Next base: position 11,454 of record JBBSBL010000011.1, on the reverse strand, counting down.
GCGCTTCTCGGCGAAGGCCTTCGCGCCCTCCTGCGCGTCCTTCGACGCGAACACGGGACCGACGATCGCGGCCTGCTTCTCCCAGGCCTCCGCCTCGGTCCAGTCGAGCGCCGAGGCGAGCACCTGCTTGGAGGCGCCGATGGCCAGCGGCCCGTTCTTGGCGATCCGGGCGCCGAGCTCGAGCGCGGCCTCGACCGCGCGTCCGGGCTCCGCGATCCGGTTGACGAGGCCGACCCCGGCCGCGCGCTCGGCGGTGATCGGATCGCCGGTGAGCGCGAGCTCCATCGCCAGGTGATAGGGCATCCGCTTGGGCAGGCGGATCAAGGCGCCCGCGGCCGCGGCGAGGCTGCGCTTGACCTCCGGGATGCCGAGGCGGGCGTCGCGCGCGGCGACGATGAGGTCGCACGAGAGCGCGACCTCAAGCCCGCCGGCCACGGCGAAGCCCTCGATCGCCGCGATGAGCGGCTTGCGCGCGCCGCGCTGGGTGATGCCGGCGAAGCCCCGCCCCTCGACGTAGGGGCTCTCGCCGGCCACGAAGGCCTTGAGGTCCATCCCCGCGGAGAAGCCGGCGCCGGCGCCGGTGAGGATGCCGAGCGTGAGCTCGGGGGTGTCGTCGAGCTCGTCCAGCGCGGCGGCGACGCCGGCGGCGAGAGCGGCATTCACGGCGTTGCGCTGGTCGGGACGGTTGAGCGTGACGAGCAGGACGCGGTCGCGGCGCTCGGTGAGGACGGCGGGGTCGTCGGTCATGGCGCGGGACGATATGGCCTCCGCTCCGCGATCGTTCACGGCAGCGAGGTCGGCGGCGCCGTCCTGCGCGCGGGCGGAGGCCCTGTCGCGGCCGATGCCGCGGTGTCGGCGACCCGGCCCGAGAGCCGCACCCGCAGGCGAACAGCGCGGGTGGCGGCGATCGAGACGACCGTTCCCGGTTGCACCGCGAGCCCTCGGGAGACTCGCACGGTGGAGTGACCGCCCGCGAGTGCGACGCTCGCGATCGCCGGGCCCGCGCAGCTGCCATTCGCGTACGCCTCCACCGTGGCCGAGGTCCCGCGCGCCTGCCCCGCCGGGGCGACCGCGAGCCGGTCGATCACGATCGCGCCCGCCGCCGAGGGGGCCGCGCCCGCCACGGTGCAGCCAGGACCTGCGGCGAGGGCGACCGGCGCGGCGAAGGTCGAGCCGGCGCTCTGTGGCGTGGCGCCCGCGGCGTCCGCGGCGAGCGCCGCCGAGGCGCCGGGGGCCTGCGCCCGGGCCGCGCCGGCGCCGGCCGACGCCGGGTAGGCCAGCGCGTGGACGACGCCGTCGCCCGTTCCGAGGAACAGGTGGCCGTCCGCGACCGTGGCGGCGGCGAAGATCTCGCTGCCCAGGTCGTTGCCGTACAGCGTCACGCCGGACGTCGGATCGACGACCCAGAGGGCCAGCCTGTCGGGAACGACGAGCATGCCGTTCGCGATGCTGAGCGCGCCCAGCACCTCGGCCGGCAGACCCAGCTCCCAGACGATCGCGCCGGTCGCAGGGTCGATCGCGCGGACCGAGCCCTTGTAGGCCTTGCCGGCGATCGTGGTGCGCCCGCCGGCGAAGTAGAGCCGCTGCCCGTCGAAGGCCCCGTTGGAGGCCGACCCGTCGCCGCAGTTCGGACAGCCGCCGCCCTCCGCGATCCGCACCTGCCAGACCGGCCCGGCGCCCAGGTCGCCGCGCGAGAAGGCGTACAGGATCCCGTTCTTGTTGATCGCCGCCACGAGTTGCCGACCGCCGCTGTCGGTGAACAGGGTGGGCGAGGTACCCCAGTCGGCGTCCGGGGTCGGGTCGTCGAGTGGCAGCGCCCAGTAGCTCTTCACGGCGAGCGTGGTGGCGTCGAGCGCCACGATCGCCTCGGCGTAGCGCTCGCTGGGGGCGGGCCGCGTGCCGGTCGTGACGAACACCGTGTTGCTGGCGGGGTCGACGACCGGGCTCGTCCAGATCGTGCCGCCGACCTGGTTGTCCGCCACGACCTTCCAGACGGTGTCGACCTGATGCGTGGTGACGTTGACCCGCAGCACCTTGCCCTGCACCAGTGGGCCGTCGCAGAGGCTGGAGGTGCCGACGTAGGCGTGGCCGCCGTACACGATCGGACTCGACCAGTTGTAGAGCCCACCGGTGGTGCTGTTGTCGCCGAGCCCGATGCTCCACCGCACAGCGCCCGAGGCGACGTCGAGCGCGTACCAGTTCGAGTCCCCGCCCCCCAGGTACGCCGCACCGCCCTCGAGCCACGGCGAGGATGTGACCCCGGCGGTCACCGTCTCGGGGCAGAGGCCGGTCGTCTGCCCAAGATTGGTACGCCACCTCAGCGCTCCCGAGGCCTCGTCGTAGGCGTACTCGTAGCCGTCCCAGGAGCCCACGTACACAACCCCCGCGCTCGTCGCCGGCTTGGCGGCGATGAACGCACCGGTCCGCCCCGTCCACTGGGACTGCAGCGGCCCGTACTGGCTGGTCGGGTTGCAGCCCGTCGCCCAGACCGCCAGCGCGCACACCGAGGCGGCCAGCCAAGCGCGGCGCTTGCGCGATCCCGCTCGCCCGCTGGTGCTGTCCCTGCGACCGACGTCCGACACCCTGGGGATCTGCTCCGAGACCCGTCCACCTCCCCGAGCGGCCATCGTCAGCCCCCTGACCGGCGAACAGCGTCAGCTCCGGCTCGCGCTCCCCGCGGACCACCGCGAGGTCGATCTCGGCGCAGGCGATGCCGCGCGACTCCGCCAGCACTCTGGCCTGCGGCTTGATCGTCTCGGCGGCCAGCACACCGGTGCACGCCCCGAGCGCGGGGTCGAGCCGGATTCGCTCGAGGTAGCGGGTGAGCTGCTCGACGGCGTCGATCGTGCCCACGCGCTTGATCTCGACGGCCACCCAGCCGTCCTGCGCGTCGCGGCACATCAGGTCGACGGGCCCGATGTCCGTGCCCCACTCGCGGCGCACGAGGCGCAGCCCCTCGCCGCACCACTCCGGCGCGGCGGCCAGCGCCTCCTGGAGATCGCGCTCGACGCCGTCCTTCTCCAGCGCGGCGGCCTCGCCCATGTCGTGGGTCACGTCGGAGAGGACCTCGGCGATCTCGATCTCCAGGCGGTCCTCGCTCGCTCCGGCCCGCTTGCGCACGACGATGCGCCGCCGCGGCCCGTCCTCCTCCTCGATCGCCGTCGGCGGCGTCATCCAGTTCTGCGGCTTGAAGCCGCCCGTGTCCGCGTGGACCATCACCGAGCCGTCGGACTTGAGCATCAGCAGCCGCAGCGCCATCGGCAGGCGCGCGGTGAGCCGGCCCGTGTAGCGGACCTCGCAGCGGGCGACGATGAGGCGCACGGTCGGCTGCAGCCTAGCCACGGGCGCGGACCCGCCCGGCTATCCGGGCGCCAGCCCGACCATCCCGACGCACACCCGCTCGAGCATCTCGTCCACCGGCGGCCAGGGGAACCCGGGAGAGGTGTGGCGGAGCGTGACGATGCCGTGCAGCGCGGTCCACACGCTCGTGGCCATCGACGACGGGTAGGCCCGCGGAGCGAGGCCGGCGTCCATGCACGCGCCCACGAGCCGGACGAGATCCTCGAACGCCGCGGCGGCGGCCGGCACGCCCTGGCGGCGCTCGGGCAGCGCGAGGGAGAAGATCAGCCGGTAGTGGCCCGGGCGCTGCAGGGCGAAGCGCATGTACGCCCGGCCGGCGTCGCGCAGGGCGGTTGCGGGATCCGGCGCCTCGGCCTCGGCGGCCAGGATCCCGGCGCGAAACTCGGTGAACCCCCGCTCGAGCACGGCGAGCACGAGCGCGTCGCGGTCGGGGAAGTGGAGGTAGAAGGCCATCGGGGAGACGCCCGCCCGGCGCGTGACGCCGCGGATCGTCAACCGCCCCTCGTCCCCGTGCTCGAGCAGCATCTCGCCGGCCGCGTCGAGCAGCTGCTCGCGCAGGAGGTCGCCCTGGCCCCGCGGGTTCTGTCCCTTGCGGGCGGCGGCCTTGCGGCGCTTGGGCGCGACGGGCTTGCGGGGTGAGGCGGTGGACACGCCGAGAACCCTACCCGCGGCGTCGGTCACTTGACAAGCGTAGATCCATCTGTAGGTTTACGGCCGTCTAGTCCCGAGCCGCCCGCCCCTGAGGTCTCTCCGCCATGTTCTCCCGCCTCGCCGACGCCAGCAGCCGCCACCCGAAGCGCTGGCTGCTCGCCGCCCTCGCGGTCGTCCTGTTCGCCGCCGCGCTGGGCGGCCCCGTCGCGGGCCTGCTGAACGCGACCGGCGGCTTCGACGACCCGGGCTCGCAGTCGATCGCCGCCCGCGACCGCATCGAGTCGGCCACCGGCCGACAGGTGGCGCCGGGGATCGTCGCGCTGGTCACGCCGGCCGGGGGCGTGAGCTCGGCCGCAGGTCGCGCGGCGGTGGCCAACGTCGCCCGCACGCTGAAGACCGATCCGGCCGTCGCCGCCGTCGACTCCTACGCGACGACCCGCGACCCCCGCTTCCTGTCCTCCGACCGGCGCTCGACCTACGTCGCCGCGATGCTCGCCGCCGCGGCCGACGACCACAAGGTCGCCAAGCGCCTGGAGTCCAGCCTCGCCGGGCGGCGCGACGTGACCGTGGGCGGCCGGGCCGTCGTCTTCGCGCAGATGTCCGAGCAGATCACCACCGACCTCGGGACCGCCGAGCTCATCGCCTTCCCGCTGCTCATGCTGCTCTCGCTGCTCTTCTTCCGCAGCGCACGGGCGGCGGTGCTGCCGTTGGCGATCGGCTTCTCGACCATCCTCGGCACGTTCCTGGCGTTGCGGGTGGTGAACGAGATCCACGGGCTGTCGGTCTTCGCGCTCAACCTCGTGATCGGCCTGGCGCTCGGCCTCGCGGTCGACTACTCGCTGTTCATGGTCAACCGCTACCGCGAGGAGCTCGACCGCCACGGGCCCGGGCGTGACGCCATCGCGGCGACGCTGCGCAGCGCCGGCCGGACGATCCTCTTCAGCTCGATCACCGTTGCCGCCGCGATGGCCTCGCTCGTCGTCTTCCCGCTGAACTTCCTGAAGTCGATGGGCATCGGCGGAGCGGTGTGCGCGCTGGTCGCGGCGACGGTGGCCATCACCCTGACCCCGGCGTTCCTCGCGCTGTGGGGCGAGAAGCTCCGCGGGCGCTCGAGGCGGCGCACCGGCGGCGAGGACCGCTGGTACCGGCTCTCGCAGGCCGTGATGCGGCGGCCGGGCGCCGTCGCCCTCGTCACCGGCGCCGTCCTGGTGGCCGTCGCGCTGCCGGCGCTCGGCGCCAACTGGACCGGCGTCGACGCGAAGGCGCTGCCCGCCCCCCACAGCGCGCGCGTGGTCAGCGACGCCCTCGACCGCGACTACCCCCGCAATGACGCGGCGCCGCTCGTCCTCGCCGTGCGGGCGCCGCGCGCCGACGGCGCGCGGCTCGCCGCCTACGCGCGCTCCCTGGATCGCATCGACGGCGTCGTGGGCGTCGGCGCCCCACGGGCGCTGAGCGACGGGTTGTGGCAGCTCGCCGCGACGGTGCGCGGCTCCGCGATCGGCGACCCGGCCCAACGCGTCGTGCGCGAGGTCCGGGCGGTTCCCGCGCCCTTCCCCGTGGAGGTGGGCGGGGTCGCCGCCGAGTTCCGCGACACCCAGTCGGCGATCGCCGGCAGCCTGCCCGTGGCCACCGGGCTTCTCGTCGCCACGACCCTGCTCGTGCTCTGGCTCATGACCGGCTCGGTCGTGCTCCCGATCAAGGCGATCCTCATGAACGCCCTGACGGTGGGCGCCGCGCTGGGCCTCCTCGTGCTCGTCTTCCAGGACGGGCGCTTCGAGAGCCTGCTCGACTACACGAGCCAGGGCGGGATCGACTCCTCGCAGTTCGTCCTGCTCGCCGCGCTCGTGTTCGGGCTCTCGACGGACTACGGCGTGTTCCTCCTCGCGCGGATCAAGGAGGCGCGCGACCGCGGGCTGCCGGACCGTGAGGCGGTGGCCGTGGGGCTGCAACGGACCGGCGGGATCGTCACCGCCGCGGCCGTCCTGCTCGCGGTCGCGATCGGCGCGTTCGTGGTCTCGGAGATCGTGTTCATCAAGCAGGTCGGCGTCGGGACGGCCGCCGGCGTCCTGATCGACGCGTTCATCGTGCGGACGTTCCTCGTGCCGTCGCTCATGGCGCTGCTCGGCCGCTGGAACTGGTGGGCGCCGAAGCCGCTCCGCCGACTCCACGACCGGATCGGGCTCACGGACGGGGATCCCGAGCGCGGCGGGGAAGCGGCGGCGGGCCGCGCCTGAGCGGCGGCGTGCGGGCCGCCCCGCCCGCCGCCCGGGGCCTCTACGGTCCCGGGATGGCGGAGCGGGCCGCGGCCTTCGCCCCAGGGCGGGTCAACCTGATCGGGGAGCACACGGACTACAACGACGGGCTCTGCCTGCCGTTCGCGGTGGCGCAGGGGGTGACGGTGTGGGCAGAGCGGATCGAGGGTGATCTCATGGTCGTGCGCTCCGAACTGGCCGGCGAGGAGGACCGCTTCCCGGTCGCCTCGCCCGCGCGGATCGGCACGCACGAGTGGAGCGCGCACGTGCGCGGCACGGTCGCCGCGCTCGGCGACCGGGGCGTCGCGGTGCTGCCGGCGCGTGTGACGATCGGGAGCGACCTGCCCGCCGGCGCCGGGCTCGCGTCCTCGGCCGCGCTGAAGGTCGCGCTCGTGCTGGCGCTCGCCGCGCTGGCGGACACGTCGGCGCCCGAGCCGGTGGCACTGGCCGAGCTCTGCCGGGCGGTCGAGCACGACTGGGTCGGGGCGCCCACCGGGCTGCTCGATCCGCTCGCCGTCCAGCTCGGCCGCGCGGGGTCGCTGGTCCGGCTCGACTGCCGGGCGCTGCGCTGGAGCGTGGTCCCATGGCGCCTGGGATCGTGGACGCTGGCGCTGGCCGACTCCGGCGAGCGGCGGGCGCTGGCCGGCTCCGGCTACGCCGCGCGACGCGAGGAGTGCCGCGCCGCGGCCGGGGCGCTGGGCCTCGCGAGCCTCCGCGAGGCCACCTCCGCCGACGCCGACCGACTCCCCGCGCCGCTCCACCGCCGGGTCCGACATGTCGTCAGCGAGGACGTTCGCGTCGACGACATGGTCCTCACCCTCCGCGCCGGCGACGGCGTCCGCGCGGGCGCGTTGCTCGACGCCGGGCACGCGTCGCTTCGCGACGACTTCGAAGTCTCCACGCCGGCGCTCGAGGCGACGGTCACGCGGCTGCACGACGCCGGCGCGGCGGGCGCCCGGATGACGGGCGGCGGCTTCGGCGGCTCGGTGATCGCGCTCTTCCCGCCCGGCGTCGCACCGCCGCCCGACGCGCTCGTCGTGGCGCCGGCGGCGGGGGCCGCGCGGCTGGATCCGGCGTGACGGATCACCGCGGCCGGGCGGCTCGCAGCCCGGCGGTGCGGAGGCTGCGGTCGGCCGTTCGCGGGCCCACCGCGCGTCGCGGGTCGGTCGCCGCCGCGCCGGTCAGCGCGCCGGCGACCTGCTCGGCGAGCGCGGGACCGTGCTTGAAGCCGTGCCCCGACCCGCCGCCCAGCAGCCAGACCGTGTCCTGACCCGGTAGCGGCCCGGCGAGGAACTCGGTGTCCGCCGTGAGCTCGTAGGCGCAGACGGTCGCGGAGCGCACGGCCGCCCCCGCCAGGCTCGGGAAGCGCGCGGCCGCGATCTCGCGCGCCTGGCGTTCGCCCGTCGCGCTCGGCGTCCGGTCGCCGCGGTCGGGGTCCAGCGGCTCGCCCTCGGCGTCCGAGCAGACCTTGACCCCGCGGCCGTCGAGGTCGCCGAGGCCGTAGGCGCAGCCGTCGTAGTCGACCCAGCCCGGCACGGGCGGAGTCGCCCAGCCCGGCGGGGCGGTGAAGTGCACGACCTCCTGCCGGGTGACCCGCAGGTTCGCGAGCTCGGGGAACAGGCCGGCCAGCCACGGGCCGCAGGCCCACACGACGCGCTCGGCCTCGAGGTGGCGGCCGTCGTCGAGCACCGCGGCGGCGCCGTCGGGCCGGGCGGCGGCGGTGATCAGCCGCGCCCCGCTCGCCACCGCCGCGGTGGCGAGCGCCGCCGTCGCGCGCGCCGCGCGGAGGATTCCCGCCTCCGGCTCGAGCAGCGCCCAACCCACGCCATCGAGCCGGGCGCCGGGAAACAGGCGCTCGGTGTCCGAGCGGTCGAGCCGCTCGCTCGGGACGCCCGCCGCCGCGAGCGTCGCCGCCGTCGCCGCCTCCCAGCCGTCCTGCGCCCGCGCGAGCCAGACCACGCCGGCCTCGACGTAGAGCGACTCGCCCGTCTCGCGTTCGAGCGCCCGCCACAGCTCCCGGGCGCGCCGGGCCGAGCGTGTGTGGCGCAGGTCCGACCCGTGCCCCGCCCGCAGCAGCCGGGTCTCGCCGCCGGATGTCGCGCACGGGTGCCCCGGCGTGGCGCGCTCGACGAGCGTGACGGCGTGCCCGTCCCCCGCCATCCGGTGCGCGAGCGAGGCCCCGAAGACGCCCGCCCCGACGATCACGACCTCCACGCGGCGCTACGGTAGCGCCGTGACCGCCACGGCCACCCGCACCGTCGCCTCGCTCGTCGCCGGGGAGGCCGTAGAGGGCGCGCCCGGCGGCCTGGTCGCCTCGACGAACCCCGCACGCCTCGACGACGTCGTCTGCGAGGTGCGGATGGGCGACGCCGACACGTTCGTTGCGGCGTGCCGCGCCGCCCGCGCGGCGCAGCCCGGCTGGGCGGCGACCCCCGCGCCGGTGCGCGGGCGGGCGATCGGAGAGATCGGCCGGCTGGTCGAGGCCAACCGCGAGGCGCTGGCCGGGCTCGTCACCCGCGAGATCGGCAAGCCGTACGCGGAGGCGCTGGGCGAGGTGCAGGAGATCGTCGACACCTGCGACTTCTTCCTCTCCGAGGGCCGCCGGCTCTACGGCCAGACCGTGCCGAGCGAGATGCCCGACAAGCAGCTCTTCACCTTCCGCGCCCCGGTCGGCGTGGCGGCGATCGTCACCGCCGGCAACTTCCCCGTCGCCGTCCCGAGCTGGTACCTGGTGCCGGCGCTCGTCTCCGGGAACGCGGTGGTGTGGAAGCCGGCGGAGTACGCGCCCGCGCTCGGCGACGCCCTGGCCCGGCTCTTCCTCGCCGGCGGCCTGCCGCCCGGGGCCCTGAACGTCGTCCACGCCGACGGGGGGCAGACCGCTGCCGGGCTCGAGGCCGCGCTCGACGCGGGCCTCGTCGACAAGGTCGGCTTCACCGGATCCACGACGGTCGGCCGGCGGATCGGCGCGCTGTGCGGTCGCCATCTCCAGTCGCCGTGCCTCGAGCTCGGCGGCAAGAACCCGCTCGTGGTCATGCCGGACGCCGACCTCGGCCTGGCGGTGGAGGGCGCGCTCTTCAGCGGCTTCGGCACCGCGGGCCAGCGCTGCACCTCCCTGGGGACGGCGATCGTCCACGCCGAGGTCCACGACGTCTTCCTCGCGCGGTTCGCGGCGGCGACCGAGGCCGCGGCGGTCGGCGACCCCCGCGAGGACGTGCTCTTCGGGCCGATGATCGACGCGCGCTTCGCCGAGCGGTTCGCCGGCTGGCTCGACCTCGTCCGCCCCCACCACACCCTCCACGGGTCGAGCGGCACGGGGAGGATCACCGCGGCGAACCCGCGCACCGGGTTTGTCGGCGGCGATCCGGAGGCGGGTCTCTACATGCATCCGACGATCGTCGCGGGGGTCCGCGCGGACGACGAGCTCGCGAACACCGAGACGTTCGGGCCGCTGGTCGGCGTGGCCCGGTTCGCGGACTTCGACGAGGCGATGGCGCTCGCGAACGGCCACGGGTACGGCCTCTCCGCCGCGATCTACACCTCAGACCCGCGCACGGCCTTCGAGTTCCGCCGCCGCGTCGGCGCCGGCATGGTGAGCGTGAACAACTCCACCTCAGGCGCCGAGGCGCACCTGCCCTTCGGAGGAAACGGGCGCTCGGGCAACGGCAGCCGCCAGTCCGGGATCTGGGTGCTCGACCAGTTCACCCGCTGGCAGTCGATGAACTGGGACTACGCGGGCCGGCTGCAGAAGGCGCAGATGGACACGGCGGCGCTCGAGCCCGAGCGGGGGTTCCGGCTGGAGGGGTAGACGGTTGATTGCGCGGCCGCGTGCGCGGGGTCGCGGAATCGATCATCTAGGCCCCTACGCCCGCCCCAGCCGGTACCACCGCGGCGAGGTCGTCGGCGGCGGGGTGAGCGCGGCCCGGGCGACGAGCACCGTCGGCTCGGGGTCGGCGACCTGGCCGGCGAGGGCTCGCGTGAAGTCCGCCCCCAGCCCGGCGACCGTCTCGGCCCGCACGCCGAAGCTCGCCGCCAGGGCCGCGAAGTCCGGCGCGGCGAGGTCCATCGCCGCCGGGTCCGCGCCCGTCCGCGCCTGGTCGTAGCGGAGCATCCCGTACCCGCCGTCGTCCACGACGACCGCCGTCAGCGGCAGGCGCTGCTGCGCCGCCGTGGCCAGCTCACCGCAGGCGAAGAGGAACCCGCCGTCGCCCGACACCGAGATCACCGGTCCGGGCACGGCAGCGACGGACGCCGCGCACGCCGCTCCCAGCGCGGCGGGAAAGGCGAACCCGAGCGTCCCCCACCCCATCGGGTACAGCATCCGGCGCGGCCCGGCGGGCCGGCGGAAGCCGGCGAGCCAGTACCCCGGGATGCACATGTCGGCGAGGACCACCGCGTCGTCCGGGACGGCGGCGGCGAACGCGTCGAGAAAGGCCACCTCGGCGCCCTGGTCGCCCGCGAGTCGCTCCCGCGCCGCGGCGCGCGCCCCCGCCAGCCGGTCGGCCATCCGGGCGACCCGGTCCGCGTGCGCGCCCGCGTCCGCCGGCGCCCCGAGTCGCGCGCGCAGGTCCTCACAGCCCGCGCGCGCGTCGGCGCGCACCACGACGTCGGGCGGCCACGCCTTGGCGGCGTCGTCCGCGTCGACGTTCACCGCGACGAGGCGCTCGGGCCGCGGCATGGCCCAGTTCTGCGTGTTCGCGCCGTCGAGATCGGAGCCCACAACCACCACGAGATCCGCCTCGTCCCAGAGCGCGCCACACTCCGGCACGTGGGGCGGCAGCCCGACCTCGAGCGGGTGGTCCGGCGCCAGCAGCCCCCGGCCGAGGAACGTCGTCACGACCGGGGCCGCGAGCCGCGCGGCGAGCGCGGCGAGCGCCGGCCCGGAGCCGGACGCCACCGCGCCGCCGCCGGCCCAGATCAGCGGGCGTCGGGCGGCGGCCAACAGCTCGGACGCGAGCGCGGCCTCGACCGGGTCCGGGAGCGTCGCCGGCGCCGGCCGGCCGGGGCCGCCCGCGGGCGGCGAGTCGGCGTCCAGCTGAGCCGTCGGCACCTGGAGATACCCCGGACGCCGCGGCGCCGAGCGCGCCCGCGCCGCCGCCCGCGCGGCCGCCGGCCCGACGTCGCCGGCGCGACCCGCGGCGAGCGTCGCCTTGACCACGGTCCCGAACATGCCTGGCTGGTCGACGCACTCGTG
>JBBSBL010000010.1:0-56175 GCA_038251325.1 Solirubrobacterales bacterium | reverse complement strand
GCGCTCGGACCCCGGCCAGAAGATGAGCCCGACCGCCCACGCGCCCGCCTCGACCGCGAGCTGCGCGTCGTCGAGGCGGGTGATGCCGCAGAACTTGATACGCGGGGCGGAAGCGTCCACGCGAAGGATCCTACGAGGCGACGGGACGCAGGAAGGGCGGTCAGCGCGACGGTTGCCAGCTTGACCGGCGGCGCGCAGGGTGGTAGTCACGCCAAGCCCGCGAGGATGCCGCCCAGGAGGGCACATTGTCTGTGAAGTCGCTGCCGTACCCGACCGTACGCGCCGACGCGCCGAAGTGCGAAGGGCGCCCGGGGCGGTCGAGCGGGCGGGCGCGGCTGCGCCGCCCGCTGCTCGCCGCGCTGCTGCTCGTGATGCCCGTCGCGCTGGCGGCGTGCCAGGGCGGCAGCAGCCCCCCGAGCTTCGTCACCAACACGAGCGTGCAGTTCAACGGCTACATGAAGGCCGACCAGGGCGATGCCTACTACTACTTCCAGTACGGGTCCACGACCGGCTACGGCAGCGTGACGCCGACGCGCACCGTCACCTCCGGAGCGACGGTCACGATCAACGAGGTGGCCGCCGGGCTCCAGCCCTCGACCACCTACCACTGGCGCATGTGCGGCAACGACGTCGGCAAGGGCTCGATCTGCGACCAGGACCACACCGTGCAGACCAGTGCGGGCGACCCCGTCGTCGCCGCCGCGGGGGACATCGCCTGCGACACCAGCGACCCGGCCTTCAACGGCGGAGCCGGCACCTCGTCCGCGTGCAAGATGATGGCCACCTCCAACCTGCTGGTGGGCTCCGGCATGACCGCGGTGCTCGCGCTCGGCGACACTCAGTACGACTGCAGCTCCGCGAGCGACTACGCCGCTTCCTACGACCCCTCGTGGGGAAGGGCGAAGTCGATCGCGCTGCCGGTGCCCGGCAACCACGAGTACAAGACCTCGGATCCCGACGCCTACGGCGGCCACGACTGCGACACCACCGGTCACGCCTCCGGCTACTACGGCTACTTCGGCGCGGCCGCCGGGGACCCGAGCAAGGGCTACTACTCCTACGACCTGGGGACCTGGCACATCGTCGTGCTCAACACCACGTCCGCCTGCTCGCTGATCTCCTGCTCGGCAGGATCGGCGCAGGAGCAGTGGCTGGCCAACGACCTGGCGGCGCACCCGGCGGCCTGCACGATGGCGCTCTGGCACGAGCCGCGCTGGTCATCCAAGCTGCCGTCGACCAAGTCCTCCGCCTTCTGGCAGGATCTCTACAACGCCAACGCCGACATCGTCGTGAACGGCCACGTCCACGACTACGAGCGCTTTGCGCCGCAGTCCCCCACCGGAGCCGCCGACCCGACTCGCGGGGTCCGCGAGTTCGTCGCCGGAACCGGCGGCAAGAGCAGTGAGAACATCGGCACCACCCCCGCCGCCAACAGCGAGATCCAGGGCAAGGCCTACGGGGTGCTGAAGCTCACGCTCCACGCGAGCTCGTACGACTGGCAGTTCGCGCCGGCCACCGGCAGCTCGTTCACCGACTCGGGCTCCGCGCCCTGCCACTGACCTAGCCGTTGGGGAGCTGCGCCGGGCGGTCGGCGAGGTCGACCGTCACGGTCTTCCGCTTGCCGTCGCGCAGGATCTCCACGTCGACCTTCTGGCCCGGGCGCTCCTTGGCCACGGTGGAGACGACGTCGTCGATCGAGCGCATGTCCTTGCCGTCGATCTTGACGATGACGTCGCCGCCGAGCTTGACCTGCTGACCGCCGACCAGGCTCTGGACGTCCCCGCCGCGCAGGCCGGCCTTCTGGGCCGGGCCGCCCGGCGTCACGCTCTGGATGAGGACGCCGTTGGTGGCCTTCAGGCCGATGCGCGAGAACGAGGAGTCGATCGTGACGCCCTCGATCCCGAGGTAGGCGCGCTGGACGCGGCCGCTGCGCTCGAGGTCCGGCAGCACCTTCTTCGCGGTGTCGATCGGGACGGCGAAGCCGATGCCCACGTTGCCGTTGCCGTTGCCGCCGGTGGCGATCTGGGAGTTGATCCCGACGACCCGCCCGGCGGCGTCGAGCAGCGGGCCGCCCGAGTTGCCGGGGTTGATCGCCGCGTCGGTCTGCAGCACGTTGTCGATCGAGAACCCGTTCGGCGCCTGGATCTTGCGCTGCTTGGCCGAGATGACGCCGGTGGTGAGCGTCCGGTCGAGGCCGAACGGGTTGCCGATGGCCAGCACCGGGTCACCGACCTGTACCGGGGAGTCCTGGCCCAGGGCCAGGGGATCGAGCTTGAGGCCGGAGGCGTCGATCTTCAGCAGCGCGATGTCCGTGGAGGGATCCTTGCCGACGACCTTCGCCTCCCGCGAGATCTTGTCCTCGAGCTTCACCGTGACCTTGGAGGCGCCCTCCACGACGTGGGCGTTGGTGAGGATGAGGCCCTTCTGGTCGATCACGAAGCCCGAGCCGGTGGCCTGGCCCTGCTGCTGCTGGGGCAGACCGAAGGGGGAGGACTGGGAGTCCTGGACGACCTGCGCGGTGATGAAGACGACACCCGGCGCGGCCTTCTCATAGATCTGGCGCGGCGTGAGCGCGGAGCTGTTCGACGCGGGGCGGGTGGCCAGCGGCGACTGCTGGATGACCGTCTTGCTGACGGTGTCCTGGCCGGTGCCGATGAGCAGGAAGGCGAGCGCGACGACGAGACCGCCCAGGAGGCCGGCCGGAAACGGCGAGCGGAGGAGTTTGGTCATGGCATCGAGTGTGGGGAGGCGATCCCAACGGCCGATAAAGGCCGCTTCGCGGCGCCTTAAGGCTCGGGATCGGCGCCCGGGGCCGCGGTGAGGGCGCGGCACGCGGCCTCGATGTCCCCCGCGCGCATGAGCGCCTCGCCGATCAGCACGGCGTCCACCCCGACGCGCTCGAGCTCGTCGAGCTGCTCGCGCCGGTCGAAGCCCGACTCCGAGACCACGGTCTTGCCCGCGGGCACGTCGGCCAGCAGATCGAACGTCCGGTCGAGGTCGACGGAGAAGTCGCTGAGGTCGCGGTTGTTGATCCCGACGACGTCCGCGCCGACGGCCAGCGCCGTCTCGAGCTCCTCTCCGTCGTGCACCTCGACGAGCACGTCGAGGTCCAGCGCGAGCGCCTCGTCGAACAGCGCCTGGAGGTCGTCGGGATGGAGCGCCGCGACGATGAGCAGGACGGCGTCCGCGCCAGCCGCCGCCGACTCGTAGAGCTGGTAGGGATCGACGAAGAAGTCCTTGCGCAGGAGGGGCAGCGCGGTGGCGGCGCGAGCGGCGCGGAGATCGTCGAGCGAGCCGCCGAAGTGGTCGGCGGTGAGGATCGAGACCGCCGCCGCGCCGCCGCGCTCGTAGGCGCCGACCACGTCCTCGAGGCTCAGGTCCTCGCGGATGGCGCCGGCCGAGGGAGATCGTCGCTTGTGCTCGGCGACGAGCGAGATGCCCGGTTGGGCCAAGGCCTCGGCGAACGGGCGGTCCTCGCGGCCGGCCACCGCGGGCTCGAGGCTCGCGAGGGGCACCTCGCGCCGGCGCCGGGCGACGCCCTCGCGGGTGTGCTCGACGATCTGCTCGAGCACGCTCATCGGCCGCCGAGCTCCTCGGTGGCGGCGACGAAGCGCTGGAGCGCGTCGGCCGCGGCGCCGTCGTCGACGGCCGCCTCGGCGGCGCGGACACCCGCCTCGAGGCTCTCGACGCGGCCGCTCGCGTAGAGCGCGGCGCCGGCGTTGAGCACCGCCAGATCCCGGGGCGCGCCGTGCTCCCCGGCGAGGATGCGTCGCGCGATGTCCGCGTTCTGCTCCGGTGTCCCGCCGCGAACGGCGTCGTAGGGGGCGGGATCGAGTCCGACGTCCGCGGCGGAGACCGTCCACGTCCGGGTCGTCGTCGCCGTGACCTCGACGACCTCCGTGGGCCCGGAGGTGCTCATCTCGTCAAGCCCATCCGCGCTGGACACTACCAGCGCCCGCTCGGTGCCCAGACGGGCCAGGGCGCCGGCCATGACGGCGAGCATCGCGGGGTCGGAGACGCCGATGAGCTGGCGGGTCGCGCCCGCCGGATTGGTGAGCGGGCCCAGGAAGTTGAAGATCGTCCGCACGCCGAGCATCTTGCGCACCGGCACCACGTAGCGGGTGGCCGGGTGGTGAGCCGGGGCGAACATGAACCCGAAGCCGACCTCGCGGATGCAGGTGGCGACCGCGGTCGGGCCGAGGTCGATGCGGGCGCCGAGCGCCTCGAGCAGGTCTGCGGACCCCGAGAGGCCGGTGGCCGAGCGGTTGCCGTGCTTGGCGACCACCGCCCCCGCGCCCGCGGCGATGAAGGCCGCCGTGGTCGAGACGTTGAAGGTCGGGCGCCCGCCGCCGGTCCCCGCGGTGTCGAGCAGGTCGGCGGTGCCGGCGTCCACACGCGAGGCGCGGGCACGCATGGTCTCGGCCAGGCCGGCCAGCTCCTCCTCGGTCTCGCCCTTGGTCCGCATCGCGACGAGGAAGGCGGCGATCTGCACGTCGGTGACCTCGCCGGCCATGATCCGGTCGAGGACGTGCGCCGCCTCCTCGCGCGAGAGGTCGCGGCGCGAGGCGAGCGCGTCGAGGGCCTGGATGACGACGTCGTCGGACACGGTGGGGTCGGGGCGGTCGGGCGCCGGGGCGGCGCCCCGCCGTCCGGGCGGCGGCCATCGTGGCAGAATCGCCCCCCGGGCCGACGAGGAGGCGAGACGATGGACGATCAGCTGCTGCGGCGGACAGCGGAGCTCTCCGCCGCCCACCTCGCGTCGCTCTCGGAGCAGCACGTGGGGGCGACCGCGTCGCTCGAGGCGCTGCGTGGCACGCTCGGTCGCGAGCTGGCCGCCGACGGCGTCGATCCCGTCCGGGTGATCGAGGACCTCGCGCGCGACGCGGACGGCGGCCTCGTGGCGACGCCCGGGCCGCGGTACTTCGGGTTCGTCATCGGCGGCGCGCTGCCCGCGGCGCTTGGCGCCGACTGGCTCACGAGCGCGTGGGACCAGAACGGCGGCGGCTGGCCCGCCTCGCCGGCCGCGGCCGTGATCGAGGAGGTGGCCGCGGGCTGGCTCCGCGAGCTCCTCGGCCTTCCCCCGGGCGCGAGCGTCGGCTTCGTGACCGGCGGCCAGATGGCGAACTTCACGGCACTGGCCGCGGCGCGCCACGAGGTCTTGCGCCGGGTTGGCTGGGACGTCGAGGCCGACGGCCTGGGCGGCGCGCCGCCGCTGCGGGTGCTCGTCGGCGAGGAGGCGCACGTCACGATCTTCACCGCGCTGCGGCTGCTGGGGATCGGTCGCGCCGCGGCGGTGCGGGTCCCGCTCGACGCGCACGGGCGGATGCGGGCGGACGCGCTCCGCGACGCGCTGGCGCGAGGCTCGGGCCCCGCGATCGTCTGCGCCCAGGCCGGCAACGTGGACAGCGGCGCCGTCGATCCGCTCGACGACGTGATCGCGGCGGCGCACGAGCACGGCGCGTGGTGCCACGTCGACGGCGCCTTCGGCCTGTGGGCGGCCGCGAGCCCGCGCCTGGCGCCGCTGGTCGCGGGCATGGCGGAAGCGGACTCGTGGGCGACCGACGCCCACAAGTGGCTGAACGTCCCCTACGACTGCGGCGTGGTCGCCGTTGCGGACCCGGCGCCGCACCGCGCGGCGATGACGATGTCCGCCGCCTATCTACCGGTCGGTGACTCCGAGGAGCGCTGGGGGTTCGACTGGGCCCCGGAGATGTCGCGCCGTGCCCGCGGGATCACGGTGTACGCGGCGCTGCGCTCGCTCGGACGCCGGGGGGTGACGGACCTCGTCGAGCGCTGCTGCGAGCTCGCGGCACGGATGGCCGCGGCGCTCGACGCCGAGCCCGGCCTCGAGGTCGTGAATGACGTGGTCCTGAACCAGGTGCTCGTCCGCGTCGGCGACGACGACGCGGCGGGGTGGGAGGTCATCCGCCGTGTCCAGGAGGACGGGATCTGCTGGCTCGGGGGCACGACGTGGCAGGGGCGCGACGCGATCCGCATCTCGGTGAGCAACTGGTCGACCACCGAGGCCGACGCCGACCGGTCCGTGGGCGCGATCGTCGCCGCAGCGCGGGCGGTGCTGGGGCGGGAGCGGGCGGGGGTGGAGTAGGCCGTCGCGAGCCGAACTACGGGCCCGCCCGCCCCGTCCCCGCGATCACCGGCACCGCCGGCTCGACGCCGACGAAGTTGCGCAGCAGGTCCATCCCGTGCTCGGTGAGCACCGACTCGGGGTGGAACTGGACGCCCTCGGCCGGGAGCGCTCGGTGGCGCAGGCCCATCACGACGTCCCCGCCGCGCGCGGTGACCTCCAGGTCGCCGTGTGCATCCGGGTCGACGACGAGCGAGTGATAGCGGCCGACGACCAGCCGCGGCGGCAGGCCGGCGTAGACGCCATGGCCTTCGTGGGCGATCTCGGCGGTCTTCCCGTGGACCGGGGTTCCCTGGATCACGCGGCCGCCGAAGGCCTGCGCGAGCGCCTGGTGACCCAGGCAGACCCCGAGCGTCGGGATGCGGGCCTCCGGGAACCGGCGCACGACCTCCAGGCTGATGCCGGCCTGGTCAGGCGTGCACGGCCCCGGCGAGACGACGACGCGGTCGTAGCCGCGGACGAGCAGGTCCCCGACCTCCGCGCGGTCGTTGCGCACGACCTCGATCTCGCCGCCGAGCTCGCCGAGGTACTGGACGAGGTTGTAGGTGAAGGAGTCGTAGTTGTCGACGACGAGGATCCTCACGGCCACCCCCGCTGGCCGACCGCGAGCTCGACCGCGCCGAGCACCGCGCGGGCCTTCGCCACCGACTCCTCGTACTCGTAGTCCGGGCGGGCGTCGGCGACCGTCCCGCCGCCGGCCTGGACGTGCGCCACCCCGTCCTTGACGACGACGGTGCGGATGTGGATGCAGGTGTCGAGGTCCCCGGTGTAGCTCGCGTAGCCGATCGCGCCGCCGTAGCCGCCCCGCTTGACCGGCTCGAGCTCGTCGATGATCTGCATCGCGCGGACCTTCGGCGCGCCGGAGAGCGTGCCGGCCGGGAGCACCGAGCGCAGCGCGTCGAGGGCGCCGATCCCCTCGCGCAGGCGGCCGGCGACCGAGGAGACGATGTGCATGACGTGCGAGTAGGTCTCGACCGCCATGAACTCCTCGACCTCGACCGTGCCGTACTCGCAGACGCGGCCGAGGTCGTTGCGGCCGAGGTCGACGAGCATCACGTGCTCGGCGCGCTCCTTCTCGTCGGCGAGGAGCTCGCCGGCGATCGCGGCGTCCTCCTCGGCGGTGGCGCCGCGCGACTTGGTGCCGGCGACCGGCCGGGTGGACACGCGGTTCCCCTGGACGGTGAGCAGCGGCTCGGGGCTCGCGCCGGCGATCTCGAAGTCCCCGAAGTCGAGGAAGTACATGTACGGGCTCGGGTTGACCGCCCGCAGCCCGCGGTAGATCGAGAAGGCCTCGATCGGCACCTCGGCCGACCAGCGCTGTGAGGGAACCACCTGGAAGGCGTCGCCCGCGTGGACGTAGCGGACGATGCGGGCGACCATCGCCTCGAACTCCGCGCGCTCGAGGTTCGAGCGGAACTCCGGCATCGCGCGTGCCGCCCCCGCGGTCGGGCCGGCCGGCGGCACCGGCCCGGCGAGCCGGCGGCGCACCTCGGCGATCGCCTCGAGCGCGGCGCGGTAGGAGTCCTCGACGGGGCCGTCGGCCGGAAGCACGTTGGCCAGCACCGTGACCGTGTGCTTGAGGTGGTCGAAGACGACGAGCGTGTCGGAGAGCATGAGCGCGAGGTCCGGGATCCCGAGCGGATCCGGGTTGGGCGCGCCGAGCGGCTCGACGGTGCGGACGAGGTCGTAGCCGAAGCACCCGACCGCGCCGCCCGCGAACGGCGGGAGGTCGCCGACCGGCGCGACGTCGTGGGCGCCCGTCGCCTGGGCGGCGAGCGCGTAGGGGTCGCCCGGGTCGCCGAGCGACCAGCGGATCACGTCGCGCGGCCGGAATCCGATGAACGAGTAGCGCCCGACGCGCTGGCCCTGGTCGGCGGACTCGAGCAGGAAGGCCGGGCCGTCCTCGCGGAGCTTGAGGAAGGCGGACACGGGCGTCTCGCAGTCCTCGACAAACGTCTCGCGGACCGGGATCAGCGTGTGGCGCCGCGCGAGCTCCCGTACCTCCTCGAGCGTCGGCGTGATCGCGGCGGCGGGCGCCGCGGGGTCAGCCGGACGTGCGACGGCCATCGAGGACGCCTTCGGGGTCGGCGAGCGCGAGGTCGCGGGAGCGCAGGAGCACGAGCAGGTGGTAGAGCAGATCGGCGGACTCCTCGGCCACGCGCTCGTCGGACTCCTCGCGGGCGGCCCGGGCGACCTCCTCGGCCTCCTCGCGGACCTTGGCCCCCACGCGCGGCGGGTCGGCGAGCAGGGCGGCGGTGTAGGAGCCCGAGGGGCGCTCGCGCGCACGATCGGCGAGCGTGCGCTCGAGGTCGGGGAGCGCCTCGTGCGGGGCGCGGGCCCCGGTCTCGCCCTGGTGGAAGCACGTCCGCTCACCGGTGTGGCAGGCGGGGCCGGCCGGCTCGACGAGCGCGAGCACGGCGTCGCCGTCGCAGTCGACCCGCAGGGCGCGGACCGCCTGAGTGTTCCCGCTCGTCGCGCCCTTGTGCCACTGCTCCCCGCGCGAGCGGCTCCAGAGGTGGACCTCGCCGGTCTCGCGCGTGCGTCGCAGCGCCTCGGCGTTCATGTAGGCCAGGGTGAGAACCTCGCCGGTCGCCCAGTCCTGGACGACGCACGGCACGAGGCCGTGGGCGTCGAAGCGGATGTTGGGATCGCCGGGCACGCCGAGGATCTTAGGACCGGTCCCCCCGCTCGCGGGACGGGTGGGTGGCGGAAGCGCTGATCTAGCATCGGGCGACGTGTTGCGCCGCCTCGTCCTGCTCGCCTGCGCCGTCCTCTTCGTCGACACGATCTTCTATGCGGCGATCGCGCCGATCCTGCCCTACTACACCGACCGGCTCGGGCTGAGCAAGGGCGAGGCCGGCGTCCTCACCGCGGCCTATCCGGCCGGCACGCTGCTGTTCGCGATCCCCAGCGGGATCCTGGCGGCGCGCGTCGGCGTCAAGCCGACGGTGCTCGTGGGGCTGAACCTCCTCGGGGTCGCCAGCGTGGTCTTCGCCTTCGCGCAGGACGTCGTGCTGCTCGACCTTGCGCGGTTCGTCCAGGGCGTGGCCGGCGCGTGCTCGTGGGCGGGCGCGCTGGCGTGGCTCGTCGGGGCGGCGCCCGCGGAGCGGCGCGGGGAGATGACGGGAGCGGCACTCGGCGCGGCGATCTTCGGCGCCCTGATCGGCCCCGCGATCGGCGGGCTCGCCGTGGGCATCGGCCCCGAGCCGGTATTCGCTTCCACGGCCGTGCTCACGCTCGCGCTGTCGGTGTGGGTGCTTCGGACCCCCGCCGCCGACCCGGGGCCGCGGCAGCCGCTGCGCTTCCTCTTCGCCACCGCGCGGCGCCCCGCGGTCCTCGGCGCGATGTGGCTCGTGCTGCTCCCGGCGATGGTCTTCGGGGTGCTCGAGGTCCTCGTGCCCCTGCGGCTGGACGCGCTCGGCGCGGGCACGGTGGCGATCAGCGCGACGTTCGTCGCCTCCGCGGCGCTGGAGGCGCTGATGGCGCGCTGGATCGGGCGGGCGTCGGACCGTCGGGGCCGCCACGGCCCGATCCGGGCCGGGCTGGCCGGCACGATCGTCTTCGCGCTGCTGGCACCCTGGCTCACGCCGTGGTGGCTGCTCGCCGCGCTCGTCGTCGTCTCCGGCGTGATCTTCGGGATGCTGTTCGCCCCGGCGACCGCGCTGCTCGGCGACGCCGCGGAGGCGGAGGGGCTGGACCTCGGGCTCGCCTACGCGCTGGGCAACCTCGCGTGGGCCGGCGGCCAGACGCTCGGCGCCTCCGGGGGCGGCGGCCTGGGCGAGGCCGGCGGTGACGCGGTCCCGTTCGCCCTGCTCGCGATCCTGCTGGCGGGCACGGTGGTCGTCCTCGGGCGCGTCGTCCCGCGTTCGAGGCTCGCCGTCGCCGGGTACCCAGGCGCCCCGGCCGAGCCCGAGCAGTCGCCCGCACCCGAGGTGCCGGCCGACCCGGCGCGCTGAGCGCCTGGGTGGACCAGCGGCCCCGGGGACATCGCGTCCCGGCCTGTGCCCGCCCTGCGGGCACCAGCCGGGACACGTCGGCGTTCAGCCGGGGCGGGTCCCGGCTTATGCCCCCGCTGGGACCGGCGAGGGCGCTTTAGCCGAAGCGGCCGGTGCCGGGACCGCCTCGGCGAACGACGGCGGCGCCTGGTCCAGGTACCAGCCGAACGCGCGGTCGACGAGGCGCCGGCGGCCCAGCACGCGCAGCGCCGCGGTGAGCACCCGCGGCGGGAGCGCCGGGATCGCCCGCTGCAGCGCGAGAGCCACCCGGAACGCCGAAGCGTGCGCGGCGCTGAAGGCCGTGTAGCGCTCGAGCGCCGCCTCCGGCGAGCGCACGCCGGCCAGCGCCGCGCGGATCTCGCGGCCCGCCGCGATCCCGAAGTAGAAGGCGGTGCGGATGCCCTCGCCCGAAAGCGGGAAGCAGTGGCCGGCGCTGTCGCCGACGAAGAAGACCTCGCCGTCGCCAGCGTCGCGCAGGCGGTGGGGGAACCAGTTTCCCTGCCAGGCGACCGCGTCGGCGCCGAGGCGCGCCGCCAGCTCGCGCGTCGGGGCCTTGACGTGGTCGCGCGGCTCGTAGCTCCCCACCCCCACGCGCCGCTCGCCGGCGGCCGGGACGCTCCAGCCGTAGCCGCGGCGCACGAGCGAGCGGTCGACCCAGACCTCGAGGTCGACGCCGCGCGGGTCGCGCGGGTGGACCTCCAGGCCACGGGAGAGCGGCGCCTCGGGCGGCTGGTAGCCCTCGCCGGCCAGGACCCGGCGCCACCCGAGCGCGTCGACGACGATCGGAGCCCGCAGCGTGCCGCGGTCGGTGTGGACGGCGAGGTCGCCGGTCGCCTCGCGCGGGCCCCGGCCCTCGACCTTCGCGGTCTCGAACCGCCCCGCGCCGCGTTGCGCCCACAGCCCGGCGCACAGCTCGCGGTAGTCGAAGGCCGACCAGCTCCACGGCAGCCGGTAGCGCGCGGCGCCGTGGGGCGTGGCGAAGCGCATGCAGGGGATCTCCTGCCGGATCGCCGCCTCGACGCCCATCGCGCGCAGCCACGGCGTCGGCGCCGCGCAGGCGGAGGTCTGCCGCTCGCCGATCTCGTAGCGGTCGACCACCAGGACGTCGACCCCGGCGCCGGCCAGCTCGCGGGCCACGGCCAGGCCGGCGAAGCTCGCGCCGCAGATCAGGACGTCGGCGCGCTCGCCCTCGAGCGAGGTCCGCTCCGCTCCGCGGGCCGTGGCCCGGCGGGTCACGCCGCGCCGCGCAGGCCGTGGGCCACGGCCCCCGCCAGAGCCCAGGGCGGCAGGCTCGTCCGGCGGCGCAGCACGTCGAACCCGATCGCCTCGACGCGGTCGAGCACCCCGACGTAGACCGCGCGCGCGAGCGCGATCCCGCGCCGCACCTGCGGCGCGACGGCGGCCCCGCCGGGCTCGCCGTCGACGAACAGCGCCCGCGCCCGACCCACCTGCTCGGCGACCAGCGAGCGGAAGGCCGGCGTCGCGCGACCGCGGGCGATGTCGTCCTCCCGCACCCCGTGGCGCCGTCGGTCCTCCTCCGGCAGGTAGAGCCGGTCCAGGGCGAAGTCCTCGCGCACGTCGCGGATGAAGTTCGTGAGCTGGAAGGCCAACCCGAGGCGCGCGAAGCTCTCGTGGCGCTCGGGCGGCGCGCCGAGCAGCGGCGCCATGATGCGCCCCACGGATCCGGCGCTGCCCTGCATGTAGTCGACGAGCTCGCCCCAGTCGGCGATCCGCACCGGGCCGCAGTCCGAGCGCATCGAGCGCATGTAGACGCTCAGCTCGCCGAGCGGCAGATCGTGGCGACGGCCGGCGTCAACGAGCGCGACGACCGCCGGATGGCGCGACCCGCCGCCGGCCATCCCGTCGCTCAGCTCGCCCTCGAGCCGGTCGAGCGCAGCGCGTCGGGCCGCCGGATCGGCCGGCCGCCGCGGGCCGTCGACGATCTCGTCCGCGGTCCGCACGAACCCGTAGAGCGCGTGGACGGCGGGCCGCACGTCGGCCGGCAGGCGGCGCGTGGCCCAGTAGTAGGTCGGGTCGTGGCGGCGGTGCAGACGCCGGCACGCCTCGTAGGCGGCGTGGAGCCGCGGCTCGATCTCGTCCATCTCTCCTCGAAGGGTCATCACGCAGCCTGGCACGCGGCGGACGCACGCCGGCGGCGCCGTCGGTCTGGCTGGCATCCTGCCAGAGGTGAGCGCCCTCCTCGACCGCGACCTCGTCTACGTGACGGGCAAGGGCGGCGTCGGCAAGAGCACGGTCGCGGTCGCGCTGGCGCTCGCCGCCGCCGCTCGCGGCCGGCGCGCCGTCCTGTGCGAGGTCGCCGAGCAGACCCGCCTCGGCCGGCTGCTGGGCCGCGAGGACGTCGGCCCGGGCACCGAGACGGAGGTCGCCGACGACGTGTACGCGACCTCGATCGACCCCCAGGCCGCGCTCGAGGAATGGCTCGCGACGCAGATCGGCGGCACGCTGGTGCGCGTGCTGTCCCAGAGCCGGGCCTTCTCGTACTTCGTGGCCGCGGCGCCCGGCGCCAAGGAGCTGGTGACGATCACCAAGGCCTGGGAGCTCGCGCAGCCGCGGCGCTGGGACCGCGACGCCCGGGGCTACGACCTCGTGGTCGTCGACGCCCCGGCCTCCGGGCACGGCATCGGGATGTTGCGCACGCCGCGGACCTTCGCCGACCTCGCGCGGGTCGGGCCGATCCGAGCCCAGGCCGACCGCGTGTCCGACTTCCTGCGCGACCCGGCGCGCGCCGGCTACCTCGCGGTGGCCACCCCGGAGGAGATGCCCGTAAGCGAGACCCTCGAGCTTGAGGATCGTCTGCCGGACGCGATCGGCCGCCCGCTGGACGCGATCGTGCTCAACGGCCTCTTCCCGCGCCGCTTCACGGCGCCCGAGCTCGAGCGGGTGGGCAAGACCGCGGGCGCGGGGTCGCCGGCGGTGCGGGCCGCCGGCACGGCCGCGGGCGCCCAGTCCGCCCGGGTCCAGGCCCAGCAGGGCCAGCTGCGCCGCCTGCGGCGCGGCGCCCGGGCGCCGGTGGTCACGCTGCCTTTCCTCTTCCGCGGGGCGCTCGACCGCGGGGCGGTGGGCGAGCTCGCTCTGGAGCTCGCCGCGGGCCTGCCGTGACCGTCGCCCCGCGGCGGCGTCGCGTGCGGCGCGGGCGACCGCGTAGAGCGGCGGATCAGGCGGCGGGGTCGCGCGTCTGCCACGGCCAGCGGCCGTCGATCTCCACGCTGAGCGACCACGAGAGGAAGGTGCGGATGACCACGAGCAGGCCGAGCACGCCCGCGCTCTCCAGCGAGGGATCGACGGCGACCGTCCGCACGACGTCGGCGGCGACGAGGATCTCAAGGCCGAGGAGCAGCGCCCGGCCGAGGCGGGTGCGGTACTCCCGCTCGGCCCCGGCGCGGCGCTCGGGGGTGAACGTGCGGAGCGCCACCGCGACGGTCGCCACGAGGATCGCGACGACGATGATGAGCACGGCGAGCGCCTCGATCCCGGCCGCGGCGACGTCGGCCCAGTCCTGGACCTGCGCGACGAAGTCGGAGGTGGCGGAGGCGACCATCGCGGATCGCCGCCGACGCTAGCTCGGCGCCCGGACGGGCGGCGGGGCCGTCGCGCTATTCGATGCCCAGCCGGTCGAGCAGGCGGTCGTCGGCCCGCCAGCCCCGGCGGACGCGAACGGCGAGCTCCAGGTGGACGCGCCGCCCGATGCGCCGCTCGATCTGCCGGCGCGAGGCGATCCCGATGGCCTTGATCATCCGCCCGCCCGCGCCGATCAGGATCCCCTTCTGGGACTCGGTCTCCACCCACACGGAGGCGTGGACCGCGACGAGGTCGGCGCTGCGCTCCTCGATCTCGTCGACGTCGACCTCGACCGAGTGGGGCACCTCCTGACGGGTGCGCAGCAGGACCTGCTCGCGCACGAGCTCGGCCAGCGCGATGCCCTCCTCCTGGTCGGTGCGCTCCCCGGCGGGGAAGAGGAACGGGCCCTCCGGGAGGGTGGCGGCGAGACTCTCGACGAGCGGGCCGAGGCCGCGGCCGGTGCGGGCCGAGATCGGGTGGACGGCGTCCCCGACCTCGAGCTCACCCGCCGCGGCGAGGGCGCCGAGCACCCGCGCCTCGTCGCAGCGGTCAACCTTGTTCACGGCCACGCAGACCGGAAGGCCGGCGCCGGCCAGCAGGGCCGCGATGAAGCGGTCGCCCGGCCCCACGCCCTGCTCGGCGTTGACCACGAGCAGCGCGCTGTCGGCATCGGCCAGTTCGCGCTCGACGCGGCGCTGCATGCGCTTGGTGAGCGCGTCGCGGGGGCGCTGGACCCCGGGGAGGTCGACGAGCACGAGCTGCCACTCGGGCGTCGTGGTGACGCCGCGGATCGCCCGGCGCGTGGTCTGGGGCTTCTCGGAGACGATCGCCACCTTCTCCCCCACCACCGCGTTGACGAGCGTCGACTTCCCGACGTTCGGGCGCCCCGCAAGGGCGACGAACCCGCTGCGGGTCACGGCGCCGGGGCGGCGCCGGCCGCCCGCAGCACCTCCGCCTGGAGCGCGAGCATCTCCCCCGCGTCGGCCTCGTGGTCCATCCCGGCCAGGTGCAGCGCGCCGTGAACCACAGCCTCGCGCACGTCGGTGGTGTGCGGCGGGCAGATGACGATGTCGCCGATCTCCCGCGGGCCGGCCGCGGGCGCGACGCCGTCGACCGGGAATGAGAGGACGTCGGTGGCTCGGTCCAGGCCGCGGTGATCGCGGTTGAGGGTCCGCATGGGCGCCTCGGCCACGAACGTGACCGCGACGTGGCCGTCCTGCAGCCCGGCGGCCGCCAGCGCCCGACGGCACAGCGCGGCCACCTCGCCGGCGCCCGGGTCGGCCGGCGCGGCCTCGGCCCCGAGCACCTCCACCTCGAGCGCGGTCACGCCCGCTTGCGGTCGGCCGGCCGCAGCCCCGGCGCGAGGCGCTTCTGGTGGTCGCCGTAGGCGGCGACGATGCGCTGCACGAGCTTGTGGCGGACGACGTCCTCGCCGCCGAAGCGCACGAAGTCGATGCCCTCGAGGCCCTCGAGGATGTCGCCGACCACGACGAGCCCCGAGTCCTGGTTGGCCGGCAGGTCGATCTGGGTGATGTCTCCGGTCACCACCATGCGCGAGTTGAACCCCAGGCGCGTGAGGAACATCTTCATCTGCTCGGGCGTGGTGTTCTGCGCCTCGTCGAGGATGATGAAGCTGTCGTTGAGGGTGTTGTGGGTGACCAGGAAGTCGTCGGTGACATAGAGCGAGTTCGCGGCTGCGACCCTGATGCAGACGGTCTCGGCGTCGCCCGCGGGTTCGATGCCTTCGACGAAGCGCATCGGCCGCCCGCCGCCGTCGCGACCGTAGTTCTCGCGCTTGCGCCGGAGGCGGAACGGCTCGAGGCCGGTCGGAAGCCTCAGCTTGAGGATGAAGGCGTCGCGACGGTGGTGCACCGCTCGGCCCCTCGCCCGGCCCGGCGGCCGCCCGGCGGCCCGGCGCCGACGCAGATAGGCGACGCCCCCGAGCGAGCGCACGAGGAAGGTCACGTCGTCGGCGAGCCGCTCCGACGTGGTCGAGTACTCGATGCGGCAGGTGCGCTGAGGCTGGCGCACGGGGCCACCGTCGCTGTCGAGCAGACCCTGCAGCACTGCGAGTCGCACATTCGGCGAGTTGTGCCGATAGACCTCCGGGACGAACTTGGTGTGTGAGCGCGTGCCGGCGAGTCCGAGCGCACGGAGCGCGTGGGTCACGGGGTTCGCGATGCGCAGACCGCCACGCCCTCCCGCCGGGTGCCTCAGGACATAGTCGATCGCGTCCTTCCGGCGCAGCTCGATGTCCGGTAGCGCCGCCTCGAGGGCGCGCGCCAGCTCGGGGTCCGCCGTCGTGAAGGTGAGCGTGGCCTTCGCCGTGAGGCAGCCGTCCCCGAGCAGCAGCCCGAGCGCGTAGGGATCGAGCGGCACGTCTCGCGGGGCGAGCTCGACCGGAGAGCTCACCAGCGGCAGCTCGAATCGGGACTGGTGGTTGCGTCGCTCCCGCCCGATCATCTCGCGGGTCTCCACGACGCGGCCCGGCTTGCCGTGACTTCGATCGTCCGGCGTCGTGACGTGCCACAGGTGTTCGGCGCAGCAGAGCGTCGCCGAGCCGTCTTGGGTGCGGAGCCGGAACACCGGCTTGCGACCCTGCGGGAAGACGCCGAGCACGGGGGTCGGGGAGCCGTCGGAGCCGATGACGAGATCTCCCACCCGCAGCGTCCCGATCGCCCGGAAGCCCGCGGGGGTGAGCACCTGCCGATCGACGGGCTGCGCGCGACCCCTCATGAACGCCAGCGGCGCGACCTCGATGACGCCGCGCTCGAGGTGCTGAGTCACCCGGTCGGGCTCGAGCATGTCGTGGAGCGCGTCGAACAGCGGGCGCAGGTAGGGGTCGACCTTCGCCATCAGGTCGCCGGGGAGGAAGCCGAGGCGCTCGCCGGCCTCGACGGCCGGGCGGGTGAGGATGATCCGGTTGACCTCGCGACGCGAGAGGGCGGCGGCGGCCATCGCCACGGCGAGGAAGGTCTTGCCGGTGCCGGCCGGCCCGATCCCGAAGGTGATCGTGTTGTCGCGGATCGAGTCCACGTAGTGCTTCTGGTTGACGGTCTTCGGCGCGACCTTGGCCGCGCGGTGGCGCCAGACCACGTCCTCGAGGATCCGTGCCGGCGACTCGCGCCGGTCGAGGGCGTCGGTGACCGCCGCGATCGTCCCGGGGGCGATCTCGTGGCCCTGGGCGATGAGCTCGGAGAGCTCGCGGACCACCGTGGCCCCGGCGTCCAGCGCGGCGTCGTCGCCGTCGAGGGTCAGCACGTTGCCGCGCAGGAACACCTCGCAGTCGAGGTGTTCGCGCAGCGCGCGCAACACGACGTCCTCGCTGCCGGCGAGCTCGGCGGCGACCGCGTTGTCGAGCTCGAGGCGGCGGCGGCTCACGCCAGGCGCTCCCGCACCAGCGCCGAGACCCGGCCCCCCTCCGCGCGGCCGTCGACGCGCGGCATGAGCACGCCCATGACCTGGCCCATCTCCCGCGGGGAGGCGGCGCCCGTCTCGGCCACGGCGGCGTCGACGAGCTCGGCGAGGTCGGCGTCGGAGAGCTCGGCGGGGAGGTAGCCGGCGATGAGCTCGGCCTCGGCGGCCTCGCCGTCGGCCAACTCGACGCGGCCGGCGTCGCGGAACTGCGCGGCGGCATCGAGCCGGCGCTTGCGCTCCCGGCGCAGCACGGCGAGCTCGTCGCCCGTCCCCTCCTTCGCGTCCTTCTGGAGCTCGGAGAGCACGAGCCGCAGCGCCTCCACGCGCGAGCGGTCGCCGGACTTCATGGCGACGGTGACGTCGGAACGGATGCGCTCGGCGAGTGACACGGCGGCCCTGGGGAGGATAGGACCCTCCGGGGCGGCCGGCGCGGCAGCGCTCCGGGCCCCTGCTCTCAGTCCCGGCCCCCGTCCGGCGCCGACGGCGCGGCGGACAATGCCCGGCCGTCGGTCCCGCCTGCGCTCTGGCCCACGAGCGCGTGGCTGTCCAGCCCGGGCGCGGGATCGACGTGGCCGAGCTCCGAGGTGTCGCGGGGGAAGAACAGATCCACCGTCCAGTCGGTGACCAGCCGGAGCTTGCGGGCGGTTCCCGGCATGAGCAGGAGGTGATAGGTCCGGGCCAGGAACCAGGCGGGAAAACCGTGCCAGCGGATCCCCGCCGTCAACGCGACGGCGCGGTAGCGACCCATGTCGACGAAGACCCCGAGCGTCCGGTAGCGAAATGGTCGCACCTGCGCGTCGGGCGCGCCGATCGACGCGGCGACGTTGCGCGCGGCCCGCCGTCCCTGGCGCACGGCGTGCTGCGCGGTGGGCGGGCAGACCTGGCCCTTGCGCGCGGGATCGGGCACCGCCGCGGCGTCGCCCACCGCCCACACGTCCGCGTGGCCCTCCACCCGCAGGGTGCGCTCGGTGCGGATGCGCCCGCCGTCGTCGAGCGGCAGGCCGAGCGCGGCGACCGCCGGGTGGGGCTTCACCCCCGCCGTCCACGCGACCGTGCGACACGGCAGCCGCTCGCCGCCGGCGAGGCGCACGTGGTCGTCGGCGACCTCCTCCAGGGTCGTGGCGGTGCGGATCTCGATGCCCCGCCTGCGCAGCTCGCGCGTCGCGAAGCCGGCCAGGCTCGCCGGGATCTCCGGCATCACCCGGTCGCGCGCCTCGACCAGGACCCAGCGCATGCCCTGGACGCGGCAGCGCGGGTAGAGCTCGATGACGTCGCTCATGAAGTCCTGGAGCTCGGCCAGGCCCTCGAGCCCGGCGTAGCCCGCGCCGACGAACACGAACGTGAGGTAGGGCGCCCGGGCGGCGGGATCCTCGATCAGCTCGGCCAGCTCGAGCATCGATACGACGCGATTGCGCAGGGCGATCGCCTCGGACAGGGTCTTGAACCCGATCGCGTGCTCGCGCAGCCCCGGGATGGGCAGCGTGCGCGACACCGAGCCGAGCGCCACGACGAGGTGGTCGTAGGGGATCTCCTGGGCGACGCCGTCGACCAGTGCGACGCGGAGCACCCGCGCTTCGGGGTCGGCGCCGGTGACCGTGCCGATCCGCAGGTCGGTGTGGCGCAGCTCCTCCCGCAGCGGGACCACGACGTGACGGGGCTCGAGCGTCCCGGCCGCCGCCCCCGGGAGCAGCGGGGTGTAGAGCAGGTAGTTGACGTCGTTGACGAGCGTGATGCGCGCGCTGTTCCGCGGCAGCACGCGCTCCAGCGTCCGCGCCGCGGAGTAGCCGCCGAATCCCCCGCCCGCGATGACGACGTTCCAGGCCATCCGCGCCGAGGCTACCGTTCTCCGATGCGCGCATCGCTCTCCCCGCTCCGCCCCGGCCGGACCCTCATGGGCGCCGGCGCCTCCCTCGCGTTCGCCGTCGCGGTGTCCGGCGCGGCGTTCGGCGCCGGCGCCGGCGGCACGGCGCGCGAGCGCGGCGGGCGGGCGGCGGCGCGCGCCGCGCTGTCGGCCATCGACCCCGCCCTGCAGCCCTACCGCTTCGGCGGCCGCGGGGCCGGCGCCTTCAACGAGCCGATCCCCGGCAGGATGAGGACCGACCGGCACTCGCGCGCGGTGATGGCGCACATGCTCGCGAGCATGCGACGCGAGCGCCTCGCCCTCGTGGACCGTGGCGGGGTCCCCGGCGTCTACCGCGCCCGGCGGCGGGATCCGTGGTACCTGGTCCGTGCGGGCGGCCGGCGCTTCCACTGGCGCGTGCCCGCCGGCGTGACTCCCGGCGGCTCGCTCGGCGAGGACGCGCCCGTCGTCATCCAGGACCCGCACCAGCCGCGCTGGGGGCGGCAGGTGGAGCTGCGCCTCTGGCGCACGCGCATCGACCGCGGCCGCCGCACCGTCGACGCTCAGGGCTTCGGCATCTTCCGTTACGGGCGCCGCAGCAACGGCCGCCCGGTGCGCGGCCAGGGCACGGGCAGCGGGCTGCCGTGGGTCGGGCTGCTGCGAGCCGGCGAGGTCCGCCGCGGCGCCATCCGCCACGCGCTGCGGCTCGTGGCGCCGGAGGTCTCGCGCCGGCACCGGCTGCCGGCCCGCACGAGCGACCAGCGCGACCGCTCGCCGCTGGTCATGGGCATGCGGCTGCAACTCGACCGGCGCGTGAACTGCGGACGCCGCACGGTCCCCGGCCGTTCCCGCCGCGGCTCGGAGACCCGCTTCCTGCGCATGGTCTGCGTGGCGCTCCAACGCTATGGCGCGATCGTCGCCGACGGCACCCGCACGCCGAACCTCTACAGCCTCCAGATGGAGCTCGACCGCTCGGCCGGCGGCGCGGTGAGCTGGCGCCGCGTGGCGGGCCGCCCGCCCGGAGGCTACTGGGGCAACGTGATCCGCGACGCGCGCGCCAATGCGACCGGCGACGGCCTGGCGCGGCGCGCGACCGACGGCATCCCGTGGGGGCGCGTGCGCGTGCTCTCCCGCAGCGTGTTCTCGCGCTGATCCGCGGCGCCGGGCCCGACCGGGGTCACGCGGCGGCCCCGGCCCGATCCTCCAGCACCGCGCGCGCGGCGAGGTAGCCCGGCGCGCCGGTGACCGCGCCGCCCGGGTGCGCGCCCGAGCCGGCGAGGTAGAGCCCCTCGACCCCGCCGAAGCGGCGGGGGCCGGGGCGGTCTTCGAGGATCTGGCCGGGCAGCATCTCGCCGTGGAAGATGTGGCCGCCGGTCAGGCCGAAGCGCGCCTCCAGCTCGCGCGGGCCGAGCGCGAGGCGCCCGAGGATCCGATCGGGCAGGCCCGGGCAGACCTCGGCGAAGCGGGCGATCGCGACGTCGGCCGCCGCCCCGGCGTCCACGTCCGGGGGGAAGCACTGGCAGAACAGCGAGAGCACGTGGCGCCCGGCCGGCGCGAGATCGGGATCGGCCGCGGTCTGGCACGCCGCCTCGATCCACGGGCGGGCCGCCGGACGGCCGGCGCGGGCGTCGTCGGCCGCGCCGGAGAGGTCGGCGAGGGTGAAGCCGACGTCGATCGTCCCGCTCCACGGCTCGGGACCCGGCCACGCCGGGAACTCGGGCAGCCCGTCGAGCAGGAGCATGACCTTCACCGTCGGGCCTTCCTGCCGCCACGCCGGGGCGGGGTCGGGCAGCCCGGCGAGCGCGGCGGTGCGCCGGGGGTCGGCTCCGGAGAGGACGGCGCGCGCCTCGACCTCCTCCCCGCTCCCGGCGAGGACCACCCCGGCCGCCGCGCCGTCGCGCCGCAGGACCCGCTCGACGGCGGCGACGGTGCGCACGCGCGCGCCGGCCGCCTCGGCCGCGGCGCGCAGCGCGCCCGTCACCGCGCCCATTCCGCCCCGGGCGTAGCCCCACGCGCCGGGGGCACCGGCCGCCTCGCCGAGCGCGTGGAAGAAGGCGACGAACGCGGTCCCCGGGTCCTCCGGGCCGGCCAGCGTCCCGATCAGGCCCTGGAGCGCGAACGGGACGCGCACCGGCTCGGACGGGATCCCCGCCAGCTCGTCGGCGATCGGCCCGTCGAGGTGGCCCGGGCCGATCGCCGCGAGCCAGCGGTCACGATCGGCGGGCTCGAGCATGAGCGGGCGGGCGCGCGCGGCCGCCGCCTCCCACCGGGACGAGAACGCCGCGTAGCCCTCGGCGTCGGCCGGCGACCAGTCGCGCGCGAGCTGCGCCGCGGTCCGCTCGTGGGAGGACCAGGTCAGGACCCGGCGCCCGTCGGGGAGCGGCGCGAAGAGGGAGGGCTCGTGCACCGCGACCTCGAGCCCGTGGGCGGGGAGGTCGAGGTCGCGGATGATCTCGGCGCGCAGGAGCGAGAGCGTGTAGGCACCGGGCGAGGCCCGCACGCCCGGCCACAGCTCCTCGGTGACACAGGCGCCGCCGACGATCTCGCGGCGCTCGAGCACCTCGACCGAGAGCCCGGCCCGCGCCAGGTACGCCGCCGAGACGAGGCCGTTGTGTCCCGCGCCGATGACGACCGCGTCGACCATGCGGCGGGAATCTAGCCCGCCCGGGGCCCCGTATCCCGGCACATGGACCTCGACGGACGGATCTGCCTCGTCACCGGCGCCTCAAGCGGCATCGGGCGCGCGACGGCGCTCGCCTTGGCCGCACACGGCGCGACCGTGGCCCTCGCCGGCCGTCGCGAGCCGCTCCTGCGCGAGGTCGCGGCCGCCGGCGCCGAGAGCGCGAGCGTCCATCCGGTCGACCTGGCCGACCCCGCCCACGCACTGACGCTCGCCGACGAGGTGACCGCCCGCCACGGGCGCGTCGACGTGCTCGTCAACGCCGCCGGCGAGCGCGTCGACGGGTCCACGGCCGAGGTGTCGCCCGAGGCCCTCGACCGGGTCTTCCAGGTCAACACTCTCGCGCCGTTCCTGCTCGCCGGTGCGCTGGCGCCCGCGATGGCCGCACGCGGCGAGGGCGTGATCGCCAACCTGACCTCGGCGATCGCGGGCGGGCGACGCGGGCTCTCCGCCTACGCCGCGACCAAGGCGGCGGTCGACTCCTTCACCCAGTCGCTGCGCCAGGAGGTCGGCGCCAAGGGCGTCGCGGTCTTCGCCTTCGATCCCGGATGGGTGCGCACGGCCATGGCGCCCGACGGCACCGAGGAGCCCGAGCCCGTGGCCGAGCGCCTGGTCGCGCACATCGTCGCGGGCCGCAGCGCGCGGGAGCCGCTGCGCTGACTCAGGCGGCCACGAGGAGCAGCGCGGCCCACTCGCCCTGCTCGCGGCGACCAGCAGCCCGGAGGCGATCAGGCGCTCCGGCGGCGCGGCGAGGCGCGCCGCGTAGTCGAGCAGCAGGGGGCGCAGGAGGTTGGCCGCCACCGTGGGCGCGGCCGGGGCCGGCTCGCGGCGCAGGTCGAGCCGGCGGGTCTCCACCGCCCCGCGGTTCGCCGCCGCGTTGACCCGCGTGGCCTCGACGGCGAGCGGGTCGTGGTCCACGGCCACCACCGGCCCGAAGCCACGCCGGGCGGCGAGGATGGCGAGCACGCCGGAGCCGCAGCCGAGATCGAGCAGCGGTCCGCGGGCCTGGAGCTCCAGCAGCAGCTCCAGGCAGAGCCGCGTGGTGGCGTGCGCGCCGGTGCCGAACGCCTGGCCCGGGTCGATGACGAGGTCCAGCGGCTCGGGGCCCGGTGGCGCCCACGGCGGCCGCACCCGCAGACGGCCCGGCAGGACGAGCGGACGGTGGAAGGCCCGCCAGCGCTCGTCCCAGTCGTCGGCCACCTCGCGGGTGACGATCTCGGCCGGGCCGCCGCCGACCGCGGCCTCGAGCGCCGGCAGCGCGGGCAGCTCGCCGGGCGCGCCGTAGACCGCGTACTCGACCCGGTCGCCGAGGTCGACCTCCTCCACTCCGGAGGGCGCGAGCTCCAGCAGCTCCGCCAGCGCGAGCTCCGCGCGCTCGCGCGGGACCCGGACCGCGAGGCGGATCACCCGCCGAGCGCGCGGCGGAGCTTCGACATCAGGCCCTCGTCCGAGCGCAGGTTCTCCTCGGTGATCGTCCCGGAGAGCCGCTCGAGGAGGTCGCGCTGCTCGCCGGACAGGCGCCGCGGGATCACGACGTTGGCGACCACCCGCAGCGCCCCGCGCCGCCCGCCGCGCAGCGCCGGCATGCCCTGGCCGCGCAGCACGACGACCTCGCCGGGCTGGGTCCCGGCCGGGATCTCGACCTCGGCCGGCCCGTCGAGCGTCGGCACCTCGAGCGTCGCGCCGAGCGCGGCGAGCGGCGCCGGCACGTCGAGCGCCGTGACCAGGTCGTCCCCGTCGCGGACGAAGCGCGGGTCCTCCCGCACCCGCACAAGCGCATAGAGGTCGCCGGCCGGGCCGCCGCGCTCGCCGGCGTGGCCGCGGCCGCTCAGCCGGATCCGCTGCCCGTCGCGGATGCCCGCCGGGATCTCGACGCCCACCGTGCGGCGCTCGACCACGCGGCCCTCGCCGCGGCACGCCGCGCACGGCGACGCCGCGACGCGGCCGTCGCCGCCACAGGCCTCGCACGCCGTTGCGCGGACCACCTGGCCGAACGGCGTCCGTACCGTGCTGCGCACCTGGCCGGCGCCGCCGCAGCGCTCGCAGGTCTCGATCGGCGTGCCCGGCTCGGCGCCGTTGCCGCGGCACGTCTCGCAGGTGGCGATCGCCTCGAAGGCGACGTCGACCGAACGGCCGGTCGCGGCCTCGGCCAGCGTCACCTCGGCGGCGACGGCCACGTCGCCGCCCTGCATCGGGCCGCCCGGCGTCCCCCCGCCGAACACCGACCCGCCGCCGAAGAACGCGTCGAAGACGTCGGAGAAGGAGAACGTGTCGAAGTTCGGCGCGTAGCCGCCGTTGCGCAGGCCGTCGTGGCCGTAGCGGTCGTAGGTCGCCCGGCGGTCGGCGTCGGAGAGCACCTCGTAGGCCTCGGCCGCCTCCTTGAAGCGCTCCTCCGCGTCGGGGTCGTGGGCGTTGACGTCGGGATGGAGCTCGCGCGCGAGCCGCCGGAACGCCTTCTTCACCTCGGTGTCGCCGGCCTCGCGGCCAACGCCGAGGACCTCGTAGTAGTCGCGGGGGGTCACGTCTCGTAGACGTCCTCGATGAAGCGGGAGAGCTGGTGGGAGGCGGCGCGGACCGAGCGGATCGCGTGCCCGTAGTCCATCCGCACCGGGCCGAGGACCGACACGGCGCCCAGGCGCTGCTGCGGGAGACCGTAGCTCGCCGCTACGAGCGCGAGCGAGCGCAGCGCGGGCGCCTCGTTCTCGCTGCCGATCCGCACGACGACGTCCCGCTCCCCGAGCGAGGCGCGTAGGACGCCGAGCAGCGTGACCCGGCGCTCGAGCATCTCCATCACGGACTCGAGCTCCGAGAGGTCCTGGCCGGACTCCTCCACGAGCAGCCGTGCGGTCCCCTCGACGTACAGCGTGTCGCCGGCGGCCGCCTCCAGCGCGGTGAAGGCGGGAGCGAGCGTGTCGAGGAAGCCCTGCTCGCCCTCGGTCAGCGACTCGTCGCGCAGGCGACCGCCGAGCATCCGCGCGCCGAGGCCGAGCCCGACGAGGCGCTCGTTGAGGTAGCTCGCCGCCCAGCCGGCCAGGCCCGGGTCGATCGGCGACTCGAAGGCGAAGACGCGCTTGGCGACGCCGCCGGTCGAGGTGATGACCACGACCATGAGCACCCGCGGCTGGAGCGGCAGGACCTCGATGTGGCGGATGGTCGAGGTCTCCAGCGGCGGGGCGGAGACGATCGCCAGGAGGTTCGTGACCTGGGAGAGCGTCTCGCTCGTCACCCGCATCGCCTCGTCGACCTCGCGGCGCCCGAGGGTCAGCGTCAGGTCGCCCGTCTCCGGGTGCGCGTCGGCCACGGCGGGGAGCAGCCGGTCGACGAAGTAGCGGTAGCCCGCGTCGGTCGGCACCCGGCCCGCCGAGGTGTGGGGGTGGGCGAGCAGCCCCTCGTCCTCCAGCGCGGCGAGCTCGGCCCGGATCGTCGAGGGCCCCCACTCCACGCCGGTAGCGAGGTGCTTGGAGCCCACAGGCGCGCCGGCCTCGAGGTAGTCCTCGATGACCAGGCGCAGCACGAGCTCCTGGCGCGGCGTCAGCATGGTCCGAGTCTAGGACCGGCGCGGCGGACCGGCCGGCGGCGCTCAGCCGGCGGCGATCTCGGCCACGACGTTGCGCACGATCCCGCTCTCGCCCTGGACGGCCTCCGCCTCGACCCGCGCGACGCCGCCCTCGGCGCTCGCCACGGTTCCGGAGACGACGATCTCGGTCCCCAGCACGCCCATCCCGCGGAACTGGACCTCGAGGCGCCGGAGCGACTCGGGGCCGCCGCCGGCCTCGGTCATCGCGCGGGCGACCTGCGCCATCGACCACAGGCCGTGGAGGATCCGGCCCGGCAGCCCGACCGAGGTGGCGAACGCCTCGTCGATGTGAATCGGGTTGAAGTCCCCCGACGCCCCGGCGTAGCGGACGGTGACGTAGGGGTCCGGCGTGACCCGGAGCTCCGGGATCGGACCGCCCGGCTCGAGCGCCGCCATGCTCAGACTCCCCTCACGATGTTGGTCCAGGTCCCGGTGCAGACGACCTCGTCGCGCTGGTTGCGCGAGACCGACTCGAAGACGTAGAAGGCCATCGCGCCGCGCTCGGAGATGTCCTTGACCGTCGCCGTGGTGGTGATCTCGTCCCCGGCCACGACCGGCGGGCCCCACTCGAACGCCTGCCCGCCGTGGACCATCATCGGGAAGTTGATCCCGACCTCGGGATCGAAGATGCCCGGCGCCACCGACGGCCCGGCGTAGACGACGGCGAACATCGGCGGGGCGACGACGTCGGCGTAGCCGGCGGCGCGGGCCGCCTCGAGATCCGAGTGGAGCGGGTTGGTCTCGCCGACCGCAGCCGCGTACTCGCGGACCTTCTCGCGGCCGACGGCGTAGACGACGGGCGGATAGGTCTTCCCGACGGCGTCGGTGGTGACGGGCACGGGCTCCTCTCGGGCTGGACGCCGGGCGGGCGGGCGGCGGAACGGTATCGCGGGGGCGCTCGGCCGCGCGAGACGGGCCGGGCCGCCGACGGTCAGACGATCGTCTGGATCGTCCCGCCGTCGACCGACCAGGCCGCGCCGACCACGTTGGCGGCCGCCTCCGAGCAGAGGAAGACGACGACCGCCGCGATCTCGTCGGGGGTGCCCAGCGCACGCCGCGGGATCTTCGCCGCGGCCGCCTCCAGCGCCGCCTCGCGGGTGGTGCCCCGCGCGGTGGCCTGCTGGTCGGCGAGGCCGTCGGTGTCCGTCCACAGCGGCGAGGCGACCACGCCGGGCGCGACCGCGTTCACGCAGACGCCGCGCGCCGCAAAGGCATCGGCGAACGCGCGGGAGAGGGAGAGCTGCCCCGCCTTGGCCACGGAATACGCGGCGTTCGCGGCCGAGGGCCGCTTCCCCGAAGACGAGCAGACGTTGACGACTCTCCCCCAGCCGCGGTCGGCCATCTCCGGGCAGGCGGCGCGCATGAGCCGCAGCGGGGCCATCACGCTGAGCTCCAACTGCGCGCGCCAGTCGTCGTCGGTCAGGTCCTCGAGCGGCGTCAGCGCGCTCGTGCCGGCGTTGTTGACGAGCACGTCGAGCGGGCCGAAGGCGTCGCGGGCCGCGGCCAGCAGGCGCTCCGGGACGTCGGCCTCGGCGAGGTCGCCCTCCACCGTGGCGGCCTCGCCCCCCGCGGCCCGCGCCGCCTCCGCCGCCTCGACGAGTGCGTCGGCGTCCCGCCCGTGCAGGACGACCCGCGCGCCCTCGGCGCCGAGCCGCACCGCCGTCGCCCTGCCGATCCCCCGGCTCGCGCCGGTCACCAGGCACGCCCGTCCGCGGAGTCCCAGGTCCACGGCTACTTCCCCTCCCCCAGCTCCAGCACCGCCAGGAACGCCTCCTGGGGCACCTCGATGCGGCCGACCTGCTTCATCCGCTGCTTGCCCGCCTTCTGCTTCTCCAGCAGCTTGCGCTTGCGCGAGATGTCGCCGCCGTAGCACTTCGCGATCACGTCCTTGCGGAAGGCCTTGATCGTCTCCCGCGCCACGATCCGCGAGCCGATCGCGGCCTGGATCGGCACGTCGTACTGCTGGCGGGGGATCTTCGCGCGCAGCTTCTCGGTCAACGACCGCCCCGCCTCGTAGGCCTTGTCGCGGTGGACGACCATCGAGAGCGCGTCGATCGGGTCGCCGGCCAGCAGGATGTCGAGCTTCACGAGGTCGGACTCCCGCCGTTCGGCGACCTCGTAGTCGAGCGAGGCGTAGCCGCGGGTGCGCGACTTCAGCTGGTCGAAGAAGTCGAGCACGATCTCGGCCAGCGGCAGGTCGTAGGTGAGCTGGACGCGCTCGGCGGAGAGGAAGTGCATTCCCGTCGAGGTGCCCCGCCGCTCCTGGCAGAGCTCCATGATCGCCCCGATGTGCTCCTTCGGCGTGAGGATCGAGGCGGCGATGTAGGGCTCGCGCACCTCGGCGATCGTGCTCGGGTCGGGCATGTCGGTCGGGTTGTGGACCGGGACGACGGTGCCGTCGGTCAGCGTGACCTCGAACTCGACGCTCGGCATGGTCGCCAGCAGCTCGAGGTCGTACTCGCGCTCCAGGCGCTCGCGCACGATGTCCATGTGCAGCAGGCCGAGGAACCCGCAGCGGAAGCCGAAGCCGAGCGCGTCGGAGGTCTCCGGCTCCCAGGCCAGCGCCGCATCATTCAGGGTGAGCTTCTCCAGCGCGTCGCGCAGGTCGGGGTAGTCGTCGGAGTCGATCGGGAAGAGCCCGCAGAAGACCATCGGCTTGACGTCGCGGTAGCCGGGCAGCGGCTCGGCGGCGGGCCGGGCCCGCGCGGTGAGCGTGTCGCCGACCGCGAGGCGCGTGACGTCCTTGATGCCGGTGATGAGATAGCCGACCTCGCCCGGGCCGAGCGCGTCGGTCGAGGTCATCGCGGGGGTGAAGAAGCCGATGTCGTCGATCTCCGCCTCGGTCCGGCCCTGCATCGCGCGGATCGCCTCGCCCTTGGTGAACGTGCCGTCCACGACCCGGATGTAGGCGATGACGCCGCGGTAGGGGTCGAACTCCGAGTCGAAGATGAGCGCGCGCGGCGGCGCGTCGGGATCGCCGGACGGCGGCGGAACCTTGGCGATCAGCTCCTCGAGCACGTCCTCCACCCCGGCTCCCGTCTTCGCGCTGATGCGCCGGACCTGGTCGGTCGACTCCCCGAGCAGCTCGCCGATCTCCGCCGCGACGCGCTCGGGCTCGGCGCCCGGGAGGTCGATCTTGTTCAGGCAGGGGATGAGCTCGAGTCCCCCCTCCACTGCGAGGTAGGTGTTCGCCACCGTCTGGGCCTCGACCCCCTGCGAGGCGTCGACGACGAGCAGCGCGCCCTCGCACGCCGCGAGCGAGCGCGAGACCTCGTAGGTGAAGTCCACGTGCCCGGGCGTGTCGATGAGGTGGAGCTGGTAGTCCTGCCCGTCGCGGGCGCGGTAGAGCACGCGGACTGCCTGGGCCTTGATCGTGATCCCGCGCTCGCGCTCGAGGTCCATCGAGTCGAGCACCTGCGCGCGCATGTCGCGGTCGGCGACGGTGTGGGTGACCTCGAGGATGCGGTCGGCCAGCGTCGACTTCCCGTGGTCGATGTGGGCGATGATCGAGAAGTTGCGGATGTGCGCCTGGTCGGCCATGGGGCGGCGACTGAGGATAGGCGGCGGGCCGCCGCGCGCCGACCGGCCGCCGCCTCGCCCGTCGGGCCCCTAGGGCAGGTCGGGCGCGTGCGCGGTGCGGTGGTCGTGCCCGAAGAGCGGCACGGGTGCCGACATCTCCGCCAGGCGCGACGCGGTGCGGGCGCCGATGCGGTCGCCGAGGGCGTCGCGCCCCTCCCCCGCCGCGCCGGGCTCGAGATTCGTCGTGTAGACGATCGAGCGCTTGGCCTCGTACCGGCCGTCGATGACGAGGAAGAGCTGCTCGGCGACCCACTCGGTCGGCTTCTCCGCGCCGAGGTCGTCGAGCTGGAGCAGGTCGACCGTGGTCAGCCGCTCGAGGAACCCGAGGTGCCCGGCGCCGGCGTCGTCACGGTAGGTGTCGCGGATCTCCACCAGGAGACGCGGGAAGGAGTAGACCGCGACCGAGCGCGAGGCCCGGAGCGCGGCCCGCGTGACGAGGTAGGCGAGCGTGGTCTTGCCGGTACCGACGCTGCCGTGGAAGCCGAGGCCGCGGCCGGCGTCGAGCTCGCGGTCGATCCCGTCGCAGAAGCGCTGCACCGAGCGCACGACCGCGGGCGTGCGGGCGCGCAGGTCCTGGACCTCCGAGCTCTCGAAGGTGACGTGGCGGAAGCGCTCGGGAATCGTGCGCGCGAGGCCGCTCGTGCGGCGCGCGGCGACGCGCTGGTCACGGCAGCGGCAGGGGACCGCGGTGTCGCTCGCCTCGTCGAGGATCCAGCCGTCCCCGCCGCAGTCGCCGTAGGGGCAGGGCCCCGTCGCGTCCCGCGCCGGTGTGAAGAGGCCGGGGCGCAGGGGGGTCGCGGCGGCGTCGGTCACGACGGGCCACCATAGCCGCCGTCCCGGCGGCTGCGACCGCGCGTTTCGCGCTGTTTGCGGCGTGGTCTGAGAAAGTGGATCAGGAGCGCCGCAGGCGACCCGAGACCAGCGCCCGCACCTGGAGCGCCTCGGGCACCCGGAGCACGAGCACGACGGCGGCGTAGGCGGCCATTCCCGCCGCCAGCGCGACCCCGACGGAGACGATCTCCGCCGGAAGCGCCTGGCCCAGCGCGGCGTCGAGCCCGCGCCACACGCCGTACGCCACGCCGCCGAGGAGGGCCGCCGCCCCCAGCATCGGGAGCGCCGCCGCGAGCGTCCGACGACCGTCGATCCGGCCGATCCGCCGCCGCAGCGCCCACGCCTGACCGGCGGTCATGGCGATGCTCCCCACGGCGGTCCCGATCACCGGTCCCGCGATGCCGAGCGGCCCGTAGAGGGCGAGGCTCACGATGGCGTTGACGACGAGGCTCCCGAGCGCGAGCGCGGTCGGCTCCCACGGGCGCTGGAGTGAGAAGAACGTGCGTGTCAGCAGGAGGTTGGCCCCGGCGAAGGGCAGGCTGAAGGAGAACCAGAACAGCGCCGTCGAGACGAGCTCCGTGGAGGAGGCGCCGAACGCGCCGCGCTGGTAGACCAACCGCGTGATCGGCGTGGCCAGGGCGATCGTGCACGCCGCGGCGGGGATGAGGAAGAGGCAGATCTGGCGCAGGCCGTTGCCCATCGTCCCGCGCAGGCCGTCGATGTCGCCGCGGGCCACGAGGCGGCTGAGTGTCGGGAAGAGCACCGTGGCCAGGGCGACGCTGAAGACGCCCTGGGGCAGCATGTAGATCCGGAAGGCCGCGTCGATCGCCCGCGGCGCCTGGTCGGAGATCAGCGTCCCGAGCGCCGAGTTGATCACGAGGTCGAAGTTGATGATCCCCAGGCCGAGCGTCACGGGGAGCATGAGCCGCAGGATGCGCATGATCCGCGGGTCGCGCCACTTGACGGCCCACGTGAAGCGGAAGCCGACGCGCGGCAGCATCGGCACGGACATCCCGAGTTGGACCACCGTCGCGATCAGCACCCCGATCGCGTACGCGTAGATCTGGTCCTGACCGTGGAAGGCCGGCTTGAGCACGACGAGGCCGACGATGATCACGACGTTCCACACGAGCGGCGCGATCGCCGGGACGGTGAAGTGCTCGTAGGAGTGCAGGATGCCCACCACGAGGCCGTTGAGCCCGAGCAGCACGACGATCGGGAACAGCACCTGCGAGAGCCCCACCGTGAGATCGGTCAGCGCGGCGGAGAACTGGTCCCCGACGAAGAGCGGCATGATCAGCGG
The DNA here is from genome assembly GCA_038251325.1 of Solirubrobacterales bacterium. Taxonomy (GTDB): domain Bacteria; phylum Actinomycetota; class Thermoleophilia; order Solirubrobacterales; family Solirubrobacteraceae; genus JBBSBL01. The sequence continues at coordinate 25,229 of JBBSBL010000010.1, read as the reverse complement.
GGCGGCGAGGATGAACGCGGCGGTGATCGCGCCCAGGCCGGCGAGGATCAGGAGGAAGAGCGTCGAGGCCAGGCGGAAGGCCTCGCGCCTGCGGCCCTGTTCCAGCATCTCGGTGAAGACCGGGACGAACGCCGCCGACAGCGCGGCGTCGGCGACGAGGCTGCGCAGCAGGTTCGGGACCTGGAAGGCGATCGTGAACGCCGAGAAGGGTCCGCTGGTCCCGAAGTAGCTCGACGCGACGACCTCGCGCACGAGCCCGGCCACCCGGGAAGCCCCCGTCGCCAGCGCGAAGACGCCGGTGTTGCGCGCGATCCGCCGACGCGGCGGAACGGCGCCGCCGGGCCCCTCGGCACCGGTCGCGACGGCCTCGCCGGCGCCCGCGCTGGACACGGCGGGACGGGGTGAGGCGGGGTTCTCGGCCGGCACCGGCGCGCTATAGTACGCCGCCGCCGCGGCCCTGCCCGCGGCGGCGCGCTGTCATGGCCAACATCCACTCCCAGAAGAAGCGCAACCTCCGCTCCGAGCGCGAGCGCCGGGAGAATCGCTGGTACACCTCGCGGGTGCGGACGTACTTCCACCGGCTCGAGTCCGCGGTCGCCGGCGACGACGACGCCGCGGCCGACACCGAGCACCGCGCGCTGATCAGCACGATCGACAAGGCCGTGCGTTCGGGCGCGCTGCACCGCAACACCGGCGCCCGCAAGAAGCGCCGCGCCGCGCGCGTGCGCCGCGGCGACAGCGGCGAGTAGCTCCGCCGCTCACGGGCTCGCCGCGATCGCGGCGAACGCCCGCACCGCGGCCGTGTCCTCGCCGGTCGCGGGGCCGCCACCGCGCGAGGCGACCTCGAGATCCGCGACCCGGCCGAGTGCGCGGCGCAGCGTGGCGGCGTCGGTGGCCTGGAGGTCGCGCACCAGCTGGTCGGCGGCCTTGGGAGGCATGCGTAGACCGGACTTCACGGCCGCGGGCGCGTCGCCGCCCTCGAGCCGCTCGGCGAGCTCGACCGCGAGGCGCAGCCGCCGGGTCACCAGCCCGGTGAGTCCCGCGAGGCGCTCGCCGCGGGCGCGCAGCTCGAGCCACGTCGTGGCGACGAGCGCCGCCTCGCGCCCGACCAGCGCGTCGGCCAGCGTCCAGGCCTTGCGGTCAGCCGAGGCCGCCGCGCGGGCCTCGACGTGCGCGACCTCGATCCGCACGCCGGGACCGAGCTCGAGGGCGAGCTTCTCGACCTCGCGCAGCAGCCGCTGCTGGCGCTCCCCGACCACCCGCACCAGCGCCTTCGCGGCGGCGGGATGCACCTCGACGTCGGCTTCGGCGGCGCGCGCCACGACCCACTTCGGCAGCTCCCAGGGCTTGACCGTGCGCTCGGCGCGCACGTCGCCCCCGGCGGCCTCGACCGCCTTTGCGAGGCGCTCAGGCACCTTGGCGCGCCCCTCCTCGCGGCCGAAGAAGGCGATCGTCGTCTCCGGCGGCGGGTCGGCCAGCACCGCCTCGAGCGGCTCGAGCTCGGCGTCCTTCCAGCGCTCGACCCCGTCGACGATGACGAAGCGCCGGCCGATCGCCAGGCTCATCGCGCACAGCGCGGCCGCCGCGTTCTCGACCGTCGCCTCCTCGCCCTCGAGCAACTCGAGGCCGCCCGTGCCGCTGTCGCTCTCGGCGACGGCCCGCAGCCGGGCCCGCCGCTCGGCGATCCGGCCGTGGTCGTCGCCGTGGATCAGGTAGGCGGGCTTGAACGCGGACACGGAGCGAGTGTAGATCCGCGCTCGGGCGTGGCCGGGTCGGCGCCGGGTGCCTGCCCCGGCTACGGGGAGGTCCCGACCCGCATCGCGCCCGGCCCGTCGGCCAGCACGCGGATCGTGCCGTCCCGATCGGTGCGCAGCACCCGCGGGACCGCCCGCAGGGCGGCGAGCGCCTGGGCGGTCGGATGGCCGTAGGGGTTGTGGCGACCGACCTCGATCACGGCCAGCCGGGGGTGGATCCGGGCGAGGAGCGGCCCGAGCCCCGGGTCGGCGCTGCCGTGGTGGGCGACCTTGAGGACCGTCACGGCCGGGAGCTCCAGCGGGGCGGTCACCGGTGACTCGGCGTCGGCCGTGAGCAGCGCCGAGAGCGGCCCGGCGTGGGCGACGGCGACGACGGCACGCAGGTTCGGGTCGCCCCCCGGGTCGGACGCGTCGCCGGGCGGCGGCCAGAGCAGGCGGAGCTCCACCCGACCCGCCCGCAGGCGCTCCCCGGCCGTCGCGGCGACCACCCGCACGCCGCGAGCCGCGGCGACGGCCCCGATCTCGGCTCGATCCGGGCCGCCCGCGCCGGCGCCCCCGTCCAGCAGGAGCCCCACGGGGTAGCGGCGCATCACGGCCGCGGCGCCGCCCTCGTGGTCGGCCTGGGCGTGGGTGATCACGAGCGCGTCGAGGCGGCCGACCCCCGCCTCGCGCAGCCGGGCGAGGATCGGGCCCTCGCGCGGCCCGGCGTCGACGAGCACCGCGCGGTCGCCGTCCTGCAGCAGGGTGGCGTCGCCCTGGCCGACGTCGAGGAAGGACAGGGCCGGCACGCCCGGCGGCGCCGGCGACCCGCGGAGCGCCCGGCGCGCCGCTCCGGCCAGCAGGAGCGCGGTCGCCAGCGAGACGAGGGCGAGCGCGGGCGCCGGGACGCGACCGCGGACCGCTGCACCGAGGCGTCGCGCGGGCGCGGTCCGCGACAGCCGCCGGGCTCCGAGCGCCAGCGCCGCGCCCACCCCCAGCGCCACGAGGACGACCGCCGCGCCGACGTGCACCTCGGCGGACGGGACGGAGCCCGCCGCATGGGCCAGCCACTCGAGATAGCCGAGCGGCGGGCCGGCGAGCGACGCGATCACCCCGGCCGCCCCGGTCGACACCTGGCCGGTGGCCGCGGCCGCCAGCCCGAGCCACATCACGGGCGCGACCGCGGGCGCTGCGAGCAGGTTCGCCGGGATCGCCACAAGCGAGACGCGCGTGAAGTGCAGCGCGATCAGCGGCGCCGTGGCCAGGCTCGCGGCCAGTGTGACGGCGGCGACCTCGGCCAGCGGCCGCGGCAGCCGCCGCGCGAGCGCGGACTCCCGCAGGCGCGGGACGACGAGGAGGATCGCCAGCACCGCGGCGAAGGACATCTGCCAGCCCGGGTCGCGCGCCGCGCGGGGATCGAGGGCGAGGGTGGCGGCGGCCGCGAGGCCGAGCGCGTACCAGCGCGACGCCGGGCGGCCCGCAAGCGCGGCGACGATGCCGGCGGCGCCCATGATCCCGGCGCGCTGGATCGCCGGACCGCCGCCGGCCAGCGGGACGTAGAGCCCTACGAGTCCCAGCAGCACGAGCAGCCGGGCGCGCAGCCCGAGACCGGCGAGGGCCAGGAACGGGGCCGCCAGCGCGCAGAGCAGGACGACGTTCTGGCCGGACGCGGCGACGAGGTGGCTGAGGCCGGCCCGGCGGAAGTCGAGGCGCACCTCCTGCGTCAGCGCCTCGTCCTCGCCGAGCGCCATGCCGCGCAGCAGCGCGGCCTCGCGGGCGGGAGGTCCGGCGGCCAGCGCCGCCTCGGCTCGGGCGCGCAGGCGATCGACGAGCCCGTCGACGCCGCCGCGGCGCCGGCCGTCCCACCGCAGGGTGCTGACGAGGAGGACGGCGTGGGCCCGGCGCGCGCGGGCGAGGAGGTCGGTGGGGCGGGGCCGGGCGAGGCGCCCCGTGGCGAGCGCGAGCGCGCCGACCGACGGAACCGGCGTCCGCAGCCACGGGGGGATCGTGATGAGCACCCGCTCTCCGGCGCCCGCGCCCGCGACGAGCCGGGCCGCGAGGCGGCGGCCGAAGCGCCCGGGGCGCGGCGCCTCGAGCACCTCGAACCCGACGGCGCCGACGTGCCCGATCCGCGGCCCGAGCGCCGAGCGGTCGAGGGCGGCGAGGCGCCGCTCCGCGCCGCCCGCTCCGGCGAGGAGGGCCGCCGCACACAGCAGTGCCGGCCCCGGCCGCCCGGCGAGGAGCGCCGCAGCGAGGGCGAGCCCGAACACGACCGAGGGCGGCGCCGCCGCGACCCCGCCGAGGACCAGCCCGGCCACGAGCGAACCGAGCGCGAGGTGGCGCGGGCGTCGCCGCAGCTCGGCGAGACTCGCGCCCAGCCGGTCGCTCGCGCCTACGGGGTCACCTGCGGACGCAGCGCCGCGAGCTTCTTCGCGCCGATCCCGGGGATCCGGTCGAGCTCGTCGATCGAGCCGAACCCGCCGTGTGCGGCCCGGTAGGCGACGATCTTCTGCGCGGTCGTCGGGCCGACGCCGTCGAGCCCGTCGAGCTGCTCGGCGGTGGCCGAGTTGAGGCTCAGCGGGCCGGCCGGTGCCGCACCGCCACCGGCAGCCCCGGCGCCCCCGCCCGCCCCGGCGGCGCCACCCGCGCCTCCCGGGCCGCCGCCCGCCGCCGAAGCGACCGCCGCGCGCGCGGGCACGACGACCTGGACGCCGTCGGCGAGCTTCGCCGCGAGATCGATGCCGTCCTCGTTCGCGCGGGAGGTGGCGCCCCCGGCGCGGCCGACGGCGTCGATGACCCGCGCGCCCGCGTGGAGCCGGTAGACGCCGGGCCGCCGGACGGCGCCCGCCACGTGCACGACGACCGGCCCGGCGGCGTCGCCGCTGAGGTGGACGCGCTCGCCGGTCCCCGGCGCGCTCGGTCGGCGCGCCGCCGCGCCCGGCGCGCCGCCGCCCGCGCCGAGCCAGCGCACGCCGAGGACCACGACGGCGATCGTGGCGGCCGCGTAGACCAGGAGCATCGGCCGCGAGATCTCGGACATCGCGGCGCGAGGCTAGGGCGCGCCGCGTGACGGATCACCACGCGCCGGTGACGATCCGGCACCGGGCCTGACCTAACCGCAGTCGCGAGCGCGGAGCGCGGCGGGCTCGGCCATCCGGTCCCGGCTGGTACACGCAGAAGATGCCTCAGCCGGGACGCGACGAGGGAACTGCCCCTACCGCACGACGAGGTTCACGAGCTTGCCGGGCACCACGATCTCCCGGACCACCTCGTGGCCGTCGACGTGTGCGCGCACGTTCGGGCGCTCGCGCGCGAGCGCCCGGAGATCCTCGTCGGTCGCCGACGCCGGGGCCCGGACCCGGTCGCGCACCTTGCCGTTGACCTGGCAGACCAGCTCGAAGGTGTCGGACTCCAGCAGCGCCGGGTCAGCGGCGGGCCACGGCTCCTCCCACACGCGCCGGCCCGTGAGCCGGTCGTACACCTCCGAGGCGAGGTGGGGCGCGAACGGGAAGACGAGCGAGGCCGCGGTCGCCGTGGCGAAGCGCAGCGTCTCCGCGGTCGCCCGCTCGCGGAGCCGGTAGCAGTCGTTGACGAGCTCCATCACCGCGGAGATGGCAGTGTTGAAGGCGAAGCGCCCGCTCATGTCGGCGGTCACCTTGTCGATCGCCCAATGCGCCTTGCGGGCGAGCGCGAGGTCCGCCTCGCCGAGGTCGTCGGGCAGCTCGGCCCCCTCCTCCCCCGGCTCGGACTCGGCGCCCAGGCGCCAGAGCCGTGCGAGGAAGCGGTGTACGCCCTCCGCGCCCTCGTCGGACCAGTCGGCGTCCTGGTCGGGCGGCCCGATGAAGAGGACGTAGCAGCGGGCCGTGTCCGCCCCGTAGCGCTCGACGTAGGTCGCGGGCGAGATCACGTTCCCGCGCGACTTGGACATCTTCGCCCCGTCACGGGTGATCATCCCCTGGGTGAAGAGGCGCTTGAAGGGCTCCTGCACGTCCAGCAGCCCCATGTCCGCGAACGCCTTGGTGAAGAAGCGCGCGTACATGAGGTGCAGGATCGCGTGCTCGACCCCGCCGATGTACTGGTCGACACCCATCCACGCGGCGACGATCGCCGGGTCCCACGCGGCCTCGTCGTCGCGCGCGTCGCAGTAGCGCAGGAAGTACCAGGAGGAGTCGACGAAGGTGTCCATCGTGTCGGTCTCGCGGCGGGCGTCGCCCCCGCAGGACGGGCAGGCGACCGCCACCCAGTCCTCCGCCGCGGCGAGCGGCGAGCGGCCCTTGGGTGCGTAGTCCTCGACCTCGGGGAGCACCACGGGGAGGTCGGCCTCCGGGACCGGGACGATGCCGCACGCCTCGCAGTGGACGACCGGGATCGGGCAGCCCCAGTAGCGCTGGCGCGAGATGAGCCAGTCGCGCAGGCGGTAGTTCACCGAGGCGTGGCCCTTCCCCTCGCGGTCGAGCCAGTCGACGATCGCGCCGATCGCCTCGCGGTTGCCCAGCCCGTCGAAGTCGGGGTGGGAGTCCACGAGCGGCCCGTCGGCCGTGTCGGGCAGCTCGCCGCCGCCATCGACGACCCGGCGGATCGGCAGCCCGAACGCCTCCGCGAACGCGAAGTCGCGTTCGTCGTGGGCGGGGACGGCCATGATCGCGCCGGTCCCGTACTCCATCAGTACGTAGTCGGCGACGTACATCGGGATCGCCTCGCCGTTGACCGGGTTGACCACCGTGCGCCCGAGCGGCACGCCCGACTTCGGCCGGTCGGTCGCGCCGCGATCCTCGCTGGACTCGGTCAGCGCGCGGTTCACGTACTCGCGGACGTCCGCCTCGTGCGGCGTGCCGGCGGCGAGGCGCTCGACGTCGGGATGCTCGGGGGCCATGACGAAGAACGTCGCCCCGAACAGGGTGTCGGGGCGGGTGGTGAAGACGGGGTAGTCGACGCCCAGGGCTTCGCAGCGGAAGACGACCTCGGCGCCCTCGGAGCGCCCGATCCAGTTGCGCTGCATCGTCTTCACGTGCTCGGGCCACTCGATCGTGTCGAGGTCGGCGACGAGGCGGTCGGCGTAGTCGGTGATCCGCAGGAACCACTGCTCGAGCTGGCGCGCCTCGACCACCGCGCCGCAGCGCTCGCACCGACCGTCGACCACCTGCTCGTTGGCGAGCACCGTGGCGTCGTTGGGGCACCACTTCACCGCCGCCTCGCGGCGGTAGGCCAGGCCACGGGAGAGGAGCTGGAGGAAGAGCCACTGGGTCCAGCGGTAGTAGCGCGGCTCGTGGGTCCCGAACTCGCGCGACCAGTCGATCGAGATGCCCCAGGAGCGGAACTCGCGCTGGAAGGCGGCGATCGAGGCGTCGGTCGAGGCCCGCGGCGCGACGCCGGTCTTGATCGCGTGGTTCTCCGCGGGCAGGCCGAAGGCGTCGTAGCCCATCGGGTGGAGCACGGTCCTGCCGGTACGGCGGTGGAAGTGGGCAACCGCGTCGCCGACGGAGTAGGTCTTCAGGTGCCCGATGTGCGGCTCGCCGCTCGGGTAGGGGAGCATCTCCAGCACGTAGGACTTGCGGGCCGGATCGACGTCGTCGCCGACCTCCCAGGTCCGCTCGCGGGCCCACAGCTCCTGCCAGCGCGGCTCGATCGCCGTGGGGTCGTAGCGGGGCTCGGCCATGGGCGAGCTGAGGTTACCTAGACTGCCGCGCGTGCCCGGAGCGTCCTTCGCCGTCCGCCGCGCCACGGTGCGGGAGGGCGTCGAGCTCGCCTTCTGGCGCGAGGGCGAGGGCGGCTTTCCGCTGCTCCTCGTCCACGGCTGGCCGGAGACCAAGCGGATCTGGGCGCGGAACGTCGGCCCGCTCGCCGCAGCCGGATTCGAGGTCGTCGCGCCGGACCTGCGGGGCTTCGGCGACTCGGGGCTCGCGCCGGACGGGTTCTACGACCTCGCCGCGCACGCGTGCGACCTCCACGCGCTGATGAGCGACATCCTCGGGCACGCCGAGTGGGCGGCGTGCGGCGGCGACCTCGGCGGCGGCGTGATCCAGGACCTCGGCCTGCGCTTCCCGGGCTGCGTCGTGCGGCAGGTGCTGCCCAACACGATCCTCCCGCTGCTCGGCGACGCCTACGCGGAGGCCGGGCTGCCGCGTCAGCCGACCCTGGAGGTGCGGATGGCGGCCGACTACTTCCTGCGCCAGGGCCGCGACGCTGACGCACTCGCGGCCGAGCTCGATACGCCCGAGCGGCGGACCCGCTACGTCGCGCAGTTCTACGGCTCGCGCCGCTGGGCGGCGGTCGGCGCGTTCAGCTTCGAGGACGTCGCCTGGCACTGCGAGCCGTTCGCCGACGCGGCGCGGCTGCGGGCCGGCTTCGGCAACTACGAGTCGGCGCTCGGCGCGATCCCGCTCTCGGAGCCGCCGCGCTTCTTCGAGCGCAGCCCGGTGGAGACGCTCGTCCTCCACGGCCCGGAGGACCACGTCATCCCGCGCGAGTTCCCGGCCATGTGCGAGGTCGCCTTCACCGATCTCGTCGGCCCGTTCACGGTTCCGGGAGCGGGCCACTTCCTGCGCTGGGAGCGCGCGGAGCTCGTGAACCGGACGCTCGTGGCCTTCCTGCGGGACCGGCTCGCGCCGGGCTGAGATCGCCCGGCCGGCAGGGCGATTCCGTCCGGCACGCGAACTAGTGTTCGGGGTATGGAGGAGTCGACTCTCAGCCCGACGTGGAAAGGCGCGATCGCGGAAGCGGCGATCACGGCGGTGGCCATGCGGGCGGGCATCCGCGTCTACCGCCCGCTGCAGGAGGGTGGCCGTTTCGACCTCATCCTCGAGCCTCCCGACGGCCGCCTGATCCGGACCCGGTGCAAGTGGGCCCCGCGAAAGAACGACGTGATCCAGGTCAAGGCGCGGACCTGCCGACACACGCCCCACGGCTACGTCCGGACCACGTACTCCGCGGACGAGGTCGACGCGATCGCGGCCTACTGCCCGGATCTCGACCGCGTCTACCTGATCCCGATTGCCGCGATCGACGGTCGGGGCTTCATGCATCTGCGCCTCGCGCCCGCCCGGAACAACCAGCGGATCGGTACTAGAATGGCGGCGCAGTACGAGTTCGGGGCTATAGCTCAGCTGGGAGAGCGCCTGCATGGCATGCAGGAGGTCGCCGGTTCGAGCCCGGCTAGCTCCACCTCCTGACGGCCGCCGCTCCGGCGGCCGTCAGCCGTTCGGCGCCGCTTCCTTCACCCGCCGCGACGGCGCCTCGCCCCACAGCGACTCGAGGCCGTAGAACTCGCGCGCGTCGGGCGTGAAGATGTGGACGACGACGTCGAGGTAGTCCATCAGCACCCACCGCGCCTCGGGCAGGCCCTCGACGCGGCGCGGCAGCAGGCCGTCACGCCGCTTCATCTCCTCGTGGATGCCGTCGTGGATCGCCTTGACCTGGCGGTCGGTGTTCCCCGTGGCGAGCACGAAGTAGTCGGTGTACCCCACGATCCCGCGCAGGTCGATCTCGACGATGTCGCGCGCCTTCTTGTCCGCCGCGAGCTCGGCGACGAGGCGGGCGAGCGCCTCGGGCGTCGGGCGCGTCTGGGCGGCGGGCGCGGCGCCGGCGCTCTCGCCGCTCATCGGCCTCCCCTCACGGCGCGAGCGTGACCCCTCACGCCGGCACCTCGGCCGCGCGGTAGAGCCCCGCCACGGCGATGCGCGCCTCGACGGCGCCCGGCACGAGATAGCGGACCGGCCGTCCCTCGGCCACGCGGCGGCGGATGAGCGACGAGGAGACGTCGATCCGCGGCATCGCGAAGAACTCGACCGGCCAGGAGGGCTCCAGCGGCGCGAGCCGCGCGGCCAGGTCCTCGCGGGCCACCCCGCCCCGTTCGGCGACGGCGAGCCGCGCGAGCGAGAGGATGCGCTCCGGCTCGCGCCAGCCCGGCAGGGCGTGGGCCATGTCGGCCCCGACGATGAGCGTCAGGTCGTCCTCCGGTCGGGCATCGCGCAGTCCTTGGAGCGTATCGACCATGTACGACGGCCCCGGCCGCTCGATCTCCACCCGCGAGACCGCGAAGCGCTCGTCGTCCCCCACCGCGAGACGGCACAGCTCGTACCGCGCTTCCGGGCCCGGGTCGTCCGGCACCGGCTTGTGTGGCGGCACCCCGGCCGGCACGAGCTCGACGCGCTCCAGCCCGAGCTGGGCGTGCGCCTCCTGCGCGCAGACGAGGTGGGCGAGATGCGGCGGGTTGAACGTCCCCCCGAGGATGCCGACGGCGGCCATGGCGCGCGGGCGACGGGATTGACGGTGGCGCCGCGGCTAGCCGCGGACGTTCCCGTCGCCCTCGACGAGGTACTTGGTGGTGCAGAGCTCACGCAGCCCGATCGGTCCCCGGGCGTGGAGCTTCTGGGTCGAGTTCCCGATCTCGGCACCGAGGCCGAACTCGGCCCCGTCGGTGAACCGCGTCGAGGCGTTGACGTACACGCAGGCGGCGTCCACGCCGAGCTGGAACGCCCGCGCGGAGGCGAGATCGGCGGTGACGATCGCCTCGGAGTGCCCGCTGCCGTGGTCGTTCACGTGGGCGATCGCCTCGGCGCCCGAGTCGACGATCCGCACGGCGAGCACGAGCGCGAGGAACTCGGTGTCCCAGTCCTCCTCGGTCGCGTCGCGCAGCGGCAGCGCCGGGTCGGCGAGCGCGCGCGTGCGGGCGTCCACGCGCAGCTCGACGCCCGCGTCGTCGAGCGCGGCGAGCGCCCGCGGCAGGAACGCCGGGGCGGCGTCGCGGTGGACGAGCAGCGTCTCGGCGGCGTTGCACACCCCGGGGCGCTGGACCTTCGCGTTCACCGCGATGGCGACCGCGTCGTCGAGGTCCGCGGACGCGTCGACGAACACGTGGCAGTTGCCCGACGCCGCGTAGATCACCGGCACGGTGGCGACGCCCTTGAGCGCCCGCTTGAGCCCCTCTCCCCCCCGCGGGACGATCAGGTCCACGAGCCCGGTCTGGGTGGCCAGCCCGGCGAGCTCCTCGCGGCCACCGCCGGCCACGAGCGACACGGCGCCGTCCGGGAGCCCGCCCTCGGCGCCGGCCTCCGCGGCCACGGCGGCGAGCACGGCGTTGGAGTGGGCCGCCGACGAGGACCCGCGCAGCACGACCGCGTTGCCGGACTTCAGGCACAGCGCCGCGGCGTCGATCGTGACGTTCGGGCGCGCCTCGTAGACGACGGCGACGACCCCGAGCGGCACCCGGACCCGCCGCAGGTCGAGCCCGGACTCCAACCGGCGGCCCTCGACGACCTCGCCGACCGGATCGGGCAGCGCGGTGATCGCGCGGACGCCGCCCGCCATCGCGCCCACGCGAGTGGGATCGAGCGCGAGGCGATCCATCAGCGCCGGCTCGAGGCCGGCCTCGCGGCCGAGCTCGAGATCCCGGGCGTTGGCCTCGAGGATCTCGTCGGTCCGGGCCTCGAGCGCGTCGGCGATCGCGGCCAGCGCCCGGTCCTTGACCGCGGAGTCGAGCGTGGCCAGGCCCCGCGACGCGCGGCGCGCGGTGCGGCACACCTCGGCGACCGAGAGCGGGGCGACGGCCATGGCGAGCAGGGTAGCGGCCGCCGGGCGGTCTACTCGAGCACGAAGTAGTCGCGGTGCACGGCCTCCTCGCTCGCCGCCCCGAGGCGCTCGCGGACCTCGCTCGACTTCAGTCCCGCCACCCGGCGCAGCTCGTCGGCCGAGAAGTTGGCGATGCCCTTGCCCACCGCGTCGCCGCCGTGGACGACCTCGACGGCGTCGCCGGCGTCGAAGCCCCCCTCGACGCCGACCACCCCGACCGGCAGCAGGCTCGTCCCGCCCTCGCGCAGCGCGCGTGCCGCGCCCGCGTCGACCGCGACGCGCCCGCGGGTGGGCTTGGCGTACTTGAGCCAGAGCTTGAACGAGGAGTAGCGGCCGTCCTGGGGCGCGAACCGCGTGCCGACCGACTCCCCGGCGACGGCCGCCGCGAGCACGCCCGGCACGAGGCCGCTTCCGACGACGACCGGGATGCCCGCCGCGGTCGCCATCTCCGCCGCGACGACCTTCGAGCGCATGCCGCCCGAGCCGAGCGGCGAGGTCGCGTGCCCGATCTGCAGCGGCTCGAGGTCGACCGTGTCGCGCACCTCGGCCACGAGGCGAGCGTCCGGGTCGGCGCGTGGGTCGGCGGTGAAGACGCCCTCGGCGTCGGTCAGCAGCACGAGCAGCTCGGCGCCGAGCAGGATCGCCACCTGCGCGGCGAGGAAGTCGTTGTCGCCGAAGGAGATGTCGTCGGTCGTCGTCGTGTCGTTCTCGTTGATCACCGGGACGACCCGCCAGTCGAGCAAGCGGCGCAGCGTGCGGCGGGCGTTGAGGTAGTGGGTGCGCGCGCTCATGTCGAAGAAGGTGAGCAGCACCTGGGCGCTGACCACCCCCAGGGCGGTGAGCCGGCGGTCGTACTCGCGGTAGACGTGGCCCTGGCCAACCGCGCTCGCCGCCTGCAGCTCCTCCATCGCGCGCGGGCGCAGCGGCAGCGCCATGAGCGCGACGCCGCGCGCGATCGCGCCACTCGTCACCACCACGACGTCGTGACCCTCGGCGTGCACGGCGGCGACGTCGCCGCAGATGCGCTCGAGGACGTCCGCGCGCGGCGCGCCGTCCTCGTCGGCGACGATGCTCGATCCCAGCTTGACGACGACGGTTCCCATGGCGAGCGGGGAGCTTAGAACCCCCGCTCAGCAAGCCGGGCGCCGCGGACGCGGACGGTCCCGGCCGCCGGAGCGCGCGACGACCTACGCGGGCGTCGCCGCCGGGCCGGCCGCTCGACGCCCCGCCGCGCTCGGCGTCTGCAGCACCGGGACGCGCGCCCGGCGGCGCAGCGCCGCGGCCCAGTCACGCCGGGCGAGCCGGGCGACCATGCCGGGGGGTGGCGCCGGGACGACGATGAGGTCGCAGCCCCGCTCCTCGGCCACGATGGCGAGCGCCGCCGCCGGCCGGCCGTGCACGACGGCGAGGTCCGGCTCGGGGCCGCCCGTCACCATCAGGGCCCCGCGCGTCAGGCGGGCGTGGGCGTCTTCGCGCTCGCAGCGCTCCCAGGCCGCGGATCCGAAGCCGCAGCAGCGCTTGACGCCGGGCGGGTCAGTCTCTGCCACCGCCACGAGCGTGAGGCGCGCCTCGCAACGGCGCGCGAGGGCGGCGGCCGCAACCAGGGCCTCGTCGCCGTCGGCGCTCGCCTCGCACGCCACGAGGATGTGCTCGCACATCGACATGCCACCCCAGGGTACGCCAGAGGGCGCCGGCCGTCGAGGAACGCGCGGTGACGTCGGGGCGCGGCTCACGCCGCACCGTCGGGATCGAGCTCGAAGACGACGCCCCCGATCTCGACGTCGTCACCGGGCCGGAAGCCCTGGTCCTCGAGCGCCCGCACGACGCCGACCGCGCGCAGCCGGCGCTCGAGCTCCGCCATCGCCTCGTCGTTCTCCAGGTCGAAGCGCGCGACGAGTCGGTCGATGCCCTCGCCCCGGACGCGAAAGCCGCCCTCGGGCACCCGCTCGACCGCGAAGCTGCGCCGGGCGGCCGGACGGTAGACGCGATGCTCGGCGATCGCCTCGCCACCGCCGGGAGCCCTCGCCGACTCCGTGCCCCGGTCCGAGCCGCCGAGATCCGCGAGCGGCGGGACCCGCCGCAGCAAGAGCCGCCCCAGCTCCTCGACCCCCTGTCCCGTCGCCGCCGAGGTGACCAGCACCGGCACCTCGTCGCCCAGTCGCTCGCGCCAGGCGCCGGCCGCCGCGTCCGCCTCGGCGTCCGGCACCAGGTCGGCCTTGGCCAGCGCCAGGATCCGGGGCAGGCCGGTCAACCGCGCGTCGTGGAGCCCGAGCTCCCGCTCGATCGTCGCGTGGTTGGCCTGCGGATCCGTCCCGTCGAGCGGCGCGAGGTCGAGCACGTGGACGAGGAGCCGGGTGCGCTCGACGTGAGCGAGGAAGTCGTGCCCGAGTCCGGCCCCGTCGCTGGCGCCCTCGATCAGCCCCGGGATGTCCGCCACCACGAGCGCGCGCTCGGCGCCCTGGAGCGTGCCCAGCACCGGCTCGAGCGTCGTGAACGGGTATCCGGCGACCTTCGGCCGCGCGCGCGTGAGGCGGGCGAGCAGCGAGGACTTACCGGCGTTGGGCACGCCGACGAGCCCGACGTCGGCCAGCAGCTTGAGGCGCAGCTCGATCCAGCTCTCCTCGCCGGCCAGCCCGCGCTCGGCGAAGCGGGGCGCCTGGCGCTGCGGGCCCGTGAAGCGCTTGTTGCCCCGCCCGCCCGGGCCGCCCCGGGCGACGAGCGAGCGCGCTCCCGGCCGCACGAGGTCGAGCCGCGTGCCGTCCTCCAGGGTGGCGACCGTCCCGGGCGCCACCCCCACCTCCACGTCCTCGCCGTCGCGGCCGTGGCGGTTGGATCCCTGGCCGTGGCCGCCACGCCCAGCGGCGAAGTGGGAGCGCCGCCGGAAGGCGCCGAGGTCGCGCAGCGCGTCGTCGACCACGAGCACGACGTCGCCGCCGCGCCCCCCGTCGCCGCCGTCCGGGCCGCCCTTGGGCACGTGGGCCTCGCGGCGGAAGCTCAGGCAGCCGTCGCCGCCCCGCCCCGCCGCCACGTGGATGCGCGCACGATCGGTCAGCATGGTCGGCTTCCCATCGTGTCACGCACCCCGCCCGAAAGGCCTTCCATGCCCGATCCCGTCTTCCTCATCACCGGCGCCTCCAGCGGCATCGGCGCGGCGACCGCCCGCCACGCCGCGCAGGCGGGCCACCGCCTCGTGCTGGCCGCGCGGAGCACCGATGCGCTCGAGGCGCTGGCCGCCGAGCTCGGCGGGCCCGAGCGGGCGATCGCCGTCTCCTGCGACGTGACCGAGTGGGAGGAGCAGGAAGGCCTCGTGGCCAGGGCCCTCGACGCCTTCGGCCGGCTCGACGTCGCCTTCGCCAACGCCGGCTTCGGCGCGGCGCGCGGCTTCCTGGCCGAGAGCCCCGAGCACTGGCGCGCGATGGTCCTGACCAACGTCTACGGCGCCGCGCTCACCGTGCGGGCGACGATCGAAGCGCTGCGCGAGAGCCGCGGGCACCTCCTCCTCACCGGGTCGGTCGCCGGTCGTCGCGCGCTGCCCGGGTCGCTCTACTCCTGCACGAAGTGGGCGGTCACCGCGATGGGCGAGGCCGCGCGGCAGGAGCTCGACGGCAGCGGCGTGCGGGTGACCCTCGTCGAGCCGGGCATGGTCGACACGCCGTTCTTCGACAACCGGCCGACCGGCGCGCTCGAGCCCGACGACATCGCCCGCGCGGTGATGTACGCGGTCTCCCAGCCGACGCACGTGGACGTGAACGAGATCCTCGTGCGGCCGGTGGGGCAGAGCGGCTGAGGCCGGCCGCCCATCGCATCCCGGCCCATGCCCGGTGGGCGGGCGTCAGCCGGGAAGCGACGGCAGGAAGCTACTCCTCGCCCGGCACGATCGAGACGACGCGCCCGCGGCGGCCCGTGACGAAGGTCACGGTCCCCGCGGCGGTCGCGAACAGCGTGTCGTCCTTGCCGATCCCGACGCCGTCGCCGGGCCGGAAGCGGGTCCCGCGCTGGCGGACGATGATCTCGCCGCCGGTGACCCGCTGCCCGGCGAAGACCTTCACGCCGAGGTACTGGGCGGCCGAGTCGCGGCCGTTGCGGCTGGAGCCGAGGCCCTTCTTATGCGCCATCGGTCTCGTCCTCCTTCGGCTTGGCCTTCGTCGCCGCGCGGCGAGCGCTGAGCGCCACCTTGGTGATCTCCAGGCGCGTCAGCTCCTGGCGGTGCCCCGTGCGGCGCTTGTACCCGCGCTTGGGCTTGAACTTGAAGATCCGCAGCTTCGGGCCGCGCTCGTGAGCGACGATCTTCGCCTCGACCTTGACCTTGTCCAGGCCGGTCGCGTCGAGCACGACCTCGTCCCCCTCGCCGCGGTACATCAGCGGCCGCAGCGCCACGGTCGCGCCCTCGTTCTCGGGCAGGCGCTCGACGAGCAGGGACTGGCCCGGCTCGACGCGGTATTGCTTCCCGCCGGTCTTGACGATCGCGTACATGGGATGAAGGGTCACTCGGCGCCCGGGTCGGCCGCGGTCGCGGTCTTGGCGCGCGAACGGCGCCGGCCACCTCTGCGGCCACGGCGCCGAGGGGCGGAGTCTACCGCGTCCTCGGAGTCCGTCGCGTCGCCCCCTGCGCCCTCGCCGGCGGCGTCGGCCGGCTGGTCGTCGAGCAGCGTGGCCGTCGCCGCGGTGCGCTCGGCCTGCTCGATCCGCACCAGCCGCTTGGTCCCGACGTGGCGGCCGCCCCCGGTCACCGACACGATGTAGCCGTCGATCTTCGCCACGGCGTCGTCGACGTTGTACATGTGCGGCTCGACGATCGAGACGAGCACCTCGTCCCCGGGCCGGAACGGGAGCGCGCGCTCCTCGACCTCGGCCACCGAGCCCTCGAGCAGCACCGCGAAGTGGTCCAGCGGCAGGCCCTCGGAGCCCTCGAAGAAGAAGCGGCGGCCGGTGTCGGCCTCCAGCCCGGTCAGGCGCCAGGCGCCCTGGCCGGTGAACTGGGCGGTGACCCGCGGGTTCTCCTGGAGCAGGAACGCCTCGGGCGCGTCCTTGGCGCTCGCCAGGTCGCGCAGGCGTCGCTCGAACTCGATCGCGATCGTCTCCTCGGAGCGGATCACGCCCTCGCCCTCGCAGGTCGGGCAGGCCCGGGTCATGATCTCCCGCACGCCCTCGGTCACGTTCTGGCGCGTCATCTCGACCAGGCCGAGCGGCGAGATCTCCACGACGAAGGTCTTCGTGCGGTCCTCGTCGAGCGCCTTGCGCAGCGTCTTCAGCACCGCGTCGCGGTTGCGCGCGCGGGCCATGTCGATGAAGTCGATGACGATGATCCCGCCGATGTCGCGCAGCCGCAGCTGCTGGACGACCTCGTCGGCGGCCTCGAGGTTCGTCCGGGTGATCGTCTCCTCCAGGCCCTTGCTGCGCCCGCGACCGGTGAACGACCCGGTGTTGACGTCGATCACCGTGAGCGCCTCGGCGTAGTCGATCATCAGGTAGCCGCCGCTCTGCAGGTCGACCCGGCGCGAGAGCGTCGAGGCCAGTACGGACTCGATGCCGAAGCGCTCGAAGAGCGGCTCGGGGTCCTCCCACAGCTCGACGCGATCGACGAGCTCGGGCGCGGTGCGGGTGAAGAACGAGACGAGCCGCTGGTACTGCTTGGGATCGTCGACCACCGCCCGCTCGAAGTGCTCGGAGAAGACGTCGCGGACGACGCGGACCGAGAGGTCGGCCTCCTGGAAGACCATCGCCGGCGCAGTGGTCTCGGCGACGCGCTGCTGGAGCACCGAGTTCAGCTTGAACAGGTACTGCAGCTCACGCTCGAAGTCCGCGCGCTTGGCCCCATAGGCCGCGGTGCGGACGATCGCCCCGCCGCCCTGGAGGTCGAGCTTCTCGGTCTGGCGGCGCAGCCGCTCGCGCTCGGCGTCGTCGAGCCGGCGCGAGACGCCGACGCCCTCGCCCTGGGGCGAATAGACCATGTAGCGCCCCGGGATCGCCAGCTCCATCGAGAGCCGTGCCCCCTTGGTCTTCAGCGGGTCCTTGACGACCTGAACCACGACCTCCTGGCCGGGCTTGAGCAGCTCGGTGATCCGGCTGCCGCCGCTCTTGCCGCGCCCGCGCTTTGGGGTCTCGACGCCCGGCAACACGATCTCGTCGACGTGCAGGAAGCCGTTTTTGTCGAGGCCGATGTCGACGAACGCGGCCTCCAGCCCGGCGAGGACGTTGTCGACCTTGCCCTTGTAGATGTTCCCGACGATGGACCGCGCGCCGCGGCGCTCGAGGTAGAGCTCCGCAACGCGGTAGTCCTCGCCGGGTCCGGTGGCCTTCTTGCGGCGGCGCCCGGTGCCGCTGCGCGCGGCGGTGACACGGCCGGAGGCCTCGAGCAGCGCGACACGGGTCTCGGCCCGATCGACGCTGACCAGCACTTGCTTCTTCAAGATGGGTTCCTCACTGGAGGTGGTGCACCCGGCCCTTGCCCCGCGTCGCGATCCGTCCTTGGACGTGGATCGACTGCAGGAGGCCGAGGCAGATGAATGTGACGAGCACCGAGGAGCCGCCGTAGCTCATGAGCGGCAGGGGTACCCCGGTGATGGGCATGATCCCGATGGTCATGCCGACGTTGACGAAGACCTGGAAGGAGAGCATCGCGAAGATGCCTCCGGCGATGAGCGTGCCGTACAGGTTCTTCGCCAGCGTCAGGATGCGCAGCGCGCGCCATATGAGCATCGCGTAGAGCGACAGCACGACGGCGGCGCCGACGAATCCGTACTGCTCTCCCACCACGGCGAACACGAAGTCCGTGTGGTGCTCGGGGAGGAAGTTCAGGCCCGTCTGGGTTGCGCCCGCCACGCCCCGGCCGGTCTTCTGACCAGAGCCGATGGCGATGAGGGACTGGTTGATCTGGTAGGTCTGGTTGCGCGGGTCGTTCGACGGATTCACGAACCCGGTGAGGCGCTGCACCTGGTAGGGCTTGAGCACCTCGACGCCGAGCGCCGGGGCGAGCACGAGGAGGATAGAGACGGCGATCACCCCGAGGCCCGCGAGCGCGGCGAGATGGCGCCACGGCGTGCCCGCGATCAGCAGCATGGTCACGAGGATGGCGAGGTACACCATCCCGGTGCCGAGGTCCGGCTGCCCGATCACGAGCAGCGCGGGGAGCAGCGCGAGCCCCGCGATGCGGAAGGTCGTGCGCACCTCGTCCAGCCGTCGCGCGCGGTCGACCACGAAAGCGGCGAGCGAGACGACGAGCAGCACCTTGCCGATCTCGGAGGGCTGGTACTGGAAGAAGGGCAGCTCGATCCAGCGCCGCGAGCCGCGGGTGGCCGAGGCGAGCGCGTACACCACGAGGTTGGAGACGAGCAGGAAGCCATAGATCCCGTAGCGCAGGTCGCGCAGCCGGGAGTAGTCGAAGCGGGCGATCACCGTGGCCAGCGCGAGGCCGACGGCGGCGACGATCGCCTGGCGGGTGACGTAGTAGTCCGGATTCCCGGGGATGTCGTCGCGGGTGGCGCCGCTGATCGTGATGAGCGAGCAGGCCACGAGCCCGAGCGCGGCGACGATCAGCCAGGGGTCGAGCAGGAGCGTGCGCCGGGCCCGGGGCCGGGTGGCGGCGTCGATCGAGCGGCGGACGGTCGTCGCGCTCATCGTGTCCGCGAGCTCCCGGTGACGACCTTCTTCTGGACGCCGAACCAGTCGGAGAGGATGAGGCGGGCGGTCGGGGCCGCGGCCTGGGCACCGAAGCCGCCGCGCTCGATCGTCACGGCGACGACGATCGGCTTCACGGGATCGGGCACGTAGCAGACGTACCAGGACTGGTCGGGCTGACCCGGGCGCTCGGCCGTGCCCGTCTTGCCGTAAACCGCCTTGGGGAACCCCGCGAACACGTCCGCCGAGGTGCCGCCGGGCGCGCCCGCGGCGAGCCGCAGGCCTTCGAGGATCGGTGTGCGCGTGCTCTCGCTCAGCGGCACGCGGCGGCCGGCGCCCGCGTCGATCGACTGGAGGACCTGGCCGCTGGCATCGGTGATGTCCAGGCCGATGTGCGGCTTGCGCACGACGCCGCCGTCGGCCAGCGCGGCGTACCCGGTGGCGAGCTGGAGCGGCGTGGCCTGGAAGTCGCCCTGGCCGACCGCGAGGTTGACGTTGTCGCCCACCGACCACGGGCGTCCATCGGCGACGCCACACGGGCGCCCGCCGTGCCGGCGCTCGCAGCGGCGCTCGAGCGCGTTGCGGCGCGCGCGCCAGGCGGGCGAGGGCACGTTGCCGGCCTGCTCGCCCGGCAGGTCGATCCCGGTTGGGCGGCCGAAGCCGTAGAGCCGGGCCCAGCGCTGGAGCGCGCCCCCGCGCGCCCGCGCCGCGTTCAGCTGGGCGCCGAGCGAGTAGAAGTAGACGTCGGAGGAGACCTGGATGGCGTGCGGCAGGTCGACCGCGCCGTTCGCCGCGCCGCCCGCGTTCTTGAAGATGATGTCGCCGATCCGGATCGAGCCGGCATCGTTGACGACGGTTCCCGGCGTGATCGTGCCCGACTGCAGGCCGGCGGTCGCCGTGATCATCTTGAACGTCGAGCCCGTCGGGTAGGCGGACTGGGTGGCGCGGTCGAGCTGCGGGTAGTTCGCCTGGCGGCCGAACAGCGCCGCGTAGCGGCGCTGGGTGATCGGCCGGGCGAACACGTTGGGATCGAAGCTCGGCGCCGAGCCCATGGCCAGTATGCGGCCGTTGCGCGGGTCCATGGCGACATACGCTCCGGCGTTCGCCCCGTTGGCCGCGCCGAGGCCGATGCCGGTCGCCAGCGCCTGCTGGCCGGCCTTCATCAGCCCGAGGTCGAGCGAGAGGCGCAGCGTGCGCCCCTGGGTCGGCTAGCGGAGGCGCAGGTAGCGCTTGGGCTGCCCGAGCGCGTCGACCTGGATCCGCGTCGCGCCGTCACGCCCGCGCAGGTAGCGGTCGTAGCTGTATTCCAAGCCGCTCTGCCCGACGACGGTCCCCTGCGGCACGCCGGCGAAGCGCGGGCGCCCGAGCTGGGAGCGGGTGATCTGGCCGATCGTGCCGAACAGCTGGGCGCCGATGTCCTTGAACGGGTAGGTCCGAAGGTAGGCCTGGCGGATGCTCACGCCCGGGAACCGCTGCTGGTGCTCGAGCAGGTAGTTGACCTCGTCGCGCGAGGCGACGGGCTTGACGGTGACATCGGCGTAGGGCAGCTGGTTGACGCCGCGCTCGACCACGCAGGCGAGCGGAAGCAGCCGCCGCACGTCGGGCCCGACGCGGCAGCGCTCCGGCCGGTTCGGGGCGCCGAGGACGAGCGAGAGCCGGCGGTAGAGCGCCGCGCGCCGCGGGCTGCCGGAGGGGCCCGGGAGCCGCGGGGGCTCGATCGTCACCGCCGTGGCGAGCCGGTTGTCCACGAGCGTCGTCCCGTTGCGGTCCACGACCTGGCCGCGCGGTGCCTGGACGACGACGTCGCGCACCTGGTTGTTGCTCGCCTTGGCCTGGTAGGTGTCGCCGGAGAGCACCTGGAGGTACCAGAGGCGGAAGAAGATGATCGCGAAGAGCACGAGCGCGATCCCGCCGAGGATCGCCACGCGGAAGGCGAGCTGGGGGGTGATCGGCGCGCGGCGATCGCCGGAGGGGTCCTGGATCATCGTGGCCGCGCCTGGGAGAGGGGGCTGAGGCCGCCGGTCGCGTAGGCCCGGCGCCGGCGGCGGCGGGTCGGATCCTCGGGCAGCGCGCCGGAGATGATGCGGCGCAGCAGGGCGTAGAGCGGCAGCGCGATGAGCGTGTTGACCACGATGGTGGCCAGGATCTGGCGCAGGAGGAGCAGGCTCACGGGGGCCTCGACCCCGAGCAGGAACTGGATCAGCGAGTAGCCCACCGTGGCGGCCGTCGTCGCGGCCGCGCCGGCGGCGAGCGGGAGCAGTCCGTGGCCCGGATCGCGCAGCTCGCGCAGGCGCCCGGCGGCGTAGCCGATGCCGATGTAGAGCAGCGAGGTGACGCCGAGGGTCTGGAACAGCGCGAGATCGAGGAACAGGCCGACCCCGAAGCCGAACGCGGCGCCGGGCAGCGAGCCGGCGAGCAGGCCGACGGACATCACGGCGAGCGGCCCGAGGTCCGCGGTCGTACCGAGGATCGTGATCTGCTAGACGGCCGTGATCTGGACGACCACGGTGAGGAGCCCGACGATCGCCAGCCGCAGGGGCAGCCGCCAGCCGCGGTCGCTCATGGGACCTGGGCCCGGTCGCCGCTCACGTGCCGCGTGAGCACCTGGACGAAGTCGAGGTGCTGCAGGTCCGCGGTGGGGCGCAGGTGAACGCGCTGGTTGGTGCGCAGCTCGTCCGGCGAGACCTGGGAGACCGTCCCGATCGGGACGTCGGGCGGGAACAGCGACTCCAGCCGCGTGGCGCGCGAGCCCGCCGTCACCACCTGGTCGCCGACCCGGACCTGCGCATTGCGGGGGAGGTACTGGAGCAGCAGGTCGGTCGGATCGCCGATTGCCGGGACGACCGTCCCGAGCTCGCCCGGCCCGCGCAGGACCTTCGCCGAGACGCCGGAGGTGTGGTCGGTGATGAGCGTGACCACGGCAGTGCCGGAGGTCACGTCGGTCACCTTGCCCACAAGCCCGTCACCGGCGACCACCGGCTCGTCGACCCGGAGGCCGTCGTCGCTCCCGCGGTCGACCTCGATGCGGGCATACCACACGGTCGGCGAGCGACCGATCACGCGGGCGGTCACCGGGCTGAACGCGTCCACCCCGCGCCGGGTGTCCAGGCCGACCATGCGGCGCAGCTGCGCGTTCTCCTCCAGCGCCGCCTGGCTGCCCACCACCTGGAGGCGGAGCGCGTCGCGCTCCGCGCGCAGGCGCTTGGCCTCGTCCTTGGCGTCGAAGGTGTCGCCGACCCACGACGCGAGGTCGCGGACCGGCTTGAGCGCGCGGCTCGCGCCCTCCTGGATCGGGGAGAGCACCTCCGAGACGCCACGCTGGAGCGTGCGCAGGGGTCCGCCGGTACCGCCGAAGGAGGCGGTCAGGAGGACGAGGGAGACGCCGACCAGGGCCGCCAGAACGAGCCGGCGCCGTCGGACCTGTTTGTCTCGCACAGGTGTGAAGTCCTCATGTGTCGCGTGCCGCGGAGCCTAGTACCGGCGCCGACGGCTTCCTTTCGCGTTGCGGTTCGAGCGATGAATCGCCTCGAACTCCTCCAGCGAGCGCCCCGACCCGACCGCGACGCATGTCAGCGGCGACTCGGCCAGGTGGGCCGGCATCTGGGTCTCGTGGCGCATCCGCTCGTCCAGCCCCTGCAGCAGCGAGCCGCCGCCGGCCAGCATGATCCCCCGGTCCATGATGTCCGAGGCGAGCTCGGGCGGGGTGCGGTCGAGCGTCTCCTTCACGGCGTCGACGATCTGGGAGATCGGCTCCTCCAGCGCGGTGCGGATCTCCTCGCTGGTCAGCACGACGGTCTTGGGGAGCCCGGAGACCATGTCGCGCCCGCGGATCTCCGCCTGCACCTCCTCGGACATGATGAAGGCGGAGCCGATCTCGAGCTTGACCTCCTCGGCCGTCTGCTGGCCGATGAGCAGCTTGTACTCGCGCTTGACGTAGCCGATGATCGCCTCGTCGAGCTCGTCGCCGCCGATGCGGATCGACTGGCTGACGACGATCCCGCCGAGCGAGATGACCGCCACCTCGCTCGTGCCGCCGCCGACGTCGACGACCATGCTCCCGGTGGGCTCGCCGACCGGGAGGCCGGCGCCGATCGCCGCCGCCATGGGCTCCTCGATGAGGTAGGCCTGGCGCGCGCCGGCGGAGAGGCACGCCTCCTCGACCGCCCGCTTCTCCACGCCGGTCACCCCGGAGGGAACGCAGACGACGACGCGCGGGTGGGCCCACCGGTTCTGATGGACCTTCTGGATGAAGTGGCGGAGCATCTCCTCGGTCACGTCGAAGTCGGCGATCACGCCGTCCTTGAGCGGGCGGATCGCCGAGATCGTCCCCGGCGTGCGTCCCAGCATCCGCTTGGCCTCGATCCCGACCGCGTGGACCTCGCCGGTCCGCTGGTCCATGGCGACCACCGAGGGCTCGGAGAGCACGATCCCGCGGCCGCGGACGTACACCAGCGTGTTCGCGGTGCCGAGGTCGACGGCCATGTCGCGGCCACCGAAGCCGGTGAGGTAGCTGAAGAAGCCCATGCGTGGTCGGGACGAGGCGGGGCGGGCCCGGCGTGTGGGCCGGCGCGCCGACCCCCGGGGCGCCGAGCGCGGCTGCAGCCCCGTCCGCGGAGCCAGTGTAGCGAAACCGCACCGGGCGCCACGCTGGTGAAAATGCCCGTCCAAACGGGGGAAATCGCTGCAAAGTCGGTCTACGAATCGCCGCCGGCGAGGCCCGGCAGCAGGCCGATGAGCGCGGCCAGCGGAAGGCCGACGACGTTGAGGTAGTCGCCCTCGACGCCCTCGACGAGCGTGGCGCCGCGCCGCTGGATGGCGTAGCCGCCGGCCCGCCCCTCCCACTCCCCCGTGCCCGCGTACCGCGCGATCTCGCCGCCGGTCAGCGTGCGGAAGCTCACCCGGGTGCGCGCCAGCGCCTCGCGCGGCGGCGCCGCCGGGTCGCCCCCGACGGCCACGGCGACCCCGCCGAGCACCTCGTGGGTGCGACCGGAGAGCGCGGTGAGCGTCGCGCGCGCCGCGTCCGCGTCTGCGGGCTGGCCGTAGACCGAGCCGTCGAGCGCGACGACGGTGTCGACGCCCAGCACCGTCGCGCCCACCGCCTCCGGGCGCTCCGCTACGGCGAGCGCCTTGCGCCGCGCGTTCTCCGCCGCCACCTCCGCCGGGGGGCCGGACTCCAGCTCGGGGGCGCCGGAGATCATGACCTCGAAGTCCACCCCGACCTGCTCGAGGATCGCCCGCCGCTGCGGCGAGCGGGAGGCGAGGATCAGGCGCACGGCGCCGGAAGGGCGCTCAGCGCGTCTCCGGGAACCAGAGCGCGATCTCGCGCGCCGCGGACTCCGGCGCATCGGAGCCGTGCACCATGTTCTGCCCGACCTCGAGCGCGTAGTCGCCGCGGATCGACCCGGTGGCCGCCTCGAGCGGGTTGGTGGCGCCGATCACCTGCCGGGCGGCGGCGATCGCATGGTCGCCCTCGAGGACGAGCGCGACGAGCGGCGCGGAGGTGATGAAGGCGACGAGCTCGCCGAAGAAGGGCCGCTCGCGGTGCTCCGCGTAGTGCTCGCCGGCCAGCGCCTCGTCGATCTGCACGAGCTTCAGCGCCACGAGCCGCAGGCCCTTGCGCTCGAAGCGGGCGACGATCTCGCCCGTGAGGTTGCGGGCGAACGCGTCCGGCTTGACGAGGATCAGCGTGCGTTCCATGCCGCGACTCTAGTTGCTCCTCGATCGTCGTTCAGGAGTAGGGTCGAGTCGATGGCGCACGAGGGGCAGCGGATCGCCAATCCGCGCACCGGTCAGCGAATGACGTTCATCGAGCTGAACGAGGCCCTGCTCCGCATCGACTCCGTGAATCCACCGACGGATCAGCGTGAGCCGGTCCACGTCCACCCGCTGCAGCAGAGCGAAGCCGAGGTGGTCTCCGGCTCACTGGTGTTCGAGGTGGCGGGCGAGCGGCGCCGCCTGCGGGCGGGCGAGTCGATTCGGGTGCCGGCGAACACGCCGCACCGTTTCTGGAACGACGGCGACGAGGACGCCCGCTCGATCCAGTCCTTCCGGCCGGCGCTCGACATCGCCGCGTTCTTCGAGACCATGGCCGCGCTCGGTGAGCAGGGACGGCTCGACGCGAGCGGCATGCCGCGACCCATGCAGCTCGCCGTCATGGTCCCGGCGTTCGCCGACGAGGTGCGACCGGCGCGTCCGGCGTGGGCGATCCTCCGCACCCTCGGCGCACTCCTCGCCCCGATCGCCCGCCGGCGCGGCTATCGCGCCCGGCTCTCGGTCGAGGCCAAGACCTAGCCGGTCGGCTCGGCGGGGGGC
>JBBSBL010000009.1:0-68010 GCA_038251325.1 Solirubrobacterales bacterium | reverse complement strand
GGGGCGGCCGCCCGTGCGCGGGTCGACGGCCGCCCCAAGCACGTTTCGGGGCCGCACCGGCCCCTCATCTGAACGCAGACTTCTGGAGGATTCCTTGTCCGAGTTCCTGACCGACCACGGGGTCGTCATCGCGCTGGTGTGCGCCGGCTGCGCGGTCATCTACGGCGCCGTCACCTCGCGCCAGCTGCTCGCGCTGTCTCCCGGCAACGAGCAGATGCGCTCGATCTCGGCCGCCGTGCAGGAGGGGGCTCGCGCCTACCTGAACCGGCAGTACACGACGATCGCCGCGGTCGGCGCGGTGCTCTTCGTCGCGCTGATCTTCATCCAGAACATCGAGGTCGCGGTCGGCTTCCTGATCGGCGGGCTTGCCTCTGCCGCCGCGGGCTACATCGGGATGAACGTCTCGGTGCGCGCCAACGCCCGCGTGGCCGAGGCCGCGCGCGACGGCGTGGGGCGGGCGCTCGACGTCGCCTTCCGCGGCGGCGCGGTCACCGGAATGCTCGTCGTCGGCCTGGCCCTGACCGGGGTGGCCGCCTACTACGGGATCCTCACCGCGATCTTCGACAAGAGCCAGAAGGAGGCCATCGACGCGCTCGTCGGCCTCGGCTTCGGCGGCTCGCTGATCTCGGTCTTCGCCCGTCTGGGCGGCGGCATCTTCACCAAGGGCGCCGACGTCGGCGCGGACATCGTCGGCAAGATCGAGGCCGGCATCCCCGAGGACGACCCGCGCAACCCGGCGGTGATCGCCGACAACGTGGGCGACAACGTCGGCGACTGCGCCGGCATGGCGGCCGACCTCTTCGAGACCTACGCGGTCACCGCCGTCGCCGTGATGCTGCTCGGCGTGCTCACCTTCAACGAGCAGACGCAGGTCGCCCTCTACCCGCTGGTGCTGGGCGGCGTCTCGATCATCGCCTCGATCATCGGGACCTTCGCCGTGCGCTCCGCCGCCGGGAACGTCGAGCGGGCCCTCTACCAGGGGCTGATCGTCTCGGCGCTCATCGCGGCCGCCGCCTTCTACCCGGTCACCGCGTGGCTGATGGACAACATCAGCTTCAAGACCATCGTCGCCGCGCGCAGCGCCCCGACGGTGACCGACTTCTACCTCTGCTCGCTGATCGGCCTCGGCGTCACCGGGCTCCTCTTCGTGATCACCGACTACTACACCTCGACCCGCTTCTCGCCGGTGAAGAAGACGGCCGCCGCCTCGCAGACGGGGCACGCGACGAACATCATCCAGGGGCTGGCGCAGGGCTTCCAGGCCACCGCGCTTCCGGCGATCGTCATCGCGCTCGGCATCCTCGGCGCGTGGAAGCTCGCCGGCGGCGGCGTCGACGGCATCTACGGCATCGGCGTCGCGGTGATGGCCCAGCTCTCGCTGACGGGGCTCATCGTGGCCCTCGACGCCTTCGGGCCGATCACCGACAACGCCGGAGGGATCGCCGAGATGGCCGATCTGCCCGAGGAGGTGCGCAACGTCACCGACCCGCTCGACGCGGTCGGGAACACGACCAAGGCGGTGACGAAGGGGTACGCGATCGGCTCCGCGGCGCTGGCCGCCCTCGTGCTGTTCGCCGCCTTCGAGCGCGAGCTCACCGCCGCGGCGAACAAGCTCTTCCGCTTCGAGATCGGCAACCCGCCGGTCCTCATCGGGCTGCTCATCGGCGGCATGATGGTCTACCTGTTCGCCGCCCTCTCGATGGAGGCGGTCGGCCGCGCCGGCGGCGCGGTCGTGGAGGAGGTCCGCCGCCAGTTCCGCGAGAAGCCGGGGATCATGGACGGCACCGAGCAGCCGGAGTACGCCGCCTGCGTCGACCTCGTCACCAAGTCGGCCCAACGGGAGATGATCATTCCCTCGCTCGTCCCGATCCTCATCCCGCTCATCGTGGGCCTGATCTCGATCGAGGCGCTCGGCGGCCTGCTCATCGGCGTCATCGTCGTCGGCCTGTTCATGGCCATCTCGATGACCAGCGGCGGCGGGGCGTGGGACAACGCGAAGAAGCTGATCGAGGACGGCGCCTACGGAGGCAAGGGCTCGGATGCGCACGCCGCCTCGGTGACCGGCGACACCGTCGGCGACCCCTACAAGGACACGGCGGGGCCGGCGATCAACCCGATGATCAAGGTCGCGAACATCGTCGCGATCCTGATCATCCCGATCATCACGTAGGCGGGGCGAGGCGGGCCGCGCCGGGTCGCGACGGGCCCGGCGAACCGTCCGGCGAGATCGATCCTGATCCCGCTGGGCGGGACTCGGATCGGTCTCGACGCCGGGAGCCGCTCCCCCGGGCCGGGAGTACGAACCGTGCCCTCCCTCGATGCCGCCGTTCACGCGGCCGACGGCGAGGTCGCGCCGGCGCCGCCGCACCCGGCGCCGCCGCGTCCACCTCAGCCCGCGAACACCGCCGGCCGCGCGTCGACCCACGGCCGCGCGGCCTCGACCTGCGCGGCGAGGGCGATGAGGTCCTCCTCGCCCGCGGGCCGGCCGACGAGCTGGGCCGCGAGCGGCAGCCCGTCCTCGCCGATGCCGACCGGGAGCGAGATCGCCGGCAGGCCGGTCGCGTTCGCGACGGCCGTGTAGGCCGCCATCGGGTATGACTTGCGGAACTCGGCCTCGGGGTCGGGGCCGTCGGGCTGGATCTCGCCGATCCGCAGGGGCCGGCAGCCGAGCGTGAGGGTGAGCACGGCGTCGTGGGGCGCGAGCGCGGTCACGAGCCCGCGCGAGAAGGCCTGGATGCCGGACATCGCCGCGCCGAGCTCCAGGGCCGACGTGGCCCTAGCTCGCTCGATGAGCCACCAGGTGACGCCCTCGACGTTCTCGGCGCTCGCCTCGCGCCCGACCAGCCGGCCGAGGCCCTGCGCCGCCATGCCGGAGAGGAAGGCCCACAGCGTGATGAAGTGCGCCTCGAGCTCGGGCGCGTCCCACGGCGCGGTGAAGGGGTCGACCGCGTGCCCGAGGGACTCGAGCAGGCGGCCCGTCTCCTCGACGGCGGCCACCGAGACGGGATCGGGCGCGAAGTCGAGCGGCGGGTTGAGCGCGAGGCCGATCCGCAGCGCGCCGGGGTCGCGCCCCACGCTCGCCGCGAACGGCGCGGCGGGCGGGGGCGCCCAGGTCGCGTCGCCCGGCTCGTAGCCCGCGATCACGTCGAGCAGCGCCGCGGTGTCGGCCACCGTCCGCGTGACCACGCCCTCGTTGGTGAGGAAGCTCTCGCCCTGGACCGGTCCGTAGGAGACCCGACCTCGCGTGGGCTTCAGCCCGACCAGGCCGCAGCAGGCCGCCGGCACGCGGATCGAGCCCCCGCCGTCGTTCGCGTGGGACACCGGCACCGCGCCGGAGGCGACCGCCGCCGCCGAGCCTCCGGAGGAGCCGCCGGGAGTCCGGTCGGTGTCCCACGGGTTGCGCGTCGGGCCGAACCGGCGGGGCTCGGTGACGGGGAAGATCCCGAACTCCGGCGTGTTCGTGCGCCCGACGAACACGAAGCCGGCGCGACGCAGCCGGGCGACCATGAAGTCGTCGAACGGCGGGACGAAGTCGCCGGTGAGCTCCGAGCCGAAGGTCAGCCGCAGGCCCTCGGCGAACGGGCCGAGGTCCTTGAGCGCCATCGGCACCCCGGCGAACGGGCGGTCCTGGGCCGGCGCCACGGCGTCGGCCGCGGCCAGCGCCCGCTCGGCGTCCACCAGCGTGAAGCAGTTCAGATCGCCCTGCACCGCTTCGATCCGTCGCAGCGCGGCCTCGACCGCCTCCCGCGGCGAGAGCTCGCCGGCGCGGACCTCGGCGGCGAGCCGGCTGGCGGAGGTGAAGTCGGGTGCGGCGGTCATGGGCCTCCTCGGCGGGTGGGAGCGACGGCGGAAGCGCCGGCGACCCTGACGAAGCGACGCCGGCGCGGCGACCCTAACGAGGCGGCGCCGGGGCCGGTGCCTCGGCACGGCCGACGACCACGTCACGCGTGGCCAGGCTCGCCTTCCGGGCCGCGCCGGCCTCCCCGCAGCGCCGGAAGCGAAAGTCGTCCGGGCCACGCCACCACTCGCCGGCCGCGAGCGCCGGGACCATCGGCGAGTCGGCGCAGCGTCGCGCATGGCGCCGGTTGCCGGCCGCGTGGCCGAGCTCGTGGAGCAGGGCCGTCTCCAGGTCGTAGCGGTCGATCGCGGGGTGCGCCGGGCCTGGCGCCCACGACACGGTCGGGTCGAGCGCCACGTCGCGCACGACGACCCGGGTCCCCACCCGCCGCGGTGGCCCGACCATGACGCAGCCGGCCGGGCCGCAGCGGCGGGTGACCCGGTAGAGCACCACGCGATAGATCGTGGTCAGCCCGAGCGCTCCGGGCGGCAGCGCCCGCGAGAAACCGACGACGCTGACGCCGTCCCGGCGACCGGCCACGCGGTTCGTCGTGCCCAGCGGTCGGAGGCCCCAGCGCCGGCCGCTGCCCACCGCCAGGGCGAGGAACCGGGTGACGCTGACCTCGGACGGCACGTTGCGCAGGCTGACCCGGAAGGCGGTGTGGCCGTGGCGACCGATCCAGCGCGGGATAGGGCCGCCAGCCAGGGCCGGTGCGGTCAGGACGAGGCTGCGCGGGGTGGAGCGCTCCTCGGCGCCGGCGG
This sequence comes from Solirubrobacterales bacterium, assembly GCA_038251325.1. GTDB lineage: Bacteria > Actinomycetota > Thermoleophilia > Solirubrobacterales > Solirubrobacteraceae > JBBSBL01. The sequence goes on along the minus strand of JBBSBL010000009.1, from coordinate 63,411 downwards.
GCGCCGACGACCGTGCCACGACCTGCCACCAGTAGCGCCCGCGGCGCGCGAGGGCCCGGGCGGCCGCCCCCGACGGCCGCCATTCCACCACGAAGGGGTCCAGGGCGCCCGGGGCGGCGTCGCCGGTCGCGGCCACCGCGTCCGGCCGCAGCGCGCCGCCGTCGGTCCGGGGGCTCGAGGCCACCACGATCCGCACGGGCGTGAGCGCCTCGGCCGGTACGCGCGCCCGGAAGGTCAGGCGCGTGCCGGCGGTGGCCCGGGCGCCGGCGAACGGGGTCAGCGGCTGGAGGGTGCCCGCCGGCGCCGGGGCCGCGGCCGCGGCCGCGGAAGGAGGCGCCACCAGCGCGGCGAGGGTCAGGAGCGGCAGGAGCCGGCGAACCATGCCCCAGGTGTATCGGTCGCGGCGGCGCCGTGCCGCAGTTCGCGCCGGTCCGGCCCGCTCAGGCCTCCTCGAGCCCGGCGCTGGCGCACCCGGCACGCAGCGGCTCCAGGCCGAAGGCCTCGACCGGCCCCAGCGCGCCGGTCGCCCCCATGCCGTCCCGCGCGGCGGCCATCGCTCCCCAGGCGAGGAAGCGCGCGGTCAGGTCGTAGCCGTTGGGGCCGCGCAGCTCGACGCGGGCGAGGCTGCCCCCGCCGGCGTCGAAGGCCTCGGCCACGACGATCGACTCAGAGCCCGCCCGAGCCTCCGCGTCCGGGCCGCCGGTCGAGCCGCGCAGCAGCTTCCCGGTGGCCGCCTCCAGCCCGCTGCGCACACCCGGGACCCGGGTGGCGAGCGCGGTGCCCGCGGAGAAGCCCTGCAAGACCCGCGAGAGCGGACCGAACCAGCCGAGGTAGGCGCCGACCTCGCGCAGGGTGGGGTGGATCCGCGGCAGCGTGAAGTGCTCGCTGGAGCCGACCGAGATCCCGGCGATCCGGCGTTCGCCGACCCGGAAGGAGCGCACGCGCGCGCCGCCGCGCTCGGTACGCAGCGCGCCGCCGCGGTAGGCGAACGCGGGCGTTAGCATCGCCCCGCCGAGCGAGGCCAGCGTGCCGCCACTGGCGGCTCCGGCGATCGACCCGCCGGAGGTGAAGTAGCCGAGGTCCACGCGCGAGGCCGCGGCGCCGGCACGCTCGAGCGCGAGCGCGCCCGCGAGGTTGCCGGGAACCCAGTCATAGCCGAACGCGGTCACGAGGCCCGCGCCGCCGCGCTCCGCCGCTGGCCCGTGACGCTCGAAGACGTCGCGGATGAACGCCGGCTCGCCGGTGGAGTCGAGGTACCAGGCGCCGGCGTCGGCCGCGGCCTCCACCGCCGCGCCGCCCCAACGGACGAACGGCCCGACCGTGGTCACGAGCACGTCGCCGGCCTCGATCAGAGCGCGCACGGTGTCCGGCCGCGAAACGTCGGCGCTCGCCGTCTCCAGGCCGCCGCCGAGCTCGGCGGACAGCGCCGCCAGGCGCTCGGGGCTGCGGGCCGTCAGCAGGGGACGGGCGCCGGCATCCACGAGCGCCTCGGCGGTCAGCCGTCCCGTGTACCCGGTGGCTCCGAAGAGCACGATCCGCCCCGCCATCGCCGCGGACCCTACCGCCTATGATCTCGCCCGCCGCGCATGGCCAGACGCCGCCTCCACGGCCTCGAGCGGGTGCTCGGGGTCAACGCGCTCTTCTCGACGGCCTACGGGAACGTGGGGTCGTCGATCTACTACGCCCTGGGGCTGGTGGCCTCCTTCGCGCTCGGCCTCACGCCGATCGTGTTCGTCATCACCGGGGTGATCTTCTACCTCACGGCCGCGACCTACTCCGAGGCCACCTCGATGTACCCGGAGGCGGGCGGCTCCTCGAGCTTCGCGCGCCACGCCTTCAACGAGTTCTGGTCCTTCTTCGCCGCGTGGGGCCAGATGCTCAACTACGTCATCACGATCGCCATCTCGGCGTTCTTCGTGCCCCACTACATCGGCGGCCTGTTCTGGAACCCGCTGCGCAGCTCACCCGGGGACATCTTCTTCGGGATCGGCGTGATCGTCGTGCTCGCCCTGATCAACGTGGTCGGCGTGAAGGAGGCCTCCGGGCTGAACATCGTGCTTGCGGTCACCGACTTCGCGACCCAGGTCCTGCTCGTCGTCGTTGGCGGCGTCCTGGTCCTCAGCCCCGACGTGCTGGTGAACAACGTCAACCTCGGCGTCGCCCCGACCTGGAAGGACTTCCTCATCGCGATCCCGGTCGGGATGATCGCCTACACCGGGATCGAGACGATCTCGAACATGGCCGAAGAGGCGCGCGACCCGGGGACGACCGTCCCGCGGGCCATCAACCGGGTCGTCATCGCGGTGTTCGCGATCTACGCCGCGCTGCCGGCCGTCGCCCTCTCGGCCCTGCCCGTGACGTGCCGCAACGGCACCTGCACGACGCTGCTCGGCGAGTCGGAGGCCAACGGCGGCTTCGCGGGCGACCCGATCCTCGGCGTGGTCAAGCAGCTCGACCTGGGCGCGTTCCAGGGCGCGGCCGAGCTCTACGTCGGCCTGCTCGCCGCCACGATCCTCTTCATCGCCACGAACGCGGGCATCATTGGCGTCTCGCGGCTGGTGTACTCGATGGGCCTCCACCGCCAGCTCCCCGATCGGGTGCGCCAGCTCCACCCCCGCTACCGCACCCCGTGGATCGGGATCCTCGTGTTCGGGGGGATCGCGTGCCTGACCCTGATCCCGGGGCAGGCGACGTTCCTGGGGAACATGTACGCGTTCGGCGCGATGCTGTCGTTCACGATCGCGCACGTCTCGGTGATCCGGCTGCGGAGCAAGGAGCCCGATCATCCCCGGCCCTACCGCGGCCCCGGGTCGATCCGCATCGCGGGCCACGAGCTGCCGCTGTTCGCGGTGCTCGGCGGGCTGGGCACCGGCCTGGCCTTCGTCACGGTCACGTTCCTCCATCTCGCCGTGGCCGCGGCCGGGTCCGCCTGGCTGCTCTTCGGCGTCGGGGTCTTCATCGTCTATCGCCGTCGTCAGGGGCTCGACCTGGTCAGCACGAAGAAGGTCGCGATCCCCGCCTCCGTGGTCGACCACGAGGCGGAGTACGCGTCGATCCTCGTCGTCTTCGACGAGGACGGGTTCGTGCCCGAGATCCTCTCCACGGCGGGTCGGCTGGCCGCCGCGCGCGAGCGCGGGATCCACGTGCTCGTGCTCATCCCCGTGCCCGCCTCGATCCCGATCGACGCGGCGATGCCCGAGCAGGAGCTGGAGGCCCAGGGCGTCGTGGAGCAGGCCAAGGTGCAGGGCGGTCGGCGCGTGACCGGCCACTGGGAGAAGGTCCGCGCCGGCGGGGCCGGCCGGCGGATCGTCGACGAGGCGCGCGAGATCGCGGCGCGCGCGATCGTCCTCCCGCTGCCGGCCGACCGCGGCAGCTCGGCGTTCGGGAAGTCCCTGGACACCGTGCTCGCCGAGCGTCCCTGCCGGGTGATCATCGAGTCGGGGGCGGATGGCCGGTCGGGCAATGGGACCGCCCGCGAGCAGGCCCTCGTCGTCCCGTAGCGCTCCCCGGCCGCGCGTAGGATTCCCCGCCGGCATGCCCGACCCCCGAGGGATCCACCGCGGCGCGACCCGCGCGCTCTCCGCCGCGATGCTGCTGATCGGCGTCGCGATCCTCGTGCGCACCTTCGCCGCCGGCGGCGGTCCCGTGGCCACCGGGGTGCTGGTCGGCGCGTTGTTCATCGCGGCCGGCCTGGGCCGCATCTGGATCGAGGGGCGGCGATAGGTGACCTGGATCGGCGCCCGCGGGCTGTTCGCGATCGTCTACACGACGTCTGTCGCCTCGGTCTACTTCGCGCTCGGCGTGGTGGCCGGCCGCGCGCTCGGGCTCACCCCGCTGGTCTTCCTCGTGGGCGGGCTCTTCTTCGGCCTGGCCGGAATGACCTACGCCGAGGGTGCGGCCGGGCATCCCGAGGCGGGCGGCTCCACCGTCTTCGCCCGCTACGCGTTCAACGAGCTCGTCTCGTTCGTGACGGGCTGGGCGGTCATCCTCGACTACGTCATCGTGCTCGCCGCGACGGCCCTGGCCGCCACCGGGTACCTCGGCACGCTCTGGTCACCGGCGGGCTCGGGGCTGCTGCGCTTCGCCCTGGCGGCCGGGATCGTGGGCTTCGTCGTGGTCACCAACGTGCGTGGGCTGAGCCCGTTCCGCCTCAGCCGCCGGGTCGTCATCGCCTTCGGCGACATCGCAGTCCAGCTGCTCGTCGTCGTCCTCGGCCTCGCGCTCGTCTTCCACCCCGGCGCGCTCGCCGACTCCGTCGACCTCGGCACCACGCCGTCCTGGAGCGACCTCGTCTTCGCCCTCACGCTCGTCACCGTGGCCTTCACCGGGCTCGAGGCGGCCGCGAGCCTCTCCGCGGAGGTGCGGATCGAGCGGCGCGACCTGCGCCGGCTCATGGGCGGCGGCGTGGCGGTGATCGTCCTGGTCTACCTCGGGATCTCGCTCGTGGCGATCAGCGCGCTGCCCGTCGAGCACGGCCGCACGGCGCTCGGCGGCCGGTGGGAGGACGCGCCACTGGTCGGGGTGGTGCGCCAGTTCCACCCGCACTGGCTGGCCGAGGCCATGAGCTGGATCGTCGCGGTCTCCGGCACGGTGGCGCTCGTCGCGGCGGCGAACTCGGCGATGCTCGGCGTCTCGCGGCTCGCGTACTCGCTTGCCACCAACCGCCAGATCCCGAGCGCGCTCGGGCGCCTGAGCCAGCGCTTCGGCACGCCGTGGGTGCTGATAGCCCTCTCCGGGGTCTTCGCGGTCGCGCTGCTCATCCCGACCGACCTCGAGTTCCTCGTCGGGATCTACGCCTTCGGGGCGATGCTCGCGTTCACGATCGCCCACGTGTCGATCATCCGCCTGCGCTACCGCGAGCCGGACCGCCCGCGGGCCTTCCGCGTCCCGCTCGGGGTCCGGATCGGCGGCGGCGAGGTGCCGCTCCCGGCGGCCTTCGGGGCGGTGCTGTCGGCGGCCGCGTGGGTCAGCGTCCTCATCCTGCACGCGCCGGCGCGCTACGTCGGCGTGACGTGGATGGCGTTCGGCCTCGTGCTCTACGTCGCCTACCGGCGAGGGGGCGGCAAGCCGCTCCTGGGCCGGGTCACGATCCCCGCCCAGGCGCTGCGCTACGAGGCGCCCGAGCGGGAGTTCGGCTCGATCCTCGTGCCGATCTTCGGCGAGCCACTCGACGACGACATCGTGCAGACCGCCGGCCGCCTTGCGGGGCGGACGCGCGCCGAGAGCGACGAGGAGGGCGACGCGACGATCGAGGCGATCTGGGTCTTCGAGGTGCCGCTCTCACTCCCGCTCGACGCGCGGCTGCCCGACGCGCAGGTCCGCCGTGCGCGTGCTGCGCTCGCCCGGGCGAAGTCGGTGGGCGAGGAGTACGAGGGCGTGCAGGTGCAGACCGCGATGACCCGCGCCCGGCGCGCCGGCCAGGGCATCGTCCACGAGGCCAAGCGGCGCGGCGTCGAGGCGATCGTGCTCGCCGCCGAGGAGCCCTCGCGCATCCGCGGCGGCTCGCTGCTCGGCGGGTCCGGGGGGCCGCTGGACAACTCGGTGGGGGAGGTCACCAAGCACGTCATCCGCAAGGCGGAGTGCCGGGTGATCCTCACCGCCGCGCCCGTCGAGGTGGTCGCCGCGGCGACCGCCGAGACGACCGCCGAGCCTGCCTCCGGGTCGTCCGCCGAGCCGTCCCCGAAGGCGCCCGGCACGGGCGATCCCGCGCGCTAGAGTCCCGCCCATGTTGATGCTGATCGTCGGGGCCGGCCGCGTGGGGTCGACGGTAGCCCGGCGGGCCCTGGAGCTCGGACACGACGTCTCGGTCCTCGACGAGGACCCGCTCTCCCACGAGCGACTGGACAAGGATCTCAGCGAGTCCTGGGAGGACGCCGGGGGGCGCTTCACCGTCGGCACCGCGCTCGAGGTCGACGCGCTGATCGAGGCGGGTGTCGAGGATGCGGACGTGTTCCTCGCCTCCACCGACGGCGACAACACGAACCTCGTTATCGCGCAGATCGCCCAGAAGCGCTTCGAGGTCCCGAAGGTGATCGTCCGGGTGCTGGATCCGGCCCGCGCGGCCTGGTACGAGGAGCAGGGGCTGCACACCATCTGCCCCACCCAGCAGGCGATCGAGATGCTCGAGGCCGCGGCGTTCGCCGCTTGACGCAAAGGGGGGCGGCTCGGTGTACGTGATCATCGCCGGCGCGGGCAAGGTCGGCTGGAACCTGGCCCGGGAGCTCATCAACAAGGGCCACGAGGTGACCCTGATCGAGTCCACCCGCCGCCGCTACCTCGTGGTGGAGCAGGAGCTCGAGCACGCCGTCCAGTACGGCGACGCCACCGAGCTGTGGGTGCTCGAGCGCGCCGGCATCTCGCGCGCCGACCTGGTGATCGCGGTGACCGGCGACGACGAGGACAACATCCTCATCTGCCAGGTCGCGAAGGAGAAGTACCTCGTCGGGCGGATCGTGGCGCGGGTCAACAACCCCCGCAACTACCAGCACTTCAAGCTGCTCGGCATCCAGCCCGCGGTCTCGGCCACCGATCTCATCCTGCGCCTCATCGAGCACGAGGTGCCGCAGTACGGGCTCGTCCAGCTGCTCGCGCTCGAGGAGGAGCGCCTGGAGATCATCGAGGTCGGGGTCGTCGAGGGCGCGCTCGCGGCGGGGCGTCGCGTCGGCGACCTGGCGATGCCGGAGGGCAGCCTCGTGATCTCCGTCCTGCGCGACGGGGCCGGGTTCGTGCCCGGCGCCGACACCGTCGTCGAGCCCGGCGACGAGGTGCTCCTCATTCTCGATCCCGGGCTCGAGGCGGACGTCAGCTCGAAGTTCTCCCAGGCTGCCGCGGCCGCCGGCTCGTGAGCGCCGAGCGGCACGTCGCCTATCTCGTCGTCGGCGGCGGCCTGGCCGGAGCGAACTGCGCGCGCTGGCTCCGCGAGGAGGGCGCGGAGGGGGAGATCGTCGTCCTCGGCCGCGAGCTCGACCCGCCCTACAACCGCCCCCCATGCTCGAAGGGCTACCTGGCCGGGAAGGAGTCGCGCGAGGACACCTGGTTCCGCCCGGCGGAGTGGTGGGCGGCGCAGGACATCGAGCTGCGCACGCGGACCAGCGTGACGAAGCTCGACGCCGGAGCGCGGCGGGTCATGCTCTCCACCAAGGAGCACCTGAGCTTCGACACCGCGCTGCTCGCCACCGGGTCGAACGTCCGCCGCCTGCCGGTGGAGGGCTCCGAGCTCGAGGGGATCCACTACCTCCGCGCGCTGGGCAACGCCGACGCGATCCGCGCCGGCGTCGCCGACGGCGGGCCGGTGGTCTGCGTGGGCGGCTCCTACATCGGCTGCGAGGTCGCCGCCTCGGTGCGCTCGGCCTACGGCTGCGAGGTGACGATCGTCATGCAGGAGCCGGTGGCCCTGTCGCGCGGCTTCGGCGAGACCGCCGGGCGGTTCCTCCAGGGGCGCCTGGAGGAGCACGGGGTGGAGATCTGCGCCTCCGACGAGCTCGAACGCTTCGAGGGGGAGGACGGCCGGGTGCGCGAGGTCGTCACCCGCGCCGGCCGGCGCCTGCGCGCCGACACCGTGGTGATCGGCGCGGGCGTCACCCCCGACGTGACCCTCGCCCGTGCGGCCGGGCTCGACCTGGGCGAGAGCGGTGGCGTGCGCTGTGACTCGCGGCTTGCGACCTCGGCGCCGGGGATCTTCGCGGCCGGCGACATCGCCTCCTACGACAGCGTGGTCCACGGCCGCCCGATCCGGGTCGAGCACTGGGATGTCGCGTTCAACCAGGGCAAGACGGCGGCGCTGAACATGCTCGGCCGCGACGTCCCCCACGACGTGGTGCCCTACTTCTTCTCCGACCTCGCCGATTGGGCCTCGCTCGAGTACGTCGGCCCCGCGGCGAGCTGGGACGAGGAGGTGGTCCGCGGCTCGCTCCGGGACGGGGAGTTCTCGCTCTGGTATCTCGACGGAGGCCGGGTCGCGGGCGCGCTGTCGGTCGGGCGGAGCGACGATCTCGAGCACGCGCGGCGGCTCATCGCGTCAGGCACGGAGGTGGCCGGCGGCGCGGCGAGCGCCGGCGCGCGGCTCGGCGATCTCGCGACGGACCTGGAGACGCTGTAGCCCGATCGGGGCCGATCACCCGCCGAGCTCGGAGCAGGGGCTGGCGAGCCGCCGGCGGAACGCGACTGGCTACTCCGACAGCCCCACGGCTTCGAGCGCCTCGGCGTGGTCGTAGTACTCCTGGTGGCGGATCGGCCTGCCGTCCTTCAGTGTCGAGACGAGCGCAAACGCCTCGGTGAGGGAGACACCGCTCGCCTGAGCGCGCATCCGTCCGGTCGCGAGCGTCACGACCCGTCCCCCCAGGTCGATGAACTCTGTCGGCGCGAGGTAGTTCTCTCCACCCCAGACCTCATCCACGGTCGCTACGTAGTTGCGGTAGCCCGCCGCACCCCGATAGAACGGCTCCACGAGCCCGGCCTTGACCCATTCGCGGTCTGGGTGGTACTCGACGTCCGGGTGCCATCCGACCACGACCGCCTCCAGATCGCGGCGGTTGTACGCCTCCAGCGAGAGCCGGGCGGTTCGCCACAGCGCCGCCTGGCGAAGACGCGAGGCGGGCGGCAGTCTGCCGATCAGGACAGCGTTCCCGACGGTCAGCCGAGGGAAGCGCAGAGACACCCGTTGATCAAGCGTCCGGCTCGACCGCTCACGCACCCGCAACGGCTTGCGCACGATCTGATCGCTCGACATCACCACCCAGTATCCCGCGGGCGCAGCGTCGGTGGCCACCGGTGCGGTCGTGAGCCGGCATTGCTCCGATGGATCCTCGGCTCCGACGCTCGGGACGCGTGAGCGTCGAGGTGGCTGCTAGAAGGCGTGGATGCCCTCCGAGCCCGAGGACGAGAGCGCCCCGCGCCTGCCGTCGATCGTCGCCACGCTGCGGAGCTTCGCGCGCCGCGCGGGGGCACGGAGGGTGGTGCTGGCGCTCGACCAGGGAGCCGCGCTCCCCACCGCCGTCGTGGACTGCCCTCCCGACGGGCCGCTGGAGATCGCCGAGGGCGAGGAGGTGCGGGTGATCGAGCGCCCCGACGCGCTCGCCGGGGAGCCGTTGGGCGAGCCGCACGTCCACGCGCTGCCGCCGTTCGAGATCGACGCCGAGACGGGGGAGCTCCGCGGGATGATCGGCGGCCTGGACTCCTACGGTCGCGCCGTCCGCGAGCTGGCGATGCTCTTCCCGGGGCACAGCGCAGTGACGGTGGAGTGGGAGAGCACGGACCCGGCGGCGCCGCTCGCGCTGGCGGCGCGCGGCGAGGAGCCGATGGTGCTCGCGCTCGGCGAGGCGCAGTTCGAGCTGCCGGAGGGGTTTCCGGCTCCGGGCGGCGGCGGGCGGTAGCCCGGCGGCCGGGGGGACTGCCCGGCTACCTCAGGCGGGGGCCGCGGCCCGCAACTCGATGCGGTTGCCCCAGGGGTCCGCCGTGTAGAAGCGCCGCAGGCCGGCGATGCGGTCGTCCCATTCGACCGGGTGGCCGGCGGCGGCGAGCCGCTGCGCCAGCTCCTCGAGCGCTGCCGTGCTCTGCACGAGCAGGCCCGGGTGGCCCTTGATCGCGGGCGCGAACCCCTCGGCCTGGATCCCGACGTGCAGCTCCTGCGCCCCGCAGCGGAACCACGCGCCGCCGCTGCCGCTCACGCCGTCGGGCTTGGGCGTTTCGGCCAGGCCGAGCAGGTCGCCATAGAAGGCGCGCGCCGCCGCCTCGGCGCCCGGCGGCGCGGCGAGCTGGACGTGGTCCAGGGCGAGGATCGTCACGGGTCGCCCGCCGAGTCCGCCGCCGCCTCGCCGTCGGCGCCGTTGGGCCGGTTGCGACCGCCGAAGTTGTCCGTCTGACTGTGGCAGTTGGGGCAGAGCAGCTGCAGGTTCTCCAGGCGGTTGTCGTGCTTGCGCCCGTTGACGTGGTGCAGGGCCAACGAGCGAGCCGCCCCGCGCCACTCCGAGATGCCGCAGCTCTCGCAACGGTCCGTTTTCAGGCTGGCATCGAGGAGACGGAGCTTGAGATAGGTCCGCTGTGTTGGGCGCCCGTCGACGAGAAGCGACTCGATCGCGAGGGTGTGCGGGCGCGGCTTGATCACGCCGCGGCGCACTGCATCCCGCCACGCGTGGTACTGGAAGCCGAAGCGATCGCGGCATTCGTTCAACGAATGACCGGCCTCGTAGTAGTCGCGGATCGCGTTCCAGTCATAGCGACGGCCGAAGCGGGCGTTCGCCGGGTAGCCGAGGCGGCGGGCGTGGTAGGCGACGGTCGGTCTCGAGACGCCGATGGCGTCGGCGATCTCGTGATACCGGAATCCCTCTTCGATTCCGAGCCGGACGAGCCCGCGCGTCGAGCGCTCCTTCCACGTATCGTCAGGAGCCCGTGCGCTAGCCTGCGCGTCGCGCCCATCGGTCGCGATGAGTGTTTTGCGGGGTGGTGTAAATGGCAACACGCCAGCCTCTGGAGCTGGATTTCGGGGTTCGAGTCCCTGCCCCGCAGCTTTCGCTCGGGTCGGCATCCGACGCGAGCATCGTGGCACGGCGGTCGGACGGAACGTATGTTCGCTTGCGCCCTCAGCGAAGCCGGACGCGGACCGTGTTCGCGACGGTCATCGCCCCGCCCGCGGAGGCGCGGATCCGCACGCGGAGCGAGGCCACCACGGCCCCGTGTCGGCGCAGCGACCGCCGCGCCCCCAAGCGCGCGTTCGGGGGGATCCGCAGGCGCAGGACGAGCGTCGCGCCGGCGCGTCCGCGCGCGCCCGCCGAGAGCAGGCGCCGCGTGCGCGCGCCGCGCGCACGCAGGACCCCGGCCACCGTCGCCGCGCAGGCCCGCGTGCAGCGCACGCGCACCGACACGACGCCCCGGCCGACCCGCTGGCGCCCGCCGCTCAGCACGAGTCCCGCCGGCCCGAGCTTCGTGATCGGTCCCGGCCGCCCGGCCGGCGGGCTCGAGGCCGGCGGCGTCGGCGTCGGCGGGCGGCTCTGGCCCTCGGGCGGGGGCGGCGGAGGGTCGGCCCCGCCGCCCACGGGCGCCCACGCGAGATAGCCGTACGCGCGGCCGGGCCAGGGCGCGAGCGGGTCGCCCGCGAAGCCGCTCACGCCGGCCGCGTGAGCCTGGGCCAAGGTGCGCATGTAGGTGCCGACCTGGGCGGGGCTCAGCCCGGCGCAGGGCCCGGCGACGCCGCTCTCGCCCTCGCAGAGGGCCACGAGGCCCGCGACGTGCGGGCTCGCCATGCTCGTGCCCGAGGCGATCGCGTAGCCGCCGTCCTTGTAGGTCGAGGTCACGCACACGCCCGGGCCGGCGATCACGTGGGCGGCGTCGGCGTCGAGGATCGCGAAGTTGGAGAAGCTCGCGGCGGTGTCGTCGCTCTCGCCGTCCCCGCACGGCCCGAAGGCGCCGGCCGCGCCGGGCGCGCCGTCGGCGTCGGCCACCGCCGTGACGGTCAGCGCCTCCGGGTAGGCGGCCGGCACGCCGCGCGGGGTCCCGCCGAAGTCGCGCCCGTCGTTGCCGGCGGCCACGACCATCGTGACGCCCGCGGCCACCGCGCCGCACAGCGCCCCGTGGAGGCCCGAGGTCAGGCAGGTGCTCGGGCCCTCGCTGCCCCCGATGCTGAGGTTGGCGACCTTGATGTCGAGCGCCGCGGCGTGGGCGGTGACCCAGTCGATGCCGCAGATGACCGAGGAGGTGCTGCCGTTGCCGTTCGAGTCGAGCACCTTGACCGCCCAGATCCGGGTGCCGGGCGCCGCGCCGAGGACCCCGGCGCCGTCGTTGCGCGCCGCGATCGTCCCGGCGACGTGGGTGCCGTGGCCCTCGTCGTCCTCGGCCGGCTGGCCGGGGGTGATGCAGTTCGTCCCGTCGGAGACGTTGAGGTCGGGGTGGTCGAGATCGACGCCGCTGTCGATCACCGCGACGCCCGACGTGCTCGCGCCGCGCGCCGTCGTGCCCGTGACCGCGCCGACGCGCCGCAGGCCGGGCGGCACCATCTCCCCTGCGGCGATCGGCGAGCCGAGCGCCCGCACCGGCAGATCCGGCGTGACCGAGCGGACCGCCGGGTCGGCGCGCAGCGCGTCGACCTGATCGGCGCTCAACCGGGCCGCGAACCCTCGTAGCGCGGAGTGGAAGCGGTAGCGGGCTCGGAAGCCCTCGGCGTGCTCGCGCTCCGCGGTCGCGTCGGCGGGCCGGGTCACCGCCGAGCGGTAGGTAACGATCCACCCGCGCGCCGAGGTCTCGGCCGCCCCGGCGCTCCCGGCGGGCCCCGTGACCCCGAGCAGACCGGCGACGAGCCCGGCGGCGAGCAGGGGACGAGGGCACGCGCGGCGCATCCCCCGCTCCATCGGCGAGCCACGCGCCGAGGTGAAGCCGCGCCGCCGGATTCCCGGCGGATGGGGGAGCCGGCCCGGCCCGGCGGCTAGGGCCGCGGGGTGAACGCGATGCGCCCGAGCGGATCCACGCACGCCGTCGACGGCGCGGTGCCGAGATGCGCGAGGAACGCCGAGGCCACGTCCTGCCCGCAGAGCGAGTAGAGCGCCGCGTGGCTGAGCCCGCCGAAGCGCACCCAGCGCGACCGCGGGAAGCGGCGGCGGGCCTCGCGTGCCCATGCGGGTGGAGTCAGAGCGTCGAACTCGCCGGACATGAAGAGCGTCGGAAGGCGGCTCGCCACCGGCCGGTTGAACGATCGCGGCGCCCGCGGACCGCCCCAGGCCTGGCAGGCGAGGTCCGATCCGTCCATGACGTCGAGCGCGGTCGCGGGTCGACGGCGGATGTAGCGCAGAGCGCCCGCGAGGGTGGCGCCGCGACCGCGGTCCCAGCAGTTCACCGCGAGGCTCATCCCGATGTCGTTTCGTGCGTTCAGCGGTGTCCGAGCGTACCCGGAGACCCAGTCGGTGACGAGCGAGGTCACCGCCCCGGGGTCCCCGTCCGCGACACCGCGGACCAGGGCGGGGAGTCCGGGGAGGTTTGCCGTGGTGCTCGGTCGCCGGGCCAGCATGGAGAGCATCTCCTCGCCGCTCACGTGCAGCGCGAGTCGCCGCCCGTCGAGGCCCGTGGCGCCCACCGCCGCCGGCGCGGCGTCGAAGCGCCGCCCGATCGCGCGCAGCGCGGCGCGCGGATCCGGCAGCGTCGGACGGCAGGCCGGGCTCGCCGCGCACGCGTCGAGTAGGCGCAGGAGCTCGGCGTGCGGCGTGGCCGGGCGGTCGAACGCGCCGACGTTCGTGGCGATCCCGGTCTTGTCGAGCGGCCACGGCGAGTCGATGACGACCGCGCGGATCGCGCCGGGGTAGGCGCGGATCATCGCGAAGGCCAGCGCCGAGCCGTAGGAGGGCGCGATGAGGTCGACCTTCCCCAGTCGGAGCGCCCGCCGCAGGGTGTCGATGTCCGCCGCGTTCTCGGCGGTGTTGTAGGCGCCCGGCTGGACCCCCAAGCGCCGCAGTCGCCGCGCGCAGGCGCCCGCCGCCGCAGCGACGCGACGCGCCTCGGAGACGGGGTCGCCCGGGCGCTCCAGGACGCCGACGCGGGCGCGAGCGACCTCGGGACAGTTCAGCCGCGGCCGCGAGAGCCCGGTCCCGCGCTGGTCGACGAAGATCAGGTCGGCGCGCCGCAGCGCGGGGGAGATCGCGCCGAGCGGCGCGATCGGCACGAGCGTCGCGTTGCCCGGTCCGCCGTTCAGGAAGATCGCCGGCGTCCGGCGCGCGGCCCCCGGGCTCGGGATCCAGTGCAGCCGCGTATAGGCGATGGTGATGCTGCGCCCGCGCGGGCGCGCGTGGGCGAGCGGGACGCGCAGGGTGGCGCAGGTCGCGCGCACATTGGAGCCCGGATCGAACGGGCAGCGGATCGCCGTGGGAACGGCGGCGGAGGCCGAGCCGACGGCGACCGCCAGGGCGCCGAGCACGAGGGCGCTCGCGACGATCGGGCGAGACAAACGGCCGGGACCCATCGCGGTCAAAACCTACCAGCGCAGGCGCGCCGCGCCGTCAGGCCGCGGCCTGCTCCGCCCAGTCGCGATACAGGCGCCAGTAGCGGCCCTCGGCCGCCAGCAGCTCGTCGTGCGTGCCCGTCTCGACGATCCGCCCGTGCTCGAGGACGACGATCCGCCCGGCGCCGCGGATCGTCGACAGCCGGTGGGCGATGACGATCGCCGTGCGGCCGGCGAGCAGCCGCCTCAGGCCCTCCTCGATCCGGGTCTCGGTGTGCACGTCGACGTTCGCCGTGGCCTCGTCGAGCACGAGGATCCGCGGGTCGGCCACGAGCGCCCGGGCGAAGGCGACGAGCTGGCGCTGGCCGGAGGACAGCTGGACGCCGCGCTCGCCGACCTCGGTGTCGTAGCCGTTCGCGAGCCGTTCGACGAAGACGTCGGCGCCGACCGCCCGCCCCGCCGCCACGATCTCCTCGCGGCCGGCGTGCGGCCGCGCGAAGGCGATGTTGTCGGCGATCGTCCCGCTGAACAGGAAGGGCTCCTGGGGCACGATCCCCATCTGGGAGCGCAGCGAGCGGGAGTCGACGTCGCGCAGGTCGTGACCGTCGACGAGCGCGCGGCCGGAGGTCGGGTCGTAGAAGCGGGCGACGAGCTTGGCCATCGTCGACTTGCCAGCGCCGGTGGCGCCGACCAGGGCGACGGTCTGGCCCGGCGGGACGACGAGATCGACGTCGCGCAGCGCCCACTCGCCGTCCTCGTCCTCGCCGTAGCGGAAGGAGACGCCGTCGAGGTGGATCTCGCCGCGCAGCGTCGGCAGGAGGTGCGCGTCCTCGCGGTCGCGCACGTCGGGCACCTCGTCGAGCAGCTCGAAGATCTTGTCCAGCGCGGCCATCCCGGACTGGTAGGTCGTGTAGAGCTGGGAGAGCTGCTGGATCGGGTCGAAGAAGTTGTTCAGCGCCGCGACGAACGCGAACACGACGCCGATCGTCGTCTGGCCGTCGATCGCCGCGAACCCGCCGACGAGCAGGATCCCCGTGGTGGTCAGCGCCGACAGCAGCTCGACCGCCGGGAAGTAGGCGGCGTTGAGCTTCACCGTCGTCATGTTCGCCTCGCGGTTGCGCTCGTTGAGCTCGGCGAACTCCCGGATGTGGCGCGGCTCCTGGCCGAAGCTCCGCACGACGCGGATGCCGGAGATCGACTCCTGCAGGTAGCCGGTGATCGCCGCGATCCGCTCGCGCGTGAGCCGGTAGGCGTCGGCGGACGCGATCCGGAACGCGAGGCCGCCGAGCCACAGGATGGGGATGACGATGAAGGTGTAGAGCGCGAGCTGGGCGTCGAGCAGCAGCAGCACGACGGCGGTGCCCACGAGCATCAGCGACGACTGGAAGAGCGTCGTGATGCCGTCGCTGACGAGCTGGTCCAGCGCCTGCACGTCGTTGGTCAGGCGCGAGATGATCACGCCCGCCCGGTTGCGCGAGTAGAAGCCGACCGAGAGGCGCTGGAGGTGGGTGAAGAGCTCCAGGCGCAGGTCCTGCAGCGCCCGCTGCCCGACCCAGCCGGTGAGCCAGGTCTGCGCGTAGGTCGCGCCCCAATAGAGCAGCGCGGAGGCGAGGAAGGCGACGACGATCCAGTCGAGCGCGGCGACGTCCTTGGCCAGGATGCCCTGGTCGATGGCGAGCTTGGCCAGCGGCGCCGGCGCGAGCGCCGCGGCGGTCGCGGCCACGAGTGACAGGATCATCAGGGCGACCCGGCCGCGGTAGGGCCGCAGCAGGCCGAGCAGGCCGCGGAGCTTGCGACCGCGGCCCTCGCCCGAGCGCAGCCGCCGGCGCACGTCGGCCAGCCGCCCGTCGAGGCGCTCGCGGGAGATCACAGGCCCGCCACCTCCGCCTCGAGCGGCTTGCGGGTGAGGAAGACCTGGTCGGGCAGACCCTTCTCGACGATCTCGCGGTAGAGCTCGGAGGTCTCCAGCAGCTCCTCGTGCGTGCCCTGGTCGAGGATGCGCCCGTGCTCGAGCACGACGATCTCGTCGGCGAGCGCGATCGTCGAGAGCCGGTGCGCGACGACGAACGTCGTGCGGCCGCGCATGACCTCGCGCAGCGCGGTCTTGATCCGCTGCTCGGTCGAGGCGTCGACCGACGAGGTCGCGTCGTCGAGGATCAGGACCCGAGGGTCGGCGAGCAGCGCCCGGGCGATGGCGATCCGCTGCCGCTGGCCACCGGACAGCGTGAGCCCGCGCTCGCCGATCCGCGTGTCGTAGCCGTCGGGCAGCGCCCCCACGAAGCCGTCGGCCTGCGCCCCGCGCGCCGCCGCCTCGACCTCCTCGCGGGTCGCCTCGGGCCGCGCGTAGGCGATGTTGTCGTGCACGCTGGCGGAGAACAGGAACGGGTCGTCGGTCACGACGGCGATCGCGGAGCGCAGCGAGGTCACGTCGACCTCGCGGAGGTCGGCCCCGTCGAGGCGCACGCTGCCCGCCGTCGGGTCATAGAGGCGGGGGATGAGGGACACGAGCGCGGTCTTCCCGCTGCCGCTCGCGCCGACCAGCGCGACGGTCCGGCCGGCCGGCACGTCGAGGTCGATCCCGTCCAGCGCCGGCTCCCGCCCGCCCTCGTAGGTCAGCGAGACGCCGCTGAGCTCCACGTGGCCCTCGCCCGCCGGGAGCGGCGGCGCGCCCTCCGGCGCCGTGATCCGCGGCGCACGGTCCAGCAGCTCGAAGATCCGCGCGCCGGACGCGGTCGCGCGCTGCGAGAGGCCGAGCATGAAGCCGAGCGTCAGCATCGGGCCGATGAGCATGAGCAGGTAGGCGTAGAAGGCGGTGAAGGCGCCGAGCGTCAGCGCGCCGGAGATCACGTCGCGCCCGCCCCAGAAGAGGATCGCGGCCAGCCCGAGGTTCGGCAGGAAGCCGATGAACGGCTGGTAGAACGCGCGCAGCCGCGTCGCCTCCATCGACTGGTCGAAGACGCGCGTGGTCTGCCGCGCGAAGCGCTCGCGCTGGCGCTCCTCGGCGGCGAAGGCCTTCACGACCCGCACGCCGCTCACGTTCTCCTCCGCCTCGGCGGTGAGCTCGGCGATGCGCTGCTGCACCTCCTGGAGCGCGGGCCGCGAACGCCGCCCGTACTGGGCGGCGACGACCACGACGAAGGGCACCGGCACGAGCGCGATCGCGGCGAGCTTGGGGTTCAGCACGAACATCGCCACCGCGGCGAGTGCCAGCGTGAGCGCCGACTGGACGATGAACACGAGGCCGTAGCCGAGGAAGAAGCGCACCGCCTGGAGGTCGACGGTGACGCGCGACATGAGCTGCCCGGTCTGCTGGCGATCGAAGAAGCCGAGCTCCAGCGCCTGGAGGTGCTCGTAGAGCCGGGCGCGGAGGTCGAGCTCGACCGCGAGCGACACCCGCCCCGCCACGAGCCGGCGCCCGACGCTGAACCCGAGGCGCAGCAGGCCGGCGACGGTGACGCCGATGGCGAGCCAGGTGAGGTGGCCGCCGCCGTCGCCGTCGTCGATCGCGTTCACGGCCTCGCCGATCAGGAGCGGGATCGCGACGGTCATCACCATCGCGCCCAGCGCCATGACGAGCGATGAGCCCACGGCGCGGCGGTAGGGACGCAGGAAGCCCAGGAGGCGGGTGAACGTGTTCACGCTTCAGAAAGCATAGGAAGGGCGCGGCGGGCGCTCATCGGGTACGGGCCGTGCGATCCTGGGGACGGATGCGCCCGCCGGCCGGCCTCTGCGACGACTGCCGCCACGGGCGCCTGGTCCCGAACAGCCGCGGATCGGTGTTCTCGCTCTGCGAGCGCTCGCGCACGGACCCGGCCTACCCCCGCTACCCGCGGCTGCCCGTGCGCGTCTGCGCGGGCCACGAGCCGCGCGGGGCGGCGGGCGCGGGGCGTTCGGGCGACTGAGGGCGGCCGGGGCCGCGGCCGGGTGTGGGGTGGAGCGCGCTCTCGATGGGCGGGGAGGAAGCTCAGGTCCGCTCGCGCCCCGCCCGGACCATCGCGTCCGGCGTCGTGTCGGCCAGCAGGCGCTCCGTCTCCAGCGGGACGCGGGTGGACTCCAGGAAGCGGCTCACCATGTTGTAGTAGCCCACGGTGAGGATCAGCTCGGCGGCGCCGTCCCGGTCCCAGCGCTCCAGCACGAGCGCGAGCGCCGTGTCGGAGAGCCGCACGTCCCGGGTGATCTCGTCGGCGGCGCGGCAGATGAGCGCCCCGTCGGCGTCCAGGACCTCGCCGGGCGCGGCGGTGGCCGTCGCGGCGATCTGGGCGTCGTCGAGGCCGACGGCGCGACCGAGCTGCTCGTGCTGCTGGCGCTCGTACGCGGCGTTCGTCATGTGGGCCACGCGCAGGATCGCGAGCTCGCGCTCGGGCGCCGTGAGGTGGGAGCCGGCGAGGATGGAGCCGCCGAGCTCGAGGAACGGGCGCAGGCTCGCCGGCAGCGCGGCCAGCGCGCGGAAGACGTTGAGCGGGGGGAGCGCGGCGAGCGCCTCGCGGGCCTCCGGCGTCAGCTCGTCGTCGGTGGGGAGGGGCAGGCCCGGCGCGGTCATGAGACCGAGGCTACGCCGTCGGCCTGACCCCCCCGCGCGGGGGGGTCAGCACGCGAGGCCGCCCCGCCCCGGGAGGAGTGCGACTCCGGGCTTTCCGCCGCTGACGAGGTCGTCGATGCCCACGGCGATCCGGTAGCGCACCACGGTGCGCTTGCCCACGCGGACGCGCCGCTTCTGGATGATCGCGAGGCCGGCGTCTCTGGGACCGGTGACGCCCAGGACCGTGGTGTTGCGTCCGATCGTGGAGTAGCTCTTCCCTCCGCTCCTCAGCTTCACATACGTCGCGGAGTTGTTGTTCGGGATCGTGTACTGCCCCGGCCGCCTGGCCCCGGTGATGCGCATCTCGAAGCGGTAGCCGCTGCCGCTGCCCACGGCGCGGAAGCCCTTGCCCACGAAGCCGCACGAGCCGCTCGTGATGCGCCCCAGGATGGGGGAGCCACTCGTCAGGCCGCGCACCTCCAGGCCCGGCCCGCCGCCGCGTCCGCCGCCGCCGCTCGAGGGCTCCTTCGGCTTCTTCCCCTTGCAGAACTCCTTCATCGAGTGGTAGAGGATCTGATCCTGACCCGCGGCGGCGCCGCCGGTGACCGCCAAGTCCAGCGCCGCGTTCACGACCGATTCATGCGGAGGGACCGTGCCTTCCTCGTTGGGCGGGCACTTACACATCCCGAGGCAGAACCACTGCGACCCGTTCACCACGCCGAAGTCGCGTCGGGTAGTCCCAGCTCGTGTCACGTCGTTGCCGACGACCTGCACGAGGGGTCGCTCGCCGTTGGCGATCACGGTGTATTCACCGAGCGCGTACGGCTGGGAGCGAAGATTGGCATCGTCCGTCACGGTCGTGAACGGCAGGGTCGGGGCGTTGGTCCCAAGCGCCAGGGGGTCGGTCTGATGCCAGGCTTCTCCGGCGGCGGGAAAGCGCCAGGGCGCGGAGGCCCAGGTGCCGACGAACGCGGGGCTCGTCCCGCCCGCGGTGGCATACGAGGCGGCGTCGCCGCCCGCCGTCAGGATGCCCGGGATCTTCGCCCACAGGCTGCCTCGCCCCGCGACCTCGTCGGCGTGGCCAAAGAAGCCGATCGCGTCATAGGTGCGCTGGAACAGCGGCTTGGTCGGCGTCGACATGTAGCCGGCGAGCCAGTTGATGCTGTCCCGCCCGGTGACGGTCTCCGCGCCCCATTCGGCCATGCCGTCCATGATCCACTGCTTGAGGCTCCGCCAATTCGGGTTCAGGGCGAACTGGTAGCAGTGGACCAGCTCGTGCGCCATGAGCCGCTCCGGGTCAGCATTGGCCTGGCCCCTCGGTCCGACGCGGACCCGGCAGTAGGCCGGCCGGCGGCTGTTCTCTCGACCACTCGCGTCGACGGGCAGCGAGTCCATCAGGGCCGTGCCGTTCTTGCCGATGGCCACGGGAACCGTGAACGCCTGGACGGTCACGGGCTGGGCGCTGGGCAGCTTGGCGCGGTAGATCCCGTTGTACTTCTCGGCGATGGCCTGGTAGCGGGGACTGGGGGTGAGGACTGGTTCGGCGGAGGGGCGGGCCGACCGAGGGGAGCTCGCGTCGTGCGGCGCGCCGAGATAGCGATCGATGGCGCGGTGTTGCGCGGCGCTCAGCCGATCCCAGACGCGATAGACCATCAGGATCGCCGACGTCCCGTCCGGCGGGCCTCCCGCCGGTCCCGCCGGCCGCCGCACGCCGGGCAGCGGTCCGTAGACGATCGCGAACGCCTGCAGCGCGAGCTTCGGGGTGATCGAGCCATCCGGCCCGATGCCGTCGACCGTCCGCTGCCACGCCGTGAGGGCCAGCACCCGCCGCAGGCGGCCGGCGAGCTGCCGCGCGTAGGCGACGACGGCCGCGCGTGCCCCGGCGCGGCGACCGCGGGCTCGAAGGCGGACGGCCCCGATGGCCCGCCCCGTCCGGAACGCGATGGCGACGTCGGTCGTCTTCCGGGTCGAGCGCACGCGCAGCAGCCCGCGCACGCCTCGGCCCAGAGCAACGCGGCGGCGGCCATGCGCCAGAGCCCGCAGCCCGGATGCGGCCCGGGCGGAGGACGAGAACGAGAAGACGCCGTTCGAGAGCCCGCGGCCGCGAGCCCGGAACGCCGCACCCTGCGCCCGCCCCCTGCGCAGCGCACGCGAAACCGGGTCGCTCAGCGCGGCCCGCGCCACGCGGGACCCGCCGCCCGCGGAACGATATCCCGGCACATCCGCCCTGCCGGGCAGCAGCCTGTCATCGAGGCCGGAAACCCGCACGCAGCGGAAGGCGCCGCGCACCAGCGCCAGCACGCTGGCCCGGCACTGCCGGGCATTGGGGGGTGGGAGGGGACCCGGGCCGCCGCCACCGCCGAGAAGACGAGCGACCGCGAAATCGCCGGCTCCGCCAACCCCCGCGGCGACGATCGTGCCGTCGGGCCGCAGCAGGACGGCACGCGCCACGTCGACGCCGCCGAAGTCGACGGTCGCCTTGCCGCCGGTCCCGAACGAACCGTCGAGCCCGCCCGCCGGGCTCAACCGGGCGATCGTGAAGTCCTCCCCGCCGGCGCTGGCCGTACCACCCGCGAGGATGATGGCACCGTCCGGCTGCAGCGCGGCGGCCCGCCCCAGATCTTGCCCGCCGAAGTTGAAGGTCGACTTCCCGCCGGCCCCGAACGAGGTATCGACGCTGCCGTTTGCGTTGAGTCGCGCGACCGCCAGATCGCCGGCATCTGCGGCCGCGGTCGTGTCGCCGGTGAGAAGGACCTTGCCGTCGGGCTGCACCACCGCGGCATCGGCACCGTCATCTCCGCCGAAGTCGACCGTGACCTTGCCACCGGTGCCGAACGCCGAGTCGACCGAGCCATTTGGATTCAGCCGCGCGGCGGCGAAGTCGTGCCCGCCGGCGCCCGCCGTCGAGTCGCCGGCGATGACGATCTTGCCATCGGCCTGGAGCGTCGCCCCGCGGGCGTTGTCATCCGCGCCGAAGTCGACGACCTTGACCCCGGTGTCGCCGACCAACGAGTCGACGAGGCCGTTCGGAGAGAGCCATACCGCGGTGAAGTCGGCCTGGCTGTTCGGCACCGTGGTGGTTCCAACGACGATGATCTCGCCGTCGGGCCGCACCAGCACGGATGTGGCCACACCCTTCGTGTTAGGGATGCTGATGGGAGACTTGCCGTCGCCCAGTGGCCCAAATGAGCCGTCGAGCGAGCCGTCGGGGTTCAACCGCGCGACCGCGAACGTCGTGGCACCTCCGGAGGACGTCTGTCCGGCGACGACGATCTTTCCGTCAGGCTGAAGCGCAACCGCGAACGCCCGGTCGTCGCCGCCGAAGTCGATCGTCTTCTTGCCTCCCACGCCGAAGGACGCGTCGGGCGAGCCGTTGGCGTTCAGCCGGACGACGGCGAAGTCATTCGGCTTCGCGCCCGCCGAGGTCTCACCGGCAAGCACGAGCTTGCCGTCGGATGGTTGGGCCGCCACCGCCCACGCCCCGTCGCTGCCGCCGAAGTCGATCAAGGCCTTGCCCGCGCTACCGAACGACGGATCCAGCCGGCCGGGTGCGGCCATCGCGCCGACCGGGAGCACGGCCAGCGCCACGAGCGCGACGAGCGTCGCCAGGAGCAGGACGGGGCCGCGCTGCCGTGAAGCGCGGAGGACGCCTGCCGTACGCGACGTTCTCACCAGAGCACGCTCCCGATCGTGGCGATGACCAGAAATGCCGGTCAGTCGGGCGACCCTAACCCGACCCCACGCGCGAAGTCAACGCGCCGAAGGACAGGCGCGTGTCTCCACGTCGCCACGGGAGTAAGGGAGCGCCCCAAAGTCGGACGCTGACCCGAGATGGGGCCGGCAAGGTCGGCGTCCGACGGATCGCCTCGATCGCCGCAGCCGTGATGGCGGGCGCGGCCGGAACCAGCCGAAGTCGCTCGGCCGTCGCCGCAAGCCCACAACACCACGGCACGAGCGAGCGGCACCTCAGTCCGCCTCTTGCTTCGTCCAGCGGAGCAAACGTCGCGGCCGGTTGCGCACATTGTGCCCCCGGCGACGTTGCTGCCCGAGTTGCGTGGCGAGGAACGGCAGTCGTCGACGCGGTGTAGCCGCGGCCTCGTGGGAACTCGACTAGGGTTCGTGTTTCAGACTCGCCGGGCTCGGCTGGAGATTGAGTGGAGAGTCGGCGTCTGCCCCAACCTTGGAGGAGCCAGATGCGGGACCGACTTCGTCTCAACCGCACGTGCGCGACCACACCCGTTCCGCGCCCGAGCAGGCTGACCGGAGTCGTCGCGCTCGCAGCGACTTTGGCCGTCGGTCTGGTTGCTGCGGGGTGCGGCAGTAGTAGCGGTGGCACTGCGAGCACCGCCACGAAGCCGTTCACGAAGGCTCAGGTCCTCGCGTATGGCAACGCGATCTGCGCACAGGGCAACCAGAAAGTCGCCGCCGCGGGGAAGACTTTCGCCGCAGCCGGCAACCATGCCCCGACCCATGCGCAGTTCACGGCCTACGTGAACACCGCGTTCGCGCCTGTAATCCAGCACCAGATCAACGTGATAAGGGCCCTCGGTGCGCGATCCGCAGACCAGGCCACCATCACGAAGATGCTCGATGTCGCTCAAACAGACCTCAATCACGTGAAGAGCAACCCAGCGCTACTGACGGGCAACAGCCATCCGTTCGCCAACTTCGCGAAGCTGGCGCACCCCTACGGGCTCACCCGCTGCGCTGCCAACGCTTAGGTCGAACCCGAACCTCCCCATCTGGGCCGCCGGTCTGGACACCTGACCCGCTTCGGCCATCCACCGGGATAGCCGGACGGGCCGAGACGGCGATGGGATAGGGAGCCGCGACCGTCGCTTCGACCGTCGAGGCACCGGTGGCGCGGTGTGCCCCGGTCGGCTGCCCGCCAGAGTCGAGCGGCGGCGGCCCGGCGCGGTTGTCCTAGTCCTGCTCCGTCCAGTCCCGGCGGCGCGAATCCCTGCCGCTCACCAAGTCCAGGATGTGCGTCCAGCGGCTTGGCTTGACGCCCGGGTCACGGAAGCGCCATGCCGGCGCCCCGCCATGCGGTTCGGGCAGCGCCGCAGCCGCCGCGGCATCGATGCGCAGGCCCACCCCGTGCTCGTGCACCGAGGCGACTTGGTCGGCGGCCACAAAGCGCCGGCCTCCTTCCGCCCGCATCACGATCCCGTGGAGGATGTCTTCCGCGGGAGCGGAGATGACGTGGTCGACCGTTCCCACCTGCTCGCCACTCGACGCGAAGACCGGAACACCCTGATCCAGCACCTCGTAGGCGATCGGACGACCTTCATCCATCCAGCGCACAGTACGTACTGTCGCCAGCCCGCCCTGCGTCCTCCCCGCGTCTACGACCAGGCGTGATGTCGTTGGCCACGGCGGGGTCCCGGCGGGCGACCGGACGCCACATGGCCTGCTCCTCGTGCCACTTCTCGTTTGGACGAGGAGCGGCAATGAGGCCGTCCGAATTCCGGGCGCTCTCACGTTGCGTCCCGGGGGGCCGGGAGCGCCGGGTCAGCGTCCGACTTTGGGGCGCTCCCTTACTCCCCTCTACGTCGCCACGGCGACGTACTTCGTCTCGAGGTACTCGCCGATCCCCTCGACGCCGCCCTCCCGGCCGTAGCCGGACTGCTTGACGCCGCCGAACGGCGCCGCCGCGTTGGAGACGATCCCCTGGTTGAGCCCGACCATCCCGGTCTGAAGGCCCTCGACGACGCGGAGCGCGCGCTGGAGGTCGCGGGTGAAGACGTAGGCGACGAGGCCGTACTCGGTGTCGTTGGCCGCCGCGACGATTTCTTGCTCGTCGTCGAAGACCGCGACGGGCGCGACCGGGCCGAAGATCTCCTCGCGCAGGACGCGGGCCTCCAGTGGCACGTCGGCGAGCACGGTGGGCGTGTAGTAGTAGCCCTCGCCGTCGGGGGCGGAGCCGCCGACCACGGTCCGCGCGCCGCGGCCGACGGCCTCCTCGACCATCTCCGCGACGCTGTCCCGCTGGCGGCCGTCGATCAGCGGACCCACCTCGACGCCGTCCTCGGTGCCGCGGCCGACGGACATCGCGCCCAGCCGCTCGGCCAGGCGCTCGGTGAACGCACCGGCCACGCCGCGCTGGACGAGGAAGCGGTTGGCGGCCGTGCACGCCTCGCCGACGTTGCGCATCTTCGCGATCACCGCGCCCTCGACCGCGGCGTCGAGGTCCGCGTCGTCGAACACGAGGAACGGCGCGTTGCCGCCGAGCTCCATCGAGACGCGCAGCACGTTCTCCGCCGACTGGGCGATGAGCTTGCGCCCGACCTCGGTCGAGCCCGTGAAGGAGAGCTTCCGCGCGCGCGGGTCCGCGATGAGCGGGGCCATCACGTCGGCCGTCGAGTGGGTGGTGATGACGTTCAGCACGCCGTCGGGCAGCCCGGCCTCGCCGAGGATCTCGGCCAGGGCGAGCATCGAGAGCGGCGTCTGCTGGGCCGGCTTGACGACCATCGTGCAGCCTGCGGCGACGGCCGGCCCGATCTTCCGCGTGCCCATCGCCATCGGGAAGTTCCACGGCGTGATGAGCAGGCACGGGCCGACGGGCTGGCGCATGGTCAGCAGCCGGCCCTTTCCGTTCGGCGTCGCGGCGAAGCGCCCCTCGATCCGCACCGCCTGCTCGCTGAACCAGCGCAGGAAGTCTGCGGCGTAGACGATCTCCGCGCGGGACTCGGCGACCGGCTTGCCCATCTCGAGCGTCATGAGGAGCGCGAGGTCGTCGGCGCGGGCGACGATCGCCTCGTAGGCGCGGCGCAGGATCTCGCCGCGCTCGCGCGGGGGGTGCGCGGCCCAGTCGGCCTGGGCCGCGACCGCGGCGTCGAGCGCGGCGACGCCGTCGGCGGGCGTCGCGTCGGCCACGGGACAGAGCGGGGTGGCGGTGGAGGGGTCCTCGACATCGAGGGTGGCGCCGCCCGTGGCGTCGCGCCACTCGCCGCCGATCAGCAGCCGCTTGGGCACCGCGTCGACGACGGCCCGCTCGCGCGAGGGGGTGATCGTGCTCATGCGCGTCACGCTACCCGACGCCCGCGGGCGCGAATCCGACGCTTTCCTCATCGCGTCCCGGCTGGTGCACGCAGGACGAGCCCGAGCCGGGATGCGTTGACGGTCCGGCCGCCCGGCGCTACGGCCGCACGTCGATGCGGCCCGTCATCCCGGGGTGCACGAGGCACTCGAACGCGTAGGAGCCGGCGCGGGTGAAGCGGAGCCGCGTGCGGCGGGGGTTCGGGCTGTCGGCGGTGGCGTCGATGTCCATCGCGACGAGGCTCAGCAGGCCGTTGCGGTGGTTGCGCCCGTCGTAGCTCGGCACCGGGCTCGCCGGGTCGGAGCCGAGCTTCCACGGCTCGGTGCCGAAGAAGACGGTGGGGTTGACGCGGACGTGCGGCGCGCGGCCGGGGCCGTCCGGGATGATGTCGAACTGGCGGCGCAGGGGCCGCCGGGCGCGCTCGGGGCCAAAGGTCACGGTGTGGAAGGAGAGCGACCCGGGCGCGATCGAGAACTCGACCGTCTGCCCGACGTGGATCCGCTTCACGCGCGGGAAGAACCGCAGCAGCGTGATCCCGTCACGACGGTCGTTGCCCCCGCTCACGCGCAGGCCGCTCGGGCCGCGCCAGCGGTCCAGCGTCCGGGCCCGTCGCACGAGGCCGGCGACCTGCGCGCGGGCCGCGGCGCGGTCGTCGGCGGCGCTGGGCACCCGCGCCCCGCGCGGGCGCACGGTGATTGTCCCGCTCATGCCGTTGGCGACGTTGCGGCTGCCGGGATGGCTGAGGCACACGTAGCGGTAGGTCCCGGCCTTCGGGAAGCGCAGGGTGTAGGGCCGCACGACCCCCTTCAGCGGCGGGAGGCCGGAGGAGGTCACCCGTGTCCCGTCGTAGCTCGTCCCGCCGAGGCGGTGGTAGGCGTTCGCGCCGAGGAAGAGGGTGGGGAAGCCGACGTCGGAGAACGCGTAGGGCTTGCCGGCCGCGTCGCGGAACCCGGTCATCGGCCGGGTGGAGTCGATGTCGACGAACTTCGGGGCGGGCGCGCCCTTCGGGATGAACGTGACCGTGTGGAAGCCGCGCTCCTCCCAGCGGACGTGGTCGCCGGCGTTCACGGTGAGGTGCTTACGGAAGAACGCGTCGAGCTCGAGCCTCGCCGGAGCGCCCGCCGGCACGTCCGGCGGGCCGGCGTAGACGACCTTCGTCGCGGCCGCGGCGGGCGACGCGGCGGTGAGCGCCGCCACGCAGGCGACCGCGAGCGCGGGCAGCGCGAGACGGCGGCGAGCGGGGCGGAGGAGCGGCATCGCGCCGCGCACCCTAGCTGGGCGCGCGACACCGATGCGCCACTTCCGCCGGCGCTCCCGCGGACCGCCGCTAGGCGGCGGCCGTCTCCCGCGCCGGCTCGAGCGCGACGGCCAGCACCTCGTCGATGGTCATCGCGAAGTGGAAGGACATCCGCTCGCGCACGTCCGCCGGCACATCGTCGAGATCGCCCCGGTTGCGCTCGGGGAGGATGACGTCGGTCAGGCCGGCCGCGTGGGCGGCGAGCACCTTCTGCTTCACGCCGCCGATCGGCAGGACCCGGCCCTGGAGCGTGACCTCGCCGGTCATCCCGACGGTGTGGCGCACGGGCCGACCGCTGAGCAGCGAGCCGAGCGCCGTGACCATCGTCACGCCCGCGCTCGGGCCGTCCTTGGGGATCGCGCCGGCCGGGACGTGGACGTGGAACTCCCTGCCGTCGAAGGTGTCCGCCTCGATGCCGAGGTCGCCCGCGTGCCCGCGCACGTAGGAGAGCGCGATCCGCGCCGACTCCTTCATCACGTCGCCCAGCTGGCCGGTGAGGACCAGCGCGTCCTTGCCCGGCATGCCGGTCGCCTCGACGAACAGCACGTCGCCGCCGGTCCCCGTGACGGCGAGCCCGGTGGCCACGCCGGGGACCGCCGTGCGGATCGCCGCCTCCTGGAAGAAGCGCTGGCGGCCGAGCGCGTCGCGCACGGCGCCGGCGTCGATCGCCACCGGCGGGCTCGCCGTCCCCGAGGCGACCTGCGTCGCGGTCTTGCGCAGCAGCGTGCCGAGCTCGCGCTCGAGCTGACGCACGCCGGCCTCGCGGGTGTACTCCGCGGCCACGAGCCGCAGGACGTCGTCCCCGATCGTCACCTCGTCCTCGCGCAGCCCGTTGCGCTCCCGCTGGCGCGGCCAGAGGTAGTCCCGCGCAATCGCCGCCTTCTCCGCCTCGGTGTAGCCGTCGAAGCGGATGACCTCCATCCGGTCGAGCAGCGGCCCGGGGATCGTGTCCGTCACGTTGGCCGTGGCGAGGAACAGCACCTGCGAGAGGTCGACCTCCAGGTCGAGGTAGTGGTCGCGGAAGGCGTGGTTCTGCGCGGGGTCGAGGACCTCGAGCAGCGCCGCCGAGGGGTCTCCGCGCCAGTCGGCGCCGACCTTGTCGACCTCGTCGAGCATGATCACCGGGTTCATCGTCCCGGCGTCGCGCAGCGCCCGGACCAGGCGGCCGGGCAGCGCGCCGACGTAGGTGCGCCGGTGCCCGCGGATCTCCGCCTCGTCGCGGACGCCGCCGAGCGACATGCGCACGAACTCCCGCCCCGTCGCCCGGGCGATCGACTCGCCGATCGAGGTCTTGCCGGTGCCGGGCGGGCCGATGAGGGTGACGATCGCGCCCGAGCGCCGCTCCTCCGCGATGCCGCGCTCCTGGCGGAGCTTGCGGACGGCGAGGTACTCGGTGATGCGGTCCTTCACGTCCTCCAGGCCGGCGTGGTCGGCGTCGAGCACCTCGCGCGCGTTGACGGGATCGAGGCGCTCCTCGGAGCGCTCCGACCACGGCACGGCGACGAGCCAGTCGAGGTAGGCGCGGATCATCCCGGCCTCGCCGCTCTGGTCGCCCATGCGCTCCAGGCGGGCGAGCTCCCGCTCGGCCTGCTCGCGGGCGTGCTCGGGCATGCCGGCGGCCTCGATCTTCGCGCGGTAGTCCTCGGCGACCGAGCCGTCGTCCTCGCCGAGCTCCTTGCGGATCGAGTCCATCTGCTTGCGCAGGAAGTACTCGCGCTGTTGGGCCTCGGCGCCGGACTCCACGTCGTCGCGGATGCGGCGGCGGACCTGCAGCTCGGCCAGGCGCTCGCGCTGGTAGCCGAGCGCGAGCTCCAGGCGCTCGGTGACGTCGAGGGTCTCGAGCAGCCGGATCTTCTGCGCGAAGCTCAGGTCGGGCGAGTAGCCCGAGGTGTCGGCCAGCGCGCCCGGCTCGGTGATCGAGCGCACGAAGGCCGAGACGCGGCCGTCGTCGCCGCGGACCTCGAGGATCTCCTCGACCACGGCGCGGTACTCGCGCTCGAGCTCGCGCGTGCGACCGTCGGCGGGCTCCTCGTCGGGCCGCTCGTCGACCTCGACCACGAGCCGGCCGTCGGGGGCGGTGGTCGCCGCGCCGGCCAGGCCGCGGTGGCGGCCCTCCAGGGCGACGGCGCGCATCCCGCCGGGCAGGCGGACGCGGTCGGTCACGTCCGCGACCGTGCCCACCGCGGCGAACTCGCCCTCGGTCCGGGGAACGAGCAGCACCCGGTCCTCGTCGCCGGCGTCGACGGTGAGGGTGACGGACATGTTGGGGAAGACGACGGCGTCGTCGAGCGGGACCAGCAGGAAACGGCTCATGGGCGGATGGGACCTTTCCGGGATAGCAACTTACGCTTGGTAAGCACTATAGCCACAGGGCGGCGGCCGGACGCCGCCCCCTGACCGACCGGTCCCGTCCGACGTGGACCTGCGACGATGGGACGGTGAGCACCGAGCATCCCTCGCCCGACCCGGCGCCCGACGATCCCTCGGGGATCGAGGAGCCGCACGACACGCTCGCCGCCGAGGAATTCGCGATTCCCGCGGCCCCCCGCCCGGCGCCCCCCGCCGATCCCTCGGGGATCGAGGGGCCGCACGACACCCTGGCCGCCGAGGCGTTCGCCATCGGTGGCGGCGGCGTGCCCGCGGGCCCGACGCCGGGCGCCGCGCGCCGGGCGCCACTCGCCCTCGCCGTGCTCGGCGCGGCCGCGGTCGCGGTGCTGCTCGGGCTGCGCCGGCGCCGCTGAGCGGAGCCTCAGCCCTCGGCGCCGTTCGGCGCCCGCGGCGCGATCTCCGACACGAGCCGGAGTCCGAGCGCCATCAGCGCCAGGCCGAGGCCGCTGCCCGCCGCCCAGGCCAGCAACAGCTCCCCGCTCGGCGCGGCGAGGTCGAAGAACGAGCGGGCCGCCGGGATCGCGAGGAGGCCGGCGAAGGAGAGGAGCAGGAGCGCGCAGAGGCCGCCGACGAGCCGGCGCCGCCGGCCCGGCTCGGCCTCGAGCGCCATGACCACGGCGAGCCCGCAGACGACGGTGATGCCCAGCGCCGCGGTGCGGGCCTCGAGCCGCGGGAGATCCAGGCCGCCGCGGGCCAGCGCGTAGCCCGCGGCGATCCCGACCCCGATCCCGAGGCCGGCGGGGATGGCGAAGCGCGCCACCTGGGCCAGGAAGCGCTCGGGACGCCACGGGCCGCGGCTCGGCGCGAGCGCGAGGACGAACGACGGGATGCCGATGGTCAGAGTCGAGGCGATCGTGAACTGGCGGGGGAGCAGGGGGTAGGTCGCGGTCGTGATCCCGACGGCCGCGAGCAGGAAGGCGGCATACACGCTCTTGGTCACGAAGAGCCGCGCCACGCGCTGGATGTTGCGGAGGATCTGGCGGCCCTCGCCGACCATCGGCGGGACGGCGGCGAAGTCGCCCTCGACGAGCACGAGGTCGGCGACGCTGCGCGCCATCTGCGTCCCGGTGCCCTGCGCGATCGCGAGCCGGGCGGCCTTGAGCGCCGGGACGTCATTCACGCCGTCGCCGACCATGCCGACGTACGAGCCCGACCCGGTGAGCGCCTCCACGACGCGCCGCTTGCCCTCCGGCGAGATCCGTCCGACCGCCGGCGCCGCGAGGACCGCCGCCCGCAGTTCCCCGGGATCCTCGGGGAGCGCGCCGCCGTCGAGCGCCTCGGCCTCGCCCGGGACGCCGGCGTCCCGGGCGATCGCGCCGACTGTGGCCGGCGCGTCCCCGGAGAGGACCCGCAGGAGCACGTCCTCCTCCGTGAGGAAGGCGACCGTGCGGTCGGCGTCCGGGCGCAGCCGCTCGGCCAGCACGACGAGACCCAGCGCTCGTACGCGCTCGGGGAAGGGGGCGTCGGCCGCCGCGGCCGGCAGCGGATCCGGTGCGATGCCGACGG
This sequence comes from Solirubrobacterales bacterium, assembly GCA_038251325.1. Taxonomy (GTDB): domain Bacteria; phylum Actinomycetota; class Thermoleophilia; order Solirubrobacterales; family Solirubrobacteraceae; genus JBBSBL01. The sequence continues at coordinate 32,747 of JBBSBL010000009.1, read as the reverse complement.
CGAGCACGCGACGACCGGCCGCGGCGTCGCCCGCGGCCCGCCCGGCCAGCGCAGGGTCGGCGGCGGCGAAGCGCTCGGGCGCCCCGAGCACGAGGCGTTCGCCGTCGAGCTCCAGCGCGCTCCAGCGCCGGGCGGAGGAGAACGGCACCTGGGCGGTGACGGTTCCCGCGACGGGCGGGTCCCCTCCGCCATCCAGCCTCGACTCCCCGATGGCCGCGAGCGTCGCGTTCGGCGCTGGCGCGCTCGCCGCGAAGCGCGCCAGCGCCCGGCGCGTCTCGTCCTCCTCGACCCCGTCCGCGGGCACCACGGCGACGACCCGCAGGTTGGGCTCGGTGAGCGTGCCCGTCTTGTCCGAGCACATCACGTCGACGGAGGCGAGCGACTCGATCGCGTTGAGCTGCTGGGCCAGCACGCCCCGGCGCGCCATCTTGGCGGCCGAGACCGCCGCCGTGAGCGAGACGAGCAGGATGAGGCCCTCGGGGACCATGTTGACGATCGCCGCGGTGGCGACCTGGACGCTGTCGGCGGCGTCGCGGTGGCGCAGGAGGAGGGATCCCACGAGCAGGACGGCGAGCGGCGCGCCGATTCCCGCGAGGAGGAGGAGCACGCGGTCCATCGCGCGCTCCAGCGGCGAGCGCGGGTGCCGAAAGGCTCGCGCCGTCTCGGTCAGCTTGGCGGCGCGCGAGTCGGGCCCGACCGCGGTCACCGCGTAGGCGCCGTTGCCCTCCAGCGCGAAGGTCCCCGACCACACCGGCTCGCCGGCGGCGCGCACGACCGAGTCGGACTCCCCGGTGAGCATCGACTCGTCGACGGCGAGCCCGTCCGCGCTCGCCAGCTCGCCGTCGGCGACGACCTGGTCGCCGGCGGTGAGTCGCACGAGGTCGCCGACGACGACGCTGTCCACCGGGACACTCCGCGCCACGCCCCCGCGCACCACCGTGGCCACCGGCGCGACCAGCGCGGCGAGGCGGTCCAGCGCCCGCTTGGCCCGCACCTCCTGGGTGATCCCGATCGCCGTGTTCGCGACGAGGATCCCGAGGAACAGCGCGTCCTTCCACTCGCCGAAGACGAGGGTGAGCGCCCCGAACACCGCGAGGATCGCGTTGAAGATCGTCAGCGTGTTGGCGCGGACGATGCTCAGGTAGGAGCGGCTGCTCGGCGGCTTGGGTAGCGGGCCGCGGTCGGCGAGGCGCCGCGCGGCCTCCTGGTCGGTGAGGCCGGCCGCGGCGCGTGGGACGGCGCTGGCCGCGGGCGTCATGGCGCCGGACCGTAGCGACCGCCGTCACACTGGTGCCATGAGCGACCTCGCCCCCGGGACGGTGATCGCGGGCTGCCGCATCGAGGCCGTGGCCGGGCGCGGCGGCATGGGCGTGATCTATCGCGCCACCGAGGTCGGCCTGGGGCGGCCCGTCGCCCTCAAGCTCATCGCGCCGGACCGCGCCGCCGACGAGGGTTTTCGCGACCGCTTCGCGCGTGAGTCGCGCCTCACCGCCTCGCTCGACCACCCGAACGTCATCCCGATCTACGCGGCGGGGGAGGAGGACGGGCGCCTCTACCTCGTCATGCGCTACGTGGCCGGCACGGACCTCCAGGCGGCGCTGGCGGCGCGCGGGCGGTTGGAGCCCGCCGATGCCGTGGCGATCATCGGCCAGGTCGCGGCCGCGCTCGACGCCGCGCACGCGACGGGTCTCGTGCACCGTGACGTCAAGCCCGCCAACGTCCTGCTCGGCGGCGAGCCGGGCGCGGAGCACGTCTACCTCAGCGACTTCGGGATCGTCCGCGCCCCGGCCGGCGACACGAAGCTGACCGACAGTGGCGACTGGGTCGGGACCGTCGACTTCATGGCGCCCGAGCAGCTCCAGGGGCAGCGGACCGACGCGCGCACCGACGTCTACGGCCTCGGCGGGGTGCTGCACACGGCGCTGACCGGCGCGGTGCCCTATCCGCGTGACACCGCGCCGGCGACGATGCTCGCGCACATGACCGAGGCGCCGCCGCGGCCCTCCGAGCACTCGGAGCGCGCGGCGGACCTCGATCGGGTGGTGGCACGGGCGATGGCGAAGGATCCGCAGGCGCGGTACCCGTCCGCCGGGGACCTGGCGCAGGCGGCGGCGGCCGCCCTCGACGGCGACGCGCCGATGCGGGCGGAGCGCAGCGTCGCGCGCGGGCCGGCCGCGCCGGAGGTGGGCTCGCTCGCCGACTCCGATCGTGCCGCCGCCGGCGATCGGCCGCCGGCCTCGCCGCCGCAGGCCGGCCGCGCCACCGCGGCCACCGCGGTGGTAGATCCGGCGGTGGCGCCGACGGCGGTGGCTCCGCCGCGGCCGGCGAGCCCGGCCGAAGCGCATCCCCCACGGCGGGGTCGCCGCGTCGCGGCGCTGGCGCTCGCCGTCCTGCTCGTCGCCCTGGGGGTCGCCACCATCGGCGGGGCCTTCGACTCCGGCGGCGCGGCGCGCGGGCCGCTCTCGCGCGGGGAGGTCCGGGGCGCGGTCGGAGCCTTCGCGCGGGCCTACGGTCGCGAGGATCTCGTCGCGCTCGGCCGGACGCTCGCGCCCGACGTCCAGCGCATCGCCCCGGCCAGCGAGGAGCGCGGGCGCGGGACGGTGCTGGCCGAGTACCGCCGCCAGTTCACCACCAACGCGGTGCGCGGCTATCGCCTGACCGGGCTCGCGGTCCGCGGCGGGCCCGTTGGCCGCGCGGAGGGGCGCTACACCGTGCCTCGCGCGGGAGCGAACCCGATCAGCGGGAGGATCGTCTTCGGCGTCCGGCGGGTCGGCGATCGCCCGGAGATCGCGCTCATCGCCGCGGAGCCGGGCGCGTAGCCGTCAACAGACCTTCGCGACCTTGACCGTGACCGTGTCGCCGCGTCGCGCGGAGCTGCCCACCGCCGGCTGCGTCTCGCAGACCCGCCGCCCCAGCGGCACCAGCAGCGCGTCGAGCAGGTCGCTCTCGTCGAGCACGCGAGGGCGCAGCCCGACGGCGGCGATCCGACCCGCGGCGTCCTGAGGCGAGAGCCCGGCGACGTCGGGGACGCGGACCGTGGCCTCGCGGGTGACCCGCACGGCGCTCATGGCCGGGGTGCGGCCGTCGGCGGCGGCGAGCACGTCGATGACGTTCGTGCCTTCGCGGAGCGGGACCGTGACGTGGAACCCGCCGCCGGCGACCGCCACCGCCCGCCCCGCCACGAGCACGCTCGACTCGGGCGGCCCGACGCGGCCACGCACCTCGACCTCGCGACCGCGCACCACGGCCGGATCCCCGGGCGCCTCCACGCTGAGCCGCACGGGCGGGCCGGGCGCTCGCCCCTCCGCGCCGCCACAGGCGGCCAGCGTCACCGCGCCGAGCAGCGCCGCGGCGGGGACGAGCATGCGAAGCGGGGCCATTCAGTGATCCCCCCGCCGGGGCGGACGGCGTTCGCGCGGTGGCCCGGGGTCGGTCTCATCGACCCGGGCCCGCTCCCGCGCCGTCGCGGCGCGCTCGCGATCCTCGGCCAGGCCGATCTCGAGGAAGACGAAGGCGACAGCCAGCACGCCGGCGGCGCCGAACAGGAAGATGCCGATCGCCGCGACGAGCGAGTCGCCGGCGGCGAGCAGCACGACGCCGCCCGCGACGGCGAGGCCCAGGACCGGGAGGACGCGGCGGAGCACGACGGGGCGCACGGCTCAGATCATGCCCGGTGGCCGTTCCGGACACGCCCGTAGGACGTGCGTCGCCCTCAGGCCGCGAGCGACTCCTCCTCGCTCGCCGTGGCGACGAGGTCGCCGAGCAGCGAGGCGTAGGTCCGCGTGAGCTCGGGGTCGGCGAGGTGGTCCTCCCCGGCGACGAAGACGTCGTCGGCGCCGCCGACCGGGAGCTCGTGCTCGAGCGTCCTGGCTCCGATCGTGTTCAGCACCTTGCGGGTCTCGGCCTGCGCCCAGACGGCGCCGAACATGCCGGTGCTCGCGCCGACGACCGCCGCGGGCTTCTCCCGCAGCGGGCTCGAGACGAGCGGCCGGGAGACCCAGTCGAGCGCGTTCTTCAGCACGCCCGGCATCGAGCCGTTGTACTCCGGCGTGGCGACGAGCACCGCGTCGGCGTCGGCGATCGCCGCCTTCAGGCGCTCCACCGCCTCCGGCTGGGCGCCCTCGCCGCCGTCATGGTCGGCGTCGTAGGGCGGGATCCCGGCCAGCGACGGCGCGGCGGCGAGCTCCACCCCGGGCGGCAGCAGCGGCGCTGCCGCCCGGAGCAGTCGGGCGTTGTGGGAGTCGCGGCGCAGCGACCCCGGGAGCGCGAGCACCCGCATCGCTACGCGGCCTTCGCGAGCTCGAGCTCCACGCGGAGCGTGACGTCGTTGCCCAGGGCGAACCCGCCCTTGGGGAGCGGCGCGTTCCAGTCGAGGCCGAACTGCGTGCGATCGACGACGGTCTCGACCGTGAGGCCGACCTTCTCGGTGCCCGCGATGTCGACGTGGGGCCCGACGATCGTGCCGGTGGCCTTCAGCGGGGCGGTGTGGCCCTTGATCGTCAGCTCGCCGGCGAGGGTCACGGCGCCGTCGTCGCCGACCTCGAGGTCGCTCGAGCGGAACGAGATCTGCGGATGGGCGGCGGCATCGAAGAACTCCGGCCCGGCGAGGTGGCCGGCGAGGTTCTCGTCCTTGGCCTCGATCGAGTCGACGTCGACGGTGCCGGTCAGCTCGGCGGCGCCGTCCCCGCCGACGGCGAGGGTGGCGTCGAAGCGGTCGAAGCGGCTGCGGTAGGTCGCGACGACCATGTGCTTGACCTCGAACGTCGCGCTCGAGTGCACAGGGTCGAGGGTCCAGGTGCCGACGGGAAGCTGCTGCTGGGTGACGGTGCTCATGGCTCTCCCTGATTGCGGTCGTTGGTGCGGACCGGGGTCCGGTTCCGCTTTGCAATGACCGTAGCATAAGCGGACCACGGTCCACATGCCATACTTGACGCATGGCCGTCAACCCGTCGCGGGACTCCGCGGAGAGCCCGATCGAGCTGCCGCAGATCCAGGAGCCGGTGCGCGAGCGCGCCGACGCCGCCCGCAACCGCCGGCGCATCCTCGACGCCGCGGATCGCCTGATCACCGAGCGCGGCGCGAGCAGCGTCTCGATGGAGGCGATCGCGGAGGAGGCCTGCGTGGGGAAGGGCACGCTCTTCCGCCGCTTCGGGGACCGGGCCGGCCTCGCTCACGCCCTGCTCGACGAGCGCGAGCGCGGCTTCCAGGAGGCGCTCATCCGCGGGGCGCCGCCGCTTGGCCCCGGCGCGCCGCCGGTCGAGCGGCTCGTCGCCTTCGGCCACGGCACGCTGGAGCTGCTCGAGCGCAGCTCCGACATCCTCCTGCTCGCCGAGACGGGCAGCCCCGGCGCGCGCTTTCGCTCCCGGGTCCACGCCGCCCGCCGCGCCCACGTGGCGCTGCTCGTCCGCGAGGCCGATCCGGCGCTCGACGCCGATCTCCTCGCCGAGATGCTGCTCGCCTCGCTCACCGCCGAGCTGTTCAGCCACCTGCGCGACGGCGGCGAGATACCCCGCGAGCGCCTGCGCGACGGCTGGACGGCGCTCGTGCGCCGACTCCTCGCGGCTCCGCCCGCCCGGCGCACGCCGGCGCGCCGCCGCCCGGCCCGCCGCGCGCCCGCGTGAGCGCGGACACGCTCTTCGACGACGCCGACCTCCACGGCGACCTCGCCGCGCGCGCCCCGACGCTCTCCGCGCCCTGGTGGAAGTCCGCGGCCGGCGAGCGCTCGAGCTACCGGACCGAGCGCGGCACGGTGCCCGCCGAGCGGCAGGGGGACGTCGACGCGGTCCACGCCGCCGCCGTCCACCGGCTCGTCCATGCGTCGATCGGCGCCCGCGCCGCCGGCGACGACGCGGCCGCCCGTCGTCTCTCCCAGGCCGCGGCCCGCCTCTGCCAGGAGGTCGTCGGGCTGTGGGCGTCGGTGCCGCTCGTCGAGGAGCGGTAGGGCGAGCGCGGCGGGGTTGTGCGCGGCGGCGCGGCCTGGCAGGGTCCGGGGCTCCGAGTTCACCCGAGCAAGAGGAGGCCCCATGGCCGGCAGCGTGTATCGCGTCACCGAGGTCATCGGCACGAGCGAGAAGTCCTGGGCGGATGCCGCGCGCAACGCCGTCGAGACGGCGGCGTCGTCGGTGCGTGACCTCCGCGTGGCGGAGGTCCTTCGCGAGGACGTCACGATCGAGAACGGCAAGGTCAAGGACTACCGCGTCCGCCTGGCGATCTCGTTCAAGTACGACTCCGGCGACTGACGCCGCGCTCGTGTTGGCGGCCGCGGAATTCGTCGCGTTCGCCGCGACGAGCGATCCCGACCGCGCTCGGCGCTTCTACGGGGACGCGCTCGGCCTGCCGCTGCTGAGCGCCGACCCGTTCGCGCTGGTCTTCGACGCGGGCGGCACCACGCTGCGGGTGACGCGCGTCGAGCGCGTCGTGCCCGCTCCCTACACGGTGCTCGGCTGGCGGGTGCCCGACCTCGGAGCGGCGATGCGCGAGCTCGCGGCGCACGACGTCGCCGTCGCCCGCTATCCCGCGCTCGAGCAAGACACGCAGGGCGTGTGGACCGCGCCCGGCGGGGCCCGGATCGCGTGGTTCCGCGACCCCGACGGCAACGTGCTCTCGCTCACCGAAGCGCGGTAGCCGCGCCCGGTCATGGTCGCGGGGAGTTCCGTGCGCTTCCGTGCCTGGGCATCGCCGAGATCGCAGTTGGTCCCGCCCAGCGGGATCAGGATGAATCTCGAGCCGCACGAGGGCCCTCGGAACGCGAAGTGGGCGATGATCCGGATGACGGCGGACGAAGCCGCGCGACGCTTCTCCTACGTGCTCGATCGCTGTGCGGCTGGGGAGGAGGTTGAGGTGACCAGCGGCGGCGCGCCGGTGGCCGTGGTCGGGCCGCCCCGGCTCCGATGTCTGTCGGCGGAGCGGCTTCGGGAGCTTCGGTCCGCCGCCCCCGCGCTCGATGAGGAATTCGCCGCCGATCTGCGCGCCGTTCGGCGGGGCGCCGGACCGCCGCGGGATCCATGGAGCTCCCTGACCTACCGGTGCCACGCGCAACCTCATCCGCCCGCGTCGGATCCCGGGACTCCGAGTCGTGGTCGCCGGCGGTTGAACGAGGTCAGGCGCCGCCCCGCCCCCGCGCGCGGAGTCCGCGCCGGCGCAACCGCGCCATGACCTTCATGTCCTCGCGCTCGACGCCGTGGCCGGCGGTCCCCGGGCCCTCGTAGATCATCGGCAGCCCCTCGAAGCGGGGCTCGGAGAGGAAGACCGCGCAGCCGGCCTTGCCGATCTCGCCCTCCCCGAGCGCGGCGTGGCGGTCGCGGCCAGAGCCCAGCGGCGTGAGCGAGTCGTTGACGTGCAGCGAGCCGAGGCGGTCGAGCCCGACCGCGGCGTCGCACGCGGCGACCGTCGCGTCGAGGCCCGCGACGGTCCCGACCTCGTAGCCCGAGGCGAGGAGATGGCAGGAGTCGAGGCACACGCCGAGCCGGGGCTCCCCGCCCGCCGCCTCGAGCAGCGCGGCCAGCTCCTCGAAGGAGCGGCCGAGGGTGCCGCCGGCGCCGGCGGTGTTCTCGAGCTGGAGCGGGCAGGCCTCGCTCGCGGCGAGCGCCTCGCCGATCACCTCGCCGGCGCGGGCGATCGCCGCGGCCGGATCACCGCCCTTCGCCGACCCGGCATGAAGGATCACGCCGGCGGCGCCGATCGCGTCGCCGACGCGCAGCGAGTGCGTCAGCGAGGCGAGCGAGCGCTCGCGCAGCTCCGGGTCGTCCGTGCCGCAGTTCACGAGGTAGACCGCGTGGACCACGGTCGCCTCGATCGGGCTCGCCGCGACGGCCTCCCGGAAGGCGGCGAAGTCCTCCTCGCCGTAGGCCGTCGGGCGCCACATCCTCGGCGACTGGTTGAAGATCTGGATCGCCCGGCAGCCGCGCTCGACCCCCCGCTCCACCGCCTTGACCAGCCCGCCGGCGGGGGAGACGTGGGCGCCGAGCAGCACGGCGCGCCAATCTAGCGGGCATCATGGCCCCCGTGCCCGCCCCGCCCCGTGTCCGCTTCGCGCCCTCCCCGACCGGCGCGCTCCACATCGGCGGGGCCCGCACCGCGCTCTTCAACTGGCTCTTCGCCCGCGGCCAGGGCGGCACGCTCGTCCTGCGGATCGAGGACACCGACCGCGAGCGCTCGACGCCCGAGAACGTCGAGCAGATCCTCGATGCCCTCGGGTGGCTCGGGCTCGACTGGGACGAGGGGCCGGTCTTCCAGCACGAGCGCGCGGCCCGCCATCGCGAGGTGCTCGAGCGCCTGGAGGCCGAGGGTCGCACCTACCGCTCCACCGCCACCGGCGAGGACGTCCGGGCGTGGAAGGCGGAGCACGGCGCCGAGCGCGGGTTCCGCGGCGCCGATGAGGGCGAGGGCGCCGTGCGCCTCCGCGTCGGCGACGAGGGGGAGACCGTGGTGCGCGACGTCGTCCGCGGCGACGCGGTCTTCCGCCACCGCCACCTGGACGACCCGATCATCGCCCGGGCCGACGGTTCCCCGCTCTACAACGTCGCCGTCGCGGTCGACGACCTCGACGCGGGGATCACCCACGTGGTGCGGGGCGAGGACCACCTGTCCAACACCCCGAAGCAGCTGCTCGTCTACGAGGCGCTGGGCGCCGCTCCGCCCGTCTACGCGCACCTGCCGCTGCTCCACGGGCCGGACGGGCGCAAGCTCTCCAAGCGCCACGGCGCGGCCTCCGTGCAGGAGCTGCGCGACGCGGGGTTCCTGCCGGAGGCCGTACGCAACTATCTCGCGCTGCTCGGCGCCGGCTACGACCCCGACCGCGAGCGCTTCTCCACCGCGGAGCTCGCCGAGCGCTTCTCGCTCGATCGCGTCTCCCGCTCGCCGGCGGTGTTCGACCCGGCGAAGCTGCGCAACTTCAACGGGCACGAGCTCCGCGACCTGTCCCTCGACGAGCTGACCGCCCGCCTGGAGGCGTTCACCGGGCGCACGGGGCTGCGCGAGGCCGCGGGGCTCGCGCGCGAGAAGATCCAGACGCTGGCCGACTTCTGGCCCCTGACCGGCTTCCTGTTCGACGGCCCGGTGGACGATCCGGCCGCCGCGGCGAAGTGGCTGGAGCCGGAGGAGAGCCGCGCCGCGCTCGCGGCCGCGCGCGATGCCCTCGCCGGGGTCACCGACCCCTTCTCGGCCGAGCGGGTGGAGGTCGCGCTGCGCGAGGTGGTGGAGCGGGAGGGCCGCAAGCCCAAGCTCCTCTTCCAGCCGGTCCGGGTGGCGATCGCGGGCACGACGATCTCCCCGGGGATCTTCGAGAGCGTCGCCGCGCTCGGGCGGGAGGCGACCCTCGCCCGCATCGACGCCGCCCTCGCCCGCGCGCCGGCCGGGCGCGCGTGAAGGCGCGGCGGGCCGCGCGTCGAACCATCGAGGATGAGGCGCCGGAGAGCGTCCCCGACCCGGCGTGCGCGCCTAAACCCCCGCACCGGTGGTGCCGATAGGTCCAGCAGCCCAGGGAGCTCGCATGCCTCGCCCGACTCCGGGCTGGATGTGCGGCGTCCCGTCCGGTAGTCCTTCCAGTCCGATCGCCCGCCCGTGACGCCTGCCACCGCTCCTGCCCAAACCGACGTGAACTCGTCCACCACCGTCGAGGCGGCCTCTGCCTCGCGGCATCACAACGAGGGACACGGGCGCCGGTTGACCGCCGCCTTCGAGGCGCTCGACGCCTTCCCGGTGCTCGCAGAGTCGCGCAACCGGGTGCTCCACCTCCTCACCGAGGAGCGGCCCGCGATCGCGGACGTCGTCACCGCCGTCGAGGCCGACGTCGCCCTGGCGATCGCCGCCCTGCGGCTCGCCAACCGCGTGGAGGGCAAGCGCCGCGGCAAGGTCGAGAGCATCGTCGAGGCGGTCGATGCCCTCGGCCCCCAGTCGGTCGAGGCGCTGGCCACCAGGGCGCGGACCTTCGACTTCTTCGAGCGCGGCGGCCTGTGGGACGTGACGCCCGAGCGCTTCCGCCTCCACGCCGTGGCCACCCAGCGGGCGGCGGACCGGATCGCCACCGAGCTCGGCTACGAGTCGCGCGACCGGCTCATGGTCACCGCGCTGCTGCACGACATCGGCAAGCTCGTCCTCGTCCACGCCTATCCCGGGTATCCGCAGCAGGTCCACGACGAGGCGCGCACGCCGGAGGAGCGGATCCACCGCGAGCGCCGCGAGCTCGGCGTCGACCACGCGCTGGTCGGCGGGGTGCTCGCACGCCGCTGGGGCCTGCCCAAGGCGGTCGCCCGGGTGATCGAGCGCCATCACGCCGAGGACGCCGACGGCGAGCAGGCGCTCGTGCGGCTGGCCGACATGCTCGCGCACTACGCGCAGGGCGCGCCCGTGTCTCCGGGAGAGCTGCTCAAGGTGTCGCGGTCACTCGGCCTCGGCGGTCCCGAGCTGCGCTCGGTGCTCTACGACCTGCCGTTTCCGCCGGGGAACGGCCGCGCCCGGCAGATCGACCCGTGCCCGCTGTCCTCGCGCGAGGTGGACGTCCTGCGGCGCCTCGGGAAGGGCAAGGTCTACAAGCAGATCGCGCTCGAGCTCGACCTCTCGCCGAGCACGGTGCGCACCCACCTCCACAACATCTACGGCAAGCTCGGGGCCGTCGATCGCGCCCAGGCCGTGCTCATGGCCACCGAGCGCGGCTGGATCTGATCCGACTTCGGGTCGGGCGGCGTAGGATCGCCGCGGCATGATCTCGATCACCACGAAGAGCCCGTACGCGGTGCGCGCGCTGGCCGAGCTGGCGCGCATCGGCGGCGCGGCCCCTGTGCCGATCGCCGAGCTGGCCCGGCGCCGCGAGATCCCCACCCAGTTCCTCGAGCAGCTCTTCGCGACGCTGCGCCGCGCCGGCGTCCTGCGCTCCCAGCGCGGGGTCAAGGGCGGCTACAGCTTCGCGCGACCGCCCGCCGAGGTGACGGTGCTCGAGGTCGTCGAGCTGCTCGACGGTCCGCTCGGGCAGGAGGCCGACGGGGTCTTCGCGGCCGCCGCTGCGGCCGCCCGCGACGTCCTGGCGGCCGAGAGCATCGCCGACGTCGTCGAGCGCGAGGCCCGCGAGGCCGGCACGGCGATGTATCACATCTAGGGCCCAAGCGCACCGCAAAGGCGACTTACCGCCACGCGGAAGGTTTCGACCACTGAGGGGGGCACAGGACCGCGGGGATTCCGGGTGGACTGTCGCGCGAGGGTCGCGCGGGCCATCTAGATCGCCCCTCCCGATGGCAGCCGGAACTACCCATTCGGCTGGTGTGACGCCCGTCCGGGGGCTACCTTCGCGGCTATGCGGAGGGAGCAGCGGCGCGTCCGGGTGAGCGAGATCCTGGAGCGCCTCGAGTGCGGCGTCGACGGCCTGCCTCCCGGGCATCCCGACCGCCAACGGCCGACCGAGCCCGCGTGGGGGCTGCGGCGGAGCTTGGCGCGGGACACGCCGAGCCTTGCCGCGGTCCGCGCGATGCTCGACAAGGCCGAGACCGTGGCGCAGCCGACAGACGTGGCGTAGGCGGCTCACGTCCTGGTCGGCGGCGGCCGAGAAGGACTCGTGGAGGCGGCGGCTCGGCCGGGCTCCCGGGCCAATAGGGAACGCCGGGTCACTCTCGCCGCCTCCGATCCATCCCGCAGGGGGGCTTCTAGATGGCCGGCAACCCGCGCGGCTACCCGCAGGGCTCGCGGCGGGCTAAACGCGAGCGGCGGCGCGCGCTACGGTCGCCCCGTGCCGCTTCCGCCGCTCGCGTGGGTGCCGGACGACGAGGTGCTCGTGACCAGCGAGGACGTCATCCACCGGCCCGGCCGCGGGCACGCCGACGGCTGGGCGGTCGCGGAGGGAACGGCGCTGCTGCGCAACCGCGCGCCGACGATGTGCAGCGAGTGCGCCCCCGAGGTCGAGCTGCGCCTCACCCCCGCCGACGAGGGGCGGCTCTAGCTCTTTGCGGGCGGCGCGACGAGGCGCGCAACCGCCGCAAGGGCGCACGATGACTACCCGCCCCAGGGGGGGACCCCAAACGCGACGAAAAGCACGGCTAGTCGAGCGCGTTCCCGGTGCGCTCGCGCGTGAGGATCGGGCCCGACGTGCGCCCGCCGGCGGCGGCCTTAATGGCAGCGAACACCGTTGGTGGGCCGGCTGGTGCGGCTGCGTCGTGATCGTCCCGGTGCGGCGAACGCTGGCCGCAAGGTGATGGCGCTGATCTACGCGATGGTGCTCGGTGCCGACAGCATCGCGATGGTCCACCATCCGCAAGCCCAGAGCATCCGTGGCCTCGTACAGCAGATTGCGGAGAAGTCCTGACGCGATGCGTTGTGTCCCGGATAGTAAGGTGCCGGTGCGAGTCTGCGCAGCCCTGTGGACGACTGACAGGAGGCCATGAGAGCATGGACGACGATGACGTCCGCGAGCCGGTTCAAGCCGAGCCCAGAGGCAAGACCGAGCAGGAGATCTTCGACGAGCAGATCGCCCGAGCGTCCGGGAAGTTCGTCGTCCAGCTCGGCGGCCTAGGGATCCTGGCAGCTCTGGTGATGTCCGCGATCGCGCTGGTGGTCGCCTCGAACCGGAGCAACACGACAGTCACGGTCCCCGCCACTCCGACCGTCGGAAAGACCAGCGGTGGCCAACTTACCGGAGACGCACTGGGTCAGCAGGTCTTCGTCTCGGGCACGCCCGGCGGCGGCGTCGGCTGCGGGTCGTGCCACACCATGAAAGCCGCGGGCACGAACGGCACCATCGGGCCCAACCTCGACAAAGTGCTGACATCCGATCCTGCCTCTGCCACACGCGAGTCGATCATCTTGCCCAACAAGGAGATCGTCCCCGGCTACCAAGCCAACGTGATGCCACCCAACTACGGGACGGCGCTGACCCCAAAGGAACTCACCGCCGTCGTGAACTACGTGTACCACAGCACCAACACGAAGTTCCGGTCGAAGACCAAGACCACTCCGTAGCAACGCAGGCCCTCCTTTCCTCGGCGGTCGTCGTTTGCCGGAGTGCTGGTGCCACCACACCTAATTTTAGTAGTCCTCAACGCCCTGCGCCTGGGGCTGGGAGACCGGAGCCCCTAGCTAGCGGCCTCGAGGGCGGCCTCCCGTTTCGTCGGTCGCAGCGCCTCAGCGCAAGGAAGCGCACAAGGCCTCGATGAAGAACCGCGTCCCGTGGTCGGTATGGATCTCCGCTTGCCAATCGTTGCTGGCAGTGTTCGGCCATGACTCGATAAGCGCTTCAGGTCAGCCCGGCCGGAGGGTTCGGCGCACACGCGTCCACGGCGCCGCGTCGAGCGCCGCGTGCAGCGTCGACTCGTCGTCGAAGCGCTCGGCGAGTCGACGGGCGTCCACCGAGACGTCGAGCTCGTCCACGGCGAGGGGCCACGGGTCGAGCGCCACGGTCCCGTCGTCGCGCGGCTCGAGCCGGATCGCGGTCCCGTCGACGGGCGGCAGGTCCATCGCGCCCCAGCCGTGGCAGAGGTTGAGCGAGAGCGAGTCGAGGCAGAAGACGAAGTCGCCTGCGCGCTCCGCCGCCTCCCGCGTGGTGCCGAGCGCCGCGATCAGCCGGTCCTGGACCTCCCGCTGCTCCGCCAGCAGCGCCTGCACGACATCGCCTTCGGCCGCCGGCAACTGCGACGCGTCGACGAACCGCGTGTGGATGATCGTTCCGTGCAGCGAGACGAGGAGCGCCGCCCACGGGCTCTGTGCGAGCACCCGGCGCCAGGCGTCGCGCCACAGCGCCACGCGGGGGACGAACGGTGCCTCGAGGAAGCTCGCGGCCCGGCCCGCCGGAGCGTGGAGCGGCGGGCGGAGGTCCCACTCGACCCACGCGACGTCGTGCTGCTCGACCCCGAGGCAGACCTCGGCGTAGGGCTCGGGGCGGGCGATCCCCGTCGTGGGGTTGCCCCACGCCCGGGCGATCTCCCCGGCCAGCCAGGCGTGGGCGGGCTGGGTGATCGCGAGCCAGGGGCCGCCCTCGTCGACGATCAGCATCCGTCAGCCGGCCCGGCCCGCTCGGCGCGCGGCCAGCGCCTTCACGTAGCGGCCGCGGACCGCGGCGGTCGGCTCGTCGGCCAGCGCCGCGAGCAGCCGGTCGAGCTCCTCCGCCGCGCCGTCGGGCCGGCCGGACGCGGCGCGGTCCGCCTGGGCCTTCGTCTGCGCCGTCGTGAGCGCGCCGCGGGCGGCGACCTCGGCGGCGAGCGCCCGCGCCGCTGCGCCGGCGCCGCCGGGCTCGGCGAGTCGCGTCGCGAACCCGATGGCGAGCGCCTCCTCACCGTCGAAGGACCGGCACGTCGACACCAGCTCCTTCACCCGCATCGGGCCGAGGTCGCGCACGAGGCGGGGCACGCCGCCCCAGGCGAGCGGGATGCCGAGGTCGAGCTCGGGGATCGAGAGGATCGCGTCGCGCTCGACCACCCGCAGGTCGCACGCGGCGGCGAGCACCACGCCGCCGCCCACGCAGCGTCCGTGCACCGCGGCGACGGTCATTGCCCGCAGGCCGCCGACCGCATCGGCCATCGCCCGGCCGAGGGCGCCGACCTCCCGCGCCCGGTCCGCGCCGGCGTAGGTCTCGGCCATGGACCCGAGGTCGAAGCCGGCGCAGAACGCCCGCCCGGCCCCGACGACCACGACGGCCGCCACCTCCTCGCGGCCGTCGAGCCACTCCGCGGCGGCCGCCACCTCGGACAGCATCGCCGGGGTCAGCGCGTTCAGCTTCTCGGGACGGCGGAGCTCCACGCGTCCGACGGCGCCGTCGAGGCTCACCGCGACCGTCTCCAGTGACGGCGCCGACGCGCTCGGGCTCACTCGGATCCCGTTGACGGCGCGAGGCTCGGGGGCGGCTCGCCGGCGCGCGGCCCGCGGCGCGTCCACCCCGCGGTCAGTCGCCGACCCAGCGCGATCGCGTGAAGCTCCAGCCCGTACCAACTCACGGCGGCGACGGCCAGCGTCAGGCCAATGGCCACGACCCACAGCCCGGCGCGGCCGAGATCGGTCCGCCCCGAGAGCTCGGTGATGACGTCGAGGTGCCACAGGTAGACGCCGTAGGACACCAGGCCGACCCAGAGGAGCGGGCGCAGACCGAGCAGGCGGCGGACCCGCCCGCCCGCGTCCCAGGCGAAGACCGCCGGGAGGAGGAACGCGCCGGCGAGCACGATCTCGAGCCAGCGGTGGACGGCGTACTCGCCGCCGTTGCCGGCCACGAGCGGCCGGAAGTGCGCCATCCCGTACCAGGCGGCCGCGGCGACCACCCACGGGGCCCACCCAAAGCGGCCCAGGAAGCGCTCGGCGGCGGACGGCGCCTCGCGCCGGGCGGCCACCACGCTGAGGACCGCAAGCGCCATCCCGATCGCGAAGTGATCGGCCATGCCCGGCAGGCTGAGCAGATCGGGGCGCAGGGGGCTGGTGCCTCCGGGCAGCCCCCGGATGACGACCCAGCGCCACACCGCGCTGAGCACGCACAGGGCGGCGAGCCCCGCCATCTCGGTCATGACGAAGCGACGTTCGGTGGCGAACGGCACGCGGTGCATCGCGAGGACCCACAGCGGCAGCGCGGCGTAGAACGCCACCTCGATGGTGAGCGTCCACGCTGGACCGATCCCGCCCCCGATCGAGCCGAGCCAGTAGCCCTGCAGCAGCAGCCAGTAGCGCGCCGCGTCCGGGCCGAAGACCTCGTGGTGCCCGGCCACGAGTGCCGTGACCGCCAGCGCGAGCCAGTAGGCGGGGAAGATCCGTAGCAGCCGCCGCACGCCATAGGAGCGGATCGACGGGTCGCCCTCGCCCGCGAGCCGCGCGGCCACGAACGGGCGGTAGAGCAGGAACCCTGAGATCGCGAAGAAGATCGAGACGCCGACGTCGCCGAGCTGGGTGACGTAGGGGACGGCCCGATCGGCCCAGCTCGGGAGGCCGGCGACGACGGCCAGGTGGAAGACGACGACGCTGAGCGCCGCGATCGCCCGCAGCGAGTCGAACAGCGGGAAGCGGCCGGCGCGGGCGGTCACGCGGCGGAGGCTACCCGCCGCGGGTTTGCCGCCCGAGTGGCGCGCTCAGCGCCCCACCACCCGCCCCGACGGCAGGGAGACGATCACTCGCGCCGCGTTGTTCGTCTCGTTGGATTCGAAGAGGACGTCCTGCGGGTCGGCGATGTGGACGAGCGCGAAGCGCCCGCGCAGCCCGGTGACGTCGATGTACTGCTCGTTGTAGCCCGGCGGGTACACGTCGGACCAGCCGATCGAGGTGCCGAGCGTCACGTGGCGGATGCCTGGATCCTGGTTGCAGCCTGGATAGTGCCGGCGCGGTGGCGACCCTGGGAGGCCCGGTCGCGTGCGGAAGAGGTCGCGCAGGCAGTAGACGAGCTTCGGGCTGCGCCGGACCCGCCTGCGCTGCACCCCGTGGGCGTCGAGCGACCACAGCTCCTGGCGCGCGGCGTACTCCCACTTCCAGTAGCCGTACTGCCCGGGGATCGGCTTCCAGACGACGCGGGCGCGGCCGCCGACGACGATCGAGCCGCCGCCCCGGCGGTAGATCCGCTGGCGGGCGATCATGCGCAGAGCGCGCCCCGGGCGGAAGGCGTCGAGCTCCGCCGGCCCGCGGCCGATGTCGTCGATGCTGTTCTGGCTGCGGAGCTGGCGCTCGCGCCCGAGCTTTACGAGCTGGACGCGGGCCGGGCGCTTCATGACGAGGTCGGGACAGCGCAGCCCGCGCCAGCGCGCCTGGAGACACGGGTTGACCTCGGCGGCGGCCGGGCCGGCGGTGGCGCCGGCCACGCCGAGGACGGTGAGCGTCGTGACGGCAAGGAGGCGCATCGGCGCGGCACCGTACTGAACGGCGGGCCACCACGCTCCGGTTCCGGCGGCGCGGCGGGTACGCTGTGGCACCGATGTACCGAATCCCGATCAGCATTGCCGACTACGTCGGGCGGACGCCGGTGGTCCAGATGACGCGCCTGCTGCCGGACGCCGACGTCGAGCTGTTCGGCAAGCTCGAGCAGTTCAACCCGGGCGGGAGCGTGAAGGACCGGATCGGCGTCGCGATGATCGAGGCGGCCGAGGAGGAGGGCCGGATCGAGCCCGGGCGCACGACCATCGTCGAGGCGACGAGCGGCAACACCGGGATCGCGCTCGCCTTCGTCTGCGCCGCGAAGGGCTATGACCTCGTGCTCACGCTCCCGCAGGGCATGAGCCGCGAGCGCGAGGCGCTCCTGCGCCTCTACGGCGCCCGGGTCGAGGTGACGGAGTCGCTGGGCGGGATGAACGAGGCGGTCGCGGCGGCTCGGGAGATGGCCGGCCGCGACGACGTCTTCCTGCCGGACCAGTTCTCCAACCCGGCCAACCCGGAGGCTCATCGGCGCGGCACCGGGCCGGAGCTGTGGGAGGCCCTCGAGGGCCGGGTCGACGTGCTCGTCGCCGGGGTCGGGACCGGCGGCACGATCACCGGCACCGGCGAGTACCTCAAGGAGCGCAACCCGGGCCTCCGCGTCGTCGCCGTCGAGCCGGCGTCCTCGGCCGTCCTGTCGGGCGGGCCCGCCGGCGCGCATCGGATCCAGGGCATCGGCGCCGGGTTCGTCCCGCCGGTGCTCAACCGCGAGATCGTCGACGAGGTCATCCCGGTGTCCGACGAGGACGCGATCGAGACGGCGTGGCTCGCCGCCCGCCGCGAGGGCGTGCTGGCCGGCATCTCCTGCGGGGCCGCGCTGTGGGGCGCGCTCGCTCTCGCCCGCCGACCCCAGTCCCGCGGAGTGCGCATCGCGACGATCCTGCCGGACTCGGGCGAGCGCTACGTCTCGGCCCCGTACTTCGCCACGTAGCCGCCCCGCTCGCCGCCGCGGCTAGGCTCTGGGCATGCTCGGCCTCGGCGTGCTGGCCCAGGTGGCCCGGGAGGTCGGACGCGACGTCCGTGCCGCGGTCGACCGCGACCCGGCGGCGCGCGGCGTCGGGCGGCTCGAGATCCTCGCCGTGTGGCCCGGCGTCCAGGCCGTGCTCTCCCACCGGGTGGCCCACGCCCTGCACGACGCCGGCGTCCCGCTCGCCCCGCGCGCGCTGGCCACGGCGACCCGCGCGCTGACCGGGATCGAGATTCATCCGGCCGCCGACGTCGGCGACGACGTGTTCATCGACCACGGCATGGGCGTCGTGGTCGGGGAGACGGCGCAGATCGGGCGCGACGTCACGCTCTACCAGGGCGTCACGCTCGGCGGCACCGGGTTCGCCACCGGCAAGCGCCACCCGACGGTCGAGGACAACGTCACGATCGGCTCCGGCGCGAAGCTCCTGGGCCCGATCCGGATCGGGCACGGCTCGAAGATCGGCGCCAACACCGTGGTGATCCACGACGTGCCGCCGAACTCGACCGTGGTCGGCAATCCCGGCCACCCCGTGAAGGTGGAGGGCCGCCCGCCCGAGGGCCCCGACGCCGACTGGGCCCACCTGCCCGACCCGATCGCCGACGCCATCCGCGCCCTCGCCGACCGGATCGCCGAGCTCGAGGATGCGACGGGCGAGCCCGGCCCGCCCGCCAGGACGGCGGACATGCGCCCGCTGCGCCCCGTCCCGCGCCCGGACTCCGCCGGGGGCTAGTGCCCCTCGCGACCGCCGACCCCGGCGGGAGGCGCGACGTCGGCCGGCTCGTCGACCGGGGGCAGGACGTCGAGGTTGCGCGTGGAGCGGACCACGTAGAGCGGGCGGCCCTTGACCTCGTCGTAGATCCGCCCGATGTACTCGCCGATGATCCCGATCGCGATCAGCTGGATGCCGCCCAGCAGCAGCACGACGATCGTGATCGTGCTGAAGCCCGGCAGGTAGGACCCGGCGATCCGCAGCCCGATGATCACCGGGATCGCGACGAAGGCGAGTCCGGAGAAGACGAAGCCCAGCACGGTGGCGAGCTGCAGCGGCGCGTTGGAGAACGAGGAGATCGCGTCGAGCGAGAAGCGGACCATCCGCCGCACCGTGTACTTCGTGGCGCCCGCGGTACGCGCGTCGCGCTCGTAGGACACCGCGGCCTGGGTGAAGCCGATCCAGATCGTCATGCCGCGCAGGTAGCGGTTGCGCTCCCGCATCGCGAGCAGGGCGTCGAGCGCCCGGCGGTCGAGCAGCCGGAAGTCGCCGGCGTCCGCCTCGGCCCCGACCTGGGTCAGCGCCCCGAAGACCCGGTAGAAGCCGCGCGCGGTGGCGAGCTTGAACCGGGTCTCGCCGTCGCGGTGCCGCCGCACGGCGTAGACGACGTCCGCGCCCTCGCGCCAGCGGTCGAGCATGACCGCGATGGTCTCGGGCGGATCCTGGAGGTCGGCGTCGAGCATCACCACGACGTCGCCACGGGCGTGGTCGAGCCCGGCCGTCAGCGCCGTCTGGTGCCCGAAGTTGCGCGAGAGCCCGACGACGCGGACCCGCGGGTCCGCGTCGGCGAGCTCCTCGAGGATCGCCGCCGTCCCGTCGGTGCTGCCGTCGTCGACGATCACGAGCTCGAGGGGGCGATCGCCGACCGCGGCGATGACCCGGCGATGGAACTCCCGGAGCGTGTCCTGCTCGTCGCACACGGGGGCGACGACGCTGAGGAGCCGAGTGTCGCGGTGAGCCGGCCCGTCGGCGCCGCGCGCGGGCGAGGTGGCCATGGGCGACATGCTAGGCCCGGTCCGTATGCCGCGCGCCTGAGCGATCCGCGCGGCGGCGCAACGCCGGCACCCGCCACACCGCCTCGGCGGCGATCCCGATCGACATCTTCGAGCGCCCCACGCGCCGGTCGCGGAAGACGATCGGGATCTCCGCCACCCGGAAGCCGGCCAGCAGCGCCCGGTAGGTCAGCTCGATCTGGAACACGTAGCCCTCGCCGCGGATCGCGTCGAGGTCGATGCCGCGCAGCACCTCGGCCCGGATGCACTTGAAGCCGCCGGTCAGGTCCTGGATCGGGACCCGGAGCCAGGTTCGCGCGTAGGCGCAGCCGCCCCGGCTGATCGCGCGGCGCAGCGGCCCCCAGTCCTGGACGCCGCCGCCGAGGACGTAGCGGGAGCCCAGCACCACGTCCGCCTCGCGGGAGGCCGCCAGCAGCCGGGGCAGGTCGGCCGGGTCGTGGGAGAAGTCGGCGTCCATCTGCACGACCCGCTCCGCGCCGCCGGCCAGCGCCCGCGCGAAGCCGGCGAGGTAGGCCGGGCCGAGCCCCGCCTTGCCGGGCCGGTGGAGGACCTCGACGCCCGGGGTCTCGGCGGCCAGGGCGTCGGCCAGCGCGCCGGTCCCGTCCGGGGAGGCGTCGTCGACCACGAGGACGCGCCAGTCGCCCGGCTCCGCGGCCTCGAGGCGCTCGATCGCGGCGCGGACGATAGGTCCGAGGTTCTCGGCCTCGTCGAAGGTCGGGAGGATGAGCCAGGTGGCCGGCACCGCGCCGGAAACCCTACGGCCCTTCCGGGTCGGGGTCGCGTCGGCCGGGCGAGACGGTCCGGCGGTTGATCGGTCGCACCGATGCGGCATCATGGAACGGCGAGCGGGAGCCGGATCGGCTGGTCCCCGCATCGTCCTGGTCGCGCGCGCCCGGTCGCCGCGGCCGCCCGCCCGATGGCCCAATCCCCGATCTCAGAGCCCCCGCGCGTCCGCTACTCCGTGTCGTCGGCCGCCCATCATCGTCGGCGCCGGCGGATGGCGGCGGCGGCCGCGCTGGCCGCCGCCGCCCTCGTCGCGGGCGTCGCGACCGGCGCCGGCGGAGGGGACGGCCGGGCGGTCGCGCGCGACGCCAGGGGCCTGCCGTCCGGGTGGGGGGCGCGGATCCGCGCGCTGGGCGGGAACGGGTCGCTGTCGATCGCCTTCCGCCAGCGCGCGGCCGAGGATCGCGCCGTCGCGAGCACGCTCGCGCGCACCCCGTTCGTCCGGGAGGCGGGCAGCCAGCATCGCGAGGTCGCGCTGACCTTCGACGACGGGCCTGGGCCCTACAGCCCGCAGGTGCTCCAGATCCTCCGCCGCGAGCGGGTGCCAGCGACGTTCTTCGTCGTCGGCTCCATGCTCACGAGCTTCCACGAGTCGACCTCGCGCCAGGTGGTCGCCGGGGACGTGATCGGCAACCACACCTGGAATCACACGGCGATGTCGAGTCTCGCCCCCGCCGGCCAGAACGCGCAGCTCGACCAGACCACCCAGGCGCTGCGCTCCTACGGGGTTCCCCGGCCGGTCCTCTTCCGGCCGCCCTACGGGCTCTGGGACCAGCAGACGCTTGCGGTGTTGCGCACCCAGCGCATGCTCATGGTGCTCTGGGACATCGACACCCAGGACTACACGCAACCGGGGGCCCCGGCAATCGCCCAGCGAGCGCTCCGCGCTCAACCAGGCTCGATCATCCTCATGCACGACGCCGGGGGGCTGCGAGCCGAGACCATCGCGGCGCTGCCGTCGATCATCCGCGGACTGCGCCGGCGCGGCTTCCGCCTGGTCACCGTGCCGCGGCTGCTGCTGGACAACCCGGCCTCCAGCCGGCAGCAGCGCCCGCCCGCAGCGGGCGCGTAGCCCGGAGCCCGGAGGCCGGGGAGCCGCGCCGGGCCGCTCGGTACGCTCGACGGCCATGCCGCCGGCCGTCGACGAGTCCCGCCTCGAGGATCTGCTCAGTGGCCTCAACCCGCCCCAGCGGGCGGCGGTCACGCACCCGGAGGGCCCCCTCCTGATCCTCGCCGGGGCCGGATCCGGCAAGACCCGGGTCCTCACCCACCGGATCGCCTGGCTCGTGGCCACCGGCCGCGCGCACCCCTCCGAGATCCTGTCGATCACCTTCACCAACAAGGCCGCGCAGGAGATGCGCGAGCGGGTCGAGCTGCTCGTCGGCCGCGCGACCCGCGGCATGTGGGTGATGACCTTCCACGCCGCCTGCGCGCGGATGCTGCGGGTGGAGGCGGCCCGCCTGGGCTACACCGGGCAGTACTCGATCTACGACCAGGACGACTCGCGCCGGCTGATCAAGCGCTGCCTCGACGAGCTGGGGATCGACCCCAAGCGCTTCACCCCGGCGGCCATCGGCGGCCAGATCTCGGCTGCCAAGAACCGGCTCGTCGACGCCGAGCGCTACGCCCAGCAGTCGGGCTCCTACTTCGAGCAGACCGTGGGCGACGTCTACCGGCTCTACGAGCAGCAGCTGCTGGCCATGAACGCGATGGACTTCGACGACCTGCTCGTGCGCTCGGTCAACGTGCTCGAGCTCTGCGAGGAGGTCCGCGAGAAGTGGGCCGGCCGCTTCCGCCACGTCCTCGTCGACGAGTACCAGGACACCAACCACGCGCAGTACCGCTGGCTGCAGCTGTTGAGCGAGCACCGCAACCTCAGCGTGGTCGGCGACGACGACCAGTCGATCTACAGCTTCCGGCAGGCCGACATCCGCAACATCCTCGACTTCGAGGACGACTTCCCGGACGCGGAGGTCGTCAAGCTCGAGCAGAACTACCGCTCGACGCAGACCATCCTCTCCGCCGCGAACGCCGTCGTCGCGAACAACCGGGGGCGCAAGAGCAAGGCGCTGTGGACGGAGCTCGGGGACGGCGACCCGATCCGCATCCGCGAGCTGCCCGACGGCCACGCCGAGGCGCGCTGGATCGCGGGCGAGGTCGAGCGGATGGTCGACGAGGGCGTCTCGCGGACCGAGATCGCGGTGTTCTTCCGCACGAACGCCATCTCGCGGGCGCTGCAGGACCAGCTGACCCGCGCCGACATCCCGTTCCAGCTCGTCGGCGGGACGAAGTTCTACGAGCGGGCTGAGGTGCGCGACGCGATCGCCTACCTCACCGTGCTCGCCAACCCGCAGGACCAGGTCGCCTTCACCCGCATCGTCAACTCGCCGCGGCGCGGGATCGGGCAGACCTCGCTCTCGCGCCTGCTCGCGTGGGCGAACACCTCGGGCGCGCCGATCTGGGACGTGGCGGAGGACGCGGCGGCGACGCCCGGCCTCGGCGCAGCCGCGATCAAGGCGCTCGGGCGGTTCATGGGCACGATGCGCGTGCTGCGCGAGCGGGCGGAGGGCGGCGCCGGGGTCGGCGAGCTGGTCGAGGAGGTGCTCGCCGAGACGGGCTACCTCGACGCGCTGGAGGCCGAGCGGACGATCGAGGCCCAGGGCCGCATCGAGAACCTCGGCGAGCTCGTCGAGGTCGGCCGCGAGCACGACCGCTCGGCCGACGACGCGTCGCTCGACGCGTTCCTGGCCCGGATCGCGCTCGTGGCCGACAGCGACGAGCGGCGCGACGACGAGGGGATGGTGACCCTCATGACCCTCCACAACGCGAAGGGGCTCGAGTACCCGGTCGTCTTCGTCCTTGGCTGCTAGGAGGGGATTTTCCCCCACACCCGGGCGCTCGACGAGGGCGGCGTCGAGGAGGAGCGCCGGCTCTGCTACGTCGCGATCACCCGGGCCCAGCGCGATCTCGTCCTCACCTACGCGAGCTCGCGTGAGACGTTCGGGACGCGCACCTACGGGATGCGCAGCCGCTTCCTCGACGAGATCCCTGCGGAGCTGACCGAGCGCGACGAGCCCACGCGCCCCGGCGCCGACGGCTCACGCCCGCGCGCGACGACGTGGGGCGACGGGGGCGGCGGTCCTCCGACCGACGCCCCCGCCGCCTACCGGCTGGGCGACGACGTCGTGCACGCCGCGTTCGGCGAGGGCGTCGTCACCGCGGTGGAGCCGGGCGGCGTCGTGGTCATCCGCTTCCGCGAGGGCCGGGGGGAGCGCAAGCTCGTCGCCGACCTCGCGCCAATCCGCAAGGGCTGAGGTGGCGACGGGGACGCGACGCTCTAGGGTCCCGGCCGCGATGGGCGCGGAGATCATCGACGGCCGGGCGGTCGCGGCGCGGGTGCGCGCCGAGGTCGCCGAGGAGGTCGCGGCGCTCGTCGCGGCCGGCGGCCGCCGGCCGCGGCTGGCGACCGTGCTCGTCGGCGACGACGCCGCCTCCGCGGTCTACGTCGGCGGCAAGCAGAAGGCCTGCGCGGAGGTCGGCATCGCCGGCTTCGACCACCGGACGGGGGCGGACGCCGCCCCCGACGCGGTCGCCGGCCTGATCGCCGAGCTGGCCGCCGACCCCGAGGTCAGCGGCATCCTGCTCCAGCTGCCGGTCCCGGAGCACCTCGACGGGGCGGCGCTCACCGCGCTCATCCCGCCCGGGAAGGACGTCGACGGCCTCACCGCGCTGAGCGCCGGCCGCCTGGCTCTCGGGCTCCCGGGGCTGCGCCCGTGCACGCCCTCGGGCGTGCTGGCGCTGCTCGACGACGCGGGCGTCGCGCTCGAGGGGGCCGAGGCGGTGGTCGTCGGGCGCTCGGACCTCGTCGGCAAGCCCGTCGCCCAACTCCTGCTCGGCCGCAATGCCACGGTGACGCTCTGCCACTCCCGAACGCGGGACCTCGCGGCGGTCTGTCGTCGCGCCGAGGTCCTCGTCGTCGCGGTGGGCCGCGCCGGCCTGGTCGGCGGGGACTGGATCCGGTCCGGCGCGACGGTCGTCGACGTGGGGATGAACCGGCTCGAGGGCGGCCTCGTCGGCGACGTCGACTTCGAGGCGGCGCGAGCCGTGGCGGGGCGCATCACGCCCGTGCCCGGCGGCGTCGGGCCGATGACGATCGCGATGCTCCTGCGCAACACCCTGCTCGCGGCGAGCGCGGAGGCGACATGAGGCTCGGGCGGCTGCGCTGGGGCGAGATCTTCGCCGGCGTCGCGGGCCTGGCGCTCGCGGCGTCGCTCTTCCTCGTCGACTGGTACGAGCAGACGGTCGGCGTCCGCCTGCCCGGCGCGGGCCCCGACCAGGCCGTCGGCCAGGCCACCGATCGGCTCAGCGGCTGGGAGGCCCTGACGATCCTGCGCTGGCTCCTGCTCGCCGCGGCGCTCGCGAGCCTCGCGCTCTTCGTGCTGCAGGCCACCCAGCGCTCCGCGGCGCTGCCCGCGGTGGCGAGCGTGACCGTGACATGGCTCGGGCTGCTGAGCTCCGTTCTCGTCCTGTACCGCATCGTGAACCCGCCGGGGAACGACCAGGTGACCGTGAAGGCCGGCGCCTGGCTCGGCCTGCTCACCGCGCTCATGGTGCTCGTCGGCGGCTGGTGGTCGATGCGCGACGAGGGGCCCGGCCTGGGGGGCGACGAGGAGCGCCCGCCCATCCCGGTGCTCCGGGTCGACGCGCTGCCCGACGCCGCGCCGGCGCCCGGCCGCGCCGGCGGCCCGGCCGGGTCGGTGCCGCCGCCCGGCCGGTGAGCAGCCCGCCCGCCGGCGAGGGCGACCCGCCGCGCTGGCTGCCGCCCGCCGAGGGTTCGGACTGGCGTGTGACGCCGGGCGCGCCCCCGGAGGCGCGCTACGGCGACTTCGCGTCGCCACGGTCGGGGATGCCGCGTCCGATCTCGGCCCCGCCGCCGGCCAGGCCCGCCGGCCGCGAGGACCCGTCCCTCCCGGTCAACGGGAAGGCGATCGCCGCGCTCGTCCTCGCCGTCTGCGGCGTGGTCGTGCTGCCGTTCGTGAGCTCCCTGGTCGCGATCGTCCTCGGCTCGCTCGCCCGCAGCGAGATCGCGCGCGACGGGCGCACCCGCGGCGCGCGCCTGGCCGACCTCGGGATCCTGGCCGGCGCCGCCGCCATCGCGATCTGGGCCGTGATCCTCGTCGTCGTCGCCGCCAACGCCGCAGGCGGCGGCTGAGCCCGCTGCGCCTACACTCCGCGCCGTGATCGACCGCGCCCAGGTGCTCCACGTCGCCCGGCTCGCCCGCCTGGAGCTCACCGACGACGAGGTCGAGCGGGCCTCGCGCGAGCTCAGCACGATCCTCGACCACATCGCCCGGATCGGCGAGCTCGACCTCGACGCGGTACCGCCCACCTCGCACGTGGTCGAGGTCACGACGCCGCTGCGCGCCGACGAGCCCGAGCCCTCGCTGCCGGTGCAGGAGGCGCTGGCCGCGGCGCCCGACCCCTACGACGGTGGCTTCCGGGTGCCGAGCCCCGGCGCATGAGCGACGTGCTCGCGCTGAGCGCCGCCGCCGCGGCGGAGGCCGTGCGGGCGGGAGCCCTCGATGCCGCCGAGCTCTTCGCCACCTACCGCGAGCGTGCGGCGGCGGAGGACCTTGGGGCGTTCCTGTGGCTCGCCGACGGCCCGGGGGAGCCGCCCGGTCCGGATGCCCCGCTGGCCGGCGTGCCGCTCGCCGCGAAGGACCTCTTCTGCGTGCGCGGCGTCCCCAGTCAGGCGGGCTCGCGGATCCTCGAGGGCTACCGCCCGCCCTACACCGCCACCGTCGTGGAGCGCCTGCAGGACGCCGGCGCGCCCCTGCTCGGCAAGACGAACCAGGACGAGTTCGCCATGGGGTCCTCGAACGAGAACTCCGGCTTCGGCCCGGTGCGCAACCCGTGGGACCGCACCCGGGTGCCGGGCGGCTCGAGCGGCGGCAGCGCGGCGGCCGTGGCGGCCGGGCTCGCGCCGTGGGCGATCGGGACCGACACCGGCGGCTCGATCCGCCAGCCCGCGGCGCTGTGCGGGATCGTCGGCCTCAAGCCGACCTACGGCGCGGTCTCCCGCTCGGGGATGATCGCCTTCGCCTCCTCGCTCGACCAGGCGGGCCCGCTCACCCGCGACGTGACCGACGCGGCGCTGCTGTTGGGCCACATGGTCGGCCACGACCGCCGCGACGCCACCTCGGTGCCCTTCCCCGAGCCGATCGCCCGGCCGGCGGAGGGCGACCTGCGCGGGGTCCGCCTCGGCGTGCCCGAGGAGCTCAGCGCCGACGGGATCGAGGACGGGGTGCGGACGGCGTTCGACGCGACGCTCGCCCTCGCGCGCGAGCTCGGCGCGACCGTCGAGCCCTGCCGCCTCCCACACGCCCCGCACGCGCTCTCCGCCTACTACCTGATCGCCCCGGCCGAGGCCTCCGCCAACCTCGCGCGCTTCGACGGGGTGCGCTACGGCCTGCGGGTGGAGGGGGACGGCGACCTCGTCTCGATGTACACGCGGACCCGGGCCGCGGGTTTCGGGCCCGAGGTCAAGCGCCGGATCATGCTCGGGACCTACGCGCTCTCGTCCGGCTACTACGACGCCTACTACGGGCGGGCGCTCCGCGTACGCACCAAGATCACCGAGGACTTCCGCGCCGCGTTCGAGCGCTTCGACTTCGTCGTCACCCCGACGAGCCCGACCGTCGCCTTCCCCCTGGGGGAGCGCACCGACGACCCGCTCGCCATGTACCTGAGCGACTACTGCACGGTGCCGATGCCGCTCGCCGGCATCCCCGCGATCTCGATCCCCAACGGGCTCGCCGACGGGCTGCCGACCGGGTTCCAGATCGCCGGGCCGGCGTTCAGCGAGAACAAGATCCTCCAGGCCGCCTTCGCGCTGGAGGGCGCGATCGGCTTCGACGGAAGCGCGGCGCGGGCATGAGCGAGCTCGAGCCGGTCATCGGGTTGGAGATCCACGTGCAGCTCGCGACGCGCACGAAGATGTTCTGCGGCTGCGCGCTGTCCTTCGGCGACCCGCCGAACACCCACACCTGCCCGGTCTGCCTCGGCCTGCCCGGCGCGCTGCCGGTGGCCAACGCGCGCGCGGTGCACTTCGGCGTGCTGATCGGCCTGGCGCTGGGCGGCGAGATCGCGCCGAGCTCGACCTTCCACCGCAAGAACTACTTCTACCCGGACCTGCCGAAGGGCTACCAGATCAGCCAGTACGACGAGCCCCTCTCCCGCGGCGGGTCCCTCGGCGAGGTGCGGATCCACCGCGTTCACCTCGAGGAGGACGCGGCGAAGCTCATCCACGTCGGTGAGAGCGGGCGCATCCACGGCTCCGCCGCCAGCGTGGTGGACTTCAACCGCGGCGGCACGCCGCTGGTGGAGATCGTGACCGAGCCCGACCTCCACAGCCCCGAGTCGGCGCGCGAGTGGCTCGGGCTGCTGCGCACCACCCTGCGCCAGCTGGGGGTGAGCGACGTGAACATGGAGGAGGGCTCGCTGCGCTGCGACGCCAACGTCTCCCTGCGCCCGGCGGGCCGCGAGGAGCTCGGCACCAAGACCGAGCTCAAGAACATGAACTCCTTCCGCTTCGTGGAGCGGGGGGTCCACGCCGAGATCGCGCGCCAGGCGGCCCTGTTGGCGGCGGGGGAGGCGGTCGAGCAGGAGACCCTCCACTTCGATCCCTCCGGCGGGACCCTGACCTCGCTGCGCTCCAAGGAGGAGGCGCACGACTACCGCTACTTCCCCGAGCCCGACCTCGTCCCGCTCGCCGTCACGCCCGAGATGGTCGAGGCGGCCCGCGCCGAGTTGCCCGAGCTGCCCGCTGCGCGCGCCGCGCGCTACGAGGCGGAGCTGGGCCTGCCCGCCGACCTCGCGCGCCAGCACGCCCACCGGGCGGAGCTCGGCGACTACTTCGAGGCGGCTGTCGCCGCCGCGCCGGCGGGCGTGGCGCCGCGGGTGGTGGCGAACTGGACGGGCAACGAGCTCGTTGCGCGCATCGGCGATGACGATCCGGGCGCGGCGAAGGTGACCCCGCAGGCGCTCGCAGCGCTCGTCGGGCTGCTCGACGCCGGGACGGTGACCGGCGCGGGGGCGCGGACGGTCCTGGACCGCCTCGTCGCCGACGGCGGGGACCCGCAGGCGATCGTCGCCGCCGAGGGCCTGGGCGCCCTGGGCGACGACGAGGGCCTGGGGGAGATCGTGGCCGCCGCCCTCGCCGCCCACCCCGACGCGGCGGAGAAGGTCCGAGCCGGCAACCTCAAGGCGCTGGGGCCGATCGTCGGCCAGGTCATGCGCGAGACGAAGGGGCGCGCCGACGGCGGCGAGGTCCAGCGGATCGTGCGCGAGCAGCTCGCCGGCTGAGCGTCCGGGACGCGGCGCGCGGACGCTCCGCGGCGCTCGCCGCCGGGCGTACCATGGGCCCGTAGGCGAGCGCGACCGCAGGGAGGCAGCCATGTCCCGGCTCATCCGCATGGACCGCACCGGCCACACGACGCTGGCCGAGTGGACACAAGAGGATCCGGACGCGGTCGCCGTGGCGCTCGCGGCCTTCCGCCACGCCCTGGAGGAGGGTTCCTACGCGGTGGTGAGCCGCGGCGCGGGGCACGCTGAGCTCGTCCGCGAGCTGCCGCTCGACGAGGACCTCGTGATCCTCCGCCGCCCGATCGCCGGGGGATAGCCACGCCGCCCGCCGAGGTCCGCCTCCCGCTCGCCGCGCCGGGCGCCGGCGCGCTCCCGGAGCTGGCGAGCGTCCACTGGCGCCCGCGGACCGACGAGCGCCGCCTGCGGCGCCAGGCCGCGCTCTGGCGCCTCGTCACGGTCGCGCACACCGTGCCCTTCGTCCTCGTCGCCGTGCTGCTGATGGCGCTCGAGCCGCTGGCCTTCCCGGTCGCGCTGGTGGCGCTGGCCCACGCCTGGGTCATCCCCGAGCTCTACGCGCAGCGCGGGGCCAACGTCGTGCGCCCGCGACCCCGGGGCGGCGCCGGTGCGGAGCGCACCGCGCTCGGGCTGCTCGGCGACCTCGT
Source organism: Solirubrobacterales bacterium (assembly GCA_038251325.1). Classification (GTDB taxonomy): domain Bacteria; phylum Actinomycetota; class Thermoleophilia; order Solirubrobacterales; family Solirubrobacteraceae; genus JBBSBL01. The sequence goes on along the minus strand of JBBSBL010000009.1, from coordinate 3,335 downwards.
CGGCCACGACGCCCGCGAGCTGCACCGGACCACGGGGCTGGTGCTCGAGCGCGGCGCTTTCGGGACCTGGCTCGTGGGGGAGGCGGGCGCGCTGCTCGTCCGCCCCGGCGCCCGCGTCGTCCACTGCCTGTGCGTCAAGCCCCAGGGCCACGACCTGCCCTCGGCCGACCGCACCGCGCACCTGCTCCTCGCCCTGCGCGAGGACGAGTCGGGCTTCGCGACGGTCGCCAACCTCGCCTTCGCCGGTGCCGGGTGGCGGGTGCGCCGGCGCCTGGATCCCCGCCAGCGCTCGGCGCTGGCCCGGGCCGCTGAGCTGGCGCGCGGCTGAGCCGGCGCGGAAGTCCGCGGGCCGGACGGCTACCCTCTCCGCATGGCCTCCTCCTCTCCCGAAACGAAGCCGAAGCCCTCGGTCGGCCGGCGCATCGTCGCGCTGCTCGTGCTCGTCCTCGCCGCCTGGCTGCTGCTCAAGCTGATCATCGCCTCGATCAGCTCGATCCTCTGGGTGGTGGTCATCGTCGCCCTGTTCGGCGCGATCGTCTGGGCCTGGCGAACGATCTAGCGCTCGCATGGAGGGTGCGGGCTTCGTCTTCCTCCTCCTCTGCTTCGGCCTGGCCGGGGGGATCGTCGGGCGGATCAAGGGCAGCTCGTTCTGGATCTGGTTCGCGGTGTCGTTCTTCGTGCCGTTCGCCGGGCTGCTGGCGGCGCTGCTCTACCGCTGGGACACCGAGGAGCCGCGGCGGGCGTGCCCGACCTGCGGGAAGGTGCTGAAGCTCCACGACGCGGTCTGCACCCGCTGCGGGACCGACCTCGAGTTCCCCGACGCGGTGCTCGAGTCGGAGTCCGCCGCGCGCCGCGCGAGCGCGTAGGAATCACCCGGCCGGACGTCGAAAACCCGCTGGTACACTCGGAATTCGGCGCGTGGCCCCGCCGCGCGCCGGTTTCGTACCCCTTTTTCCGACCCGAGAACGCGACGAGGAGCCTGAACCCGCCGATGCGAGCCGTGGACGCCCTGATGGAGTGCCTGAAGGCCGAAGGCGTCGACGTCGTCTTCGGCCTGCCCGGCGGCGCGAACCTCCCCACCTACGACGCGTTCGTGGACGCCGGCATCCGCCACATCCTCGTGCGCCACGAGGCGGGCGGCGGCCACGCCGCCGAGGGCTACGCCAAGGCGACCGGCCGCGTCGGCGTCTCGCTCGGCACGAGCGGCCCGGGCGCGACGAACCTCGTCACGCCGATATGCGACGCGATGATGGACTCCGTCCCCGTCGTCTTCATCACCGGGCAGGTGCGCACCGAGCTGCTCGGCACCGACGGTTTCCAGGAGGCGGACACGATCGGGATCACGATGCCGATCGTGAAGCACAGCTTCATGATCCAGCACCCGCTGGAGCTCCCCCGCACGGTCCACGAGGCCTTCCACCTCGCCCGCACGGGCCGCCCCGGCCCGGTCATCGTCGACATTCCGATGGACCTCTCGCGGGCCGACATCCCCTACGAGCCGGTGACCGACGTGCGGCTGCCGGGCTACCAGCCGACGACCGACGGCAACCAGAAGCAGATCCGCCTCGCGGCCAAGGCGCTGGCCAACGCGCGGCGCCCGGTGCTCTACGCCGGGGGCGGGGTGGTCAACGCCGACGCCTCCGCGGAGCTCACCGCGCTCGCCCGCGTCGACCGGCTGCCGGTCACCTGCACCCTGATGGGCCTCGGCGCCTTCCCGGCGCCCGACGACCAGTGGCTCGGGATGCTCGGGATGCACGGCACCCGCGCGGCCAACTACGCGATGGACGAGGCCGACCTCATCGTCGCGATCGGCGCGCGCTTCGACGACCGCATCACCGGCAAACTCTCCGAGTTCGCGCCGCGGGCGAAGTTCATCCACATCGATGTCGACCCGGCGGAGATCTCGAAGAACGTGCCGGCCCACATCCCGATCGTCGGGGACGCGAAGCGCATCCTCGCCCGGCTGAGCGACGAGTACCGAGCCGCGGCGCCCGACGCGAGCCGGCTGGCCCCGTGGTGGGACCGCATCGAGGCGTGGCGCCGCCAGCACCCGCTCGGCTACGAGGACAGCGCCGACGCCGAGATCAAGCCGCAGTACATGGTCCAGGCGCTGTACGAGGCGACGGGCGGCGACGCGATCGTCACCAGCGACGTCGGCCAGCACCAGATGTGGACGGCGCAGTACTTCCACTTCGACCGCCCGCGGCGGTGGATCAACTCCGGCGGCCTGGGGACGATGGGCTTCGGCCTGCCCGCCGCGATGGGCGCGCAGGTCGGGTGCCCGGAGGCCACGGTCGTCTGTATCGCCGGCGACGGCTCGGTGCAGATGAACGCCCAGGAGCTGGCCACGTGTGCGGAGAACGGGATCCCGATCAAGGTCTTCGTGATGAACAACGGCTACCTCGGCATGGTCCGCCAGTGGCAGGAGCTCTTCTGGGACCGCCGCTACAGCCACGTCGAGATGGGTCGATACCCGGACTTCGTGAAGCTCGCGGAGGCCTACGGCGCGACCGGGCTGCGGTTCGACGACAAGCGCACCCTCGTCGATGACATGAAGGCGGCGCTGGCCACAGACGGGCCGGTGGTCGTCGACGTCCGCGTCACGCGCGAGGAGAACACCTACCCGATGATCCCGGCCGGCAGCGCCGCGCGGGACAAGGTGGGCTGAGGCGATGGGCGAGCCGGGAACCAGCGAGCTGCTGAGCCTCGAGGAGCTCGAGGCGGCGGGCAGCGGGCGCACGGGGCGCAAGCACATCCTCTCGATCCTGGTCGAGAACAAGCCGGGCGTCCTCACCCGGATCGCGGGGCTCTTCGCGCGGCGCGGCTTCAACATCGACACGCTCGCCGTCGGGCCGACCGACGATGACGCCTACTCGCGCATGACGCTGACCGTCGACGGCGCGCTGCACCCGATCGACCAGGTGACCAAGCAGCTCCACAAGCTCGTCAACGTGCTCAAGATCCGCGACCTCGAGCCGGCGGAGACGGTGGCCCGGGAGCTGGCGATGTTCAAGGTCGCCGCCGACGCGGGCCAGCGCGCGGAGATCATGCAGATCTGCGAGATCTTCCGGGGCAAGGTCGTCGACGTCGGCAAGCGCTCGATCGTCGTCGAGGTCACGGGGACCCACGACAAGATCGAGGCCTTCGAGCGAATGGTGCGGCCGTTCGGGCTCGTCGAGATGGCGCGCACCGGCGAGATCGCGATCTCGCGCGGCCGCGCCGAGACCTAGGGGCGCGGGCCGTGTCGGCCGGCACGCGGGCACCCGTTCGCGGCGGCGGCGAGGCGTGGCTCGGGCCGGAGGGCCGAGCGCGGCTGGCCGCCCGCATCGACGTGG
>JBBSBL010000008.1:0-68159 GCA_038251325.1 Solirubrobacterales bacterium | reverse complement strand
GTCGCGCCGATCGGCGCGGTGAAGAAGGCGCTGGAGCGGGCCGCCATGACGATCGGCGACATCGACGTCTACGAGCTCAACGAGGCGTTCGCGGCGCAGGTGCTGCCGATCGCCGAGGAGGTCGGGTTCGACTTCGACAAGCTCAATCCCCACGGCGGGGCGATCGCGCTCGGTCATCCGTTCGGCATGACCGGGGTGCGGATCATGACCACGCTGCTCAACGACCTCGACACGCTCGACGGAACGATCGGGCTGGAGACGATGTGCGTCGCCCAGGGCCAGGGCGAGGCGATGATCGTGGAGCGGCTGAACTAGGAGGCGGGTTGACAGGCCGCCCGGACTGGGTAAGGATGGACCGGTCCGGGCGCCGCCGGGACATCTAGGGGTCGTGGTCCGTTTGTCGCTCCGTGGGAGGAGGCCCCATATGCACGTCCGTCCGTCCAATCGCGGGATCATGGCCTCGCTGGCGCTGGTCGCCTGCCTGCTGTTCGCGGCAGGCTGTGACCCGCTGCTCAACGCCCCGCCCGGCGGTGGCGAGACCCTGACCCAGACGTTCCGCTACGGGCCGCTCGCACTGGGGCCGGGCGGCGAGGTGATGGGCTCTCCCGCCAGCGGCATGCCGCGGCCGTCAGGCGCGTTCGGGCTCAAGAGCGCGAAGTTCGACATCGTGGACCAGAACGGCACGCCGGTCAGCGCGCACGACGTCCATCTGCACCACATCGTGATGATCACCTCGGCCGCCCAGGACGCGCTCTGCCCGACGCGGCGGGAGCGCTTCCTCGGATCGGGGATGGAGCGCACCAAGGTCGATCTCTGGGGGCCGTACACCTATCTCGTGGGCGCGAGCGACCAGTGGGGCTCGATCTACCACGTGATGAACATGACCTCCCAGCCCAAGACCGTCTACATCCAGTACACGCTGGGCTACCAGCCCGGCGCGAACGCGACCAACTCGCGCCCCGTCCAGCCGCTGTTCCAGGACGTCACGGGCTGTGGCAACTCGGTGTTCGACGTGCCGGGCGACGGCGGCCCGGGCAGCGTCTTCACGAAGTCGCGAACGTGGCGCGCGCCGCGCGACGGGATGGCCGTCTTCACGGGCGGGCACATCCACGAGGGCGGGATCGATATCTCGCTGCGCAACGCCACGACCGGGCACAACATCTGCACCGGGACGGCCACCTACCACACCAACCCGACCCACCTCGCGGCGATCAACCCGTGCCTGCTGCACGAGAAGGTCGTCGGCGGACAGGACTACAGCGTGACGGCGCGCTACGACAACTCGGCGCCGATCAAGGACGCCATGGGGATCAATCTCACCTACGTCTGGTGGGGGACCCAGTAGGGACTGCCGGGGGCGGCGTGCGACCGCCCCTGCGGCCTGCCGGCCGCGCTGCTCCGTCGCGGCGGAGAGCGCTGAGGAGCTCGAAACCGGTGGTCCTGGCGTAGGCCGGCGCGGCGCGGCCCGGCGTCGCGAGCGCGCCGCCGACCCCCGCGGCAGCGAGCGCCGAGGTCAGCCGTGGGGGTCGGGCTCGACGGCCGGCGTCGGCCCGAGGCGCGGGTCGCGGACACGGACCACGACGCGCGTGGGGCGGGTGGGCGGCGTCAGCGAGAGGAAGTCGCGGACCGCTCCCTCGTGGCCGCAGAAGCCGCAGCCCAGCGGGTCCGCGGGGGAGAGGGGACGCCGCGGACGTTCGGCCGGCGCGTCGCACGACGGGCACGCGAGCGTGCCGCTGGCCACGCGGGTGGAGCGCGCCACGCGGCGCTCCTCCTGCGCCGCGCCCATCCGCCCAACCGGCTCGGGATCGAGCGGGTCCGATCCGTCGATGCCGCGCTGGAGGCTCACGGATCGGAGTGTAGGCGCCGCGCCGCGTGCGCCCGCAGAGCCTCAGCGCGCCGGGCGCCACATGGTGGTGATGGTCGGGCCGTCCGGAGGCGCGAACTCGTCTACCCGCGCGAATCCGAGCGCTTCGTAGCGCGCCAGGTTCGCCGGGTTGGTGGACTCCAGGTAGGCGGGCAGGCGCTCAGCATCGATGCGCGCGAGATTCTCCCGCAGCAGGGCGGTGCCCAGCCCGCGGCCCGCGCGGTCGCGATGCGTCGCCCACCACTCGAGGTGGTAGTAGCGGCCCTCCGGCGCGTGCGCCTCGAACTGCTCGAAGAGCGCGTGGATCGCGGCGGCCCGTGGCCCCAGGAGATCCTCGAGGACCGCGCTCATGTGCTCCTCCTGCTGGGGCGTGCCGTAGCTCGCACCAGGCGGCGTCCACAGGGTCACGGCCTCCGCCGCGGCGGTCATGTCCGTCCACACCTCGCCGAGGCCCAGCTCGGCCATCAGAGTCATGAAGGGCAGCAGGTCGCGTCCACGCCGGCGTTCGTCGGGGAAGGTCCATCGCCCCCACAGCGGATCGTCGTGGAAGGCGCTCGCCAGGCACGCCGCCACCGCCGGGACGTCCCCGGGCGTGCCCGCGCGACCCACCCGATCGCGATCGCCCGTCACGGCGAATGCGGCGGGGGTCGCAGCGGGCCTCGGCTGCCTACCGAGTCAGGCGCCCGGGGCGCGGGGATCCTTCAGGGCGTCGACGGAGGCCTTGCCCTTGTCGGTCAGACTGCCCTCACCCTCGGCGTGACGCAGGTCCGTCAGGCCCGCCCGTGACCGCGCCGGTGCCCGTGACCGCGCCGGTGCCCGTGACCGCGCCGGTCGCGGCGGTGCCGAGCGCAGAAGGCGTTCGCCGGCACACCGTGGCACGGGTCGCGCATCGAGCGCAGCCCGGGCGGCAGCGGCGGCATCACGACCTGGGTGGGGCGCGGGTACATCTGTCCGGGCTTCGACTCACAGGGCCCGAGCAGCTCCGTGTTGCAGATCACCTGGATCCCCAGCGCGGTGAACGGGCCTTCGCCCTGGTTCGGCACGCCGCACGTCCCGTGGGTCGTCTGGATGTCCGCGGGGGTGCTCGTGACGGGGCTGCCGTCCCGGTGGCGGTTGCCCAGCCAGCAGTTGCCGGGGTCGTGCAGACCGCTGATCTCGGCCAGGTCGCCGTTCGTCGGGTTGCCGAAGAAGCCGTTCCCGCCCATCACGTTGCCGGCGACCCGGTTCCCCCAGTCGTCGAAGTAGCAGCCCGGCAGCGGGCCGTCGGTGACGCCGCCGGCGCAGTTGGCGATCGGCGGCGGGGTGCCGGTGTCGGGGAACGGGACGAGCAGGATCCCCCAGGCGCCGTTGTGCACGACGCGGTTGTGGGTCACGGTGTCGTGGCGGCCGCCGGAGATCACGATCCCGCTCCCGACGGGCGCCAGCGCGGCGCTGCCGGCGGAGGGCACGTTGGGGTTGTTGTTGTCGTGGACGTTGTTGCGGCGGAAGATCGTGCACGAGCGGGTGGTGGAGCCCGGGCACAGCCCGAGCTGCGGCGACGGCGCGTCGTCGTTGTTCTGGCTGTTGGTGACGATGCCGGCCTGGTTGTGGTCCCACTCGGAGCGCTCGAGGATCAGGTGGCCGCCGGAGTTCGTGCCCGAGTACCCGAGCGCGCTGTACTGCGCGTGGGCGTCGGTGACCAGCGTGTTGCAGTCCGGGCAAGCGCCGACGTAGTAGCTCGAGTCGTTCATGTTGCTGGCGTACGTGTGCGCCCACAGCCCGGGTCCGCGCACGTTGCTGGCGAAGAGCCCGTAGGAGGCCGCCGGGGTGGTCCGGTCGCCGTAGTAGCTCGAGGTCGCCGTGAGCCAGCGCCCCGTGAAGGCGCTCATCCCGATCGCGCCGGTGCCGTCGCCGCCGTTGAACCAGATCTCGTTGCCCGTGCTGCCGGCGCCGTTGAGGAAGTTGCAGGCGGTGAGGTTCTCGACGCTCACCCCGTCGGCCTTGAAGACCACGATGCCGTTGCGTCCGAGCGGATGGCCGTTCCCGTCGAGCGGGCCGAGGTCCTGATCGGAGGCGGCGCTGCTGCAGGGCCGCGCCCCGGGGTGCGTGCCGTCGACGATCACCCGGCTGCGGCTCATGCCGCGGATGTGGAGGCCGGGCTTGGTGACCATCACGCCGGCGCCCACCTCGGCGAGCGCCGCGTTGGCGGGGTCGCGGTCGCCGCGCTCGTGATAGTCGCCGGGCCCGATCAGCACCCAGTCGCCGGGACGCGCGGCGTCGACGGCGGCCTGGATCGAGCCGAACCGGCCCTGCTGGCCGTGCCAGCGACCGACGGTCAGCACTCGCGTCCGGTTGCCCCATGCGGCGGCGCCGGGGGCGAGGGCCGCGAGCGTCGTCGCGGCCGCGAGGGCGGCGAGCGCTCCGATCGCGAATCGTCGGGGGAGAGTCCGCCAGAGCCGCGTGCCAACCCAGCCAGTCATCCGTCCCCCTTGCCTCGATGCCGCTCGTCGTACCCTATACCCGCGCCGGGGGGGGGGCGTCCAAGAACCGCGGCCACGGAGCCACGCGACGGCCCGCCTCCCGGGCTTCGGCGGGCCCGACCGTCCTCAGCGCTCGGGGCCGGGATCGCGCTCGAGGCGCAGCGCGAGCGCGGGGCACGCGTCCGCCGCGCGCCGGGCGAGGTCGATGAGCTCGCGGGGGAGCGGCTCGCCGTCGACGATGGGGTAGCCCCACTCGTCGAGCTCGATGCGCTCGGGCAGCAGCTCGGCGCACAGCCCGTGGGCGGTGCAGGCGATCGGGTCCAGGCGCATGCGGTGGCTCATGCCGCGGCGGCCACCATGCGGCGGGGGGTCGGCAGCACCGGCGGCGCATCGCACGCGTCGCATGGACCGCGCTCGGCGTGATCGGCGAACTCGCCGGCGAACTCCGTCAACGCGCTCGCGACGAACGTCGCGGTGCCGTCGGGGTGCCGGCACGCGCCGCGATGGCGCACGAGCCCGCACCAGCGGGCGAGGTCGGCCTGGATCCCGCTGTAGGTCCGGCCGGACGCCAGCTCCTCGAGCGCGCCCGCGATCGCCGGCAGGCCGCGGTCGCACGGACCGCACTGGCCGGCGCGCTGATCGACCATCCATCGCGCCACGCGCACGGTTTCGGCGACCGGGCAGGCGGTCCTCGGCAGGACGGCGATCACGCCGGCCCCGAGCATCGCGCCCTGCGCACGCAGGTGGTGCTCGTCCAGCGGCAGGGCGTGCGCCGTTCCCGGGGCCAGCCACGCCCCGAAGTAACCGCCCACGAGCGCGGCGCGCGAGCGGAGCAGGTCCCCGCCGGCGTCGGCGACGACGTCGCCGAGGGTCGTGCCGAGCTCGATCTCGTACACGCCGGGGGCGCTGAGCTCACCGCTCAGCGTCACGAGCGCCGAGCCGGGCTCGGCCTCCGATCCGAGCTCCCGGAACCACGCCTCGCCGTGGCGGGCGAGCAGCGCGAGGTGGGCGAGGGTCTCGACGTTCTGCACCAGCGTGGGGCGCCGCCCGAGGCCGCGCTCGCTCGGCCGCGGCGGGGTCGCGGTCGGGAGCGCCGGCCCGCCGTCGAGCGCGCTGATCAGCGCCGTCTCCTGGCCCGCCAGGTAGCCGGGCGGGATCGTGGCGACGTGCACGGCCGGGCCGCCTGCGCCGCCCGCGTGGCGCTCGGCGGTCGCACCACGCAGCGCGCCGATCGAATCCGCGTCGTCCTCGGCGACCGCGACGATCGCGTCGCGCGCGCCGATCGCCTCCGCCGCGAGGCCGATCCCGTCGAGCACGAGGTGGGGCGATGCCGCCATCAGCAGCCGGTCCTTGGCGCTCGCGGGCTCGCCCTCGGTGCCGTTGGCGACGACCACCGCGTCGCCCCGCCCGCGAGCGACCGCGTGGAGCTTCACGCCCATCGGGAAGCCCGCGCCGCCGCGGCCGCGCAGCCCGGAGCGCTCGACGAGGTCGAGCAGGCCGGCGGCGTCGAGATCCCGGGGGGAGGGGAGCGGACCGTGGGTCGCGACGTGGTCGCGGAGCCCCGCCGTCCCGGAGACCGGCATCCCGGCGAGCAGGCGTGGGAGGTCGCTCATGCCGCGGTCGCCGGCGATGCGTGGAGGCTGCCGTTCGCGACGCCGCTGGCGCCGTCGAGCTGGAGGTCGACGGCGAGGTCGAGCCGCGACCCGTGACGGGTCGCCACCCGCGCCCGCAGGCTCGTCCCGGCGAGCTGGGTGACGCGGCCCGAGTACAGGCCCGTGGCGTTGGCGGGCCCCAGGTACACCGGCCCCTGGGTCATGTCGACGCCGCCACGGGTCGAGGGCGTGCCCATGATCCGGACGAGCAGCCGGCCGGGCGGCCCGCCCCGCATGCGCAGCTCCAGGTCGACCTCGACGAGCCCGTCGACGAGCTGGCGCTGGCTGACCGTGCCCGAGAGGCGCGCGTCGAACGGGGCGTGGTAGAGCCGCGGGCCGGCGGGGCGGGGCGCGCGCGGGGCCGTCGTAGCGCGTGCGCGGGCCGCGGCGAGCAGCTTCGTCGGCGTGCCCGCGCGTCCGGCCCAGCCCCTTGCGAGCGGCCCCTGGGCGGCCCACACGGCGGCTGCGACCGGTACGAGCGCGAGAACGGCGAGGGCGGCGGCGCGAGCCGTCGGGTCAGCGATCGCCCCGTCGGTGATCCGGATCGCCGCCACCACGACGACCGCGGCGGTGCAGGCGATCGCGAGCGCCACGAGCCATCCCTGCTTCGCGTCGGAGCCCGTGCCGAGCCCGTGGAGCACGGCGACCGGGAAGCTCGCGTACGCGAGCCAGTGCACGGCACGCCAGCCGCGATACCCGAGGCGCGCCCGTACGACGCTCGTCAGGGCGACGGCGACGAGCAGGTCGAGCGCGAGCGCCCCGAGACCGAGCCACAGCGGCCGGTAGCCGGAGCCGAACGGGACGACCGCATCGAGGAGCGTGATCGGCGCGAACCCGTCGACGATCGCGACGCCGGCGTGCACGGCCAGCAGCGCGATCACGAGCAGCGACACGTTGCGGTGCACCGCGTCGATCACGAAGCGCGGGGTCCGCCGGCCCTGCCAGCGCTCGACGTCGGCGACGCCGAGGACCACCGACACGGTGAGCAGCACGAGGGTCACGGCGCCGGTCCCCCGGGTGAGGTACCACAGCGCGGTCGGGCCGCTCGTTGCGACCGTGGTCAGCGCCGACGCTTCCACGAGGGCCACGGGCTCACGACGGCGCGGTCACGGGCGGCGGCACGGGCGGTGCGGCGGGCGCCTGCGGGGGCGGGGCGGCGGCCTGGGCGTCGGGCGGCGTCGATCCCTGGGCGGAGGGGTCGGGCGCCATCGGGCCGCGGACCCCGGCGGCGCGCGGCGCCTCGGCGATCGGGCCCCGTGCGACGCGCGAGGCACGCGAGCTTCCCGGCAGGGCCGTCGCGGCGACCGCCGAGAAGGCGATCGCGAGCGCCACCGCGCCCACGGCGAGCGCCCGGTTGGCCCAGCGGACGCGGCGCAGCCCGGCGTCGCGAGCCGCGGCACGGTCAGGGAGGGGGCTCCGCCGGTCCGCCATGAGCAAAGCATTGCCGCCGCATCCCCAAGAGAGGGTAAGGACCCCTCTGGCTGCTTGACGGCGTCCGCGTCGTTCTGCCGCACCTTGCGCCGGAACTCCTCGCACGGGGCTGATCACAGCTTCGGCATCACCTCGCTCGCGGCGCGCTCCCCCGAGCGGACCGCGCCGTCCATGTAGCCGGCCCAGTAAGTCGAGGTCTCGCTGCCGGCCCAGTGCACCCGTCCGACCGGGGCCCGCATCGCCGGCCCGTAGCCGAGGAGCACACCGGGTGCGGTGTAGGCGGTCGGGCAGCCCCGGATCCACAGCTCGTCCATGGCGGTGTCCTCGTCGTAGGAGCGCGGGTGGCGCGCTCGCTCGCCGAAGTACGTGGCGTAGTTCGCGAGCACCGCGGCGCGCCGGGCCGCCTTCGGGCGCTGCAGGAACTCGCGCGCGTCGAGCCCGCCGACGAAGCCGAACAGAATGCCGGGCCGGCCGTCGGGCGGCGAGTTGTCGAACGTCGTGCGCGCCGGGCCGGTGTCGGACACGGCCTGCCCGCTGAGCCCGGCGTCGCGCCAGAACGGCCGGTCGTAGATCACCTCGATCTTCATCAGCGAGCCCTGCGCCCAACGCTGGACGAGCTGCGCGCGCAGATCCGGGAGCTCGGGGCTGTAGTCGATCCGTTGCGCGACGCCGGGCGGGACCGTGACGATCACCCGCTTGGCGCGCGCCGTCAGGCGGTCGGACACCACCGTGACGCCGCGACGATTCTGGGCGATGCCGCGCACCGGCGAGTCGACGAGCACGCGCCGACCGAGGCGCTCGGCGACCCGGATCGAGATGAGCTGCGAGCCCCCGACGAAGCGGCTGTCCTGCGCTCCGCCCGGCGTCGTGACGAGCCGGGTGATGGTCCCGGGGTTGCGCTCGTTGCCGGCGCTGCGGACGTACCACAGCGCGAACAGCAGCGAGAGGTCGCGCGGGTCGGCTCCCCAGATCGCGTTGGTGGCCGCGTCGAACAGGCTCGCGGCGCTGGGACTCGTGAACGTCGCGAGCTTCCACGTCTCGAGCGTCTGCGAGTCCCACTCGCGCGCCTTCGCCGCGCGCCACGGCGCCCCGATGGGCACCTGCGCCGCCATCGCGTCGATCTTGCCCAGGGCCGAGCCGATGTCGGCGAGGACCGCCGGGTCGGTCGGGAGGCCCGTCGCGGGGTAGGTCGAGCGCCTGCCGCCGAGGTACTGGACGTTGTCGCCCTTGTTGTAGGTCTTGAACGTCCTCACGCCGACCGCGCGCGCGAGCGCGCGGATCCGGTCCTGCGTCGGGCCGACGTACTCGCCCATGAGCTCGCTCACCTTGCCCCGCCCGAGCGAGCGGTTCTCCGTGCGCCAGCCGACCCGGTCGTCCGCCTCGAGCACGACCACCGAGTGGCCGGCCGCGACGAGCCGGCGCGCCGCCGTCAGGCCGGCGAGACCGGCGCCGACGATGACCACGTCGACCCGTCGCGGCGCGGGACGCGCCCGTGCGGCTCGTGCTCCGGACGGCCTCGACACGGCGGCGCCGGCGGCGGCCGCCGCGGCGCCGCCGACGAGGGTGCGTCGCGTGATCCTGGAATCGCCCATGCCACCACTCCTCTTCCCGTGTGCGGCCCGCGACCGAGAGCCGCGCGACCCTCGCCGACCGTAGCCTCGGGGCGGTGCGGCGCGGCAGCGCGGGTCCCACGGACTCGCATGGGTACTTCTCCGTCGAGTTCGCCCGCCCGCGATGAAGCTCAGATCACCATGTATCCTCAACTGGCGTCGTGGCCCTGGCAGGTCGCGCCGCTTTGCGCCCGGGCTGCGTGCCAGACTCGCTGGCGAGGATGATCCGCCAGCGCCTTGGTCGAGTATCTCCATGTCGCGCCGTCCGGCTGACCTAGCGCCCAGGGGCTACACGGAGAACCCCTACACCTGGTCCTACCACGGGGACCGGGAGGAGCTAGTGTTCGGCGAGCGCCTCGATCCCCGCTCGGGTGTGGTTTCCCCGGATGAGCAGGTGGGTAGGACTTACACACCTAGGACGGCAGGTCCGGGAACACGTCGAGCCAGACCCTCCGGCCGCGGCGGGTGAAGAACCCGCGCGTGTCACGGTCGGGTCGCGCCTGGCGGCGGCCGCTCAGCGACATCCACGCCGCCGGGCGCACCACGCCCCGGCCCGCGATCCAGACCGCCACCGCCGGGCCCGCCGCCGTGTAGGTCTGATCGACGGCGCACTTGACCACCGGGCCGCCGAGCGGATCCCGGGACCGGGCGCCACCGGGCAGCACGTAGCGGCCGGTCACGATCGGCTCGGCCCGTCGCCGGCCCTGGTCGAGCAGGCCGACGAGCGCCGTGCCGAGCAGGTCGGCCGAGTGGGAGCTCGCCGCCTCGCTGTCGTCAGAGTGGCCGCAGCCGAAGCGGTCGGTTCCGGAGGGGTCGAGGCCGTTGCCGTTCTCGCCCGGGACGCCGACGCCGTTGCCCAGCGGGAAGATGTAGCCGAGCATGTCGTCGGCGAGCCCGTTGACGAACCGGTAGGGGGCGTGCATGTGCGGGAGCGGCCAGGGCGGAAGCGGGGCGTCCGCGTGGGGCAGGTCCGCCGGCCCGAGGAACGAGCGCAGGTAGGTGAATGGGAAGACCTCGCCGGGCACCGAGATGAACTCGCCGTCGCCGATCCGGAAGGCGGCGACGCTCGTCTGCAGCGCCGCGCCGAGCTGGCCCGGAGGCGTGGGCGCCGCGCACCCGGCGGTGAAGGTCTGTCGCTGGCCGAAGACGCCGAGGAGACCGCCGAGCTGGAAGAACAGGTTCGTCACCGGCAGGCAGACGGTGGCCCGCCGGCCCCACAGCGCACGCGAGCGCGAGATGGTGGCGTGGTGGTCGAGCGCGCCGATCACCGCGCCCGCGAGCTGCGTGCCGAGCGCGCGCGTCTCCCGCTGGTAGCCCGTCGGCAACGGGGTCCCGGCGGGCTCGAACAGCGTCCGGCACCCGGCCGGGTGGGACTCGCTGGAGAACCGCTGCGGCACGGCCGAGACCCGGGCGGGGAAGACCTGGGGCGTCTCGACGCTGCCCACCGATCCCGCCATCTCGATCGCGACCCCGCCGTAGCGCCGCTCCAGGGAGGTGCGCAGGAAGTGGGGCCAGTCCGAGGAGACCCACGTGCGCTCGACCGGGTCGGGGTTGAAGCCCAGCGTCTCCGCGTGCTGGGAGACGTCGGCGAGCGTGGCGATCGCGCGCCCGCGCGCGTCGACCGCCTGCAGCGTCGGCATGAGCCGGTTGTCGACGAACGGGTAGGAGGACCAGCACTGGCGCAGGTTGGGCGGCTCCGTGGCCTGCGCGTAGCGGACGCGGGCCGGGCGCCGCGCGTCGACGGCGCGCTCGATCGCCCGCACCGAGCGGGCGACGAGATAGTCGGCGAAGTAGTCGTTCGCGCCGGAGCTGGTCTGCTCGACGCCGGAGAGGCCGAGGGTGTCTGGCGCCGACTCGTCGTGCGTGGCCGAGATGAAGACGCCGCCGAGCCGGTAGCCGTCGGCCGCGACCTTCGCGCGGATCCGATCCTGGAAGAGGTTGAAGAGCCCCTCCTGGTCGACGACCTCCACCGCGATGGTCCGCCGACCCTGGGACACGGCGAGCGCCCGCGCCCCGACCGGGTCGGCGACGTGGGTGAAGAACCGCGGCGTGTCCGACCCGCCGCCGAGCAGGTTCCCCTCCCAGCGACCGTTGTGGTTGCAGTCGAGATACGGATCGCCGGCCTCGAAGTGGCCGACCCCGGAGCGGTCGACGTAGGGCTCGGTGAAGGCGAACGGGCGCGGCCCCGTGTACGTCGCGCGCGTGGCGTCGGTCAGGCAGTCGGCGGGGTCGGCGCGCAGCGTCCCGGCCGCCGGGGGCGTGAAGGCGACGCTCGCCGCGCCGGCCCGGAATGCCGCGCCGCGCGGATGCGACGGCCACGCCTGCGCGGAGGCGGTGAGCGCCGCGAGGGCGAGCGCGAGGAGGGCGAGGACGCCGAGGCGAGCCATGACTCGCGAGCCTATTCCTCGGGGCCGCCGGGGCGCAAGACCCCTCGGGCCGCCCGGCCCGGCCGGGTAGCATCGGCGCCCGGATGCCGCAGCGGGGACCGAGCTGATCGGCCAGGCGATCGGGCAGGTCCTGACGTTTGGGATCGGTGTCGGCCTGAGCCCGATCCCGATCATCGCCGTCGTGCTGGTGCTCGCCACCCCGAAGGCGCGGGTGAACGGCCCGGCCTTCCTCGCCTGCTGGATCGTCGGCCTCGGCGCGGCCGGCACGGTCGTCCTGCTCCTGGCCGGCGGCGCCGGCGCGAGCGAGTCCGGCAGCCCGGCCGACTGGGTGAGCATCTTGAAGCTCGGTCTCGGGGCTCTCCTGGTGCTGCTCGCCGTCAGGCAGTGGCGGGGGCGCCCGCGCGGCGACGCCGAGTCCCAGCTCCCGGCGTGGATGAAGACGGTCGACTCCTTCACGCCGGCCAGGTCCGCGGCGATGGGGGTGCTGCTCTCGGCGCTCAACCCCAAAAACCTGATCCTCGTCGTGGGGGCCGCGGCCGCGATCGCGCAGACCGGGGCGAGCGGCGGCGACGAGGCCGCCGCGCTCGCGGTCTTCGTCCTCCTCGGCACGATCGGGGTCGCCGTGCCGCTGGGGATCTACTTCTTCGCGGGTGACCGCGCGACGAGCATCCTCGGCGACCTGCACCACTGGATGGCGCGCGAGAACGGGACGATCATGGTGGTCATCTGCCTCGTCATCGCCGCGAAGCTGATCGGCGACGGCATCAGCGCGCTCGCCGCCTGACCGGGCCGCCGTCGACGGGGTTCAGGGAGCGATCCGCGTGACCGTGTCGCTCGCGTTGTCGGTGACCCACAGGGAACCGGCTCCGGCCGCGATGTCCACCGGCTTCCTGCCGACCGGGGTCGGCGAGCCGACCTCCTTGCCCGCCTTCGGGTCGATGCGGCTCACGGAGTTGCTGCCCTCGTTGACGACCCACAGCAAGCCGTCCAACACCGCCATACCCTTCGGGCGATCCCCGACCGGGATCGCGTGGCCGACGACCTTTCCGGACGTCGGGTCAAGCCGGGTGACGGTGTCGTCGTCCACGCTCGAGACCCACACGGAGCCGAGCCCCTCGATCACGTTGCGGACGTTCCTCCCGACGCGCACGGGCCGGCCGATGACCTGGGCCGTGGAGGGGTCGATGCGCGTCACGGTCGCGCTGAGGCTGTTGGTCACCCAGACCGTGTCCTTGCCGACGAATATGCCGATCGGGTTGGGCCCCACGCCGATCGGGGCCCCGACCGTGGTCCCCGAGGCACGGTCGATGCGGCTCACGCTGTCGCTCACGCCGTTCGCCACCCACAGGAGCCGCCTTCCGAGCGAGAGGCCCTGCGGGCCCAGGCCGACCGGAATGGCGGTCTGCGCGCCGGGCTGCGGATCAGCCTCGAGGCGGGTGACGGTCCCGTCGTCGGTGTTGGCGACCCACACGATGCCGTCCGCGACCTCCACCTCGTCCGGGTTGCGGCCAACCGGCACCGGATCACCGATCCGCCGGTTGCTCCCGGTGTCGAGTCGCGTCAGCGTGTTGCCGCCGGAGTTCGAGACCCAGACGGTGTGGCCGCCCACGGCGACGCCGTCGGGGCCGTTGCCCGCCGGGATGGTCGCCACCACCTTGGGCGTCGTGCTCCGGGCCGCGTGACCGGAGGTCGAGGCGGACTCGCTCCCGCCGCTCCCGGAGAAGGCCCCGGCCGCCGCGAGGATCCCCACGCCGCCGAGGACCAGCAGCCCGGCGAGCGCGATCGGCAGCGCTCGGCGGGGCCGACGCTCGCGGGGAAGAGCCGGTGTGGGGGGCGTCGGGGCGGCCGGCTGAGGGAGCGCCGTCGGGGTGGACGCGGGCGCCGTGGCGGGGGCGGATGTGGCAGATGCCGCGCCCGGTGTCAGCACCGTCGGGGCGCCTTCGGGCGCCGGCGGCGCGGCGAGCCCGGTCGCCAGGTTGCGCTCCGGCTGCGACGGGTCGTCGCCGCTGAGCGCCGCGCGCGAGGCGCGGGCCAGGTCGCCCGCGGAGGGATAGCGCCGATCCGGCTCCTTTGCGAGCGCCCTCCCGATCACCGCGTCGAGGCCGGCCGGCGTGCCGGGAACGGCTTCGACCGCGCTGGGCGGCGGATCCTTGAGGTGCGCGTACATCTTCGCCACCTCGCTGTCCCGGTCGTAGGGCACCCGGCCGGTAAGCGCGTGGAAGAGGACGCACCCCAGCGCGTAGACATCGGTGCGTGCGTCGACCCGCTCGCCCTTGATCTGCTCGGGCGGCATGTAGTCCGGGGTGCCCACGAATTGGCCGGTCCCCGTGAGCGCGGTACCGGACGCGGCCTTCTTCGTCAGACCGAAGTCGGTGAGATACACGTGCTCCTGGCCATGCGTCGTGGTGAGCATGACGTTCGCGGGCTTGACGTCGCGGTGCACGAGCCCGCCCCGGTGTGCGGCGTCGAGCGCCGCTGCGACCTGCTCCACGATCGCCACCACGCGGGTCGGGTCCAGCCGCTCCTGGCTCGAGATGACGGAGCGCAGGTCGGTGCCCTCGACCCAGCGCATGGCGATGAACAGCCGCCCCTCGGCCTCGCCCGCCTCGTAGACCGGGATCACGTTGGGGTGCTCGATCGACGCCGTCAGCTCGGACTCGCGCTCGAACCGCACGCGGAAGCTCACGTCGTCGGCGAGCTCCGGCACGATCACCTTGAGCGCGACCTGCCGCTTGAGCGCCATCTGGGTCGCCCGGTACACGCGACCCATCCCGCCCTCCCCGGCGAGGCCCTCGATCCGGTAGCCGCCGAAGACCGAGCCGATCGAGACCTGGGCCATCGGGTGAATATAGGCCCCCCGGCGGGCGCCGTCGTTCAGCCTACGGGACGCCCTCGAGCGCGTCGTGCACGGTGCTCTCGGCTTCCGCGAGGATGCGTTCGAGGTGCTCCGGACCGAGGAAGCTCTCGGCATAGATCTTGTAGACGTCCTCGGTCCCGGATGGTCTCGCGGCGAACCAGCCATGTTCCGCGATCACCTTGACCCCGCCGATCGGGGCGCCGTTGCCGGGCGCGGCGGTGAGCACGTCGAGGATCGGCTCCCCGGCGAGCCTCCTGGCCCGCACCTGGTCGGGGGAGAGATCCTTGAGCACCTGCTTCTCCCGCGGGGAGGCGGCGACGTCCACCCGTCGATAGGCCGGCGCGCCGAACCGCTCGGTGAGCCCGTGGTAGAGCTCCCCGGGGTCGGTGCCGCCGCGCGCGGTCATCTCGGCCGCCAGCAGGCAGGGGATCAGGCCGTCCTTGTCGGTCGTCCACACCGAGCCGTCACGGCGCAGGAACGATGCGCCCGCGCTCTCCTCCCCGCCGAATCCGAGCGAGCCGTCGAGCAGCCCGTCGACGAACCACTTGAAGCCCACCGGCACCTCGACCAGACGACGCCCGAGATCGGCGGCCACGCGATCGATGATGCTGCTGCTGACGAGCGTCTTGCCCACACAGACGCTCGGCGACCAGTCTCGGTTGCCGCCCAGCAGGTAGGCGACGCAGGCCGCGAGCTGGTGGTTGGGGTTGAGCAGGCCGGCGCCGGGGGTGACGATCCCGTGGCGATCGGCGTCCGGGTCGTTGGCGAAGGCGACGTCGAAGTCGTCCTTCATCTCCGTAAGCCGCGCCATCGCGTACGGCGAGGAGCAGTCCATGCGGATCCTGCCGTCCCAGTCGGCGGGCACGAACCCGAAGGTCGGATCGAGCGCGTCGTTCACGATCGTCAGATCGAGCTCGTGGCGCTCGGCCACGGCCCCCCAGTACGCGATGGACGCCCCGCCGAGCGGGTCCACCCCCAGCCGCAGCCCGCTGGTGCGAATCGCGTCGAGGTCGACGACCGCGGGCAAGTCGTCGACGTAGGCCGAGACGTAGTCGTGGCGCTGCACCGTGGGGGCCTCGACCGCCTGCTCGAACGGGAGGCGCCTCACTCCCTCGAGCGCCGCGTCCAGCAGCCCGTTCGCCTCGCCCTCGATCCACGAGGTGATGTCGGTGCCGGCCGGCCCCCCGTGCGGCGGGTTGTACTTGAAGCCCCCGTCCTCGGGCGGGTTGTGCGAGGGCGTCACGACGATCCCGTCCGCCGCCCGTGCTCCGCCCCCGCGATTGTGTCCGAGGATGGCGTGCGAGATCACCGGCGTCGGCGTGAAGCCGTCGGCGGCGTCGACCATCACGTCGACGCCATGGGCGGCCAGCACCTCGAGGATCGTGCGGAACGCCGGCTCGGACAGCGCGTGCGTGTCACGGCCGAGGAACAGCGGCCCGTCGATCCCCTGCGAGTCGCGATACCGGCAGACCGCCTCGGTGATGGCCAGGACGTGCGCCTCGTTGAACGTGCGAGCCAACGAGCTGCCGCGGTGCCCGGAGGTGCCGAACGACACGCGATGCCCGGCCACCGACGGGTCCGGCTGATCCTCGTGGTAGGCGCTGACGAGGCGATCCACGTCGATCAGGGTCGATGGATCGGGCAGATGGCCGGCCAGGGGGCTGACGCTCGTGACCTCCATCCCTCAGCCCTAGCCGAGCTCGCGATCCAGGCGGAACGCGGCGCTGATCAGCGCGAGGTGGGTGAATGCCTGGGGGAAGTTCCCGAGCGCCTCGCCCGTCGGGCCGATCTGCTCCGAATAGAGGCCGAGGTGGTTCGCGTAGGTGAGCATCTTCTCGAACGCGAGCCGCGCCTCGTCGAGGCGGCCCGCCTCGGCCAGGGCCTCGACGTACCAGAACGTGCAGATCGAGAACGTGCCTTCCTCTCCCTCGAGCCCGTCGGGCGAGGCCTCGACGTTGTACCGGTAGACGAGGCTGTCGCTGACGAGCTCGCCGGAAATGGCATCGAGCGTCGAGAGCCAACGCCTGTCGCTCGGCGCGACGAAGTTCACCATCGGCATGAGGAGCACCGTCGCGTCGAGGAAGTCGCTGTCGTAGTGCTGGACGAACGCCTGGCGCTCCTGGTGCCAGCCCTTGGCCATGATCTGGCGATAGATCAGGTCGCGGGCCGCCTGCCATTTCGGCAGTTCGGCCGGAAGCCCGCGTTCGAGAGCGATTCTCACTGCGCGTTCGAGGCCCACCCAGGACATGAGCCGCGAGTACGTGTAGTTCTTGCGTCCTCCGCGCTCCTCCCAGATTCCCTCGTCCGCCTGGTCCCAGTTGTCGCAGATCCAGTCGATGACGCGAGTGAGATTGACCCAGGAGTCGTGGTCGATCGGGGAGCCATGTCGGGTGTAGAAATAGACGGAGTCGACCATCTCCCCGTAGATGTCGAGCTGCAACTGACTCGCGGCGCCATTCCCGATCCGGACGGGCGCGGATCCCCGGTAGCCCTCGAGGTGCTCGAGCAGCTCCTCCTCGAGCTCGGTGCGGCCATCGATCCCGTACATGATCTGCAGCGGTCCCTGTCCGCCGGGCCGGTCTTCGCTGAAGCGCTCGCGCAGCCACTCCATGAACGCCGCGGCCTCGTCGGTGAAGCCGAGCCGCAGGAGGGCATACAGCGAGAATGCGGCGTCGCGGATCCACGTGTAGCGGTAGTCCCAGTTGCGAACGCCGCCGAGATGCTCAGGGAGGCTCGTCGTGGGTGCAGCGACGATCCCGCCGGTGGGCCGGAAGGTGAGCAGTTTGAGCGTCAGGGCCGAGCGGTGCACCATCTCGCGCCAGCGCCCCTGGTAGCGGGACTTCGAGAGCCACTGGCGCCAGTACTCGATGGTGCGGTCGAGCGCGTCCCGCGTCTCGTCCTCGGAATAGGGACGCGGCACGTATTCCTCCGGCACCCGCTCGAGGACGAACGTCGCGCTCTGACCGGGGAGCAGCGTGATGTCGCATGTCACGCCCGTCTCGCTGAGCGTCAGCGGCGTCGCCGACTCGAGCGCCAGGGACATGTCCGCCGAGCGGAAGACGACGCCGTTCTCGTGGAAGACGACGGTGTGCGGATCTCGCCCGTAATTGAAGCGGGGCTCGACCTCGATCCGGAACGTCAGTTGGCCCCGAACGCCGAGGACGCGCCGGATGAGCCGATGTCGGTACACGCTCCCCGGCGACTCGTGGATCGGCATGAAGTCCTGCACCTCGCCCACGCCGGCTTCGGTGAGATAGCGGGTGATAAGGACGTTCGTGTCCGGGAAGTAGAGCTGCTTCGGCGTCCATTCCTCGTCGGCCGGAGCGATGCGGTAGTACCCGCCCCGCTCACGGTCGAGGATCGCGGCGAAGACGCTCGGCGAGTCGAAGTGGGGGCAGCAGTACCAGTCGATCGTCCCATCCGTGCCCACGAGCGCCGCCGTGTGGAGGTCCCCGATGACTCCGTGCTCGGCGATCGGCAGGTACCCCGGGAGCGAGGCGGCTGGGCGCGGGAGCGGCTCCGGCTGGACCCGCATCACGTGCTCGATTCGGACACGGTTCTCAGCCTCCGGGCCTCGGCCTTCAGGACCCTGTACATCACCTGCGGGTGAGCGAGGAGGAAGGCCTGGACCTCCGGGCCGGGAACGATGAGGCAGGTGACGGGCGTCCGCGTGACGATCGAGGCGCTTGCCGGCTCCTCCAGGAGGACCGAGACCTCCCCGAAGAAGCTCCCCTTCGAGAGCACGCGGCGGTCCTCGTCGTCGATCACGGTGGCCACGTCGCCCTCGAGGATCATGTAGAGGGCCCGGGGGGCGTCGCCCTGGCGGATGATCCACTCGCCCTCGCCGAATGACACTTTCTCGCACTCCCGCGCGATCGCTTCGAGCTCGGCCTTCGCCAGGCCGGCGAAGAGCGCAAGCCGCCCGAGGTCCTCGGGGAACTCGACGTGGGCCGTCGTCACGCGCCGAAGCCTAACCGGGGGAAGACAGGGGCGCGACCGCCAGTGAGGCCGCGCGCCTTGAGCGGCCTCCGCGGACCCCGTAGAGTCGCGCGCCATTCAGTCCTAGCGAGAGGCGCTGGTCCCGTGCAAACCCTCAAGCCGCCCGAAGCGAGCTCATGGCGGACGCTCTTCCCGCGTCTCCGCGGCGCTCGCGAGGCCGAGCTCTTCGGCCCGCGCGGCAGGCTCCCCCGGCGGGGCGAGCCGGACACCAGCCCCAAGGTCGCCCTCCTCGTCCTCGTCGGGATGACCCTGGCCGGGCTCGGGTTACGCCTGGCCGTACCGCGAGGCCTCTGGCTCGACGAGGCGATCAGCGTCAACCAGGCCCACCTCGGGCTCCACGACCTGTTCCACAACCTGTACTACGGCGACCGCCATCCGCCCCTGTACCACCTGGCGCTGTGGCTCGACGTCCGCGTATTCGGCTACGGGGAGCTGGCCGTCCGGCTCCCGTCGCTGATCGCGGGGACGCTCGTGATCCCGGCCCTCTACGCGCTCGGGCGCGAGCTGTACGACCGGCGCACCGGCCTGATCGCGGCCGCGTTCGGCGCCGTCTCCCCGCTGCTCATCTGGTACGCGCAGGAAGCGCGGATGTACGCCTTCGTGACCCTGTTCGGCCTGCTCGCCCTGCTGACGCAGCTCCGGGTGATCCGCAACGGGAGCATGCTCAACTGGGCGGCCTACATCCTCGCGACCGCGGCGCTCCTGTGGTCCCACTACTTCGGCCTGCTGCTGATCGGGGTGCAGCAGATCATCTTCGTCGGGGTTCTGATCCACCGGCGGCGGACGGGGGAGTCGGTCAGGCCCCTGGCCATCGGCTTTGCCTACTCCGTCGCCGTGCTCGTCATGCAGCTCGTGCCCCTCGCCGTATTCGCCCACAAGCAGTTCGAGTCGACCAACGCGGCGCTCGGCTCGCCGAGCGGCACCTACGACGCGCTGTCCTTCTACGCGGTCGTCGCCAACATGGCCTGGGCGCTCTGGGGCTACCAGCCCAACGGCATAACCGAGCTCCTGGCGGCGATGTGGCCGCTGCTCCTGCTCCTCTCGCTTCTCCTGCTGGGCCGCGGCGGCTCGCGCCAGACGATCATCCTCGCCGTCGCCGCCATCGTCCCCATCGTGCTCCTCCTCGGTGTGGCCGCGTTCGACCGCTCGCTGTTCGAGGTGCGCTACTTCCTGGTCACCGTGCCGCTGCTGCTTCTCCTCGTCGCTCGGCTCGTCACCGGGTGGATACGCAAGCCGGCGGGCCGCTACCTGGTCGCCGGCGGCGTCGTCGTCACGCTCCTCATCGGCCTGGCCGACCAGCAGTTGAACACGGGCAACCCCCGGCTGTTCGACTTCCGCGGCGCCATCAAGGAGATCCGCGCGCACGCCGGGCCGAAGAGCCTCGTCCTCTACGAGCCGCCCGACATGCGCTATGTGCTCGAGTACTACGCGCCCGACATCCGCAGCCGGCCCCTCCGCCTCGGAGTGCCCAAGCGAAGCCTGGGGAGCCCCGTGTTCGTCCTTGCCTCCTTCCTGGACAATCGGGTCTACTTCAACCGGACGAACAAGGTGGTCGGACAGCTCGACTTCTTCCGCAAGCGCGTGCACCGCTTCAAGAAGCCACAGACCCTCGTGGTGGAGTTCCGATGAGCAGCAGCCCCTGGGACATCCGCCTGCGCCGCGTCGCGTGGGACCCCGTGCCGACGACGGTCAGCGTTCGCCGGCGGGTGCGCATCATGGCCCTCCTCGGGCTGCCGTTCGCCGTGTGGTACTTCGGCTGGCTGCTCAACCCGGATCGCATCGGGACCCCGTACCTCTACGCAGTCCTGATCGCGGCCGAACTCTTCAACCTCACCCAGGCGCTCGGCTTCTGGTGGACCTGCGCGAACGAGCGCGTGCGGGAGCGGCGAGGTCCGAGCGAGCGCGTGGCGGTCGACGTCTTCGTCCCCGTCTACAAGGAGCCGCCGGACATCGTCGACCTGACGGTCGCCGCCGCCGTCGGCCTGCGGGGCGCGGAGGTCCGGGTCTGGGTGCTGGACGACGGCAACGACGACGCCATGCGCGACCTCGCCGCCCGCCACGGCGTGGGCTATCTGCGGCGCGACGAGCACACCGGCGCCAAGGCCGGGAACATCAACAACGCGCTCGGGAAGACCTCCGCGCCCTTCATCGCCGTGTTCGACTCGGACCACGTCGCGGATCCCGCCTTCCTCGAGGCGACCCTCGGGTGGATGGACGACCCCAAGATGGCCTTCGTGCAGACGCCGCAGTACTACGCCAACGCGCAGACCAGCCGCATCGCCGCGGCGTCCTGGGCGCAGCAGGCGCTGTTCTTCGGCGCGATCGCCCGAGGCAAGGACGGGCTCGGGGCCGTCTTCTGCTGCGGGACGAACGTGCTGTTCCGCCGCGAGGCGTTCGAGAGCGTCGGAGGCTTTCCGACCAACTCGCTCACCGAGGACTTCGAGCTCTCGATCGGCCTTCACGAGCGGGGCTGGCACTCGGCGTACCTGCCGGACGTGCTGGCCCGCGGCCTGGCGCCCGAGGACACCGCCGCGTACGTCTCCCAGCAGCAGCGGTGGGCCAGAGGCTGCCTGTCGGGCGTCCCGCGGGCGCTGCGGGCGAAGCTCCCGTTGCGGCTGAAGGCGCAGTACCTGCTCTCCGGCCTGTACTTCCTCTCCGGCTGGACCGTGCTCATCTACATGAGCTTCCCGGTGATCCGGTTGCTCGGCGGCGGCCAGCCGCTCGGGGGCATCGACGCGCCCGAGTTCCTGCTCCACTTCGCGCCCTACTTCGCCGTGGCGTTGACCACGGCGGCGCTCGCCGGCGCAGGCTCATACACCTTCGCGGCCTTCGCGCTGGCCGCCGCGAACTTCTGGATCCACGTGCTCGCCACGGTGTTCACGGTGCTGCGCCGGTCGGGCTCCTTCGTCGTCACACCGAAGAAGGGCGCCGAGGCGCGCCAGCCGGGCGCGGTGATGCCGGCGCTCGCGGCCGTCGCCGTGCTGGTCGGCGCGAGCATCTACGGCCTCGTTCGAAACCCGGACGCGTCCACCATCAACAACGTATCCTTTGCCGCCTTCCATGTGTCGGTCCTGCTTACCGGGTGTTGGGCGGCGCTCCAGAAGCCGCAGGCGCCGGCCTCCGAGACGCTCGAGCCCGCCGAGGCCGCCGTGTGAATCGCCGCGCGCGTGACATGGTGGTGGTGACGCTCGCGTTGGTGCTGGGAATCGTCGCGCTGCTCTTCGTCCTCGGCTGCGGCGGGTCGAGCTCGACGAGCAGCCCGTCCGGTTCCCAGCAGAGAGGGGCCGATGCCGCCGCCCGGCGCTTCCTGGATCGCTACGTCACCTCCGACGGCCGGGTCCAGCGGCTCGACCAGGGCGGCGACACCGTCGGAGAGGGACAGGCCTACGGCATGCTGATCGCGGCCGCCGTCGGCGACTCGCATCGCTTCGACGCCATCTGGGGCTGGACGAAGCAGAACCTCCGGCGCCCGGACGGGCTGATCTCGTTCCTGTGGCGTGACGGGCGCGTGCAGGACCCACAGGCGGCCTCCGACGCCGACGTGGATGCCACGCGCGCGCTGCTCGTCGCCGCGTGCCGCTTCCACCGCCCCGCTCTGCGCGCGGAGGCGATCGGTCTGGGGCGGGCCATCATGGCCAACGAGACCGCCGCGTTCCAGGGCACCCCGGTGCTGGTCGCCGGCCCGTGGGCGCGCAAGGCGCCGGTCACGCTGAACCCCAGCTACTTCTCGCCCGCGACCTTCGCGGCGCTGGGCGCCGCGACGGGCGACGGCCGGTGGGGCAGCCTCTCGTCGAGCTCGCGCTCGATCGTCGACAGCCTGTTGCAACCTCCCGCGCGATTGCCACCGGACTGGGCGAGGCTCGAGGGGGGCAGGCCGGTGCCGATCGGCCCGCCCGGCCAAACCCAGGCGCCCCCGCGCTTCACCTTCGACGCCCCGCGCACGCTCGTGCGGATGGCCGAGGACCCCAACCCGGCCGGCCAGCGGCTCGCGGCCAGGACATGGCCCGTCTTCGCGGGGCAGGACCCGGCCAAGCTGGTCGTGGAGCACGATCTCACCGGCCAGCCGGCGGGCGGCAGCCTCCACCCCGTCGTGCTCGTCGCCGCGGCCGCGGCGGCCGGCGCCGCCGGCAAGGCCCGCGACGAGCGCCGGCTGCTCGACGCGGCCGAGGCGCTCGACCGGCGGTCTCCCACCTACTACGGCGCCGCCTGGGTGGCGCTCGGCCGGATCATGCTCACCACGAAGGCCCTCTCCTCCTGCTCGTAGGGCTCACGGCGCCTCGCCCACCGCTTCGAGCACGGCCGGCCCGAAGGCCTTCGCCGAGGGACGGGTGTCGGGGGTCTTGGCCAGCCCGCGCCGGATCACGTCGGCCAGCGCCTGGGGCACGTCCGGTCGCTGCTCGCGCACCGACGGCGGCTCGGTGTTGAGGTGGGCGAACATCTTGGCCATCCCGCCGCTCGCGCCCGCGAACGTGGCGGCGCCCGTGAGCATCTCGAAGAGCACGCAGGACAGCCCGTAGACATCGCCCCGCGCCGTGGGCTCGTTGCCCTCGATCTGTTCCGGCGCCACGTACTCGACGGTGCCCAGCAGCTGCCCCGCCCCCGTCAGCCCGGACGCCGACCCGGCCCGCTTGGTCAGGCCGAAGTCCGTCAGGTAGACGTGATCCTCGGAGGTCACGATGACGTTGGAGGGCTTGACATCCCGGTGAACGAGCCCCTTCTCGTGGGCCACCTCGAGCGCCGAGGCGATCTGCGCCGCGATCCGCGCCGCCCTTCCCGGCTCCAGGGGGCCGTCGCGCCGGATCAGGGTGCCGAGCTCGGTGCCATCCACCCACCGGGTGACGATGAAGACGGTTCCGTCCTCCTCGCCGGCCTCATACAGCGGGACGACGTTGGGGTGGTCGAGCGCAGCCACCGTCCTGGCCTCGCGGCGCAGACGCTCGCGGATCACCGGCTCGCGCGCCGCCTCGGGGTCCACCAGCTTCAGGGCGACGGGCCGGTCGAGCCGCAGCTGGCGGGCGCGGTAGAGGATCCCGATCCCTCCCGAGCCGACGACGCTCTCGACCTCGTACCCGGCGAAGGTGGAGCCGGGGGAGAGCACGGCGCCTAGAGGTCGCGTTCCGAGATCAGGCCGGTATAGATGGCCCGTTCGACGACGCGGGTTCGCCTCTGGTCCTGGGGCAGCTCATCGACGCCGAACTTCGCGAACAGCACGCTGAGATGGGTCTTCACCGCGCCGACGGACAAGAAGAGCTGCTCGGCGATCTGTTGGTCGATGGCCGGGCCGGCGAACGCGTTCCCATCCTTCTGGTGGAGACTGCAGAGCGCCACCAGCACGCGGCGCTGCGTGGTCGAGAGATCCACCGTGGCCGGGGTCTCGCTCGCGACCGGCCCCGCTCGCTCCTCGACCCGAGGGAAACGAAAGGTCACCGGGGTGGCGCCGAAGCGCAGGCTGTCGCCATCGCTCAGGCGGCGCCGGCCGCTCAGGCGCTCGCCGTTGACGAACGTCCCGTTCTGCGACAGGTCATCGTCGACCACCGTCCAATCGTCCTCGACCCGCTCGAACTGGGCGTGGAGGCGGGAGACCTGCTGGTCCCAGGCGAGCGCGAGGTCCGCCGACCGGCTGCGCCCGACCGAAGCGTGCGCCAAGCCGGGCTCGAACGTGAAGAGCTGCTGCCTGTCGTCGCCGTCCCGGTAGAGGAGGAACGGCTGCCCCGCGCGCTCCGCCTCGATGCGAGCCTTCATCTCGGAGATGGACTGGGCACCGGCGGGAGGATTCGCGGACACGCCCATTGTCGGGCGGGAGCCTACCGCCGTCGATCCGGCCGCGCACCACCGCGCGGGCCGGAACGGCCGCCCGAGGTCAGTTAGTCGGAGTCCGTCTCGGCCCGCTCCGGCGTGTGGGTGGGGCGCTCGCCCAGCGACGTCAGCTGGTCTGGCTGCACCGAGACCGCCGGCCGCCCCTCTCCGTCCGGGGCGGGAGCTCGAAAGAGGACGACCGTGTCACCGAAACGGAGCGCGTCACCGTCGCGGAGCGGGTGGCGCCCCCTGACGCGCTGGCCGTTGAGGTAGGAGCCGTTGCGAGAGCCGTCGTCGACAAGCGTCCAGCCCTCCGGCATGCGGCGCAGCTCGGCGTGGCGGCGCGAGACCTCGTTGTCCCACGACAGGGCGACATCGCAGTCGACTTGCCGGCCCACCGTGATCGTGAGCTCCTTGTCATCGAGGTCGACGACGTGCTGCCGCCCGCTGCCGTCGTGGAAGACGACGAAGGTGCGACCGCGGCGCTCGGCCTCGATGCGACGGTGGAGCAGCGCGTCGACGCGGGTCAGCTGCCCGGTCTCGGCCAAGGCGATCCCGAGCTTGAGGGTGAGATCCCGCCGTGCCGGATCGTCGTCGGCCAGGAGCGAGATCGCCCGCTCGAGCAGGTTGACCGCCGGAGAGCCCTCGCCACGGGCGAGGGCCCGGCGTCCGGACGATCCGAGTCGAGCGGCGGCCCGGGCGGCGAGCTCGCGGCCTCGCTCGTCGATGGGTCTGAGCTCCGTCAGGTAGCGATAGGCCCGCTCGAGGTGGTATCCGATGATCTCTTCGTACTCGTTCGCGCGCTCTCCCGCCGTGCGCTCGAGCCAGTCCGCGAAGCGCTCGTGGAGGTCGGCGCGGGACTCCTTGAGGATCCCCCGGTACGCCACGTCGCGAACCAGGATGTGCCTGAAGCTGAAGGTCCCCTCGCCCGCGAGGCGCCCGCCGTCCGGGTGGATCAGGTCTTTGCGCGCGAGCGCACGCACGTGCCGATCGAGCTCGGGCCGGTCGTCGCTGCGGGTGAGCTCGAGGACGGCTCCGACTCCAAACGACGTCCCGACGACCGCGGCGGCCTCGACGACGGCTCCCTCGGCCGGATCGAGCCGGTCGAGTCGCGCCGCCAGCAGGGCGTGGATGGTGGGTGGCACCGACACCGCGGACAGCTCGCGGACCCACGAGATGCCCGTCTCGTCTCTCTTCAGCTCACGCTCGTCGACCAGCATGCGCACGAGCTCCTCCACGAACAGCGGGTTTCCCTCGCCGGCGGTGAAGGCCCGCTTCGAGAGATCGGAGGCCACGCCGGCGTCGCCGACCAGGTGCTCGATGAGTGCGCGGCTCTCGTCGCCACTCAAGGGCTGGAGCTCCATCCTGGTGGCGCCGGCCAGGCCGCCGGCAACGTCGGGTCTGGCGTCGAGCAGGTCGGCCCGGGCGATGGCCACGATCATGACCGGGACCCCCCGGATCGTCCCCGCCAGGTACTCGATCAGCTCGAGGAAGGCGGGCTCACCCCAATGGACGTCCTCGAAGAGGACGACGAGCGGCTGCCGACCGGCCGCCGCCTCCAGGAGCTTGCGGACGGCCCAGAAGGTCTCCGTCGGGGAGGCGGCGGCGTCGGACAACCCGAGCGCCCCGGCCACGCGCTCGACGACGGAGGCCCGGTCGTCGTCCGGCGGAAGCACGCGCGCGATCTTGGCCTGCGCTTCCTCGGAGCTCTCGCCGTCGTCGGTCCCCGCGAGCTCCTCGACGACCTCGCGCAGCGGCCAGAAGGTGAGGCCCTCGCCGTAGGAGAGGCACCGGCCGACGACGACCGTGGCCGCTCCGCGCAGCGGGTCCGCGAACTCCGTCGCCAGACGGGATTTTCCCATCCCGGCGGGCCCCACGATGGTCACGAGCTCGCACGTTCGCTCAGCGACCGTGCGCTCAAAGGCCTCTCGGAGCACGGCCAGGTCGCGCTCGCGTCCCACCAGCGGCGAGCCCAGGCGCCGGTCGAGTCCCGCGGCCTGATCGACGACGTCGACCAGCCGGAAGGCCGAGACGGGATCGCTCTTCCCCTTGAGGTCCAGCGGCGCCACCGGCTCGACCTGCGCCGCGTGGCGGACGAGCTCGAATGTGTGCTCGCCGATGAGGATCTCGCCGGCCGCCGCGGCCTGCTCGAGCCGGGCGGCGACGTTCACCGCGTCTCCGGTCGCGAAGCCGTGACCCCGCGAGGAATCGCCGGCGATGATCTCGCCGGTGTTCACGCCGGTCCGAACCCGCAGCCGGACGCCCCATCGCTGCTCGAGCTGTTCGTTGAGCTCCCCGAGCGCTGTCCGCATCTCGACCGCCGCCCGCACCGCGCGCAACGCGTCGTCCTCGCGCAACGTGGGAATGCCGAAGACGGCCATGACGGCGTCCCCGATGAACTTCTCGACGGTTCCCCCGTGGCGCTCCAGCGCGTCCCTCATCGCATCGAAGTAGCGGGTGATCAGCCGGCGCACGGACTCCGGATCGAGTCTCTCTCCCAGGCTCGTCGAGCCGGAGAGGTCGCAGAACACGATCGTCACGACCTTCCGAAGCTCTTGGCGCGCCGGCGTCGCGGGGGCGAGCGCCATCCCGCACGCCGGACAGAAACGCGCCCCCTCGGGCCCCTCCGCGCCGCAGCTTGGACACGCGCGCACGCCGAGAGTCTAAGCGTGGTGCCCTCACCCCAGGTAGGGGCTCGCGACACTCTGGCGGGTGCAGCGGGAAAGGCGTAGGGTCCGCGCCGATGGCTGGCGACCAGCTGCGGTTCACCGAAGGCACGGGGCGCGGCAAGCCGCTGAAGGTGGAGACCGACCTGCTCATCGGCCGCGCCGCTCCCGAGGGCGAGGGAAGGCTCGGCGGTGATCCGGAGCTCTCGCGCCGCCACGCACGGGTGTCGCGCGCGGCCGACGGACAGTTCACGATCGAGGATCTCGGGTCGGCGAACGGGACGTTCGTGAACGGCGAGCGCATCGATGCCCCGCGAACGCTCGGCCTGGGCGATGTCGTCAGGGTCGGCCGGACGGTGCTGCAGCTGACCGACGATGTGGGTGGCGTTCCGGAGGAGACGCGGCTGCGAGGGGGAGTCCTCGCTGACGAGCCCGCCGGCGACGCCGGAGGGGCCGGGCCGCAGCTGTGGGTCACCGACGGCAGCGCCAAGGGTCGCCGTCTCACGCTGGGGGACGAGTTCGTCATCGGGCGCACGGAGAGGGGAGATGGGAGGCTGGGCGACGACCCCGAGCTCTCGCGCCGCCACGCCCGCGTCGCCCGCGACCCCGATGGCCGGCTGGCGATCGAGGACCTGGGGTCGGCGAACGGGACCTTCGTGAATGACGTGCGCGTGCGCGAGCGTCAGGCGCTGAACGCGGGCGACGTGG
The DNA here is from genome assembly GCA_038251325.1 of Solirubrobacterales bacterium. Classification (GTDB taxonomy): domain Bacteria; phylum Actinomycetota; class Thermoleophilia; order Solirubrobacterales; family Solirubrobacteraceae; genus JBBSBL01. Next base: position 40,730 of record JBBSBL010000008.1, on the reverse strand, counting down.
TACGGGTCGGCGCGACGACCCTGCAGTTGACGGAGCCCGGGCAAGCGCCCGCGCCCCCTCGCCCCGCCACCGCGCCCCCCCGCCCCGCGCCGGAAGCCCCCCGCCCCGCGCCGGAAGCCCCCCGCCCCGCGCCGGAAGCCCCCGCGGACAGGGAGAGGGTCGCCGACGACGACCTCCGGCCGGGCGTCGTCTTCGCCGGGTGCCGTGTCGAGGAGGTCATCGGCCGCGGGGACATGGGGGTCGTCTACCGGGCCGAGGAGCTGGCCCTCCAGCGCCGGCTCGCCCTCAAGCTCATCCTCCCCGAGTATTCGCAGGAGGAGCGCTTTCGCGAGCGCTTTCGGCGCGAGTCGAAGGTCGCCGCGTCGATCGACCACCCCAACGTCATTCCCATCCTCGAGGCGGGCGAGGAGGATGGCGTGCTCTTCATCACGATGCGCCTCGTCGAGGGGACCGACCTGCGCGCGCTGATCGTCGCGCAGGGGCGCATCGATCCGCTACGGGCCGCGCGCATCGTCGCGCAGGTCGGTGCCGGCCTCGACGCGGCCCACAAGCGCGGACTGGTCCACCGCGATGTCAAGCCGGCGAATGTGCTGCTCGCGCGGGGCGACCACGTGTACCTCAGCGACTTCGGGCTCGCCAAGCTCGCCAGCTCGGTCGACCGACTGACCCGGCAGGGGTCGATCCTCGCCCGCGCCGAGTACGCGGCGCCCGAGCAGATCACCGACGATCGCGTCGACGCGCGCACCGACATCTACGCGCTCGGCTGCATGCTCTTCGAGGCCCTGACGGGGGAGGCGCCGTTCGCCACGTGGAAGGGGGAGGGCCCGGCGATGCTGGCCCACCTCGACGCTCCGCGCCCCTCGCCCGTCGAGCGGTGCCCCGACGTGCCCAGCGGGTTCGACGAGGTCGTACGCCGGGCGATGGCGATCCAACCGAGCGAGCGCTACCCGTCGGCGGGCGACCTCGGGGAAGCGGCGCTCGTCGCCGCCTCCGCCGGGCGTGCGGCGGGCGGGCGTCGAGCGCCCGCGCCTTCGGACGCCCCGGGACCGTCCGCTCCCCGCGAGCCGGCGCCTGGCGCCCACGACGAACCGGCCGATCGCCCGCGTGACCGCTCGGAGGCGCTGCGCTGGGGGATCGCCCTGGCCGCATTGGCGATCGTCGCCCTCGGCATGGTCGCCGCGCTGGGGGCCATCTCCACGCTGTGACCCGCTCCGGTCGCCCCCGCGTCGTTCGCCCAGCGGATAGCATGGGGCCGATGGTGCGGCATCGTGGGTGAGGCCACCGAACACTTCCAGCGACTCGAGGTCGGCTCGCTGTTCGCGGGCTACCGCATCGAAGGGCTGCTCGCCCGTGGCGGGATGGGTGTCGTCTACAAGGCCACCGATGTGGACCTGGATCGGACGGTGGCGCTGAAGATCATCGCGCCCGAGTACACCCAGAACGCGGAGGCGGTCGCGCGCTTCAAGTCCGAAGCCCGGCTGGCGGCTTCGCTCGAGCATCCGAACATCGTGCCCATTCACCGCGGCGGGGAGTTCGACGGCGTCCTCTACCTGGCGATGCGCCTGGTGCCGGGCACCAACCTCCGCGAGCTCATCGACCGGGGCCCGCTGGCCATGGACCAGATCGAGCGAATCATCACCCAGGTCGCCGATGCGCTCGATGCCGCGCATGGCAGCGGCTTGGTGCACCGCGATGTCAAGCCGGCCAACATCTTGATCAGCGGCGAGGGCGAGCACGAGCACGTCTATCTCACCGACTTCGGGCTCACGAAGCGATTGGGATCCGAGGGCAGTCTCACCCGCACCGGGACCTGGGTCGGAACGCCGGACTACGTCGCGCCCGAGCAGATCCAGTCCGGGAGCGTTGACGGCCGCACCGACGTCTACTCCCTGGGTTGTGTGCTCTACGAGATGCTCACCGGCACCGTCACCTTCCCCAGGGACGCCGACGTCGCCAAGTTGTGGGCGCACGTGACCGACGCACCGCCCCCGCCAAGCATGAAGCGCCCTGACCTCGCGAAGGCGTTCGACGAGGTGGTGGCGCGCGCGACCGCCAAGGACCCGGACCAGCGGTACTCCAAGCCCTCCGAGCTCGCCGCCGCAGTCCATCGGGCCATCGCCGCGCAGAGATCCAAGCTCACGGGTGGCGTCGTCGAGGAGTCCGGCACGGGGCCCACCGGCCAGTTCGGTCTGGCGGCCGCCGCGGCCGGCATGACGGTCCCGTCGGCCAGCCGTGACGAGGTGTTCATCGCCGACCCCACGCACGCCCCCGCGGCGGAGCCCACGCACGCCCCCGCGGCGGAGCCCACGCACCCCCCCGTGGAGCCCACGCACCCCCCCGCGGAACCGACGCATCGCCCCGCGGAGCCCGTGCGCGCCGAGGAGCAGGGTGCCGTGGCCCCTCCGTCGCAGCCCCCGGGCGGAGCGGGGCATACGGGTCGACGGGAGGAGGGCGGCTCCGGCGGCCCGGGATGGCTCCGCAGGCACCGATGGGCGCTGGCGGCCGGCCTCGCGCTGGCCTGCGGCATCGCCGCCGTCGTCCTGTTGACCGGATCTTCGAAGAAGGCGTCACTCGGCGAGGCGGTGCCGGCGAAACTGGCGCCGGTGCCCACCAACCGCGTCACCGGCAGCGGGAAGGCGACCGTCTCACTGAAAGGCAACGTGGCGACCGTCACCCTGGACACCACGGGGCTGCTCAACAACGCACCCCATCTGATGCACATCCACGCCGGCACGCTGGGCCAGTGCCCGTCGGCGTCCGCCGCGCGACGGCACAACGGGAAACTGGCGATCAGCACCACCAACGGTCTGGCGTTCTACGGCAAGCCCCGCACGTCGCTGACCACGACGGGCGACACCAGCGATGCCAGCATCGTGGCCTTCCCGCGCTACCCGGCGACGGGGGACATCACCTACGAGCGCACGTTCAGACTGAGCGCGGCGACCGTCCGCTTCATTCGCAGGAACAACGCCGTGGTCGTCGTCCACGGCATCGACTACAACCACAACGGCATCTACGACGGGACGCTCGACCGGAGCGAGCTCGACCCCGCCGTGCAGGGCGAGACCACGGCACCGGCGCTCTGCGGCCAGCTCGTTCCGTCGCCGTCGGCGGGCGGCACGGCGCAGGAGCAGGGCCCGGGAGGGACGCGCGTCTACGCCGCTGCGCTGACCCGCCAGCCGGCGGACGCCCGCGTCTGGCTGTGCGACCTGCGAGCGGTGACGAGCTGACGGTCGCCCGCCTGGCCCGCGCGCTGCTCGCCCTGGCCGCGCTGAGCTTGCTGGGGGCCCCATCGGCGGCGGCGGGGCTGCACGTGAGCGGGGCCCATCTGGTCGACAACGGCCGGGTGGTGCGGCTGCTCGGCGTCAACCGCTCGGGGACCGAGTACCTGTGCACGGACGGCTTCGGCGACGTCTTCGACGGCCCTCACGACCAGCGCTCGGTCGACGCCATGCGGAGCTGGCGCATCAACACCGTCCGGGTCCCGCTCAACGAGAGCTGCTGGCTCGGCGTGGGCCGCCTTCGCAAATGGACCCGTCACTACCGCCTGGCCATCGCGCGGTACGTGCGGCTGCTCCGACGCAATCACCTCTACGTGATCCTCGAGAGCCACGTCAGCGCGCCCGGTCGGGGCACCGCCCGCCAACTGCTCCCGATGCCCTCGGCCGCCTTCACGCCCGACTTCTGGCGCTCGCTCGCCACCAGCTTCCGCCGCGTCCCCGGGGTTCTGTTCGACCTCTACAACGAGCCGCACGACGTGAGCTGGGGCTGCTGGCTGCACGGGTGTGTCGTGCCGGGGCGCGTGTCGCCGATCAGGGGCCAGAACTACCCGGCCTATCGCGCCACCGGAATGCGAACCCTCCTGCGGGTCGTGCGCTCGACCGGCGCCCGCCAGCCCGTCCTCGTCGGCGGCCTGGCGTACTCGCGGGACCTCTCGCAGTGGCTCCGCTACAAGCCGAGCGATCCCGCCCGCCAGATCGTCGCCTCGCTCCACACCTACGGCCCGCCCACGGACCCGTTCGCGTCGCCCTGCCTCGAAGCCTGTCGCCGCGTCACCGCCGGGGTCGCGCGCCGCCATCCGGTCGTCGCCGGCGAGATCGGCGAGTACGACTGCGGGCACTCCTACCTCGACGACCTCCTGCCCTGGGCCGACAGCCACGGGATCTCCTACCTGGGCTGGGCCTGGGACGCCGTGTCGCCGGGTGGCTGGCAGTGCGGGAGCGGGCCGGCGCTGATCACGAGCTACCACGGCACCCCGACGCCGTTCGGCGTGGGCCTGCGCGATCACCTGCGAGCCCTCTGAGGACCCGGTGCTACGGTCTCGCGGGAAGGATCTGAGCCCGCCGAGGGTCCTTGGGTGCGGAGGCGCGTCGCGTCATCGACCAAGGAGCGACTGATGCGAAGAGTCATCACGCTGGCATGCTCGGCTGCGGCGGTGTCGGTGCTGGTGGCCGCGTGCGGGCGCAGCTACGGCTCGTCCGGCACGAAGTCCACGGCGAGCTCCACGACCGCCACGGCGGCGCCGATCGTCGAGACGGCGCCGAACCCGACGCTCGGCACGACGGTCCTCGTCGACGCGCACGGCATGACGCTCTACCGCCTCAGCGGCGAGGGCGCGGGCAAGTTCATCTGCACCGGGTCGTGCACCAAGATCTGGCATCCGCTCCTCGCGAGCTCGGGCGCCCCGAGCGGGATCGTCGCGTCGTTGGGCGCGATCAAGCGCCCCGACGGCACCCGGCAGGTGACCTTCCGGGGAATGCCGCTCTACACGTTCGCGCAGGATCGCACGGCGGCGGACGCCAAGGGCCAGGGCATCAAGGACGTCGGCACCTGGAACGCCGTCACGACCGGCCGCGGGGCATCGACGACGGCACCCACGCAGAAAACGCCGAGCAGCAGCGGCTACTGATCGGGGCTCCGTGCTGGACGGTCCCCTCAGAGGACGCCCCGACCCCGAACCCGCAGCGCGCCCGGCACGATTCGAACGTGCGACCTCTCGCTCCGGAGGCGAGCGCTCTATCCACTGAGCTACGGGCGCGAGCCGGGGCAGCGTAGCGCAGGGCCGGGTAGCGTCCGGGGCGTGGAGATCGCGATCCTCTCCGACACCCATCTGCCGCGCGGGAGCAGGCGAATTCCGCCCGCGGCGCTCGAGCGCTGCGCCGCCGCCGACCTCGTCGTGCACGCCGGCGACCTCTCCACGCTCGCGGTCCTCCACGTGCTCGAGGCGCTGGGCCCGCCGGTGGTCGCGGTCCATGGCAACGCGGACGACGCGGAGGTGCGGTCGGCGCTTCCGGCGACGCAGCTGATCCCGGTTGAGCGAGCGATGCTCGCCGTCGTCCACAACGGCGGGCCGGCCGACGGCCGCCTGAGCCGGATGCGCGCGCGCTTCGCCGAGGCCGCCGCCGTCGTCTTCGGCCACTCGCACATCCCGCTGCACGAGACGGCGCCGGACGGCGGCTTCCAGATCTTCAACCCGGGCTCGGCCACCGACCGCCGCCGCCAGCCGCGTCACACGATGGGCGCCGCGCGCGTGCGCGCGAGCACGGCCGAGATCGCGTTCGAACACGTGGGGCTCGACTGACGTGGACCTCTCGCTCTTCTTCGCCGGAACCGGCGGGTCGGTGCCGACCGCGCGCCGCGGCCTGCCGGCGGTGCTGCTGCGACGCGGGGGGGAGCGGCTGCTGTTCGACTGCGGAGAGGGGACGCAGCGCCAGCTCCTGCGCTCCACCGGGCTCGCCGACCTCGACGACGTCTTCTTCACCCACTACCACGCGGACCACTGGCTTGGCCTGCCGGGGATGCTGAAGACCTTCGACCTGCGCGAGCGGCGGCGCCCGCTCACGGTGCACGGCCCGCGTGGGTTGCGGGGCATCATGGACCTCGTCGCCCGCGCCGCCGGGCGCACGCGCTACGAGGTGTTCGTGGACGAGCTCGAGCCGGGCCAGGTCGTCGAGCGCGACGGCTACGAGATCGTGCCGTTCGCGGTCGATCATCGCGCCGGCGCGGTGGGCTACGAGATCGTCGAGCCCGACCGCCCGGGTCGCTTCGACCCCGAGCTCGCCGCGCGGCTCGGGGTGGCGCCGGGCCCGGATTTCGGCCGCCTGCAGCGCGGGCAGCCCGTCGCGGGGGTGGAGCCGGCGCAGGTCGTCGGCCCGCCGCGCCCCGGGCGCCGGCTCGTGCTGAGCGGCGACACGGCGCCGTGCGCCGAGGTCGCCCGGGCCGCGGCGCACGCCGACGTGCTCGTCCACGAGGCGACCTTCGCACATGCCGAAGCCGAGCGCGCGCACGAGACGCGCCACTCCACGGCGACCCAGGCGGCGGCGCTCGCGGCGCGGGCCGAGGTGCGACTGCTCGCGCTCGTCCACGTCTCCACGCGGCACACCGCGCGAGAGATCCGCGACGAGGCGCGGGAGACCTTCGCCGACACGGTCGTCCCGCGCGACTTCGACACGATCGAGATCCCGTTCCCCGACCAGGGCCCGCCGCACCTTGTGCGCTGGGAGGAGGAGCGAGCCGCGCCCGGCCCCTGAGTGAGGTCCCCGCGCCCCGCGCCGGCGTGATCCGGGGCCACGCCGGACCCGCTGCTACGCTCCGCTCGTCCGTTCCTTTAACCCGGTCCCGCGAGGCCAGGAAGGAGCAGGTTGGAGCCCGACACGGTCGTCCTCGACCGCGACGACATGCGGCGCAGCCTCGTGCGCGTCGCCCACGAGATCGTCGAGAAGAACCCCGCCGGGGAACTCGCGATCGTCGGCATCCACCGCCGCGGCGCGCTGCTGGCGCGCCGCCTGCACGTGCTGGTCGGCGAGCTCCAGGGCGCGCCGGTCCCGCTCGGCGACATCGACATCAGCTTCTACCGCGACGACATCGCCACGCGCGGCGCCGCGGGGCCGATCGTCCATGCCTCCCACCTCGACTTCCCGCTCGACGGCCGCACGGTCGTCGTCGTCGACGACGTCCTCTACACCGGCCGGACGGCACGCGCCGCGATCGACGCGATCTTCGACTACGGACGCCCGGCGAAGGTCCAGCTCGCCGTCCTCGCCGACCGTGGCCATCGGGAGCTGCCGATCCGTCCCGACTACGTCGGCAAGAACCTGCCGACCGCCCGCGAGGACCGGGTCAACGTCCGCGTGGAGGAGCTCGACGGCATCGACGAGGTGACGATCAGCGGAGGCCCGGGAACCGTCGTCCGCGAGGTCGAGGCGGCATGAGGCACCTGCTCTCGATCGAGGACCTCGACCGCGCCGGGATCGAGCGGATCCTCGACCGGGCCGCCTCGTTCGCCGAGGTCTCCGGCCGCGAGATCAAGAAGGTGCCCGCGCTGCGCGGGCGCACCGTGGTGAACCTGTTCTACGAGGCCAGCACCCGCACCTCGTCCTCCTTCGAGCTCGCCGCCAAGCGGCTCTCGGCCGACGTCGTCTCGATCCGCTCCTCCGGGTCCTCGGTCGAGAAGGGCGAGTCCCTGAAGGACACCGTCGCGACGCTCTCGGCCTACGAGCCCGCGGCGATCGTCATCCGCGCCCCGTACGCCGGCGCCGCGCACCTCGTCGCGGGCTGGACCCCGGCCTCGGTCATCAACGCCGGCGACGGCAAGCACGAGCACCCGACCCAGGCGCTGCTCGACGTCTACACGCTGCGCGAGCGCCTCGGCGCGCTCGACGGCGTGCGGGTGTGGATCGTCGGCGACGTGCTCCACTCGCGGGTGGCCCGCTCCGGTGTCATCGCGCTGCGCCGGATGGGCGCCGAGGTCACGGTGGCCGGGCCGCCGACGCTCATGCCGCGCGGCGTCGGCGACGCGCTCGGCTGCGCGGTCGAGCCGACGCTGGATCGCATCGGCGAGGCGGACGTGGTCTACGCGCTGCGGATGCAGCGCGAGCGGATGCGCGACGCCTACGTGCCCTCGCTGCGCGAGTACGCCGCGCGCTACGGCATCGGAGCCGATCGGCTGCGCCCGGACCAGATCGTCATGCACCCCGGGCCGGTGAACCGCGGCGTCGAGCTCTCCGCCGAGGTCATCGACTCCCCCCAGGCGCTGATCGGGCGCCAGGTCGAGGCGGGCGTGGTGGTGCGGATGGCCGTCCTCTACGAGCTGCTGGCCGGCAGCGCGGCCGGGGCCGACCCCGAGCCGGTGGCGGCATGACCGAGCGCCGCTTCGCGCGGCCGGCCGAGCCGGCCACGCTGCTGCTGCGCGGCGCTTACGCGCTCGACCCGCGCGGCGGGCTGGACGAGCCCCAGGACGTGCTGGTCCGCGACGGGGAGATCGCCGAGCTGGGCGCCCCGGGCGCGCTCGAGGCGCCCGACGGCGCCGAGGTCGTCGACGCCGAGGGCGCCACGCTGCTGCCCGCCTTCGTCGATCCCCACGTCCACTTCCGCACCCCCGGCCAGGAGCACAAGGAGGACCTCGCGAGCGGCACGGCGGCAGCCGCCGCCGGCGGCTATTGCGCCGTGGCGGCGATGCCGAACACCGACCCGGTCGTGGACGACGCGACCGGTCTGCGCGCGCTGGTGGAGACGGCGCGGCGCGACGCGCGCGTACCGACCGGCTTCTTCGCCGCGATCACCCGCGGCCTGGGAGGCGAGGAGCTGACCGAGATGGCCGAGCTGCGTGACGCCGGGGCGCTCGGCTTCACCGACGACGGCAAGCCGGTGGCGGCGGCCGGGATGCTGCGCCGGGCGCTGCAGTACCAGCGGCTGTGCGGCGGGGTCCTCGCCCTCCACGAGGAGGATCCCTCGCTCTCGGGCGAGGGCGTCATGCACGAGGGCCCGGTCTCGGCACGGCTCGGCCTGGCCGGCATCCCCTCGGTCTCGGAGTCCACGATGGTCGCCCGCGACTCGGCGCTCGCCGCCTATGAGGAGGCACGCGTTCACTTCCAGCACCTCTCCTGCGCCGAGTCGGTCGACGCCCTCGCCGCGGCCCGCGAGGCCGGCGCGCCGGTGAGCGGCGAGGTCTCCCCGCACCACATCACGCTGACCGACGCTGCGGTCGCCTCGCTCGACAGCCGCTTCAAGATGAATCCGCCGCTGCGGGCCGAGGCCGACCGCGCGGCGCTCGTCGCGGCGCTGCGGTCCGGGGTGATCGAGATGGTCGCGACCGACCACGCCCCCCACGCGCGACACGAGAAGGAGGTGCCGTTCGAGGCGGCGCCGATGGGCACGACCGGCCTGGAGACCGCGTTCGCCGCGCTGTACACCGAGCTCGTTGCGCCCGGCGTCCTTCCGCTCGGCGTGCTGGTGGAGCGGATGACCGCCGGCGCCGCGCTGCTCGAGATGCCGGCGCCCCGGATTGAGGCGGGCGCAGCCGCGAACCTCGCGCTCGTCGACCTCGACGCCGAGTGGGTGGTGGGCGAGGGCGGCTACGCGAGCCGCGCGGAGAACTGCTGCTTCCACGGTCGCCGCCTGCGTGGGCGGGTGCTGCTCACGGTCGCCGCGGGGGCGGTCGTACATCGCGCCGCCGCCGGCACGGGCACGCCGGCACCCGCGCCCGGCGAGGCCGCCGCGGTATGACCGCCCGCCTGCTCGACCGCCGCCGCGCCGCGCTCGTCGTCGTGGACGTGCAGGAGGCGTTCCGCCCGGCGGTCGACGGGTTCGCGGCCGTCGCCGCGAACGTCGCCACCCTTGCCCGCGGCGCCGGCGAGGTCGGCGTCCCCGTGATCGTGACCGAGCAGTACCCGCGCGGGCTCGGCGCCACGGTCCCCGAGGTCGTAGAGGCGCTCGGTGAGGCCCCGCGACTGGAGAAGACGGTGTTCTCGGCCGCGCAGGCCGAGGGCTTCGACCTCGCCGGCCGCGACCAGGCGCTCGTCTGCGGGATCGAGACCCACGTCTGCGTGAGCCAGACCGTCCATGACCTGCTCGAGCGCGGGGTGGAGGTGCACGTCGCGGTCGACGCGGTCGCCTCGCGCACGGCCGAGAACCGCGAGCTCGGGCTGCGCAAGATGGCGGCGAGCGGCGCGATCCTCTCCTCGACCGAGACGGCGCTCTTCGAGTGGCTCGAGCGCGCGGGGACGCCGGAGTTCAAGTCGGTCCAGGCGCTCGTCCGGTGAGCGCCTACCTGCTGCTGGAGGACGGGACCCGCTTCGAGGGGGAGGCGTGCGGCGCCCCCGGCGTCGCCGTCGGCGAGGTCGTCTTCACCACGTCGATGTCCGGCTACCAGGAGGCGATGAGCGACCCCTCGTACGCCGGGCAGCTCATCGCCTTCACCGTGCCACACGTCGGCAACTACGGCGTCTCCGCCGCCGCCATGGAGTCCGACCGCGTCCACGCCCGCGCGGCGATCATGCGCGACGCCGTCAACGACGAGGACGCGGCCAGCGCGGAGGGCGCGTGGCTCGACTGGCTGCGCGACTGCGGGACGCCGGGCATCACCGGCGTCGATACCCGCGCGCTCGTGCGGCACATTCGCGAGCGCGGCGCGATGCGCGGCGGCGTCTTCCCCGGGGGGCACGACCCCGCCGCTGCGCGGGAGGCGATCGCCGCCGAGCCCCCGATGGAGGGCCGGGACCTCGCGCGGGAGGTGAGCGCACCGGCGATGGTCGAGCTCGAGCCGATCGGCGGCGAGGCCGGCGGCCCGACGATCGCGGTGATCGACACCGGCATCAAGAACTCCATCGTCGCCAACCTCCGCGCGCGCGGCGCGCGCCTGGAGCTCCACCCGTGCACGACGAGCGCCGAGGATCTCCTCGCCCGCGACGCCGACGCCTACTTCCTCGCCAATGGCCCCGGCGACCCCGCTGCGCTCTCCTACGTCGTGGACACGGTGCGCGACCTCGTCGGCCGCGCACCCGTCTACGGCATCTGCCTCGGCCACCAGCTGCTCTGCCGGGCGGTCGGCCTGGAGACCTACAAGCTCCCCTTCGGCCACCACGGCGCGAACCACCCGGTCAAGGACCTGATCACGGGGCGAATCGAGATCACCGCGCAGAACCACGGGTTCGCGGTGCTCGGCCCGAGCGGGGCGCGGACGATCGACCACGACGAGCCGGTGCGCTGGGAGACCGACTTCGGCGCCGCGGAGCTGACCCAGCTCAACCTCTACGACCGCACCGTCGAGGGGCTGGCCCTGCGCGATGTCCAGGGCGCCACCGTCCAGTACCACCCGGAGGCCGGGCCGGGGCCAAACGACGCGCTCCACCTCTTCGACCGCTTCGTCGCCGAGATCGCCGGCGCCCGCGCCGCGCGGAGCGCCCCCTAGCCGTGCCCCGCCGCGACGACATCCGGCGCATCCTCGTCATCGGCAGCGGGCCGATCGTCATCGGGCAGGCCGCCGAGTTCGACTACTCCGGGACCCAGGCGTGCAAGGTCCTGATGGAGGAGGGCTACGAGATCGTCCTGGTCAACTCCAACCCGGCGACGATCATGACCGACCCGGGCTTTGCCGACGCGACCTACGTCGAGCCGCTGCTCCCCGGTCCCGTCGCCCAGGTCATTGCGAAGGAGAAGCCGGACGCGCTGCTCCCGACGCTCGGCGGCCAGACGGCGCTGAACCTGGCCAAGGCGCTACACGAGGATGGCACGCTGGAGCGCCACCACGTCGAGCTCATCGGGGCGAACTACGACGCGATCCACCGCGCCGAGGACCGTGAGCTCTTCCGCGCGACGATGAGCGAGGCGGGCCTGCGGGTGCCGGCGAGCGCGATCGCCACCTCGGTCGCCGAGGCGGTGGCCGCGCTCGGGGGGATCGGCCTGCCGGCGATCGTCCGTCCGGCCTTCACGCTCGGCGGCCGCGGCGGCGGGATCGGTCGCACCCGCGAGGAGTTCGAGCGCATCGTCGCCCGCGGCCTCGCCGCCTCGCCGATCGGCCAGGTGCTCGTCGAGCAGTCGGTGCTGGGCTGGGGCGAGTTCGAGATGGAGGTCATGCGCGACAGCGCCGACAACGTCGTGATCGTCTGCTCGATCGAGAACCTCGACCCGATGGGCGTCCACACCGGGGACTCGGTCTGCGTCGCGCCGCAGCAGACGCTGAGTGACCAGACCTATCAGGCGCTCCGCGACCAGGCGATCGCGGTGATCCGGGCCGTCGGGGTGGAGACCGGCGGCTCCAACGTCCAGTTCGCGGTGAACCCGGCCACCGACGAGATCGTCGTGATCGAGATGAACCCGCGCGTCTCCCGCTCCTCGGCGCTGGCCTCGAAAGCCACGGGCTTCCCGATCGCGAAGATCGCCGCGCGGCTCGCCGTCGGCTACAGGCTGCAGGAGATCCCCAACGACATCACGCGGCGCACTCCCGCAAGCTTCGAGCCGGCGCTCGACTACGTGGTGACGAAGTGGCCGCGCTTCGCCTTCGAGAAGTTCCCCGGCAGCGACGCTGGGCTCACGACGCACATGAAGTCCGTCGGCGAGGTGATGGCGATCGGGCGCACCTTCGGCCAGTCCTTTGCGAAGGCCATGCGCTCCCGCGAGCTCGACCAGGCGGTCCGCGTGCCGGACGACGAGGGCGCGCTGCTCGACGCGCTCGAGGTCCCGGGCCCGGACCGCTTCGACCTCGTGCTCGAGGCGCTGCGCCGCGCCGTGCCCGCGGCCACGATCGAGGCGCGGACGCACGTCAACCCCTGGTTCCTGCGGGAGCTCGCGGCGCTCGCCGCCGACCCGGAGGCGCCGTTCGCCGGCGAGCGGACGTTCCGGGCGGTGGACACGTGCGCGGCGGAGTTCGCGGCCGAGACCCCCTACTTCTACTCGGGCTGGGAGCGGCCGGCCGCGGACGGCGCGGGCCCGGCTCACGAGGTCGTCCGCGGGGAGCGGGAGAGCGTGGTCATCCTCGGGTCGGGCCCCAACCGGATCGGGCAGGGCATCGAGTTCGACTACTGCTGCGTCCACGCCGCGCAGGCCGTGCGGGCCTCGGGACGCGACGCGGTGATGATCAACTGCAACCCCGAGACGGTCTCCACCGACTACGACACCTCCGACCGGCTCTACTTCGAGCCGCTCACCCTGGAGGACGTGCTCGCGGTGTGCGCGCTCGAGCGGCCGGAGGGCGTGATCTGCTCCTTCGGCGGCCAGACGCCGCTCAAGCTCGCTGCCGGGCTGGCCGGCGCGGGGGTCCCGATCCTCGGCACGCCGGTCGAGGCGATCGACCTCGCCGAGGACCGCGGGCGCTTCGGCACCCTGCTCGCCGAGCTGGGCTACGACGCGCCGCCCTACGCGACCGCGCACTCGGCCGACGAGGCGCTGGGCGCCGCGCCGAGCGTCGGCTTTCCGCTGCTCGTCCGCCCGAGCTACGTGCTCGGCGGCCGCGCGATGGAGATCGTCTACTCGATCGAGGACCTCGCCGACTACCTCGATCGCGTCGACGCGAGCGTCGCCGGCGGGGGGCGGGAGATCTTCCTCGACCGCTTCCTCGAGGACTCGATCGAGGTCGACGTCGACGCGCTGTGCGACGGCGAGGCGGTGTGGGTCGGCGGGATCATGCAGCACGTCGAGGAGGCCGGGATCCACTCCGGGGACTCGGCCTGCGTGCTGCCGCCGCACTCCCTCTCGGAGGAGATGTGCGCGCGCGTGGCCGACTGGACCGCGGGGATCGCCCGGCGGCTCGGCGTGATCGGGCTGCTCAACGTCCAGTTCGCGATCCAGGGCGCCGAGCTGTACGTGATCGAGGCCAACCCGCGCGCCTCGCGCACCGTCCCGTTCGTCTCCAAGGCCACCGGGCGCCCGCTCGCCCGCCTGGCCTGCCGGGTCATGCTCGGCGAGCGGATCGCCGACCTCGACCTCCCCGAGGACCCGACCGGCGGGCACGTGAGCGTGAAGGAGGCGGTGATGCCCTTCGACCGCTTCGCCGGCGCCGACGCGCTGCTCGGCCCTGAGATGCGCGCCACCGGCGAGGTGATGGGCATCGCGCGTGACTTCCCCACCGCCTTCGCCAAGGCCCAGGCGGCGGCCGGGGCCGAGCTCCCGCGCGAGGGGACGGTGTTCATCACCGTGACCGACGGCGACAAGGTGTTGGCCGGCGCCCTGGCCAGCCAGCTCCACGACCTCGGCTTCCAGATGGTCGCCACGCGGGGGACCGCGCAGGCCCTGAGCCGCATGGGGATCCCGGTCGAGACGTTGAACAAGATCCCCGAGGGGTCGCCGCACGTCGTCGACCGCATCGAGGCGGGCGGCGTGGACCTCGTCATCAACACGCCGACCGGCTCCGGCGCCCGCGGCGACGGCTGGGAGATCCGCTCCGCGGCTGTCGCGCGCGGGATCCCGTGCATCACCACGATGGCCGGCGGGCTGGCCGCCGCCCGGGCCATGCGGGCAGCCCGGGAGGGTGAGCCGCCGGTGGCCTCGCTGCAGGAGCTCCACCGCCCGGCCGCGGCGGCCGAGCCGGTGGCGTGACCGGGGAAGGGCCGCAGGCGCGGCGCACCCTCGCACCGCCCGGCCGTCGTCGCGCCACGGTGTCGGACCGCCGCGCCCACGGCCCCTACGTCGTCCTCGAGGTGGACGACCCGGACGGGCCGGCGCCACGGCCGGGCCAGTTCCACATGCTCGCCGCCGCCGAACGGTGGGGGGGAGGCGACGGTGAGCGGCCGTTCCTGCCGCGCGCCTTCAGCGTCCTGCGGGCCCCGCACGCCGGGCGGCTCGAGTTCCTGCTCGAGGTCGTCGGGCCCGGCACCGCGCGACTGGCGGAGCTCGGGCCCGGCGACGGGCTGTGGCTGCTCGGGCCGCTCGGGGTCGGCTTCGCGGCGCCGCAGGAAGGACGCTCGGCGCTGCTCGTCGGCGGCGGGGTGGGCATCGCGCCGCTGGCGATCTGGCAGGACGCGCGGCGCACCGCCGGGGCGACCGCCCCCGCGCTGCTCGGCTTCCGCGACGCCGCCCACGCGGCGGGCGCCGAGCTGCTCCACGCGCCGGAGCTGGCCACCGACGACGGGGGCGCCGGCCACCGCGGACCGGTCACCGATCTGCTCGCGCCGCGGCTCGCCGGCCCGGACCCGGTGACCGTCTACGCCTGCGGCCCGCCCGCCATGCTCGAGACCGTTCGGGCGCTCTGCGCCGAGCGCGGTGTGCCCGCCCAGCTCGCGATGGAGTCGGGCATGGCCTGCGGCTTCGGCGCGTGCTTCGGGTGCGTGGTGCCCACGCGCGCGGGATACGTGCGCCTCTGCGTCGAGGGACCGGTGCTCGACGCGGCCGAGCTGGAGACGGCGCTCGTCGCCGGTGCGGGCCATTGACCCGGTGCGCGGGCGGCGCCTCCGCATGAGCGCCGAGGCCGGCGGGCCGACGCGCTTCTGCGGGATCGACCTCGCTCACCCGATCGTGAATGCCTCCGGGACCTTCGACGCCATCGCCGCCCACCGGGCGTTCGGCGACGCGCTGCTGGAGGACTTCCCGTTCGCCGCCTTCGTCTCGAAGACCGTCACGCTCGCGCCCCGCCAGGGCAACCCGCCCCCGCGGCTGTGGGAGCTGCCCGGCGGCCTGCTCAACTCGATCGGGCTTCCGAACAAGGGGCTGGCCGGCTACCTGGCTGACGACCTGCCGTGGCTCGCCCGCCTCCCGGTGCCGCTGATCGTCAACGTCATGGGCTTCACGCGCGAGGAGGTCGGCACGCTCGTGGCGGCCTTCGCCGAGCGCGACGAGGTCGCGGCGCTGGAGCTCAACGTGTCCTGCCCGAACGTCGAGACGGGCCTCGTCATGGGCGCCGACCCGGGGGAGACCGCAGCGCTGCTCGAGCACGTTCGGCCGCTCACCGGCAAGCCGCTGATCGTGAAGCTGACGCCGAACGCGACCGACCCCGGGGCGGTCGGCGCGGCGGCGGCGGACGCCGGCGCCGATGCGCTCTCGCTCGTCAACACGCTGCGGGGCATGGCGCTGCATCCCGTCACCGGGAGGCCCTGGCTCGGCGGCCGCACGGGCGGGATCTCGGGTCCGGCGATCCGCGCGGCCGCATTGGCTCAGGTCGCCGACGTCGCGGAGCGCACCGGAATCCCGATCGTCGCGATGGGCGGCGTGCAGCGCGGGATCGACGCGCACGAAATGCTCGAGGCCGGTGCCGGCCTCGTCGCGGTCGGCACCGAGAGCTTTCGCGACCCGATGGCCGCCCGGCGCATCCGCGCGGAGCTGGAATCGGCGTCCGTGTCGACCCGGGAGCGATGACAAAGCGCCCAGAAAACCGGCCGCTTGCTGAAGCGACGCTCCAGACGGCTCAACCTCAGGTCAAGGTCGAGGCGAATTTCGTGAGAATGCCCCGGATCGGTCTTGATCGGCCCGGGCACATCGTTAGTATCGCCGCCCATGCCGCCGGTGAGCGAGTCCCCGACGAAAACCGTCACGGCGCCGGAACGTTCGCTCGTCCAGCGCATGGACGCGCTCAAGCGCGCGAACGCGATTCGCAGCCGGCGCGCGCAGCTCAAGCGCGATCTCAAGGGCGGTCGCCAGTCGATCCAGACGCTGCTGTTCGACCCGCCGGACTACGTCGAGACGGCCAAGGTCTTCGACATGTTGCTCGCGGTGCCGAAGTACGGCCGCGTGAAGGTGAACAAGATCCTCACGCAGTGCCGCATCTCGCCGAGCAAGACGATCGGCGGCCTGTCCGAGCGCCAGCGCACCGAGCTCGTCGCCCTCCTGCGCCGCTAGCCGGGGCGCGGGTGTCCCGCGTCGTGGTGATCACCGGGCCCTCCGGCGTCGGCAAGGGCACGCTGATCCGCGGGCTGCTCGAGCGGGTGCCCGGGCTCGTGCTCTCGGTCTCCGCCACCACGCGCCCGCCGCGACCGGGCGAGCGCGACGGGGTGGACTACCACTTCCTCGCGCCCGAGGACTTCGAGCGGCGCGTGGTCGCGGGCGACTTCCTCGAGCACGCGGAGTACTCCGGCCGGCGCTACGGCACCCTGCGCTCGGAGGTCGAGGACCCTGCGCCCGAGGCGCGCGGGGTCGTGCTGGAGATCGAGGTGCAGGGGGCTCGCCAGGTCCGCGACGCGCTCCCTGACGCCTTCCAGATCTTCATCGTGCCGCCGTCGGTCGACGCGCTCCGCGCGCGCCTCGTCGGACGCGGCACCGACGACCCCGCCCAGGTCGCCGCGCGGCTGTGCACCGCGGAGCGCGAGCTCGAGGCCCAGGACGAGTTCGACGCGAAGGTCCGCAACGACCGCCTCGAGGACGCGGTGGCCGACCTCGCCCGGATCGTCGAGCGGCGGCTACACTGGGACGACTCGACCGGAAAGGCCGGACGCCCGTGATCAACCCCCGCATCGACGCGCTGCTCGAGCACGTCGACTCGAACTACGCCAGCGTGATCGTCGCCGCCAAGCGCGCGCGCCAGATCAACAGCTACTACCACAACCTCGGCGAGGGGACGTTCGACGAGTACCCGCCGCCGATGGTCGACACCCGGTCCAAGAACTACCTGACCATCGCCCTGGAGGAAGTCGCCCAGGGCAAGGTCTCCTACGAGTACCGCTAGGAGCGTCGGGCGCGCCGGCGGCCTGACGCCCACCGCCCCAGGACGAGAGGCGAGGCGATGGCCCGCATCCTCCTCGGAGTGAGCGGCGGGATCGCCGCCTACAAGGCGGTCGAGCTGGCGCGGCTGGCCACGCAGGCCGGTCACGCCGTCCGCGTGGTGCAGACCGAAACGAGCCGTCGCTTCGTCGGGTCGGCCACCTTCGCCGCGATCACCGGCGCCCCCGTCCTCGTCTCCGAGTTCGACGCCGACCCGGCCCGCGGCTCCTACCCCGGCGACCCGCTCCCGGACCATGAGCCGATCAGCCACCTCGCGCTCGTCGAGCGCGCGGAGGTCTTCGTCGTCGCGCCGGCCTCGGCCAACACGCTGGCCAAGCTCGCCCACGGGCTGGCTGACAACCTCCTGACCAGCGCGGCGCTCGCCGCCTCCGGGCCCGTGCTCGTCGCCCCGGCGATGAACGACGGCATGTGGGCCCACGCGGCGACGGTGGACAACGTGGCGCGCCTTCGGGCGCGCGGGGTGGAGGTGATCGACCCGGAGGCGGGCCCGCTCGCCTCCCGCGGCGAGCACGGCCCGGGGCGGCTGGCCGAGCCGCCGGCGATCCTGGCCGCGCTGGAGTCGGCCCTCGGCTCCGGCGGGCGGCGCGGGCGCCCCTGGGACGGCCTGCGGGTCCTCGTCACGGCCGGCGGCACGCGCGAGCCGATCGATGCGGTCCGCTATGTCGGCAACCGGTCCTCCGGGCGGATGGGCACGGCGCTGGCCGCCGCCGCCGCCGCGCGCGGCGCGGAAGTGACGCTCGTCGCGGCCCACCTGGCCGTCGACCCGCCCGCCGGGGTCCGCCTGGTGCCCGTGGGGACGGCGGCCGAGCTCGCGGACGCGTGCGGGCCGGCGTTCCCCGAATGCGACGTCCTGCTCATGGCCGCCGCGGTCGCCGACTTCCGGCCCGCCGTGCCGGCGGCCGGCAAGCTCAAGAAGGACGGCGGGCCGCCCGAGGTCGCGCTCGAGGCGACCGAGGACGTGCTCGCCGAGCTGGCCGCCCACCGGCGACCGGGGCAGACCCTGGTCGGGTTCGCCGCCGAACACGGCCCCGAGGCGGTCGCCCTGGGCCGCGGCAAGCTCCGGCGCAAGCGCCTCGACGCGGTGGTCGTCAACGACGTTTCCGCGCCGGACATCGGCTTCGACGCGGAGGACAACGAGGTCACGATCGTCACGCAGGACGCGGAGCGCCGCGTCGCCCGGGCGTCGAAGCCGGAGATCGCCGCGGCCATCCTCGACGCGGTCGACGCGCTGCGGACCACCACGGAGGCTGTCGATGGAGCCCCTGGACCAGCTCCCGCGGATCGAGCCGCACGAGCGTGAGGCGGCGGCCGCGGCCGCGCGCCGGGTCGCCGAGAACGTCCGGCGCGCCGTCCAGGTGCGCGAGGAGACGCTCGACCACGTCGTAATCGCGCTCCTCGCCGAGGGCCACGTCCTCGTCGAGGACCACCCCGGCGTCGGCAAGACGGCCCTCGCCCGCGCCCTGGCGCGCTCGCTCGACGTCCGCTTCGCCAGGATCCAGTGCACGGTCGACCTGCTGCCCGCCGACGTCGTCGGCACGAGCGTCTTCGACCAGCACGAGGGCACCTTCGAGTTCCGTCCGGGCCCGGTCTTCGCGAACGTCGTCCTCGTCGACGAGATCAATCGCGCCTCACCCAAGACGCAGTCCGGCCTGCTCGAGTGCATGCAGGAGCGCCGGGTCACGGTCGACGTCCACACCCACGAGCTCGCGCGCCCGTTCCTCGTCCTCGCCACCCAGAACCCGATGGAGTACGAGGGCACCTACCCGCTGCCCGAGGCGCAGGTCGACCGCTTCATGGTCCGCGTCCAGCTCGGGTACCCGGAGCCGGCCGACGAGGCGAACATGCTCGCCGCGCACGCGGCGGGCGACCGGGTGCTCGAGCTCGCGCCCGTCGTCTCGGCCGCCGAGATCCTCGGCGCGCAGGACGCCGCGGTCCGCGTCCACGCCTCGGGCGCCCTGCGCGACTATGTCGTCTCGCTGCTGCGCCGCACGCGCGAGGACACGCGGGTGGAGCTCGGCGCCAGCCCGCGCGCCGGCCTGATGCTCCTGCGCGCCGCCAAGGCCCGGGCCATGATGCAGGGGCGCGACCACGCCCTGCCCGACGACGTGCAGGCCCTCGCCGCCCCGGTCCTCGCCCACCGCCTCGTGCTCGCGCCCGAGGCGGCCCTCACGCCGCCCGCCGACGTCATCCGCGACGCGGTCGCGGCGACGGCGGCCCTGTAGCCGATGGGGGGCCGCGCCGCCGGCGCCGCCCTCCTGGGCCTCCTGCTGCTGCTCACCGCCGGCGCCTTCGACGCCGAGGCGCTCTACGTTCCCGGCGTCGGCCTCGCGCTGCTCGGCGTCGGCGCGGCGCTCTGGGTGCGGCTCGCCGCGCGCTCGGCCGCGATCGCCCGGACCTCGCTGCCGGGACGGGTCGTCGAGGGCGAGGACCTCCATGTCGGACTCGAGGTGCGCGCCGGACCGGCCGGGCTGCCCGGCGGTGAGGTGCGCGACCCGCTGCTCGGCGCGCCGCGGCCGCTCGCGCCGACGGGCGAGGCGCGACGCGAGCTGCGCCACCTCGTGCGTGTCGCCCGGCGCGGCCTGCGCCGGGTCGACCCGCCGGGCCTCTACCTCGCCGACCCGCTCCGTCTGGCGGAGCGGGTCGTGCGCGGCTCCGGAGGGCCGGTCGACGTCCTCGTGCTGCCTCGCGTCGAGCCGGTCCGCGCCGTCAGCGGGGGAGGGCTGGAGCGCGCCGGGCTCGGTCGCGGGGGCCGGGCCGAGGCGGCGATCGAGATCGACGGCCTGCGGCCCTACCGCGAGGGCGCGCCCGCCTCGCGCATCCACTGGCCGACCGTCGCCCGCGGCGGGGGGCTCGTCGAGCGCCGCCTGCGCGCGGAGGCCGATGCCCGTCCCCTCGTCGTGCTCGATGCGCGCACCGCCGCGGGTCCGGAGGGGGAGGCGGCGCTCGACGCCGCCGTGCGGGCCGCCGCCTCGCTGACCTCCGCTCTGGCCCGCGCCGGGGGCTGCGACCTGTTGCTGCTCGGCGAGCGCCGGGCCGTTCCCGTCGAGCCGGACCTCGCGGCCTGGCCGTCCGCCCACGCGCGGCTCGCGCTCGTCGAGGCGGGGGACCGCCCGCCCGCGCTGCGCGGGCAGGTGCGACGCGGCGTCGTGCTCTACGTCGCCGCCCGCGACCTCGACCGCCTGCCCGGGGCCGCCGCGGCGATCGCCCGGGGCGTCGCGGTGCTCGTCGTGCCGGCCGGGCCGCCGCGCCGGGCGGCCGCCGATCTCGAGGTCGCCGGCTGCCGGGGCTACGTGCTCCGGCGCGGCGGGCGGCGCGCGCGGCTCGCCGGGGAGGCCGCGGCGTGAGCGCGCTCTCGAGTGCGCCGCCGCGCGCGGGGGCCGCGCCGCTCCCGGCCGCGTGGTCGGCTCGGCTCGCGCCGGCGGCGCTGCGATTCGGCGCGCTCGCGGCCCTGGCGGGCTTCGGCGCCGTGCGGTGGGCGGAGCTCGTGTCGCCGACGGCGGTCGGGGCCATGCTCGCCGGCCTCGTCGTCGCGCTCGCCGTGATCGCCGCCACCGCCGTGGCCCGCCGCCGGGCCGCGCGCCCTGCCGTGCACGCGCTCTTCCTCGCCGCCTCGGTCCTCACGCTCACCGTCGCCGGCCTGCTCGTGGCCGGGGTTCCCGACCGCCTGCTGCTCCCGGCCAACTGGGACGCGCTGGGGAGCGGCTTGGCCCAGGGGGTGGGCGCGCTGCCGGCGGCGGCCGTCCCCTACGTGGGGGCCGACCCCTGGGCGCGGACGGTCATCCTCCTCGCGGGGCTCGTCCTCCTCGCCGGCGGCGTCGCGATGGGGTGGCCGGAGCGTGGCGATCGCCGTCGCGTGCTGGCCGCGGTCCTGCTCGTTGCGGCCGCGGCCGTCCCCGAGGTGGTCCTGACGACGGGCTCGCCCGCGTTGCGCGGCGCCGTGCTGCTCGTGCTGCTCGTGGCCTTCCTGCGGGCCGATCGCCTGCCCCCCGGGCGGCTTCCGCTCGCGGCGGGGGCGGTCGCCACGGCGGCCCTGGCCGGCGTGCTCGCCGTACCGATCCTCGACTCGCGCCAGCCGTGGCTCGACTACCACGCCCTCGCCGGCTCGCTGGCCGGCCCCTCGCCGGTCACGTTCGCATGGGACCACCGCTACGGGCCGCTGGATTGGCCGCGCGAGGGCCGGGAGGTGCTGCGCGTGCGTTCCGGGGTGGGCGCCTACTGGAAGGCCGAGAACCTCGACCGCTTCGACGGCCTGGCGTGGCGGCGGGAGCCCGACAGCGGGCCGGAGGCCTCCACGGCCGAGCTGCCGCCGTCCACCGCGCTGCCCCGCGACTGGATCCAGACGATCCGCGTGACCATGGACGGAATGGAGTCGAGCGACCTGATCGGATCCGGGACGACCCTCGCGATCTCCCGCGCCCCGCACCTCGCCATCCCGGCGGGAAGCCCTGGCACCTGGCGCTCGGGCGCGCGGCTGAGGCCCGGCGACTCCTGGTTCGCGCGGGTCTACGTGCCCCGCCCGATCGCGGCGCGGCTGGCCGCCGCCGGCGTCGACTACCCCGCGGCGCTCCAGCAGTACCGGACCATCGGGCTCCCCGAGGGATCGACCGAGGTGGTCTTCGGGGCCTTCGGGTCGGGCGCGCGGGCGAGCGCGGTCGGCGCGCTCCCATTCGGCACCGACGCCGAGCGCCTGCTCGCCGAATCCCCCTACGCCGGCGCCTACCGGCTCGCCCGCGCGCTGCGCGCAGGCGCGCCGACCCCGTACGCCTACATCCAGCGGGTGGAGCGTGCGCTCGCCGCCCCCCGCTTCCGCTACGACGAGTCGCCGCCGCCCGCCCGCGTCCCCCTCGCCACGTTCCTCGCCGACGGGCGCGGCTACTGCCAGCAGTTCGCGGGGGCGATGGCGCTGCTGCTGCGGATGGGCGGCGTCCCCGCCCGGGCAGTCGCGGGCTTTGCGCCGGGCGAGTACGACCGCGCGCGGCGGGAGTGGTCCGTCAGCGACCTCGACGCGCACTCCTGGGTCGAAGCGTGGTTTCCGGGGATCGGCTGGGCGACGTTCGACCCGACGCCCGCGAGCGCGCCGGCGCTGGCCGGGGCGCACAACGCCCGGACGATCGCGCCCGCCGGCCGGGCCCCCGTGCAGGGCGGAGATCCCCGCAGCGATCCCGCCGCCCGCCAGCCGAGCGCCGCTCCGGCCACCGAGGACGGCGTCGCCGGCTGGGGCCTCGTCGCCGGCCTGCTCGCCCTCGGAGCGCTCGTCGCGGGTGGATTTGCGGTGCGACGGCGCCGCGACGCCGGAGCGGGCGGGCACGATCCCTCCCTGGCCGAGCTCGAGCGGGCGCTGCGCCGGACCGGTCGCGCACCGCCGGCGGCGACGACGCTGAGCGCGCTGGAGCGGCGGCTCGCGAGCACCCCGGCGGCGGCCGCCTATGTCGCCGCGGTCCGCGGCCGCCGGTTCGGGGGCGGCGGGCCGCCGCCGAGCGCGGCACAGCGACGCGCGCTGCGGGCCGAACTCGGCCGCGGCCTCGGCCCGCTCGGGCGTCTCCGCGCGCTGTGGGCCCTCCCGCCACGCCCCGGCCGCGCGTCGAGCGCCTGAGGGCGCCCGGGGGCCGGACCGGGTTCTTACACTGAGGACGATGCCCGACACCTACGACCTCTTCCGCCGCGGGACTGCGC
Organism: Solirubrobacterales bacterium; assembly: GCA_038251325.1. Classification (GTDB taxonomy): domain Bacteria; phylum Actinomycetota; class Thermoleophilia; order Solirubrobacterales; family Solirubrobacteraceae; genus JBBSBL01. The sequence goes on along the minus strand of JBBSBL010000008.1, from coordinate 17,636 downwards.
TGCTCGAGGCCGGGGACCACCATGCCGCGGTCGTGCCGCTGGCGCAGGCCCGCGACCTCGCGCCGGACAAGGCCTCGATCCGCGAGGCGCTCGGCCGCGCGCTCTTCCACGCCCGCCGCTACCGCGAGGCCGCGGAGGAGTTCGCCGCGGTCGTGGAGGGGGCGCCGACCAACGACTACGCGCTCTTCTGCCTCGGGCGGGCGCTGCAGCTCCAGGGACGTCACGCCGAGGCCCGGCATCCGCTCGCGCTCGCCGCGTGCCTGCGCCCGGAGCGCGCCGACTACCGCCGCTATCGCGACTCCGCCCGGGCGCTCGGGGCCGCCCCTGCGCCCCCGGGCTAGGGCCTCGTTCGCCCGGCGATGTGCTCCCGCGCCTGGGTCGCGGCGAGCACGAGCAGGCCCAGGAACCGGTCCACCTCCGGTGCGCTGACGGCGGCGAGCGGCAGGTCGCCCTGGATCCAGACCTCGCCCTCGCGCGTGCGCGCGAACCGGACGATCGGCACCTGACGGTTCCACCACAAGAGGTCGCCCGGGTCGAGCGCGCCGGCCTCGGCGACCTGCGCCTGGGCGCGCAGCAGGCCGTCGCGGATCGCGATGCCGAGGTGCAGCGCCCAGCCCGCGGCATCCAGCGTCACGCCCCATTCGGCGAAGGCCACCTGGCGGGTCTCGCCGTCCAACTCCGCGACGTAGGCGGCCACGACGGAGCGGGGATCCTCAGCCTCGGCCACGGCCCGAGCGTAGAGGAATCTCCTGCTAGCATCGCCCGACAGCTTTCGTTCGCCGGCCGGGCCGGCGGTGTCTTTGAAAGTGGGCGGGAGCCCGCTTTTTTTCTTGAATGGGGTGAGTTGATGAACGCGATCCAGTCCGACATCGAGGGCCGGCTCGCCACCGCGGAGCCCGCGGTCGAGGTCGTGCTCGTCGAGGTCCTCGGCGGCAGCACCGTGCGCCTCTTCATCGACCATCCCGACGGCGTCACGCTCGCGCTCTGCGAGCAGGTCACGGCCCATCTGCCCGAGGTCCGCGAGCGCTACGCGCTCGAGGTCTCCTCGCCGGGCAGCGACCGCCCGCTCACCAAGCCGGCGCACTTCCGGCGCTTCCTCGGCCGGCGCGCACGCGTGCGCACGCGGGGTCCGATCCAGGTCGGCGAGGCCCGGCAGCCGCTGGGCGCCATCACCGGCGAGCTCGTCGGCGCCACCGAGGCGGAGGTCACGATCGCGGCGGAGGCCGGCGTCGTGACCATCCCGTACGCCGAGATCAGCCGGTCCAACCTCGTCCCAGGGGAGTAAGCCAGATGTCGAAGGAGATCCTCGACGCCGTCCACGCCCTCTCCAACGAGAAGGCGATCGCCCCCGAGATGCTGATGGTGGCGCTCGAGGACGCGCTGCTCTCCGCCTACAAGAAGACCCCGGAGTCCGCCAAGTACGCGCGGGTGGAGATGGATCGCGAGCTCGGCGACTTCACCGTCTACGAGCTCATCGTGCCCGAGGACCTCGAGGAGGACCTGCTCGACGAGGTGGAGGAGGCCTTCACCGCCGCCATCGTCGCCGGCGACGCGCCCGCCGAGCAGCCGCTCATCGATCCCGAGACGGGCGAGGCCCGCGCGCCCGCGGCCCCCGAGATCACCCTCGAGATGCTCGCCCGCCACGCCGACCGGATCGGCGAGCGCGACGTCACTCCGGACGACTTCGGCCGGATCGCCGCCCAGACGGCCAAGCAGGTGATCCTCCAGCGCATCCGCGAGGCCGAGCGCGAGCAGATGTACGAGGAGTACCGCGACCGCGTCGGCGAGCTGATCACCGGCATCGTCCAGCAGTCGGACTCCCGCTACACGCTGGTCCAGCTCCGCGAGCGGGTGGAGGCGCTCCTGCCGAAATCCGAGCAGGTCGACGGCGAGCGCTACGACCACTCGCAGCGCATCAAGGCCGTGATCAAGGACGTGAGCGCCTCGACCAAGGGCCCGAGCATCATCGTCTCCCGCCGCGACCCGGAGCTGATCAAGTCGCTCTTCGAGCTCGAGGTCCCGGAGATCGCCGACGGCCTGGTGGAGATCACCGACGTCGCGCGCGAGCCCGGCTACCGCTCGAAGATCGCGGTCGTCTCCCACGCCGACGGCGTCGACCCGGTCGGCGCCTGCGTCGGCCCCCGCGGGTCGCGCGTGCGGATGGTCGTCTCCGAGCTGCGCGGGGAGAAGATCGACATCATCCCCTACAACGACGAGCCCGCCCGGTTCGTGGCCAAGGCGCTCTCACCGGCGCGCGTGCGCGAGGTCCTGGTCGACGACGACAACAAGCAGGCGACGGTGATCGTCCCCGACGACCAGCTCTCGCTCGCGATCGGCCGCGAGGGCCAGAACGCCCGGCTCGCCGCCCGCCTGACCGGCTGGCGGGTGGACATCCGCTCCGAGACCGAGTTCGCGGCGGAGGAGCCCGAGGGCGGCTACGACGACGAGGATCTGCAGGGGCGCTGCGGCGCGGTCCTCTCCAACGGGCGCCGCTGCCCCAACGCGTCGCTCACCGGCTCGCGCTTCTGCGGGCTGCCCTCCCACCAGGCACTGCGCCGCTTCGCCACCTCGGCGGTTTCGGTCCTCAGCACCCTCTCGCCGGACGAGGTCGCGCAGCTCGCCGACCCGGAGCGCTCGGACGAGGAGCTCGCCCCGCTGGTGGCCCGCGCCGTCGCGACGGCGCCCGTCGAGGTGCCCGAGACCGACGAGCCCGAGGACGACGTGGCCGAGGACGACGGGTCGGAGACGGAAGCGACGAAGCCCGCGGAAGAGCAGGCCGCCGGGCAGGCCGCGGACGCCGTCAGCGAGCTCGAGCCTGAGCAGGCGCGCGCCCGGGAGGCCGCCGTCGAGGCGTCCACCGAGGAGGGCACGACGCCATAGCCCGGACGCGAACGCCCCGGCGCCGCTGCGTCGGCTGCGGGCGGATCGCCGCCCAGGGCGACCTGGTGCGCCTCGCGACCGACGACGGCCGCGTCGTGGCCGACCCCCTCCGCCGGCGGCCCGGCCGGGGGGCCTACGTCTGCGGCGCCGCCTGCCTGGGAACGGCCCTCGAGCGCCGCGCCCTGCCCCGCGCCTTTCGCCGTCCCGTGACGGTGGAGGCGGAGAAACTAGACTTGGAGTGAGATGGCGAAGAAGCGCGTGCACGAGATCGCAAAGGAACGAGGCCTCCCCTCCAAGGAGGTGATCGAGCGCCTGCGCGCGGCCGGCCTGGAAGTGAAGGCCGCCGCCTCCTCGGTCGAGGAGGCGCTCGTCGCCCGGGCACTCGGTCCCGCGCCCGCGCAGGGGGCCCGCAAGGTCGCGGCGGAGAAGGCGGCCAAGGCGAAGGCCGCGCGCGCCGCCGAGCTCGCGAAGGCCGAGGCCGAGGCGGCCCGCGTCGAGCCACCGACGGCCCCGGCGCCGATTCGTCCCTTCCGGCCCGCCGCCCGTCACCAGGCGCCGGCGCCTGCGCCGCCGAGCCTGCGTCCCGAGGAGCCGGCCCGTCCTGCCGCGCCGCCTCGCACCGAGCCCCCCGCGGCCGCTCCGACCCGGACGGAGCCTCCGGCCCGCACCGAGGTCCCGGCCGCCGCCGAGGCCCCCGCGCGCACCGCGAGTCCGGCCACCCCCGCCGCGAACGAGGCTCCGGCGAGCACCGAGGCGCCCGCCGCTCCCGCCCGGACCGAGGCTCCTGCCCGGACCGAGGCCCCGGCCCGGACCGAGGCCCCGGCCGCCGCGGCGAGCGTGGAGGCGCCCCCGGCCCCGGTGGCGACTCCGGCACCGGCCGTGGCCCCGCCGCCGGCCGCGACTCCAGCGCCCGCGCCGACGGCGACGGCCGCCCCCGCCGCGCCGGCCAAGCCGCCACCCGCCCCCAAGCCCGACCTCCCGCGCGGCCCGAAGATCGTCTCCGAGGCACCCCCGCCCGGGGCCGACACCGACCGCGGCGCCGGCGGGCGCGGCGGGCAGCGCCCCACCCGCGACAGCCTCCAGGGCGAGCGCGCCCCGGCCGCCGGCGCCGGTGGCCGGCGGCGCGTGGTCATCGACTCCCAGGCCTCCCGCCGCACCCCCGGCGGGCCGCCCCCGCAGCAGCCGCCCCGACGCCAGCGCCGCGGGCGCCGGCGTCGCGGCACCTACCAGGAGCCCACCCCGGTCGACAACGCCGCGGTCCTCGCCCCGGGGATCACGAAGGTCAACTCCGGCTCCACGGTCAAGGACGTCGCCGAGTACCTCGGCGTCGCCGTGCCCGACGTCATCAAGAAGCTCATGCAGCTCGGCGAGATGGCGACGCTCACCCAGACGCTCTCCGACGACGCGATCCAGGTCATCGCCGACGAGTTCGACAAGGAGATCGAGATCGTCCACGCCGCGGACGACGTCGACGCCGAGCCGGTCTTCGAGGACGCCGAGGAGGACCTCGCCGCCCGCCCGCCGGTGGTGACGATCATGGGCCACGTCGATCACGGCAAGACCTCGCTGCTCGACGCGATCCGCGAGACCGAGATCGTGGCCGGGGAGGCCGGCGGGATCACCCAGCACATCGGCGCCTACCAGGTCCACCACGACGGAAAGACCGTCACCTTCCTCGACACCCCGGGCCACCAGGCCTTCACGGCGATGCGCGCCCGCGGCGCCCAGGTCACCGACATCGCGGTGATCGTCGTGGCCGCCGACGACGGCGTCATGCCGCAGACCGAGGAGGCGATCGACCACGCGAAGGCCGCCGAGGTCCCGATGCTCGTCGCAGTCAACAAGGTCGACAAGGAGGGCGCGCAGCCCGAGCGCGTGCGCGGGGAGATGGCCGAGCACGGCCTGCAGCCCGCGGACTGGGGCGGGGAGACCGAGTTCGTCGATGTCTCGGCCAAGACCCACCAGGGGCTCGACGACCTTCTGGAGACGATCCTCGTCATGGCCGAGGTCGAGGAGCTCAAGGCCAACCCGGGCGCCGACGCCTCCGGTGTGGTGATCGAGTCCAAGCTCGACCCCGGCCGGGGCGCCGTGGTCACGGTGCTCATCCAGCGCGGCACGCTCGAGGTCGGCGAGGCGCTCGTCGCCGGCGCCCACTGGGGCCGCGTGCGCGCCATGCACGACTTCCTCGGCCAGCGCACCCGCCAGGCCCGGCCCGGCGAGCCGGTCGAGGTCCTCGGCTTCGACAGCGTCCCCGAGGCGGGCGAGTGGGTCCGCGTGGTCGAGAACGACCGCAAGGCGCGCTCGCTCGCCGGCGACAAGGCGAACCGGCTCAAGACCGAGGCGCTGGCCCGTCGCTCGGGCAAGAAGATCTCGCTGGAGGAGATCTTCGAGGCGGGGCTCCAGGAGCTGAACCTCGTGCTCAAGGCCGACGTCGCCGGCTCGCTGGAGGCGATCGAGGACGAGATCGCGCGCCTGCCCCAGAGCGAGGTGTCCGTCAACGTCATCCACCGCGGCGTCGGGGGCATCAACGAGTCCGACGTCATGCTCGCGGCCGCCTCGGGGGGCGTCATCCTCGGCCTCGGCGTCCGGCCGGTCGGCGACGCCCGCGCCGCCGCGGAGCGCGAGGCCGTCGAGATCCGCACCTACACGATCATCTACCAGGCGCTCGACGACCTGCGCGCCGCGATGGAGGGGATGCTCGAGCCCGAGGAGGTCGAGGACTCCCTGGGCAGCGCGGAGGTCCGCGCGATCTTCCGCTCCTCGCGCGTGGGAACGATCGCCGGCTGCTACGTCACCGAGGGCAAGGTGGTGCGCGGCGCCCGCGCCCGCCTGGTGCGGGACGGCACGGTGGTCCACGACGGCGCGATCGGGAGCCTGCGCCGCGTCGCCGACGACGTGCGCGAGGTCGCCGAGGGCTTCGAGTGCGGCATCGTCCTGCGGGACTTCGCCGACGTGAAGGAGGGGGATGTGATCGAGGCCTACGAGACCCGCAAGGTCGAGCGCGAGCTCGAGTAGGGCATCGGCTCGTGTCCGACGGCGGCGCCGTGGCCGTCCTCGTCATCGGCCTCCACTTCCCCGACGCCGGCAGCCTCAAGGCCAAGCGCGCGGCGCTGCGCCCGGTGACCGCCCAGCTGCGCGGCCGACTCGGGCTCGCCGTGGCCGAGGTGGACCATCAGGACCTGTGGCAGCGCGCCACCCTGACCGCGGCGCTGTGCGCCTCCTCGCCGAGCCTCGCCGACGCCGCGGCCGACCGGGTGGAGCGCTGGCTGGTGGACCGCCACCCCGAGGGCGTGAGCGTCGAGCGCCACGTCCTCACCGTCGAGGACCTGCGCGGATGAGAGCCCTCGTGCAATACGACGCTACGGGCGCGGGCCGCGGATCGTGTCTCTAGGATGACCTCCTCGCGCATGCGTCGTGTCGACGAGGCGGTACGCGCCGTGCTCAGCGACGCCATCGTCACCGACCTCAAGGACCCCAGAATCGGCTTCGTGACCGTCACCGCCGTGGAGACCAGCCCCGACCTGCGCCACGCGCGGGTCCACGTGAGCGTCCTCGGCGACGAGGCGCAGCGGGAGGCCACCCTCGACGGCCTGCGCTCGGCCCAGGGCTACCTCCAGGGCCGCGTGGGCGGGGAGCTGCGGCTCAAGCACACTCCCGCGCTGGAGTTCCGCTACGACCCGACGGTCGATCGCGGCATGCGGATCGAGCAGATCCTCGCCTCCGACGAGGACGCGCCGGAGCGGGAGGACCGGTGAACGAGAACGGCCACCGCTCCACGCGCGACCAGGTTCTGGAGCAGCTGCGTGCGGCCGACCGCTTCATCCTCGTGACCCACGAGAACCCCGACGGGGACGCGCTGGGCTCGATGGTGGCCACCCAGCAGGTGCTCGCGGCTATGGGCAAGGACTCGCTCATGTTCATGAGCCCCGACGAGCTGCCGCTGCCCTACGAGTACCGCTTCTTCCCGCTCGACGGCCTGGTCAGCGTGCCGCCCGACGACGTCGAGGAGCGGACCATCGTCTTCCTGGACTGCGGCAATATCGACCGCAACCCGGCCGACGTGCTCAAGCGCGAGGGCGCGCACATCCTCAACATCGACCACCATCACGACAACACGCGGTTCGGGACGGTGAACCACGTCGTGCCGGAGGCCTCGTGCACGGCCGAGATCGTCTGGGACCTCATGAAGGGCCTGGGCGTCGCGCCGACGACGGAGATCGCCGAGGCGCTGTACGTCGGCCTGGTCACCGACACCGGGAAGTTCATGTACGAGAACACCGGCACGCGTGCGCACCAGATGGCGGGGGAGCTGATCGCGGCCGGCGTCGACGTGCACGCCACCTATCGGCGCATCTACGAGGGCATCCCCGAGGGCAAGCTGCACCTCCTGGCCCGCGGCCTCTCCCAGATCGAGCGCTACGACGGGGGACGGCTCACGCTCACGCGACTCTCCACCGCGGACTACAAGCAGACCGGCGCCCAGGAGAGCCACTCCGAGGGCGTCATCGACCACCTGCGCTCGGTGTCCGGCACGGCGGTGGCGGCGGTCGTCCGCGACCGTCTCGGCGAGGGCCGGGAGGGCACCCGCAAGGTCTCGCTGCGCTCCAGCGACGACCGGGTCGACGTCTCGCGCATCGCCCGGGCGCAGGGCGGCGGCGGCCACCGACAGGCCGCCGGGTTCTCCACCGCACTCCCGTGGGACGAGCTCGTCGCGTTCCTGCGCGGGGAGATCGCCGCGCAGCTCGAGCCGGCGGCCGACGGCCGCGCCCGCTCCTGACCCCGGGGCGCCCGGCCCGTCCGCCGGACGGCGTCGTCCTCGTCGACAAGCCCGCGCGGGCGACCTCGCACGACCTGGTGGCGGCGGCACGCCGCCGCCTGGGCCGCGGCATCCGCGTCGGGCACGCCGGCACGCTGGACCCGTTCGCCACCGGCCTGCTGCTCCTGCTCGTCGGGCGGGCGACCCGGGCGCAACGGTTCTTCATGGCCCTGCCCAAGGTCTACGAGGTCGAGGCGCGGTTCGGCGCGACCTCGACGACGGGTGACCCGGACGGCGAGATCACCGAGACGGGTCGCGTGCCCGAGGGCGACCTTCCCCTTCCGACCGGCGTGGTGCGGCAACGACCGCCGGCGTACTCGGCGGTGAAGATCGCGGGCGAGCGCGCCTACAAACGGGCGCGGCGCGGCGAGGACGTCGTTCCGGCCGAGCGGGAGGTGGTCGTCGAGGAGTTCCGCGAGACCGGGCGCGACGGGGATCGCCGCCGATTCGTGGTGCGCTGCTCGTCGGGGACCTACGTGCGCTCGCTGATCGCCGACCTCGGCGACGCCCACTGCACAGCCCTGCGACGCACGGAGATCGGGCCCTTCGGGGTGTCCGACGCGGATGCGGAGCGCGTGATCCCGCTGGGCGAGGCGCTCGACTTCCTGCCCGCCGTCGAGCTCGACGCCGAGGGCGGGCGCCGGGCCGCGCACGGGCAGGCGCTGCCGGGCGAGGCGAGCGGCCCGGTGCGGCTGGTGGACCCCGACGGGCTCGTCGCCGTGGCCGAGCCGCGTGAGGGCGGCGCGCTCAGGCCGGTCGTCGTCGTGCGCGCCTGACTACCCTTCCGCTCCGGCATGCGCATCACGCTCCTCGCCGACGCCGAGTCCCGCCCGCGCCGCGTCGCCGTCGGGGAGTTCGACGGCGTCCACCTCGGCCACCGCGAGGTCATCCGCGGGAGCGACACCGTGCTCACCTTCGAGCCCCACCCGCGGGTCATCGTCAGCCCCGACGCCGCCCCGCCGCTGCTGACCACGCTGGAGCAGAAGGCCGACCTCGTCTCCGAGCTCGAGGCCGAGGAGCTCGTCGTCATCCCCTTCGACGCGGCCTTCGCGGCCCGCACGGCGGAGCAGTTCGTCGACGGCGTGCTCGTCGAAGCGCTGCGGGCCGAGCGCGTCACCGTGGGCGAGAACTTCCGCTTCGGCCACCGCGCCGGCGGCGACACGGCGCTGCTCGCCGCCGACGGGCGCTTCGAGGCCCGGGTGGTCCCGCTGGTCGAGGTGCAGGGCGAGATCGTGTCCTCCAGCCACATCCGCGGCCTCGTGCTGGCCGGCGAGGTCGACACCGCCGCCGCCTTCCTCGGCCATCCCTTCGAGCTGCGCGGCGAGGTCGCGCACGGCGACAAGCGCGGCCGCGAGCTCGGCTACCCCACGGCGAACCTCGTGCCCGCCGACGGGCTCGTGTGCCCCGGGCACGGCGTCTACGCCTGCCGGGCCGGCGGGCAGGCCGCCGCCGTGAACGTCGGGGTGCGGCCGACCTTCTCCACCGGCCGCGGCCTGCTCGTCGAGGCGTTCCTGATCGACTGGGACGGGGACCTCTACGGGCGCGAGCTCCGCGTCGAGTTCCTCGCCCGCCTGCGCGGGGAGCGCCGCTTCGCCTCCGCCGACGCGCTCGTCGAGCAGATGGCGCGGGATGTCGAGGACGCCCGTGCGGCGGTCGCCGGGTGACCGGCCGGCCGGGGGTTGCCTGCTAGCCTCCTGCGCCGCATGACCGTGACCAAGGAACGCAAGCGGGAGCTCGCCGCGCAGTTCGGCTCGGGCCCCGAGGACACCGGTCGCACCGCGGTGCAGATCGCCGTCCTCACCGAGCGGATCAACGAGCTCACCGAGCATCTGCGCGGCCACCAGAAGGACCATCACTCCCGGCGCGGGCTCCTGATGCTCGTCGGCCGCCGCCGCCGCTTCCTGAACTACCTCCAGCGCGCGGACCTCGAGGGCTATCGCGCCCTGGTCAAGGAGCTGGGACTTCGGAAGTGAGCGTGCTGGCCGCCGGAACCCCGGCGCCGGAGTTCACGCTGCGCGACGAGAAGGGGGCCGCGTTCACCCGCGGCGACCTCGAGGGCCAGACAACGGTGCTCGTCTTCTACCCCTTCGCCTTCAGCCCGACCTGCACCGACCAGCTGAACCTCTACGAGGAGGTGCGGGGCGACTTCGCCGCCCGTGGCGCGACGCTCTACGGCGTCTCCTGCGACTCCGGCTACGCCCAGGCCGCCTTCCGCGAGAAGCTCGGCGTGACGATGCCGCAGCTCTCCGACTTCGAGCCCAAGGGCGCGACCTGCGCCGCGTTCGGCGTGCTGCATCCCGGCGGGTTCGCGGAGCGCGCGCTCGTCATCACCGACGCCGAGGCGGCCGTGCGGTGGAGCTGGCAGGGCGAGAACCCCGGCGTGCTGCCCGGCGCCAACCTCATCTTCGACGGGCTCGCCGCGCTCTCCTGACCGGCGGGGAGGATCTCGGCAGCGCCGCGCTGCCCCCGGTCGGCGAAGCGGACCGCGTCCGGGGGCCGGCGGGCGCGCCACTGGTCGTCGCCTACGCCGATTTCGAGTGCCCGCGCTGCGCGCTCGCCGCCGAGCGGCTCGCCGGCGCACGCGTCCGGGTCTGCTTCCGCCACTTCCCGCTGGCCTCGAAGCATCGCCGTGCGCGGGCGGCTGCGGCCGCGGCCGAGGCCGCCGCCGCCCAGGGTGCGTTCTGGCCGATGCACGACGCGCTGTTCGCCGACCAGGGGCGCCTCGACGACCCCCACCTCTGGGCCCGCGCCGAGCGCCTCGGGCTCGACGTCGCGCGCTTCGAGGCCGACCGCCGGGGCGAGGCGGCCGCCGCGCGGGTGGAGGGCGAGTTCCGCGCCGGGATCCGCGCGGGCGTGGCCACAGCCCCGACGGTGGCCGGGCCCGACGGGGCGCTGTGCCAGGGCGTGCCGGAGGTGGCGTGGCTCGTGGAGGTCGGGGGGTAGGCGCGACTACGGCTGCGTCGCAGCCACGCCGGCCGGGACAGCCACGCCCCGCGCCACCGCGTCCCGGCGGAAGTCGAAGATCGTCTCCAGATCCCGGGCCACGACGAGGCGCCGGGCCAGCTCTCCCACAGGCCCGCCGGGCAGGGCGTAGCGGACGGTGTCGGTCATCACCGTGCCGCCCTCCTTGTCGGGCGCGAAGTCGTGGGTGTGGTGCCAGAGCGCGTAGGGGCCCTTGATCTGGCTGTCCACGAAGCGCCCGCCGGGCTCCCAGTCGAGGATCTGGGTTACCCAGCGGACCGGAATGCCGTGCAGGCGCAGGCGGTACTCGATGAGCGTCCCGGCGTGCATCGCGATCGGCCGCGGCGTGAGGATGCGGAAGCGCAACAGCGGCGGGGTGATCGCCTCGAGGTTGCCGGCGTCGCCGAAGAACGGGAACACCGCGTCGGGCGGCGCCGCCAGGCGCTGGACCCGTCGCAGGGTGTGGACCTCGCCGAGCAGCAGCACGCCCCGGGTACGAGCGACCCGCCGGCCCCGGGTCAGCCCGCGGCCGGCGGAGGCCGTCGCGCTCGCGCACGCTAGGCTTCACCGCGTTCGGAACCAAGAGAAGATAAAACAGCTCCGCCGACCGAAGGGCGGAGAAGAAGGGACAACTCAATATGTCTGACGCCGTACAGCGGGTCTCCGTCGAGATCGCAGGTACCGAGATCTCATTCGAGACCGGCAAGATGGCCAAGCAGGCCTCCGGCGCCGTCGTCGTCCGCGCGGGCGACACGATGGTCCTCGCCACCGCGACCGCGGGCAACCCCCGCGACGTGGACTTCCTCCCGCTCACCGTCGACGTCGAGGAGCGGATGTACGCCGCGGGCAAGATCCCGGGCTCGTTCTTCAAGCGCGAGGGCCGCTCGGGCGAGAAGGGCACGCTCACCGCGCGCATGATCGACCGGCCGATCCGCCCGCTCTTCCCCAAGGGCTGGCGCCGGGAGACCCAGCTCGTGGCGATCCCGCTCTCGATCGACCACGTTCACCCCTACGACATCCTCGCGATGAACGGCGCGTCCGCCGCGCTGCAGATCTCCGACATCCCCGTGCCGACCGCGGTCGGCTCCGTGCGGATCGGGAAGATCGACGGCAACTTCGTCGTCAACCCGCGCGAGGAGGACCTGAGCGAGAACAGCGACCTCGACCTCATCGTCGCCGGGACCGACGAGGCCATCCTCATGGTCGAGGCCGGCGCCAACGAGGTGCCGGAGGCCGAGATCCTCGATGCGCTGGACATCGCGCACGGCGAGATCAAGAAGCTCTGCGCCGCCCAGCGCGAGCTGCGCGAGAAGGCCGGCAAGCCCAAGGCCGAGGTCGACGTCCCGCAGGTGGACGAGGGCCTCTACGCCCGCATCCAGGGCACGCACGGCCCGGCGCTGGAGGCGGCGACCCAGGTCGTCGACAAGCTCGAGCGCCAGGACGCGACGAAGGCCGTCGAGGCACAGATCCTCGAGGCCTACGCCGGCGACGCCGAGGCCGAGGGCTACGCGGAGCAGCGCGCCGCCGCGCAGATGGCGTTCGACAAGCTCGAGCGCTCGCTGATCCGCAACCGGATCGCGGTGCAGAAGAAGCGGCCCGACGGGCGCGACGCGGACGAGATCCGCGCGATCTCGATCGAGGTCGGCGTGGCGCCGCGCACCCACGGCTCCGCGCTCTTCACCCGCGGGCAGACCCAGGCGCTGTCGGTCGTCTCGCTCGGGACCACCCGCGAGGAGATGCGCCTGGACACGCTCGGGCTCGAGACGAGCAAGAGCTACTGGCACCACTACAACTTCCCGCCGTTCTCGGTCGGGGAGGCGGGCTTCATGCGAGGCCCCAAGCGTCGCGACATCGGTCACGGCGCGCTCGCCGAGCGGGCGCTCGTCCCGATGATCCCCGACCAGGAGCGCTTCCCGTACACGATCCGGGTGGTGTCCGATATCCTCGAGTCCAACGGGTCGTCCTCGATGGCCTCGGTGTGCGGCAGCTCGCTGTCGCTCATGCAGGCCGGCGTGCCGATCACCCGCCCGGTGGCCGGCATCGCCATGGGCCTGATCAAGGAGGGCGACGAGTACATCGTCCTGTCCGACATCGCCGGCGTGGAGGACCACCTCGGCGACATGGACTTCAAGGTCGCCGGGACCGAGCGCGGGATCACCGCGCTCCAGATGGACATCAAGATCGCCGGCGTGTCGTTCGACATCCTGCGCGACGCACTCACCCAGGCCCATGTGGGCCGGGAGTTCATCCTCGGCAAGATGAGCGAGGCGATCGACGGTCCCGCGAGCGAGCTCTCGCCGTGGGCGCCGCGGATCTCCGCGCTGAAGATCGACCCGGAGAAGATCGGGCTGCTGATCGGCAAGGGCGGGGAGACGATCCGCGCCCTGCAGGACGAGTTCGAGGCCCAGATCGACGTCGACGACGAGGGCAACGTGCGCGTCTACGCCGCCAACGGCGAGTTGGGCGACGCGCTCGCCGAGCGGATCCGCACGATGACCAAGGAGGTCGAGGTCGGCGACTCGTTCGAGGGCAAGGTCGTCAAGACCACGACCTTCGGCGCGTTCATCGAGCTCGCCAAGGGCACCGACGGCCTGCTGCACATCTCCAACGTCTCGCCCGGGGAGCGGGTGGCGACGGTCGAGGACGTGCTGAACAAGGGCGACGAGATCTCCGTGCGCGTGGTCGAGGTCGACCGCGAGCGCGGCCGGATCGGCCTGCGCCTGGCCGAGGATCCCGACGTCGCCGGCAAGAGCGCCGAGGACCTGGGCTCCGTCGGCAGCGGCGGAGGCGGCGGCGGGGACCGCGGCGGCGACCGTGGCCGTGGCCGCGGCGGCGGGCGCAACGGCCGCGATCGCGGCGGGCGCGACGGCGGCGGCGGACGGGATCGCGGGCGCGTGCGCGACCGGGACCCCGAGGACCGGCGCTAGTCGCCGGGCCGCCTCGCGGCCGGTCCGCGTGAACGCCGACCACCGGATCACCGAGCTCGACTCGGGCCTGCGGATCGTGACGGAGGCGCTGCCCTCCGTGCGGTCCGTGGCGCTCGGGTACTGGATCGGCACGGGCTCGCGCGCCGAGCGCGAGCCCGAGGCCGGCCTCTCCCACCTGCTCGAGCACCTGCTGTTCAAGGGCACCGCCCGCTACGGCTCGCTGGAGATCGACCAGATCTTCGACGGGATGGGCGCCGAGCTGAACGCGGGCACCGGGAAGGAGACGACCTCGCTCTACGCGCGGGTCATCGACGAGCACCTGGATCTCGCGCTCGACGTCATGGGCGACATGGTCTTCGCCCCGGCCTTCGAGGACGTCGACGCCGAGCGGGAGGTGATCCTCGAGGAGATCGCGATGTACGAGGACGACCCGGCCGACAAGGTCTTCGACGTCCTCGGCGAGGCCGTGTTCGGGACCCATCCGCTCGGCCGTGCGATCATCGGGCGGGCCGCGGTCGTCGCCGAGACGCCGGTGCCCGAGCTGCGGGCCTTCCACGCCGGCCGCTACACGCCCGGCAACGTCGTGCTCGCCGCCGCGGGGTCGGTCGACCACGACGCGCTCGTCGCCCTGGCCCGGGCGCGCGAGACGCCGGCCGGCGCCGGCCTGCCCGCCGTCGAGGCCGCACCGGGGGACCGCGCGGCCGCCGTCCGCTTCGAGGTCAAGGACACCGAGCAGTACCACGTCTGCCTCGGCGGCCCGGGGATCGCCCGCGACGATGAGCGCCGCTTCGCACTGCGCGTGCTCGACACCGTCTTCGGCGGCACCTCCTCCTCGCGGCTCTTCCAGGAGGTGCGCGAGCGCCGCGGGCTGGCCTACGCCGTCTACTCGTTCAGCGCCCAGTACGCCGACACCGGCCAGGTCGGCCTGTACGTCGGCACGCGCACCGACAACCTCGCGGCGGCGCTCGAGGTCGTCGCCGCCGAGCTCGAGCGCGTCCGGGCCGAGCCCGCCACGAGCGCGGAGCTCATCCGCGCGAAGGAGAACCTCAAGGGGCGGGTGGTGCTCTCGCTGGAGTCGACCAGCGCGCGGATGAACCGGCTCGGGTCCTCGCTGCTGGCCGACATGCCGCTGCTCACGCTCGACGAGGTGGTAGAGCGGATCGACGCAGTCACCGTCGAGGACCTCGCCGCGCTCGCCGACGAGCTCTTCGCCGCCGAGCGGCTCTCGGCCGCCGGGATCGGCCCGGAGGAGGACGCCTTCCGGGCCGCGCTGGGCCCGGTCGCCGGGTTGGCGGAGGCCGCGTGATCCGCGTCGCCGTGGCCGGCGCCGCCGGGCGGATGGGCGCGACGGTGTGCGACGCGGTCGCCGCGGCCGACGATCTCGAGCTCACCGGCCGTGCCGACCCGGCCCTGGGCGTCGCGCTCGCCGACGTGCTGGGCGACGCCGAGGTGGTCGTCGACTTCACGACGCCCGACACCGCCCTGGCCAACGCGCGGGCGTGCCTGGAGGCCGGCGTGCACGTCGTCGTCGGGACCACCGGCTTCGATCCCGCCGCGCTCGAGGGAGTCGGGTCGGCCAACGCGTTCGTCGCGCCGAACTTCGCGATCGGCGCCGTCCTCATGATGCGCTTCGCGGTGGAGGCGTCCAAGCACCTGGACCGTGCGGAGATCGTCGAGCTCCACCACGACGGCAAGCTCGACGCGCCGAGCGGCACCGCCGCGCGGACGGCCGCGCTCATGCAGGAGGCCGCCGGTCACGAGGTCCCGATCCACTCGGTCCGCCTGCCCGGCCTCGTCGCCCACCAGGAGGTCATCCTCGGCGGGACCGGAGAGACGCTGACGATCCGCCACGACTCGCTCGACCGCGCCGCCTTCATGCCCGGCGTGCTGTTGGCGGTCCGGGAGGTCGGCGGGCTCGACCACACGCCGGTGGTCGGGCTCGAGCACCTGCTGGGGTAGTCGCCGTGTGGCGATCGCGGGGCGCCAGGGCGTACACAGCCGGGTGGCAGGTGCGTTCACCTGCCTGGCGCTCTCAGGCTGCGGCGCAGGAGGCCGCGCGACTCCCGACCGACAGTGTGATTCGGCTCGCCTGGTCGCAGACTGGAGAGCCGCCCCCGCTCCATCGATCAAGTCCAGCGTGCCCACTCAGCGTCAGTCGGTGGCCGATCAACTCGTGTCATGCCGGACTCTGGTCGGATGGGCTCGGTCGCGGGTACTCCGGAGCCTCGGAGATTCACCAAGCGTGACCTCGAACCCCGATTACATGGCGACAAGGTCCGCCGAGGAGCTGTGGTACTACCTCGGTCAAGAACGCGGTCTGGGACCTGACTCCGAGTACCTCCGCGTCGGCTTGGGGACAGGCCGACGGGTGAGAGTGGTCGTCGTCGGGCGAAGCTGAATACCCGATGTCGGGGTCCCCGGGGTCGCCGCAATCGGCGCGCGCTCAGCGCCGCCGGCTCTGACTGACCTGCGTCGTGAGCCGCACGCGGCCGCCGCTTCCCACGTGGAGGGCACGGAGGCGGAACTGGAGGGTTCCGCGGGTCACGTTGGACAGGCCGACGACGACGAAGGTCTTCCCGCGCCGGCGGGTCACCTTGATCCGTCGCGCCGCGGCGACGACCCGGCGCCCGCGGACGATCCGCGCGCCGGAGATGTCGAACGCGTCGCGCGGGCTGGACCACGTGAGGGCGAGCTGGACCGAGCGCGCCGAGGCGCCGAGCGAGAGCCGGTGCACGGGGGAGACCCCGGGGCGGCGGAAGGCGTCGGCGAAGCGGCGCGCCACGCCGCTGCAGCTCAGCTTCAGGCTCACGTCGTTGAACACCGGCTGCAGATCGCCGGCGTTCGCCACGCGGTAGAGCGTGCCCCCGGTCTCCGACGCGATCTGCCGCAGGCGGGCGGCGTTCGTGCCGGTGAGCGCGGACCCGAAGGCGATCACGTAGGTCGGCGGGCCGCCGCGGTGGCCGTTGGCGTAGGCGTCCACGTCGTGGCCGCCGTCGGTGAGGAAGATGCGGGCGCCCGCGGTCGGGTTGTCGGCCGTGGCCTTCTTGAAGGCGGCGTTGTAGTCGGTGAGCCCGTTGTCGGCCTTGACCACTGCCTCGAGCGCGGCGCGCATCGCCGCCTCGCGCCCGCCGACGAAGTTTGGCGCGAACACGGTGTCGGCCGAGGGCGGCGACGATGCAAACGAGAACTGCCCGCCGAACTCAACCGCGCCGAGCCGCAGCTTGCCGTTGGCCGGGGTGTCGATCAGCAGTTCGAGCCCGGCGACGCGCAGCCGCCCCGGGTCGGTGACCCGCATGGAGCCGGAGTCGTCGATGATCGCCTCGACGTTCTTCGCGGCGGCGCAGGCCGCGGCTCGTCCGTGGGCCGCTGGCGCGGCGCCCACACCCGCGGGGAGGGCCATCGCCGCCGCCATCGCTCCGACCGTCGTCGCCGTCAACCGCATCGGTCCTCCGTCTCCTGGTTCGCGGGCTGGAACGCTCGCACCGCCGTGCGGCGGTCTTGTGACGAAACGGCGAACCGGGGCGTCGTCCTGAGTCGCCGGCCGGCAAATCGACCGATGTCGGTCGGCGTCCCTTGCGCTCGTCCGCCGCGCGCGCTTCACTGGGACCGACCACCGAGCGCACGGAGCGAAGGAGCGAGATGGGCTTCCTGGACAAGGCGAAGCAGATGGCGAAGGACCTCGACGTCGAGAAGGCCAAGCAGATGGCGAAGTCCGCGACCGACCAGGCGCAGGCCAAGATCGACGAGGTGCAGGGCAACTTCAACCAGAGCCAGCAGGGCGGCGGTGCGCCGTCCGGCCAGGGACCCGCCACCGAGTACGACAAGCACGGGCGGCCCGTGCCCGGCGATGCCCCCGCGCCTCCGCCTCCCGCCGCGCCGGCGCCTCCACCGCCCGGCGACGCCCCCACGACTCCGCTGGGAGCGCCCGCGCCGCCGCCCCCCGGCGACGCCCCGGCGCCTCCGCCGGCCGCGCCCGCGCCTCCACCGCCGGTCGCCGCCGCGCCCGGGCCTCCCGCGTCGCCGCCGGCTCCGCCGGCCCCGCCCGCCGACGC
>JBBSBL010000007.1:0-73502 GCA_038251325.1 Solirubrobacterales bacterium | reverse complement strand
GCGCCTACCGCGTCGCCGGCCGGCTCGCCGCCCGCCGCGGGCAGGGGAAGGCCGCGTTCCTCGACCTCGTCGACCGCTCCGGCCGCCTCCAGCTCCACGCCCGCGCCGACGTGCTCGGGCCCGAGGGGATGGACATGCTGACTGGGCTCGACCTCGGCGACCTCATCGGCGTCGACGGCGCCGCGCTGCGGACCCGCCGCGGCGAGCTCTCGCTCCGGGTCGACGACGTGGCGCTGCTCGCGAAGTCGCTGCGCCCGCCGCCCGACAAGCACCACGGGCTCACCGACGTGGAGACCCGCTACCGCCACCGCGAGCTCGACCTCATCGCCTCGCCCGAGGCGCGGGAGCTGGTCGCGACCCGCGCGAGGATCGTGTCGGAGATCCGCCGCTTCCTCGACGACGAGGGCTTCCTCGAGGTCGAGACGCCCGTGCTCCAGCCGATCTACGGCGGCGCGCTGGCCCGGCCCTTCACCACCCACCACAACGCGCTGGACCGCACGCTCTACCTGCGGATCGCGACGGAGCTGTACCTCAAGCGCCTCATCGTCGGCGGGATGGAGCGGGTCTACGAGCTCGGCAAGGACTTCCGCAACGAGGGCCTCTCGCCCAAGCACAACCCCGAGTTCACGATGCTCGAGTGGTACGAGGCCTACGCCGACTACACCGACGTGGCCGCCCGCTGCGAGCGGCTCGTCGCCCACGTCGCGGCGGCGATCGGCTACGAGGGGGAGCTGGACTTCACGCCGCCGTGGGCGCGCGAGACGCTCGTCGGCGCGATCGCCGCGCGGACCGGCATCGACGTGCTGGAGGGACGCGGAGATCGCGACGCCCTCGCGGCGCGCATGGCCGACGCCGGGCTGCCGGTGCCCGAGGCCCGCACCTGGCCCCAGCTCGTCGACGAGCTGCTCTCCAAGCACGTCGAGCCGGAGCTCGCCCAGCCGACCTTCATCACCGACTATCCGATCGAGCTCTCGCCGTTCGCCAAGCGCCACCGGACCGAGGACGGGCTCGTCGAGCGCTTCGAGGTCTTCGCGGGCGGGATGGAGTTCGGCAACGCCTTCACCGAGCTCAACGACCCCGACGACCAGCGCGCCCGCTTCGCCGAGCAGGACCGCCATGCGGCGGAGGGCGACGACGAGGCCCAGCCCCACGACGAGGCCTACCTCTTCGCGCTCGAGCACGGCATGCCGCCGACCGGCGGGATCGGGATCGGCATCGACCGCCTCGTGCTGCTGTTGACCGGCCACCGCTCGATCCGCGAGGTGGTGCTGTTCCCGGCGATGCGGGAGTGACGCGACGGGAGCGGCGGTGGCTCGTCGCGGTGGGGGCGGCCGCGCTCGGCCTCGCCGCCCTGCACGTCGTGTGGCTCGCGCGCTTCCGCTGGGGGTTCGTGATCGAGCTCGACGAGGCGGGCTACACGGTCATCGCCCTCCACGACTACGACGCGTTCGGCCAGGGGCCGGGGTCGTTCGCCCGCGCGGCCATCTACACCTACGGGACCCAGCCGCCGCTCGTGCCGCTCTCGGCCGTCCCGCTGCTGGCGATCCTCGGACGCAGCGTCGACGTCGCCCAGCTCGTCGTCGTCCCGTGGTTCCTCGGGCTCGTGTTCGCCGGCTACGGCCTCGCGCGACGCCTGGCGCCGGCGCGCTGGGCGGCGCTCGCCGCGCTCGTCGTGGGCACCGCGCCGGTCGTGACCGACTACTCGCGCCTGGTCCACTTCGCCGTGCCCGCCGCCGCGCTGTTCACCGCGGCGCTGTGGGCGCTCCTGCGCAGCGAGGGCCTGCGGCGTTGGCGCTGGGCGCTGGCCGGCGGGGCGCTGCTCGGGCTCACGGTGCTGGCCCGCACGATGACGGTGGCCTACCTGCCCGCGGTCGCGCTCGCGCTGGTCGTCCCGCTGCTCGTCGACCCGGCGCAGCGGCGGGTCCGGCTGCGCAACCTCGTCGTCGTGGGCGCGTCGGCGGCCCTGGTCGCGGCGCTCTGGTGGGGACCCAACTGGGCCCGCGTGACCGGTTACCTCACCGGTGCCGGCTACGGAGAGTCCGCGCGCAGCTTCGGCGCCGAGCACGGGATCACCGAGCTGCGCTACTGGACCAAGGAGGCGACGCTCGTCGGCGACTACCTGGGCCTGCCGCTCGCCGCGGTGACGGTGCTCGTCCTCCTCGCCGCCGGGCTCGCCGTCGCGCGCCGGGGCTCCGGCTCGGGGCATGGAGCGCCCGGGTCCGCGCGGCGTTGGCCGGCGACTGGGTCCTGCCGGCCCTCGTCGTCGTGGGCGGCTACCTCGCGCTGACCTCGACCTCCAACCAGGGGACCGCCTTCGCGCTGCCGTGGCTTCCCGCCCTGTTCGCGCTGGTCGCCGCCGCGCTGGCCGGTCTGCGCCCGCCGATCCTGCGTACGGGGCTCGCGGTGCTCCTGCTCGCCGTGTGCGGCTTCAGCGTCCTGGTGAAGAACGGCGTCAGCACCGCGCTCTCGACGCCCCGCACGGCCGCGCTGCCGCTACTCGGGAAGATCACGGTGATGGACGGCCGCGACCCGGCGTACGTGGGGGTTTCGCGGCCCGGGGCTCCGGTGCGCCCGCCGCCCGCCCGCCTGCCCGACCGGCAGCGCGCCTGGGTGACGTTCGACCAGGACGTCGCGCGCCGGGTGGCGCGGGCGGCCGGCGCGGGCGGCGTCGCGCCCGTGCTCGGGACCGCGACCGACGACGGCTCCTCCAACGCCAACCAGCTCACGCTCGCCGGGGTCGTCGTCACCCACCGCCTCACCCCGGTCGAGCAACTGCCCTTCCTCGGCGTCCGCGACGACGTCGCCGCCTACCGCGCGTGGATCCGCGAGGCCGGCATCGACTTCCTCCTCACCGGCGACCCGCCGCGCGGCGCCTTCCTGCCCCCGACCCGGCGGCTCGTCGAGCGCGCCGCGCGCGGCGAGGGCTTCCGCCCGCTCGCCGAGCTCACCGTGCCGGACGGGCGGGGGGCGACGCTGTGGATCAAGGGGCGCTGATCGAGCGGAGGGTCTATATCCATGTGGATATACTTCGACCATGGACGTCCACCACACCCTCCGCCAGGCCCGCCACCAGGCCGGGCTCACCCAGGCCGCGCTGGCGGAGCGCGCCGGGACCTCGCAGGCCACGGTGTCGGCATACGAGAGTGGGCGCAAGCAGCCGTCGATCGCCACGCTCGACCGCCTCCTGGCGGCGGCCGGCGCGCGGCTGACCGTTGAGAACGGCCGCCGACCGGTCGTGGTTCCCAGCCGCGCGCAGCGCGAGCGGGCCGGGCGGGCGCTGGTCGACGTCCTCGCCCTGGCGGCGGCGCTCCCCGTGCGCCACGAGCGCCGGCTGCGCTACCCGCCGCTCGCGCCGCCGCGGGCGTAGGCGGCCGTGGACCTTCCGGCCCGTGTCGTCGCTCTGGACCGCGCGCTGAGCGCGGCCGGCATCGACCACGCCTTCGGGGGAGCGCTGGCGCTGGCCTACCTGACGCTCGACCCGCGCGGCACGAGCGACATCGACGTCAACCTCTTCGTGCCCCCGGCCGACTGCGAAGTGGCGCTCGCGGCGCTCCCGCCGGGGGTCGCCGTTCCGGCCGACACCGCGACGGTCGTGCGGCGGGACGGCCAGGTCCGGCTCTGGTGGGACGAGACCCCGCTCGACCTCTTCTTCGACTCCGTGCCGATCCACGCCGCCGCGGCGCGGCACGTCCGTCGCGAGCCGTTCGCCGGCGGCGAGATCCCCGTGCTCGGCCCGGTGGAGCTGGCAGTCTTCAAGATCATGTTCGACCGCACGCGGGACTGGGCGGACATCGAGGCGATGCTCGCTGCGGAGACGCTCGACCTCGACGCCGTCCGCGACGCGCTGGGCACGATGCTCGAGGCGAACGATCCCCGGTTCGACCGGCTCGCCGAGTCGGCCGCCCGGGAGGCGCGACGCGCGGAGGGCGACGACGCGTAGGACAGGCGCGGGGCGTCAGTCGCCCCGGCTCGCCTCGGCCGCCCGTAGCCGCCGCGCCAGGGTCTGCATGATCGTCCAGGCCACGTCGGGGTGCTCGCGGACGAACGGGCGGAAGGCCCACGCCGAGAGCCCGAGCACGCGCACCGGGGTGAGCGCCCGGACGCCGGCCGTGCGCGCCTGGACCTCGTCGTCGAGCAGCGCGATCTCGCCGAACGTCTCGCCCGGGCCGAGGGTGGCGAGGATCCGGTCGCCCTGTGTGACCTCGACCTGCCCCTCGGCGATCACGAAGAACGCGATGCCGCCCTCGCCCTCGGTGACGACGCGCTCGCCGGTCGGTCGCCACCGCACGTTCGCGCAGGCTCCCGGCGAGGGCCTTCAGCTCCTTCTCGGAGAGACCCGAGAACAGCGGCACCCGCGCCAGCGTCTCGACGTGGTCGGCCACTGGCGGAGCATGGTCGGGGCCCCCCTCGGGCCGGTCCGCACCCCGTTGGTATTCTGAGCCATGCCCGCCGCCCGACCCCGTTCGCTCATCCGAGAAGGCCGTGTGGCCGAAGAAGGACGAGAGGCGGGGCGTTCGGCGTCCCGTGAGCAGGAGAGCGCAGCGCCACGCGAAATGCGCATCTACGGACCACCCAGCGACCGACCCGTCACCCACCCCCTCGCCCGCCTGGATCCCAGGTAGGAAGGAACGCCGCGATGTTCGAGCGATTCACCGAACGCGCCCGCCAGGTGGTCGTCCTGGCCCAGGAGGAAGCGCGCACGCTCAAGCACAACTACATCGGGACCGAGCACATCCTCCTCGGTCTGCTGCGGGAGGAGGAGGGCCTCGCCGCGCGGGTGCTCGAGAGCCTCGATATCACGGTCGAGCGCGTCCGCGCCCAGGTCGTGCGGATCGTCGGCTCCGGCGAGGAGGTCACCTCCGGCCAGATCCCCTTCACCCCGCGCGCAAAGAAGGTCCTCGAGCTCGCGCTGCGCGAGGCGCTGAGCCTCGGTCACAACTACATCGGCACCGAGCACATCCTGCTCGGCCTCGTGCGCGAGAACGAGGGCGTCGCCGCGCGCATCCTGCTCGACTTCGACGCCGACTCCGAGAAGATCCGCAACGAGGTCATCCGCATGCTCTCCGGCCCCGGCGGCCGGCGCTCGGGCTCCGGCTCGAGCGGCTCGGGCTCCCAGGGCCAGGGCGAGGGCAAGAAGTCCTCCAAGCTGCTCGACCAGTTCGGCCGCAATCTCACGAAGCTCGCCGCCGACGGCAAGCTCGACCCGGTCGTCGGGCGTGAGACCGAGATCGAGCGGATCATGCAGATCCTCTCGCGACGGACGAAGAACAACCCCGTGCTGATCGGCGAGCCGGGCGTCGGCAAGACCGCGGTGGTCGAGGGCCTGGCCCAGCGAATCACCGCCTCCGACGTGCCGGAGCTGCTCAAGAACAAGCAGATCTACACGCTCGACCTCGCCGCGCTCGTGGCGGGCTCGAAGTACCGCGGCGAGTTCGAGGAGCGCCTGAAGAAGGTGATGAAGGAGATCACCCAGCGCGGCGACATCATCCTGTTCATCGACGAGCTCCACAACCTCGTCGGCGCCGGCGCCGCCGAGGGCGCGATCGACGCCGCCTCGATCCTCAAGCCGGCGCTCGCGCGCGGGGAGCTGCAGACGATCGGCGCCACGACGCTCGACGAGTACCGCAAGTACCTCGAGCGCGACTCCGCGTTGGAGCGCCGCTTCCAGCAGATCCGCGTCGACCAGCCGACGATCGAGGAGACGGTCCAGATCCTCAAGGGGCTGCGCGACCGCTACGAGCAGCACCACAAGGTCGAGATCACCGACGAGGCGCTGGTCGCCGCCGGGGATCTCGCCGACCGCTACATCTCCGACCGCTTCCTGCCCGACAAGGCGATCGACCTCATCGACGAGGCCGCCTCCCGGATGCGCATCAAGTCGATGACCTCCCCGCCCGTCTACCGGGAGCTGGAGGAGGAGATCGAGACCACGCGCCGCCAGAAGGAGACCGCGATCGAGGCGCAGGAGTTCGAGAAGGCCGCGAACCTCCGCGACGCCGAGCGCCGGCTCTCGAACAAGAAGAAGGAGCTCGAGGAGCAGTGGGAGGCCGGCGAGTCGGGCGGCGAGCGCCCGTCGATCGGCGAGGAGGAGATCGCCGACATCGTCTCGATGTGGACCGGCATCCCCGTCTTCAAGCTCACCGAGGCCGAGACCCAGAAGCTCATGCGGATGGAGGAGGAGCTCCACAAGCGCGTCATCGGGCAGCACGCGGCCGTCGAGGTCATCTCCAAGGCGATCCGCCGCTCGCGGGCGGGGCTCAAGGACCCCAAGCGCCCGACCGGCTCGTTCATCTTCCTCGGGCCCTCCGGCGTCGGCAAGACCGAGCTCGCCCGCACGCTGGCCGAGTTCCTCTTCGGCGACGAGGACTCGATGGTGCGCATCGACATGTCCGAGTACATGGAGAAGCACGCCGTCTCGCGGCTGGTCGGCTCGCCGCCCGGCTACATCGGCTACGACGAGGGCGGCCAGCTCACCGAGGCCGTGCGCCGCAAGCCCTACTCGGTGCTGCTGCTCGACGAGATCGAGAAGGCCCACCCCGACGTCTTCAACATCCTGTTGCAGATCCTCGAGGACGGCCGGCTCACCGATGCCCAGGGGCGGACGGTCGACTTCCGCCACTGCATCGTGATCATGACCTCGAACATCGGCGCCTCGGAGATCGCGCGCAACACGCCGCTCGGGTTCGCGGTGTCCGACGACGAGACGGGCATCACCTACGAGGACATGAAGAACCGGATCATGGGCGAGCTGAAGAAGGTGTTCCGCCCGGAGTTCCTCAACCGGATCGACGACGTCATCGTCTTCCACAAGCTCTCGCGTGACGAGATCAAGCAGATCGTCGACCTGCTGCTGCTGCGGATCCGCGAGTCGATGGCCGAGCGCGAGCTTCAGCTCGAGCTGGGCGACGACGCCAAGGACCTGCTCGTCGAGAAGGGCTGGGACCCCTCGATGGGCGCCCGGCCGCTGCGCCGCGCGATCCAGCGCTTCATCGAGGACCCGCTCGCCGACTTCGTGCTGCGGGCCGAGCTCGACCCGGGCGCGTCGGTGGTCGTCGAGCGGGCGCCGGAGGGCGAGGAGCCCGAGGTGAAGATCACCGTGGTCAAGCCGGAGCCCAAGCCGGCGAAGAAGCCTGTCACCGTTGGTGGCGCGGAGGAGGAGGGCGGCGCGTCCGAGGACGCTCCGGAGGACCCGGCCCCGGCGGAGGAGCCGGACTCGACCTAGCCGGGCGGCACGGCACGGCATCAGGGAAGGGTGCGGCGGTCCGGTCGCCGCGGGTGCGTCCCGGCCATGGCGGGTCAAGACGGCCGAGGACCGATGCTGTCGAGATTCTTGCCGCTCAGCGGCCGAAATGTTGATCGCATCCGGGGTGGCGGGGTGCGGGTGCGATCGACTTCGATAGTCGACGTCGATCGCACCCGCGTCGTCCGACCCCCGCTCGCCCGGGCTCCGCGCGGCCAGCCGCTCGCCGGCCGCCGTTTGCGCCGCCCCTCTTGCGATGCCCGTTTGTTCGACCCGCCAGTCGGCGACAATGCCCGCGTGGCCGACCCCCTGGTGGAGATCAAGGTGCGTGACGACGGGCCGTTGAAGGTCACCGGCCCGGTGCGCATCGTCGACGTCGAGGGGGGCGTGTGGGAGGTCGAGGCGGGGCGCCCGGTGGTGCTTTGCCGCTGCGGTCGATCGGGCACCAAGCCGTTCTGCGACCGTTCCCATCGCGAAGTCGGATTCACCTCGCGCGAGCGGGCGGGCGGCGGGTGAGCGGCCTCGACGGGCTCGCGGTGGGCACCCGCGTGGTGCGGGCCGGCCTGCCCGAGCCCGTGGCCGGAGAGCCGCTCATGCCCGGGCCGGTGTTCGCCGGACCCTTCCACGTGCCCGGCGACCCCACCGACGCGAGCCACGTCTACGGCCGTGACGGGAACCCGACGTGGGAGCGGCTCGAGGTGGCGCTCGGCGCGCTCGACGGCGGCGAGGCGGTCGTCTTCTCCTCGGGCGTGGCGGCGGCCTCGGCGGTGCTGGAGAACGGCCTGCCGGCCGACGGCGGGGGCGCGCTCGTCGCGCCGGTCGACGGCTACCCCGGCGTGCGGGAGCTCGCGGCGGGTCCCCTGCGGGCCCGCGGCGTCGAGACGCGCCTCGTCCCGTCATGCGACTCCGACGTGCGGGCCGCTCTGCCCGGCGCGTCGCTCGCGTGGGTCGAGACGCCGAGCAATCCGGGCCTCGACGTGCTCGATCTCCCGGCCCTGGCCGCCTCGGCGCGCGCGGCCGGCGTCCTGCTCGTGGTCGACAACACGATCGCCACCCCGCTCGGGCAGCGACCGCTCGACCTCGGGGCGGACGTCGTGGTGTGCAGCGCCTCCAAGCACCTGTGCGGGCACTCCGACCTGGTCCTCGGCTACGCGGCGACCCGCGACCCCGAGCGCGCCGCGGCGCTCCGCGAGCACCGGCGGATCGCGGGCGCGATCCCGGGGCCCTTCGAGGCGTGGCTCGCGCATCGCTCGCTGGCCACGCTGGCGGTGCGTCTCGCGCGCCAGTCGGCGAGCGCGCTCGCCCTCGCCGAGCTCCTCGCGCGCCATCCCGCGGTGGTCACCGCGGTCCGCTACCCGGGGCTGCCCTCCGATCCGGCCTACGCGCTGGCCTGCGCTCAGATGGAGGGCTTCGGGAGCGTGATCGGATTCACGCTGCCTTCCCGCCTGCAGGCCGAGCGCCTGCTCGCGGGGAGCGCGCTGATCGCCGAGGCGACGAGCTTCGGCGGGGTCCACACCACCGCGGAGCGGCGGGCGCGATGGGGGACCGACGACGTGCCGGAGGGCTTCATCCGCCTGAGCGTCGGGATCGAGGACCTCGACGACCTCGCGCGCGACCTCGAGCGGGCGCTGGAGGAGGCCGCGCGGGGCGGTTGAGCGGTCCCTTCGTGACGATTCTCCCGCGGATCGTCACGCGACGGTCGCCGGCTGCAGGCCCCACGTCGCCTGACGTCCGTCGCGGCGCCTAGCCTCGCCCGCATGGCCCGCTCCGCCACCGTCCACGTCTGCTCGGCCTGCGCCCACCAGGAGCCGCGCTGGCACGGGCGCTGCCCGGGTTGCGGAGAGTGGAACACGCTGGTGGAGGAGCGGGCGCCGGCCGCGGGCGCCGGCCGGCGCGGCGAGGCCCGCGGCGGGTTGGGCGGCGGTGTCCGCGGTGGCGCCGGGCCGGCCGGCTCCCCGGTGCGCCTGCGCGACGTGGCGGCCGTGCGCGAGCGGCGGCTCTCGACCGGGATCGGCGAGCTCGACCGCGTCCTCGGCGGGGGCATCGTCCCCGGCTCGCTGATCCTGCTCGGCGGCGCGCCGGGCATCGGGAAGTCGACGCTCACCACGATGGCGATGGCCAATCTCGCCGGCGCCGGGCGGCGGACCCTGTATGTGAGCGCGGAGGAGTCCGCGGCCCAGATCCGGCTGCGCGCCGAGCGCCTTCCGGGGGCGGCGCTCGAGGTGCCGGTGCTGGCGGAGACCGATCTCACGACGGTGCTGGCGACGCTCGAGGCCGAGCGGCCCGAGGTCTGCGTCGTCGACTCGGTGCAGACGCTGCACGCGGCCGGCCTGACCGGGGCACCCGGCTCGGTCGGCCAGGTGCGCGAGGCGGCAGGCGCGGTGATGGAGGTCGCCAAGCGCCTGGAGATCGCCGTGCTGCTCGTGGGCCACATCACGAAGGAGGGCGCGCTGGCCGGTCCGCGGGTGCTCGAGCACCTCGTCGACTGCGTGCTGCAGTTCGAGGGCGAGCGCGAGCGGACCTACCGGACCCTGCGCGCGCTGAAGAATCGCTTCGGCTCCACGAGCGAGGCGGGCGTGTTCGAGATGCGCTCGGGCGGGTTGGTCGAGGTGCTCGACGCGTCGGCCCGCTTCGTCGGCGAGGCGACGCGCGCGCCGGGCAGCGTCGTGCTGTGCGCGATGGAGGGCTCGCGACCGCTGCTCGTCGAGGTGCAGGCGCTCGTCTCGCCCTCCGAGCTCGTCCCGCCCCGGCGTGTGGCGACCGGCATCGACCGCAACCGCCTCGCGCTCGTGCTCGCGGTGCTCGCCCGCCATGCCGGGGTCGCGGTGGGCTCGGCGGACGTGTTCGTCAACGTCGTCGGCGGGGTGCGGGTGGACGAGCCCGGCGCCGACCTCGCCGTCGCGCTCGCCGTGGCGAGCGCCATGCGCGGCATCGCCCTGGGCGACGGCGGGCAGGCGCCGCTGGCGTGCTTCGGGGAGGTCGGGCTGACCGGGGAGCTGCGCTCGGTGGCCCACCCGGAGCGGCGGCTCGCCGAGGCGGCGAAGTTCGGCCTTGCCGCCGTACTCGCCCCCGGGGGCAGCGGGGACGGCGCCGCGCCGGCGGGCACCCTGCGCGCCGCGCTCCGGCACGCGTTGGGGCCCGCCGCCACGGGCTCCCGCCGTGAGCGCGCGGCGGCGGCCGCGTAGCCTGCAAGACGCAGACCCGCCGCATACGCACGGCGGCGGGAAGCCCGGTAGAATTTCCCCTTCATGCCGTCGCGGTCCGGGGATGAGCTCGCAGGTGAGTTCGAAGCACGACAGGAGCCCCGACTCGTCAGGGCGCTGGAGATGGTCGCCCCCGGCAGCGCGTTGCGGGCGGGCATCGACAACATCGTCCACGCCCGCACCGGCGGCCTGATCGTCATCGGCGACCCGGAGGAGCTCGCGTTCCTCTTCTCGGGCGGGATCCGCTTGGACATCGACTACTCGCCCGCCTTCCTCTACCAGGTGGCGAAGATGGACGGGGCGATCGTGCTCAACACGACCGCGACGAAGATCGTGTGGTCGAACGTCCAGCTCACGCCGGACCCGACCATCTCCTCGCAGGAGACCGGGACCCGTCACCGCACCGCGGAGCGGACCTCGAAGCAGACCGACGCGCTGGTCATCGCGATTTCCCAGCGGCGCGAGGTCGTCTCGCTCTACGTCGACGGCGCGAAGTACATCCTCGAGGACATCCCGATCGTGCTCGCGAAGGCCAACCAGGCGCTGGCCACGCTCGACAAGTACCGCAGCCGCCTCGACCAGGTCTCCACCCGGCTGACCGCGCTCGAGTTCGAGGGTGGCGCGACGCTCCACGACGTGCTCACGGTGCTCCAGCGGGCCGAGCTCGTGACCCGGATGGGCGTGGAGATCGAGCGCTACATCGTCGAGCTCGGCACCGAGGGCCGACTCATCGAGATGCAGCTCGACGAGGTGCTCGTGGGCGTCGCCGCCGACAAGGCCGCGCTGATGAACGACTACCTCCAGGACGGGGGCCCCGAGGCGTTCGGGTCGGTGCTCGACCAGCTCGCGCGACTCCCGCACACCGACCTGCTCGACTTCGGCCGGCTCGCCGAGATCCTCGGCTACGACCGGAAGCTCAACACCCTTGACTACCCCGTCTCGCCGCGCGGCTACCGGATCCTGGGGCGCGTCCCCCGGCTCCCGAAGCTCGTGGTGCAGCGCATCGTCGACGAGTTCGGCGGCCTCGAGGAGCTCCTCGGCGCCACCGACGGCGAGCTCGAGACCGTCGAGGGCGTGGGCGAGATCCGTGCGAAGGACATACGCGAGGGCCTTCGCCGGCTGCAGGAAATCAACCTCGTCGACCGTTATCTGCAGACCTGACGGCCCGGAGCGGCCGCGGACTCACCAGGGACCAAGGAGGCAGCCATCCCAGACGTGACCGAAGAAGAGACGATGGAGGAGCTGATCATCGAGACCGAGGTCGAGATCATCGACTTCGAGATCGGCGACAGCGTGGTGTACCCGCACCACGGCGCCGGTCAGGTGCTGAAGAAGGAGCAGAAGGACATCTTCGGCGAGCGCCGCGAGTACCTGACGATCAAGATCCTCCACAACGACATGACCGTCATGGTCCCGACCGAGAACGCCAGCAAGGCGGGCCTGCGTCGTGTGATCGACGAGGAGACGGTCAAGAAGGTGCTCGGCGTGCTCACCGACGAGTGCTCCGAGATGCCCAAGAACTGGAACCGGCGCTTCAAGCACAACCGGGACAAGATCAAGACCGGCGACATCTACGAGCTCGCCGAGGTCGTCCGCAACCTCGCCATCCGCGAGCAGGAGAAGGGGCTCTCGACCGGCGAGAAGCAGATGTTCACCCGCACGAAGAAGATCCTCGCCTCCGAGCTGATGTACGCGCTGGAGATGGGCGACGAGGAGGCCGAGGCGCACCTCGACGAGCTGCTGACCATCCCCGAGGTCGCGGCGGCGGCGACGTAGGGGAGGTCACCGTTGGCGGTCGCGCTCATCGTGGCCGCCGGGCGTGGCGAACGCCTGGGCGCCACGGCGCCGAAGGCGTTCGCCACGCTCGCCGGCCGGCCGATGGTCGCTTGGAGCCTCGAGGCGCTGCGCGCGGTGCCGGAGGTGGAGCGGATCGTCGTCGCCGTTCCGCCCGGCTACGAGGCGGCCGGCGCGGGGTCGGCGGAGCTACGGACCGCGCTCGGCGACGCGACGCGCGTGGCGGGCGGCGTGGCGCGCTCCCACTCGGTGGCCCGGGCCCTGGCGGGGGCGGGGGCCGGGCCGCCGGAGCAGGCGATCGTCGTCCAGGACGCCGCACGGCCGCTGGTCGACGCCGCGCTCGTGGCGCGGTCGCTGGCCGCGCTCGCCGCCGGCGGATGCGATGCGGTCGTGGCCGCCGCCCGGGTCACCGACACGGTCAAGGTCGCCGGCGAGGACGGCCGGGTCGAGGCGACGCTG
This sequence comes from Solirubrobacterales bacterium, assembly GCA_038251325.1. GTDB lineage: Bacteria > Actinomycetota > Thermoleophilia > Solirubrobacterales > Solirubrobacteraceae > JBBSBL01. The sequence goes on along the minus strand of JBBSBL010000007.1, from coordinate 60,806 downwards.
GACCGCGCGCGCCTGTGGGCGGTGCAGACGCCGCAGGTCTTCCGCCGCGACGCCCTGGAGACTGCCCTGCGGCGCGGGGACGCCGCGCTCGCGGCCGCCACCGACGACGCCTCGCTGGTCGAGGAGGGCGGCGGGACGGTCCGCGTCGTAGAGTCTGAGCGCGAGAACCTGAAGGTGACGACCGTGATAGACCTGCGCGTGGCCGAGCTCCTGCTCGCCGCGCGCCGAGCCGGGGAGCCGAGCCCCGACTGACGCCGACGATGCCCGCCGCCACCGCATCCATTCGAGCGCCGACGCCTCGCCGGGCCGCGGCGTGACCGCTCTCTCCTCGAGGAGCGGCATCGGATACGACTGCCACCGCCTCGCGGAGGGCCGCCGGCTCGTGCTCGGCGGGGTGGAGCTCCCGGCCGACCGCGGCCTCGACGGACACTCCGACGCCGACGTCCTCACCCACGCCATCATCGACGCGCTGCTCGGCGCCGCCGCGCTGGACGACATCGGCACCCACTTCCCGGACACCGACGCCGCCTACGCCGGCGCCGCCTCGCTCGGCCTGCTGCGCGACACCGTCGCGCTGCTCTCCGGAGAGGGCCTCGAGCCCGGGAACGTCGACGCCACCGTGGTGATGGAGCGCCCGCGGCTCGCGCCCCACCGGGCCGCGATCCGCGCCGCGCTCGCCGAGGCGCTCGGCCTCGAGGAGGGGCGGGTCGGCGTCAAGGCCACCCGCGGCGAGGGCCTGGGCTTCGTCGGGCGCGAGGAGGGCGTGGCCGCGCTCGCCGTCGCCACGGTCATCGAGTCGGGGCCGCGCGGGTAGGGGAGGCGGGATGGAACCGATCCTCGACCCCACCAAGATCGCCGGGCCGGCCCCGGCTGCCTCCTCGGCGGGCGGGGGCACCGGCGAGATCCCGCGGATCCAGGTCCGCGCGGACGGACGCGCCCTGGCCGCGCAGATCGGCCTCGCCGGAATGCTCGCGCTCGCGCTGCTCGTCGCCCTGGCCGCGCCGGCCACGCGGTTCCTCGTGCCGACAGGCGCGCCCGGCACGACCGTGCCGGACTGGATCCTCGGGCCGTTCGGCGCGGTCGACATCCCGCTGACCCGGACGCCGTTCTGCGTCGTGCTCGTGCTCATGGTCGTGTGCTGGGCGCTCGTGGTCCGTGGCGCGGACACGCTGCCGCCGAAGGCCGCGGTCGTAGCGATCGTCGGCGCCCACCTCATCTTCCTGCTCGCGCCGCCCCTGCTCTCGACCGATGTCTTCACCTACCTCGGCTGGGGACGCCTCGACGCCATCCACGGCCTGAATCCCTACGACTTCGGGCCCGGGGTGCGCCCGCAGGACCCGGTCTTCGCGTGGACGGGACTGCTCTGGACCGACACGCCGACGATGTACGGCCCGCTCTTCTCGATGCTCGGCTCCGCCGCCGGGGCGCTCGGCCCGGCCGGCGGGCTGTGGGCGCTGAAGCTGCTCAGCGCCGGCGCGAGCCTCGCCTGCGTGGGGCTCACGTGGTCGTGCGCGCGGGTCCTGCGCCGCGACCCCGTCCCGGCCGCCCTGCTGGTCGGCCTCAACCCGATCCTGCTCGTCTTCGCGGTCGGCGGGGCGCACAACGACCTGCTGATGCTCGCCCTCGCCCTCGCAGGCATCCGCCTCGTGCTCGGGCGGCGCGAGGCGCTCGGCGGGGCGGCCGTGGCGACGGCGATCGCGATCAAGGCGACCGGCGGTCTGCTGCTCCCCTTCCTTCTGATCGGGGCGCGCGGCGGGCGGTGGCGCGTCGTGGCCGGCGCGGCGGCGGGGGTCACGGTGTTCGCGCTGGTCGGCTTCGCGCTCTACGGCACCGGGCCGCTCGGCATCCCCGCGACGATCCTCGGCGCGACCGAGCACCACATCGGGGAGCTGCGCAGCGTGCCCGGGATCGTGTCGGCCTACACGGGCCTCGGCACCATCGGGGGGCCGGGGCGGCTCGGGCTCGGCTTCGTCTTCGCCGCGGTGCTGATCGCCTCGCTGGCCTGGGCGGTGCGCCGTCCGGATCGCTGGATCGCGGCGGCCGCCGTCGCGACCTTCGCGCTGCTGCTCACCGCCACGCAGCTGCATCCCTGGTACGTGGTGTGGACACTGCCGCTCGCCGCGCTCTCCGGCGAGAAGCGCATCCGCTCCGCGGCGATCGCGCTCACGGCGCTCGTCGTGCTGATCCACGTCGTGCGCTGGCTCGCGCCGCTCGGGATCTCCTACCCGCACGGGGGGTAGGGCCTCGCTGCGGCGCCGGGCCCTCCGAGCCGCGTGCCGGCCTCGGCGAACGGCGGCAAGGACGGGTCTCGCCCGGGTGCGGCAAGGAAGGCGTCCCGGCCAGGCGCCGCGGTTCGCGAGTGCGGGGTTGACCGCAATGGTTCGGGTCAATCCGTCACTCGCGGTGCGTCCGCGTCGAGGGTCCACGGTACGCGCGGCAGCGCGGCCGGGTCGAAGCGGGCGAGGAGCTCCGCGGGCGTGGGGTGCTCGCCGGCGCGCGCCAGGCTGAGGCTGCGAGCGAGGAGGGCCAGCACGTCGGCCGGCGACTCGCCGCGGGCCGCGCGGTCGGCGAGCGTGACCGTGCCGTGGCGCTTGGCGAGGCGCGCGCCGTCGGGGCCGAGGACGAGCGGGACGTGGGTCCAGGTCGGCTCGGGCAGCCCGAGCAGGCGCCCGAGGGCGACCTGGCGCGGCGTCGCGTCGGCGAGGTCGTCGCCCCGCACGACCTCGCCGATCCCCTGCGCGGCGTCGTCCACCACGACCGCGAGGTGGTAGGCGTAGGCCCCGTCGCCGCGGCGCACGACGACGTCGTCGACCGGGCCGGCCCGGGCCCCGCCCAGGCGGTCGGTCCAGGCGATCTCCTCAGTCGCCGAGCGAACGCGCCGGGCTGGCGGGCGGGCGGCGGCGGCGAGGCGGCTCCGCCGCTCGGCGCCGGTGAGCCGCGCGCAGGTCCCGGGGTAGGCCCCGACCGGGCCGTGGGGCGCGGAGACGGCGGCGCGGATCTCCGCGCGGCTGCAGAAGCACGGGTAGAGGAGCCCGGCGGCCTCGAGGTCCGCGATCGCCGCGGCGTAGCCGTCCGTTCGAGCCGACTGACGCTCCACCGGGCCGTCATGGTCGAGGCCGAGCGAGGCGAGGTCCGCGAGTTGCGCCTCGGCGGCGCCCGGCCGCACCCGGGCGGAGTCGAGATCCTCGATACGGACCAGGAAGCGGCCGCCGCCGGCGCGGGCGAAGAGCCAGGCCAGCAGAGCCGTGCGGAGGTTGCCGAGATGCAGCGGCCCGGTCGGGCTCGGCGCGAACCGCCCGTCGGCCGCGTGCCCCGCCCGTACGCTCAGGGGATCGCGGCCGTGCGCCGCGCGGCGGCCCGGCGGCGCCGGGCCTCGAGCTCGACCTGTCGCTTGAGCTCCACCACGGAGTGGCGCAGGTGGCCGCGGACGGTGCCCGAGGCAACGTGCTCGGCGAGCCAGCCGCTGATCCCGGCCCCGGCGACGCCGTACTGGATCCGGAGCTCGACGTGGGTGCCGCCGTCCTCGCGCTCGCGCAGCCGCCAGCGGCCGCGCTGGTCGAGCCCGGTGACCGAGTGCCAGGCGATGTCGCGCTCCTCCTCCCACTCGACCACCTCGACGAGGCCGCCCACCTCCGCGGACCCAACGAGCAGCAGCATCCGGTAGCGCGCGCCGAGACCGCGGGCGCGCTCCCCGACCACCTCCCAGCGCGTCATGCCGGCCATGAACTCCAGGTATCGGGCCGGATCGACGACGAAGGTCCACCCGGCCGCGGGCGGCGCCGCGATGTCCGCTGCCGCGGCGACCCTCATCCGAGCACCGGGAGGCGGCGCTCGGCGGCGAGCGCGTCCAGGGTGTCCTGCATGAGCCGGACGACGTGGTCGTACACCTCGTCGACGTCCGGCTCCGGGCCGAACTCCTCGCGCAGGTGGACGGGCGGCAGCACCTCGACGGTGATCTTCGCCGGAAGCGGCAGGTGTCCGAGCATGTCGCCCACGTTCAGGCCCCACGGCACGGCGATCGAGACCGGCAGCACCTTGAGGCGGAACATGCGGTCGAGCCCGAGCAGCTTGGCCAGGTTCTCTCCCTGGCTGAGGAAGAGCGCGGTCTCCTGACCGCCGGCGGCGACGACGGGGACGATCGGCACGTCCCTTTCCAGCGCGAGACGGATGAAGCCCTTGCGCCCGCCGAAGTCGACGCGGTGGCGCTGCCACGAGGGCCGATGGACCTCGCGATCGCCACCCGGGTAGACGAGCAGGGCCGCGCCGGCGTCCAGCGCCTTCTCGGCGTTGCGCGGCGACGCCGCCACCGTGCCGAAGCGGCGCAGAAACGACAGGCCGGGAACCGAGAGCACGAGGTTGTGGGCGAGTTGGTAGAAGGCCCGCTCGACGCCGAAGTAGGCGCTGAAGGCGAGGGTCAGCACGAGCGTGTCCGGCGTGAGGTTGCCGCCCGAGTGGTTGCCGACGAGGAGCACGGGGCCCTGCTCGGGCACGTTGCCCAGGCCGCGGACCTCACCGCGGAACCACAGGCTCGCGGCGAGCCACATCGCGGGCAGGCGGTCGCGGATGTAGTCGGGATCGCGGTCGTCGAGGTGGGCCGGCGGGATGCGGGCCTGCGCCAGCGCCGCGACGCCGCGCGCGGCGCGCCTGAGCAACGCGGCCGTCGGGGACACGGCCCCACTGCCGTCGGCTGCGGGCGTGTCCTCGGGCAGACCGAAGCCCTGATCGCCGGGCGCGTGTCCGTTGCGCCGGGCGCGGTCGGATACCGGAGGCGTGGCCATGGGCGCCAGTCTACGCCGCCGCCGCCGGCGCGAGCCCGGCGCCGCCGAGGGCCTCGACTCCCGCGAGGAAGCGTCGCAGCAGCCCGTTCGTCTGCTCCGGGCGCTCGACCTGGGGCACGTGACCGCACGAGTCGAGCACGATCTGCTCGGCCCGCGGGAGCCAGCGGCGCACATGGCGCTCGAAGGCCGGCGGGATCAGCCGGTCCCCGCGCGTCCAGACGAACAGCGCCTGAGGCTCGAGCCCGGCCAGGCGGGGATAGAAGCCGCGCCGGCCGAACGGGGCCTCGAGGTAGAGGTTGCGGGCCGAGGCGAGGAAGGCGTGGCGGGCGCCGGCCGAGCCATAGACGCGCTGGAACTCGTCGACCACGACCTCGGCCATCGCGGGATCGACGAGATCGCGGTCGCTGAACAGCGCCCAGAACTGTCGCTCGACCATCCCGCGGGTGAACCGGTGGGGGACGAGGCCGAGCTCCGGGCGCAGGGCGCGCACGAGGGGATGGAAGTCGCGCGAGACGAAGGCCACCGACGGGCACAGCAGGCCGAGGGAGGTCACGCGGTTCGGCGCCTGGAGCCCGACCTCGATGGCGATCCGCCCGCCCATCGAGTTCCCGACCAGGTGCGCCCGATCGATCTCCAGCCCGTCCATCAGGCCCAGCACCACGCCGGCGTACCAGCGCGGGTCGTACGGCGCGGTGAGCGGCTTGCTCGAGGAGCCGAAGCCCGGGAGGTCGATCGCGTGGACGCGGTGCTCGCGGCTCAGGGCCGCCGCCGTCTCGTAGAAGCTCGCCTTCGTGCCGCCGAGCCCGTGGAGCAGGAGCACGTCGGAGCCCGACCCCATCGTCAGCGTGGAGATCCGCTCCCGTCCGGCGCGGACCTCGTGCATGCGCAGCAGCGGCGGGCGCCCGCTCGGGAGGCGGAACATCCCCTCGAAGGCCACCGCGAGATCGAGGTCGCCCCGCGCCGTCAGGGCCCGGCGGGAGAAGGCGTCCAGCGCCGAGAAGCGGCCCTCGCGCAGCGCGAGCCAGGTCTGCGCGTCGGTGACGATCGTCACGTCCGGCGCGCGGCGGGTGATGCCCTTTCGGACCCGCGCCCCGTGCGTGGTGCAGCGCACCTCCCACGAGTGCCCGAGGTCGACGAGGCGGACGTGGTAGGTGGCGTCGAACCCCGCCTCCGCGCCGAGGTATCGGCTCGGCAGGGTCCGGAAGGCGCGCTCGACGAGCGCGAGACGGTCGGCGTGGAGGGGCGTCCCGATCACCGCCGCGGCACCCTATCGCCCGTCGCGGCCGGGCGGCCACGCCGCGGGGGCGCCGGTAGGGTGACCCTCCCGATGCGCCGGATCACGCTGCACGACACGCGCACCGGGGAGGTTCGCCCGCTCGCGCCCCGAGACCCGGGACGCGTCGGGATCTACGCCTGCGGGCCGACGGTCTACGGGCGAATCCACGTCGGCAACGCCCGGCCCTACGTCGTCTTCTCGCTGCTCCGGCGCTTCCTGGAGCACGAGGGACTCGACGTCACGCTCGTCATCAACATCACCGACATCAACGACAAGATCTACGCGGCGGCCCTTGAGGCCGAGGTGGCCAGCGGCGCCCTGGCGGCCGAGATGAGCGCCCGCTACCTGGAGGACACCGACGCGCTCGGCCTGGGCCGACCCGACCGCGAGCCGCTGGCCAGCGAGACGATGGCGGAGATCGTCGGGCTGATCGAGGCGCTGGTCGAGGGCGGGCACGCCTATGCGGCCGACGGCGACGTCTACTTCCGGGTGCGCTCCTGGCCGGCCTACGGCGGCCTGTCCCACCGCGACGTCGACGACATGGACCAGGGGGAGGGGGTGGAGGGCGCGACGCGCAAGGAGGATCCGCTCGACTTCGCGCTGTGGAAGGGGGCGAAGGAGGGCGAGGACACCTCCTGGCCCTCACCGTGGGGCCGGGGCCGGCCCGGTTGGCACATCGAGTGTTCCGCGATGGCCGAAGCGATCCTCGGCCTCGGGTTCGACATCCACGGCGGCGGAGTCGACCTGCTCTTCCCCCACCACGAGAACGAGGCCGCCCAGACCGAGGCGGCGCGCGGCGCCCCGCTGGCCGCGCTGTGGATGCACAACGGCATGGTGCGACTGCAGGGCGAGAAGATGGCGAAGTCGCAGGGCAACGTGTTCCTGCTCCACGAGGCGCTCGCCGCCCACGGCCGCGACGCGCTCCTGATGTACCTCTGCGGCGGCCACTACCGCCAGCCGCTCGCCTACTCTCCCGAGCGCCTGGAGGAGGCGGCGACGCGCGTGACGCGCGTGCGCGAGGCCGCGCGGCGGCTCGTGCCCGGCCCGGGCCCGGCCGACCTCGCGCCGCTGCGCGAGCGGTTCCTCGACGCGCTGGCCGCCGACTTCAACACCGCCGCCGCGCTGGGCGCCATGTTCGAATGGGTGCGCGAGGCCAACCGCCGCGGCGCCGAGGTCGGCGACGCGGATCTCCGGGAGATGCTCGGGCTGCTCGGGTTGGAGAACCTGCTCGACGACGAGGACGCCGGCGCGGCGGGGCCGGACGCCGCGGCCCGCGAGCTGCTCGAGCGCCGCGAGGCGGCCCGGCGCGCGGGGGACTACGCCGAGGCGGACCGCCTGCGCGACGCGTTGGCGGCCGCGGGGTGGGCAGTGCGGGACGGCCCCGCGGGCCCGGAGCTCCGGCCGGCAGACCGGTGATCGTCTACGGCCGCAACCCGGTGCGCGAGGCGCTGCACGGCCCGCGCGACGTCGGCGAGGTGTGGGCGACGCGCGGCGCGGCCCACGAGCCTTGGCTGCGGGACATCGCGGTCACGCTCGCCGACGCGGCGGAGATCGCCCGGCGCTGCGAGTCCGAGGCCCACCAGGGCGTGTGCGCCCAGGCCTCCGCGTTCCGCTACGCCGACCCCGCCGAGCTGCTCGCCGCGCGCGATCCACTGCTCGTCGTGCTCGACGAGGTCCAGGACCCCCAGAACCTCGGCGCGGTCTGCCGCACCGCCGAGTGCGCCGGCGCGAGAGGCGTCGTCATCCCCGAGCGCCGCGCGGCGCAGGTCACCGCCGCGGTGTGCAAGGCCTCGGCCGGCGCGGTCGAGCACCTGCCGGTCGCCCGGGTGCGCAACGTCGCCGACTTTCTCGCCGACGCGAAGGGCGCCGGGTGCTGGTGCTACGGCGCGGCGGCGGGCGCCCGCACGGCGTGGAACGCGCCCGACTACACCGGCGGCGTCGCCCTGGTCCTCGGCTCCGAGGGCCGCGGGCTGCGCCCGCGCGTGGCCGCCGCGTGCGACGACCTGGTGGCGCTCCCGATCCGCGGGCGGATGGGATCGCTCAACGTCGGCGCGGCCGCGGCGGCGCTCCTCTACGAGGTCGTGCGGGTTCGCCGGGTTGACAATCCCCCGGCGCCCCGGTAAACCTCCGCCCGCAGTAACGGTGTACCTCAGCTTGAGGTCGCCGCGTGGGAGGAACATATGTGAGGTGCGGCGCCTAGGGGAGGTAACGCGCCACTGAGCAACGCCACCGGCTCGTCCGGGCGGCGGGAAAGGTTCGCTCGTGGCCAGGATCTCTCAGCAGGCTCACTCTCGACCTCAGGTCGATGAGGGGTATCTCATCGCGCTCGCCAAGCAGGGGAGCGTCGAGGCGTACGACCAGATCATCCGCCGCTACCACGGCTTCGTCCGCCTGAAGGCGTCCTCGTACTTCCTCGCCGGCGGCGACGCCGACGACCTGATCCAGGAGGGGCTGGTCGGGCTCTACAAGGCGGTGCGGGACTACCGCACCGACCGGGAGTCGAGCTTCCGCAACTTCGCGGAGCTCTGCATCACGCGGCAGATCATCACCGCGGTCAAGACCGCGACGCGCAACAAGCACGTCCCGCTGAACCAGTACGTGTCGTTCTCCTCCACGCCGGCGCACTCCGCCGGCGACGGGGAGCCGACGCTCGACGAGGTGCTCCCGGGCCCTTCGGTCAACGACCCGGTGAACCAGGTCATCTCCTCCGAGGAGCTGACGGCGCTGGTCGCGTGCCTCTCCACCGTGCTCTCCGATCTGGAGTCGCGGACGCTCTCGCTCTACCTCGACGGGCGCTCCTACGAGGAGATCGGCGGGCGCCTGGAGTGCGACACCAAGACGGTCGACAACGCGCTCCAGCGCGTGAAGCGCAAGGTCGGCACGCACCTCGCGGCGCGCAACGTCGTGCTCTAGCTACAGGGCCGGGAGCGCCTGGCGGAGGCTCAGCACCGGGGCGAACTCATCGCCCCGGTCCGCGACGCGGTCGAGCACCGCGGCGGGTCCGAACACCAGAAGCTCGCGATCGCCGTCCTCGCGGCAGGCCTCGACCTCCTCCCAGCTCACCGGCGTGGACACCGTCGGCCGCTCGCGCGCGCGCAGGGAGTAGACGCTCACCGTCGTCTTGTAGACGTCGTTCTGGCTCCAGTCGACGAGCACCCGGCCGCTCCGCCGCGCCTTGGTCATCCGGGAGACGACGAGGTCCGGCATCCGTCCCTCGAGCGTCTCCGCGATCGTGCGGGCGAACGGCTTGGTCTCCGCGTAGGTCGCCTCGCCGCGGTTCAGCGGCAGGTAGACCTGCAGCCCCTTGGACCCGGAGGTCTTGGCGCGGCACTCCAGCCCGAGCCGGGCGAAGAGGCCGCGCAGCACGAGCGCGACCTCGCAGCACTCGACGAGGCCCGCGGGCGCGCCGGGGTCGAGGTCGAAGGCCACCACCGTCGGGTGGTCGAGGTCGGAGGCGCGCGAGAGCGAGGGGTGGAGCTCGAGGTCGGCGAGGTTCGCCAGCCAGACGAGCGTCGGGAGGTCATCGGCGATGACGTAGTCGACGTGGCCGCGCCGCCCGGAGTCCACGCGGACGGAGCGCACCCAGTCGGGCGCGTGGCTCGGGCGCTGCTTCTCGTAGAAGAACTTGCCCTCGACGCCGTCGGGGTAGCGCTTGAGCGTCAGGGGGCGGTCGTCGAGGTGGGGGAGGAGCGCGGGAGCGATCCCCCGGTAGAACCCGATGAGCTCGCCCTTGGTGAACCCGGTGGCCGGGTAGATCACCTTGGCGAGGTTCGAGAGGCGGAGCGCACGGCCCTCGACCTCGGCCTCCGCGCCGCCCTCGCGATCGGGCGGTGGCGGGAAGGCGGGGTCGCGCAGCGCCTTGAAGGTCGGCTGGCGCAGGAGGCCCTCGCGCGTGCGCTCGCTGAACTCGACCTCGATCGCGATCTCCGGGTCCGCCCACCGCGCGCGCTTCGGCGCTGCGGGGCCGGCGGTGAACGGGGAGTCCGTCCGCTCCAGGCTCGCCAGCCGGCGGCCGAGCTCGGCCAGCACGCGCTCGTCGAGCCCGGAGCCCACGCGCCCGGCGTAGACCAGCTCGCCGGCCTCGTCGCGACGGCCGACGAGCAGCGCGCCCATCGTCTCGCTCCGGCGCCCCTCGCCCGCGGTCCAGCCCCCGACCAGCAGCTCCTCGCTGTGGCGGTGGCGCGCCTTGACCCAGGCGCGGCTCCGCCGTCCCGGCTCGTACGGCGCGTCGCGGCGCTTGGCCACGACGCCCTCGAGCCCGTGGCGCGCCGTGGCGGCGAACAGCGCGACCCCGTCGTCATGGGTCGCCGGCGTCCGCCACGCCGGCCCGTCCAGGCCGAGCGCTTCGAGCGCCGCGCGCCGCTCGCTCCACGGAGCGCGGAGCCACGGGCGGCCGTCGAGGTGGAGCACGTCGAAGATCGCGTAGACCACCGGCACCGCGGCCGCCGCGCGCTTGATCGCCGCCTCGCCGGCGAGGTTCATCCGCGACTGGAGGCGCTCGAAGCTCGGCTTGCCCTCCTCGTCGAAGGCGACGATCTCGCCGTCGAGCAGCGCCTCGCGGGCGCCGAGTGCCCGGCCGAGGGCGCGCAGCTCGGGGTAGCGCGGGGTGAGGTCGATGAGGTTCCGGCTCCAGAGGCGCAGCCGCCCCGGCTCGGAGCCCGCGAGGGCCCGGATCCCGTCCCACTTGACCTCATAGGCCCACCCCTCCCCGGCCGGTGGGCGCGCCGCCCCGGTGGCCAGCATCGGCAGGAGGTCGCGCGGGAGCTCCTCGCGGTCGGGGTCCGCCGCCGGGGACATCCGGTGGATCATCCAGTCGCCGGGCTCGGGGCCGGTGTGGAAGAGCCCGTAGCGCCCCTGCACGCGCTCGCCCGCGAGATCGACCTCGACCTTCTCGTCGGTCCACTTCACGAGCCCGTAGGTGCCCCGGTCCCAGATCGTCATCGTGCCGGCGCCGTACTGGCCCCGGGGGATCTCGCCGGCGAACTCGAGGTAGGAGAGCGGATGGTCCTCGGTCCGGACCGCCTTGCGGTTGTGCTTCGGGTCCGGCGGGATCCCGTTGGGGATCGCCCACGAGGCGAGGACGCCGTCGCGCTCCAGGCGGAGGTCCCAGTGCAGGCGCGTGGCGTCGTGTTGCTGGATGACGAACCGCGGCGCGGCGCCGTCGTGCGCGTCGAGCCGCTCCTCGCCGGAGGGCTCGGGCGTGGCGGCGAGGTCGCGCTTGCCGCGGTAGCGGCCGAGGCGGTCACGGGTTCCGTCGCCCCCGGTCATCGGATCGGGCGTGCGGGCCGTCGGCCCGGGGGGTAGGGTTCCCGGCGCATGCTCGCCAGTATCGCCTTCGACTTCAGCTTCGGGCTGCTCGTGACCTTCCTCGGGATCGGGCTGATCGCCAACGCGCTGATCGCCTACAGCGCGGCGCAGGCCGCCGCGGAGCGGCAGGAGAACAACCGGCTCCGCGACGAGGGCTACCTCGAGTAGCTCGCCGGCGGCCGCTCACTCCGCGGCGCTCGGCGCACGGCGCCGGGCGTGGCGCCAGACCCAGACGGCGAGCGCGGTGGCCACCCCGCCGGCGACGATCAGCGCGCTCGAGTCGTCGAAGGTGTCGAGCACGTCCTGGATGCGCGGGCCGAGGAAGAAGGCGCCGAGCCCGACGACGAGCGCCCAGGTCGCGGCGGAGACCGCGTTCCAGATGACGAAGGTCTGCCAGGGCAGACGGGTCACGCCCGAGACCCACGTCGGGGCCAGGAGCGCCGCGATCCGCCGATGGCTGGCAAAGAGCGCCTCGCCGCGCCGCAGGGCGGCGCGCCGCTGCCCGGCCAGCGGCCCGTCCGCGGCGAGCACGCGCCGGCCACCGCGCCGGCCGATGAGGTAGCCGAGCTGGCCGCCGATGATCCCGCCCGCGAGCGCGCAGAGGAGCACGGGCGGGAGCACCACGTCCTCGCGGCTGGCCACGATGCCGGCCGCGATGAGCGCCGACTCGCCAGTGCCGGGCACTCCGATCCAGCTCACCGCGGCGAGCGCGAAGAGGGCGGCGTAGGCGGCGAGGCTCACCACCAGAGGGTACGCGGGTAGGCTGCTCGGCCGATGATCCTCGTCACCGGCGCGACCGGGATGTTCGGCTCGCGGGTCGCGCGCCAGGCGCGGGCCCGCGGCGCGCAGGTCCGCGTGCTCGTGCGCGACCGGGCGAAGGCCGAGGGCCTCGCCGAGGCCGGGATCGAGCTCGCCGTAGGCGACCTGGACCGCCCGGAGACCGTCGCGGCGGCGTTGGCGGGCGTCGAGCGGGCCTTCCTCGTGACGCCGATGGACGAGCGAATCGCCGCGCGCGAGACGGCGTTCGTCGCCGCCGCGCGGGAGGCCGGGGTGCGGCACGTCGTGAAGCTCTACGGCGCGGTGCGCCACCGGGGCGACGCCCTCGACGCGCTCCATCGGCAGGGCATCGACGCGCTGCGCTCCTCCGGCCTGGAGTGGACGCTGCTCTCGCCCCAGACGGTGATGGAGACGAACTTCCTCGGTCAGGCGGGAGCGATCGCGGCGACCGGCGCCATGTGGGGCTGCGCCGGGGAGGGCCGGGCGGCGTTCGTCGCCGCCGACGACGGCGGGCGCGCGGGCGCCGTCGTGCTGACCACCGACGGCCACGCCGGGCGGGAGTACGCGATCACGGGCCCGGAGGCGCTGAGCCTCGCGGAGGTGGCCGAGCGCATGACCGCGGCGTTCGGGCGGCCGCTGGCCTACAACGATCTCCCCGAGGACGACTTCGCCGGGCTGCTCACCCAGCAGGGCATGACCCGCGAGCAGGCGGAGATGGGCGTGATCCTCCACATGCGCGCCTTCCGCCGCGGCGACGCCGATCTCGTGACCGGCGACTACGCGGCGCTTACCGGCGAGGCGCCGGTAACCGTCGAGCAGTGGCTGGGGGAGAACGCGGAGCGGTTCGCGGGATGAGGGCGTCGCGGCCCGCACGGAGCCGCGGGCACGCGCCGGGAGGATCGTCGCGCCGGACCACGTGGTGCTCACGGTGGAGAAGGGAACGGTAGTAGCGTCGGGCCGGTGGCGAGGTTGCGTCGCGGCACCGCCCGCATCGGGCCACATTCGCGGCCGCGGCGTCAGTGAGGTCGTGCCGCAGCTGTACGACCGTGTGGCCGCGGCGGTCCGTGACGTGGTCGGCGATCCTTCAGCCGCGGAACGGGTCCAGTTGGACTCCGTCGGGATACTGCGGAGTCAGCCAGACAGAGACAAGTGAGAGAGAGAGAAGAGAGCCGGAGGCGGGATTCGAACCCGCGACCTGCCGCTTACAAGGCGGCTGCTCTGGCCAGCTGAGCTACTCCGGCGCCGGCGACGAGTCTACGTCGGCGACTGCGAAACCGCGCGTCGCGCGCGGGAGTGGGGGGCTCGGTCCAACCTGTCCCGGCTGGGGCACGCAGGAGGTGTCCCAGCCGGGACGGAACGAAGAAACCCGTCCCGGGACGACGGGTCGCCGAGCCCCTACTCCGACCCCAGGCGCTCCCGCCACCAGGCGAAGCCGTCGGCGACCGTCTGCTCGAAGGGGATCTCCGGTGCCCAGCCAGTGGCCGCGTGCAGCCGCTCGGCGGACCCGACGACCTCGGGCGTCTCGTGCGGACGCACCAGCGCCGGGTCGACGTCGTGAACGAGTCGCGCCGGGGCGACGAGCTCCTCGAGGACCGACGCGACGTCGCGCGCGCTCGCCGGCCGGCCGCTCGCCACGTTGTAGGCGCCGGGCTCGACCCCGCCGCCGGCGAGGGCCCGGAAGGCCCGGACGACGTCGCGCACGTCGGTGAAGTCGCGCCGCACGTCCGGCGCGCCGCCGGAGACCCGCACGGGGTCGTCGCCGGCCAGGACCCCCGCCGCCGCCTGCCGGGTCAGCGAGCCGACGAGGAAGGTGTCGGGCTGGCCCGGTCCCGCCGAGTTGAAGGCGCGGGCGCGTACCACGCTCAGGCCGTGCGCGTCGGCGAAGAAACCGCCGAGCAGGTCGCTCGTCACCTTGGCGACGGCGTACGGGGACTGGGGCCGCAACGGCGCCGACTCGTCCACCGGCAGCCGCGCCGGCGGCCCGTAGCCCTCGCCCGAGGCGGCGATCAGCACGCGCGCGCCGGGCGCCTCCGCGCGCACCGCGTCGAGGAGGCTCCAGGTCGAGCGCAGGTTGTCGGCCAGGCAGCGCTCGGGGTCCTCCCACGAGCGCCCCGTCGAGGCGAGCGCGGCAAGGTGGTGGACCACGTCGGGGCGGGCGTCGCGGACGGCGGCCCGCGCCGCGCCCGCGTCGAGTAGATCGACCGCCATGCCCGCGCCGCCGTCCGCCGGGACACGGCCCGAGCGGGAGAGCCCCACGACCGCGTCGCCGCCCGCCGCGCACGCTCGCGCGAGGTGGCCGCCGAGAAACCCGGACGCGCCGGTGATGAGGACGCGGGCGCTCACCGTCGGCGAGACCGGGTCGGGAGCCGGCTACGCGGTCGGCTCGGCGGAGACCGCGTGCTCGAGGCTGCCGTGCCCGTTGGAGGAGTACGGCGCCTCGACGTCCGGCAGCTCGGGCTCGGGCTCGTCGTTCAGCCGGCGCTCGAGCTCGCCGAGGACGAACCCGAAGAGCGCGTGGCGGAACGCCGCCTGCGCCCACGCCCGGGCGTTGCCGGTGAGCACGGGCAACTCCTCGCGCGCGGGGTGGAACGCATCGGACAGCCGGCCGGCGGGCCACAGCGCGACGTGCTCGGCGAGCGCGAAGAGCGGACCGCGGGCGGCCGGCGGGACCGGCATCAGCGGCGCGACGTTCGCGTACACGGCGCCGAAGAGCGCCCCGTTGCCGAGGTGGATCGCCGTCCCCGCCGCGGGCCAGGCCGGCCCGCGCGTGGCGAGCTTGCCGAGGAGCTCGACGTCGTCGTAGCGGCTCGCGAACAGACGCTTGTCGAGCGGCTGCACCGCGATCCACGCCGTCGCGGCGGCCGCGCCGGCCAACGCCCCGCGCAGCGTTCTCGTCCCGTCCAGAGCCATCGGTCCGTCGCACTGTAACGCGCGCGCGAGCCGTGGGTACTCCGGGCATGGACCTCGCCGTGCACCATCGCCGCGCCCGCGAGCGCGGAGTGAACCCGATCCTCTACTGGCTCGTCCGCGCGGTCTTCCAGCCCTTCTTCCACCTGTACTTCCGCCTCAGCCGGATCGGGCGCGAGCACATCCCGCAGGACGGCCCCGTGATCCTCGCGGCCAACCACCGGTCCTTCCTCGACCCGTTCGTGATCGGCTCGTGCCTGCGCCGCCCGGTCTACTACGTGGCCAAGGAGGAGCTCTTCCGCCATCGGATGGTCGGCTGGTTCCTCGGCTCGCTCGGCGCGTTCCCCGTCGCCCGCGGGACCGGCGACGGCGACATGGTCGCGACGGCGAAGGCGATCCTCGACCGCGGCGACTGCGTGGTGATCTTCCCCGAGGGCACGCGCGTTCGGCCCGGCCCGCTGCGTGCCGCCCGGCGCGGGGTCGGGCGCCTCGCGCTCGAGACCGGCGCGCCCGTGGTCCCGGTGTCGGTCATCGGGAGCGAGGCGGTGCACCGCGGCTGGCGCATCCGGCCGCACAAGGTCCGCATCCGCGTCGGCCGCCCACTCACCTTCCCGCAGGTGGAGGCGGCCTCGCCCCAACTCGCGCAGGCCGTCACCGACCGGATCTGGCCGTGCGTCGAGCTCCAGTGGGAGTGGCTCGGTGGGGTCACCCCGCACCGGCGCGCCGCGGTGGTGGGCGCCGGCGCCCTGGGGACCGGCCTGGCCGTCGCGCTCGCGCGCGCGGGCCTGCGCGTCCAGCTCGGCTGCCGCACCGCCGAACAGGCGGCGGCCCTCTCCGCCGCCGGGGAGAACACGGCGCGGCTGCCGGGGGTGCCCCTCCCGCACGACCTCGACGTCGTCCTCGCCGCCGAGCTCGACCTCGCCGCCGCCGACCTCCTCGTCCTCGCGGTCCCGAGCCGCGAGCTCCCGGCTGCCCTCGCCGAGCACGCGCCGCGAGCGCGGCCCGACCTGGCGGTGCTCGCCACCGCGCAGGGCCTCGTGGCGCCGCACGGCACGCGGCCCTCGGCGGCCGTCGCCGAGCGGCTGCCCGGCGCCGCGACACTCGCGCTGGCCGGTCCCGCCCAACCCGCCGACCTCCTCGGCCACGGCGCCTCGCTCGTCCTCGCCGGCGAGGACCGGACGGCCGTCCGCCGCTTCGCCGACGTCCTGGCCGCGGCCGGCTGCGACGTCCACGAGACGAGCGACCTCGTCGGGGTCGAGCTCGCCGGGGTGGCGAGCAGCGCCGCGAGCCTCGCCGCGGCCGCGGCGGCCCCCACCGGCCCGAACGCCGCGGGTGCGGCGGCAGGGAAGGTCTTCTCCGAGCTCGCGGCCTACAGCCGCGCCTGCGGCGGGCGGCCGGAGACGTTCGCCGGGCTCGCCGGGACCGGAGATCTCGTCGCCACCGTCCTCGCCGCCGATCGCCCGGCCGCCGAGGCGCTCGACGCCGTGCCGCTGCTCGCCGGCCTGCTCGCCGAGGCCGAGCTTCCCGCGCCGGCCGTCATCGGCCTGGCCGACCTCGTCGCCGGCCGCGTCGAGGCGGACGAGTGGGCGGCGGGGATCACCCGTCCCGCCCGCGGTCGCAGCCGGGTTCGCGCGGCGGCCTAGGGGTAGGCTGCCGTGCGGTGGAGGATCTGGCACCCGAGGCAAAGGCGGAGCTCGACCGCGACTTCTCCGACTTGTACCGCGCGCACCTGCGCGACGTCTACAGCTACTCCTACTACCGCGTCGGCAACCACCACGACGCCGAGGACCTCACCGAGCAGACGTTCCTCCAGGCCTACCGCCACTTCGCCCGGGCTCAGCGGGAGTCGAACGGGCGCCCGCTGCGGCCGTGGCTCATCCGCATCGCCCACAACCTGGCGGCGAACTACTACCGCGACCGCGCCCGGAAGCCGCAGACGAACCTCGAGGACGCGGGCACGATCGGCGAGCTGCACACCACGGAATCGCTCGTCGAGGGCCGCGAGGAGCTCCGCAACGTGCTCGCCGGCGTCCAGCAGCTGCCCAACGATCGGCGTGAGGCGCTGATCATGCGCTTCGCGCTCGACATGGACAACCGGGAGATCGCGCGCGCTCTCGGCCGCTCCGACGGCGCGACGAAGGTGCTGATCCACCGCGCGATCCGCCAGCTCGAGGGCATCGTCGAGGAGAAGGCGGCATGAGCAGCCGCGAGACCACCGCCGACTTCGAGGATCTCCTGCGCCGCGCGCTCGCCCCGGTCGAGCCGCCCGAGGACCTCGCCCAGCGCCTCGAGGACCATCTTGTCCAGCTCACCGAGGCGGCGGCCGAGGAGCTCGAGTCGTGGGAGCTGGCGGCGATGCGCGACCCGCGCAACTGGGCGCGCCCGGCCGCGGCCGCCGCGGTCAGCGTCGGGGCGGGCGCCGCCGAGCGGGCTTTGCGCGAGGTGGCCGACGAGGCGGGGAAGCTGCTGCGAGACAGCCGTCGGGGCTGGTGAGCCGCGACGGCTGATCCGCGCGTGGATCGGCGGCGTTATACGACTCGATGACTCGGCGGACCGGCAGCGACCCGGGCGGCCTCGAGCGGCTCGCCGACGAGGAGCTCATGCAGCTCGTGCAGAAGGGTGACGCGCGGGCCTTCGAGGTCGTCTACGACCGCCACTCCGGCAGTGCCTTCTCCCTCGCCTACCGGATGTGCGGCGCCCGGGCGCAGGCCGAGGACGTCGTCCAGGAGGCGTTTCTCAACATCTGGCGCAGCGGCGGTCGATACGACCGCATGCGTGGAAGCGTGCGTACCTGGGTGCTCGGCATCGTCCACAACCGCGCGATCGACGCACTGCGCCGCGCCGTGGTCCGCGACCGGATCCGGGCGAGCGACGAGGGCATCGAGGAGCGCTTCGAGTCCGGCGACCGGACCGACGCCGAGGTGGCCCGGCGCGACGAGGCCCGCGCGGTGCGGGGCATGCTCGAGGACCTGCCGGCCGAGCAGCGCAAGGTGATCGAGCTCGCCTACTTCGGCGGATTCACCCATACGGAGATCGCCGGGATGCTCGAGATGCCGGTGGGAACCGTCAAGGGCCGGATGCGGCTGGGGCTGCAGAAGCTCCGCGGCTCCGCCGAGGCCGCGGGGGTGTCGACGTGAGCCAGCGTCCGCCCGCCGACGTCTGCGACGACGTCGGCGCCTACCTGCTCGGCGCCCTGGACGATTCCGGCCGCGCCCGCTTCGAGGCGCACCTCGCGACCTGCCAGGCCTGCCGCATGGAGGCCGAGGCCCTGGGCAAGGTCGTGGACATCCTCCCGAACGCCGCCACGCCCGTGGATCCGCCGCCGGAGCTGCGCGACCGGATCATGTCGGTGGTCCACGCCGAGGCCGAGCTGCTCGCCGCCGCGGGCGCCGACGCCGACCGGCCGCCGGCGCCGCGCCGGACTCCGGGCCTCTTCAGCCGGCTGTTCGCCCGCCCCGGTCTCGCCGCGGGCGTCGCGGCGGGCGTGATCGCCGTCGCCGCCGCCGGCGGGTTCGCGGTGGGCGCGATCACCGACAGCGGTGGCGGGGGAGCGTCCGCCGGGCGCACCGTGGCCGCGATGGTCACCCCGCCGGCCGGTCCGGACGCCAGCGCACGGGTCGTCGTCGACGGCGGGCGGGCCACGCTGAAGGTGGCCGGCTTCAAGCGCCCGGCCCCCGGGCGCGAGTACCAGGTGTGGGTGACGCGGCGCGCGAACGGGAACCCGATCCCGACCACCGCGCTGTTCACGACCGGCAAGGACGGCACGGCGACGGTCGAGGTCCCCGGCGACGCGGCGGCGGTCCAGAAGGTGCTCGTCACGCCCGAGCCGCGCGGCGGCACGCGCACCGGCCTGCCGTCCACCGCGCCGATCGTCGTCGCCTCGCTCGCCTGACCGGGGACCCCGTTGGACGCGGTCTACGACGCCGGGATCGACGCCGGACTCCGAGATCGATCCTGATCCCGCTGGGCGGGACTGAGATCGATCTCGGCGACCTGGCAGCGACCGGCCGGCCCGACCGCTGGTGCTAGCGTCAGCCGGCCCGATGCCCGAGACCTGCTACCGCCACCCGAACCGCGAGACGCGGGTCTCCTGCTCCTCGTGCGGGCGGGCGATCTGCCCCGACTGCATGACCCCGACGCCCGTCGGGATGCGCTGCCCCGAGTGCGCCCGCGAGCGCACCCCGGTACGCACCGTGGCGAACCTCAGCGGGCGGCCGACGGTGACCTACGCGCTCATCGGGCTGAACGTGCTCGCCTTCGTCGCCTCGACCGTGGCGGGCGGCGGACTCGCCCGCGGGGTCGGGGGCAGCGCGATCAACGACGGCGCGCTCTACGGCCCGGCGATCGCGAACCAGCACGAGTACTACCGGCTGGTGAGCTCCGCCTTCCTCCACGCCGGGATCCTGCACCTGCTGTTCAACATGTACTTCATCTTCGTGCTCGGCTCGATGCTCGAGCCCGTCCTCGGCCGCTGGCGCTTCCTGCTCCTCTACGTCACCTGCCTGCTCTGCGGCTCGCTCGGCGCCCTGATCCTGTCGCCGGACGTGCGGACCGTCGGCGCGTCGGGCGCGGCCTTCGGGCTGCTCGGGGCGGCGATCGTCATGGGGCGCTCCCGCGGAATCGACATCTGGCGCTCGGGCCTGGGGCCGACGCTGGCGATCAACCTCGTGCTGACCTTCGCCATCCCCGGCATCGCCATCGGCGGCCACGTCGGGGGCGTCGTCGGCGGCTTCGCGGCGGGCGCGATCATCGATCGCGCGGCCGAGCGCGGTCATCAGGCGCTGGCCACGGCGGCGTGCCTGGCCATCGGGGTCGCGGCGGTGCTCGCCTCGGTGGCGGTGGCCGGCGGGTCCGGCCTGTTGCAGGGCTGAGCGCCGCGCGCCGCCGCGGCTACGCCGTCACCCGCAGCGCCTCGCCCGGCCCGGGCGGGACGCGGTCCGGATGAAGCGCATGGGCGAGGACCTCGAGGCCGTCGACCAGGCGCGGGCCGGGGCGGGAGAACCAGGCGGCCGCGTCGACGGCCAGGACCTCGCCGGCGCCGAGCGAGGCCAGCCGGTCGCGGTAGGTCTCGGCCTCGGCCAGCGCGCGGGGCGCGTCGTAGCCGCATGGCATGACGAGGACGATGTCCGGCGCGGCGGCCGCCACCTCGTCCCACGTGCGCTCCTCGGACCGTTCCCCCGGCAGGCCGAGGACGTCCTCGCCGCCGGCGTACTCGATGAGCTGCGGGGTCCAGTGCCCGGCGACGAAGATCGGGTCGAGCCACTCGAGCGCGGCGATTCGGGGCCGCCGGGCCCCGTCGACGGCGAGCCGGACCGCGTCGACGCGCTCCGCGCACGCCTCGACCAGCGCGACGCCCGCCTCCGGGCGGCCGGCCGCCAGCGCGAGCGTGCGGACGTCGCCGAGGACCTCCCCGAGCGTCGTCGGGTCGAGCGTGACGAGCGCCGGGGCGGGGTCGATCTCCTCGGCGATCGCGCGGACGGCGTCGGTCGAGACGGCGCAGACCGGGCACAGCTCCTGGGTCACGATGAGATCCGGGCGCAGGTCGAGCAGCAGGTCGGCGTCGAGCGCGTAGATCGCCTCGCCGGCCTGGGTGCGCTCCTTCACCGCCGCGTCGATCTCGCGCGAGGAGAGCCCGGCGGGGAGGACGTCGCGCGTGGCGCGCGGCAGCTCGCGGGCCGCCGCGGGGTGGTCGCACTCGTGCGTGACGGCGATAAGCTCGCCGTCGAGCCCGAGCGCGAAGAGCGTCTCGGTGGCGGACGGGACGAGGCTGACGATGCGCACGCGGGCAACGATATGTCACGGCTGAGCGAGGGCGAGATCGCCGATCGCGTGCGCGTCAGCGCGTGGGAGCGCGAGGGCGATGCGATCGTCCGCGAGTGGACGTTTCCGGACTTCGCGGCGGCGCTGGCCTTCGTGAACCGCGTCGCCGAGGCGGCGGAGGCGGTAAACCATCACCCCGACATCCTCGTCCACGGGTGGAACAAGGTGCGCCTGACCATGACCAATCACTCCGCCGGCGGGCTCACCGCGATCGACTTCGAGACGGCGAGCCGTTTCGACGCCCTCGCCGGGTGAGCCGGCCGCGTCGCCTCCTCGCTGCCGCGCTGCTCGCCCTCGCGGCGACCGCGCTGCTGCCGGGCGCCGCCGGCGCGCGGACCGTGCGCGTGTTCGCCGTCGGGCCAACGTTCTCGCTCGACTGGGTCGTGAGCCGCGCGACCTACCGCGAGAAGCTCTTCGCGCTGGCCGACCGGTCGCTGCGGACCGCCGGCGCTCCGGTCGTCCAGGACGGCGCCGACGACGTCGCGAGCCACCTCCTCGGCCCGCGCGACCCGCGGCGGCCGGTCTCGACCGCGCGCGACCTCGTCGTCCTGCCCGAGGACGTCGGGCTGCCGGCGGCGTTCACCGGCAGCCGCGGCGCCGGGGCGCGCGCCGCCACCGGCCTGGTCTCGAGCGTCGCCTCGCTGCTCGGCACCTACGCCGACCCGGCGGCCTACTACGCCGCCCGGTTCCCGGGGCTCGGCGCCCGCCCGGTGCGGCAGCTCGCGGTCGCGCTGACCGACACGTTCGGCCGCGTCGCGGTGGAGACCTACGCGGAGCTGGCGCGGCGCTACGGCGTCTACCTCGAGGCCGGCGTGGACATGGCCCGCAGCTGGAAGATCGTCTGCACGAGGCGGGCGACCTTCACGCCGCCGCCGGGCGCCACCCGCTGCGACGAGGAGGACCCGGCGAAGGTCGCCCGGCTGCGCGACCCCGACGAGCCGACCCGCGACTACGTCTACGAGGCCACGACGCCCGAGCCGGTGAACATGGCGCTCGTCTTCGCGCCGGACGGCCGCCTGATCTCGCGCCAGGTCAAGAGCTACCTTACGCCGATCGAGCTCCCGGGGGCCGGGCTCGACCTCGTTCCGGGCGCGGTGTCCGGCCTCCGGGTGGTGCGCACGCCGGTCGGGCGACTCGGCTTCGTGACGAGCAAGGACGCCTGGATGCCCGACGTGGTCCAGAAGCTCGACCAGCAGCGGGTCGATCTGCTCGTCCAGCCGGAGTTCTTCGTCGGCGACACGGTCAGTCCCAGCGGACCCTGGGCCCCCGACGTGCTGAAGGCCGCCGGCTACTCCGACCTGCTGCGCCACCCCTCGATCGAGGCCATGGCGCTGCCGGAGCTGACCGGCAACCTCTACGACTTCCCCGCCGACGCGCAGTCCCACATCGCGGTCAAGCCCCGCGGTCCCGGCGGCGGTCCGCGCGGCGCCCTCGTCGGGCAGGACCCGGCGCCCGGGTTCGCGGCGGTGGCCCGCTGGCTCGTGCCCGACCCGGCGGCGCCGGCCGAGCCGATGGCCGCGCGCCGTCGCCGGCTCGGGCTCGCCGGCGACGCCGCCGGGCCGGCGTCGAGCGTCGCCTGCCCGAGCCCGCGGGTTGCCGGCCCGTGCCGCGGCGGGCAGGTGGAGGACGTGGTCTGGCACGATGTCGAGGTCGGCCGCGCCCCCCGCCGCCGGCCGGTGACGCGGCGCAGGCGCGGGGCCACGCCGTTCACGACGAGCCGGCCGATCTCCCCGTCCTCGGCGCCGCAGCGCAACGTCGCGCTCGCCGCGCGCGGGCGCCAGGCCTGGGCCGCGTTCGAGGAGCGCCGGCGCGGGCGCGAGCAGGTCTTCCTCGTCCGCTCGGCCGACGGCGGCCGCCACTGGGGCTATCGCACGCGCCCGACGGGTCGGCGTCCGGGGCGCGCGACCGAGTGGTGGCCGAGCGTCGCCGCGGGGGCCGGCGGGCGGGTCTGGGTGGCCTGGCAGGACGACTCGAGCGGCACGATGCGCGTCTACCTTGCACGCTCGCGCGACGGGGGCCGGAGCTTCGGCGCGCCGGTCGCCGTCGGGCGCGCCGCGCCGCGCGGCGCCGCCCAGTGGCAGCCGAAGGTCGCCGCGCTGGGCGGCGACGAGGCGGTCGTGGCCTGGATCGACGAGCGCGCGCGCTCGGCCGATGACGCGCTGCCCCAGGCGCACCTCCACGTCGCCCGCCTGCGCGGGCGTCGGGTCCTCTCCGACCGGCGCCTGGACGACGGGAAGCCCGTCGACCTCGCCGCGAAGCTCGCGAACGCGTGGGCGCCCTCGCTCGCCGTGCGGGGACGGACCGTGCTCGCCGCCTGGGTCGACTTCCACACCTACGACTGGCGGGCCTACGCGCGGGTCTCGCCGGACGCCGGGCGCACGTGGCGCGCCACACGGCAGGTCAGCGACGCGCCGCGCGAGCCGGGGAGCGCCGACCCGGTGGAGTCGCTGGACGACACTCCGCGGGCCGCGCTCACCGACCGCGGGCCCCTCGTCGCCTGGACCGACTTCCGCAAGGACTCCGCGTCGGCGTCGCGTCCCTCGCGCCTCTACGACATCGACATCGCCGCGCCCGGTCGTCCCCACCGCCAGGTGGATCCCCACGGCGCGCGCCAGGTGGACACCTTCTCCCCGGCGATCGTCCCGCTGGCGCGCGGCGCCGCGCTCGTCGCCTGGCAGGACCACGTCCGCGGCCTCGGCGACATCCGCATCGCGCGCGTGCGAGCGGGTCGCGGCGGCGGGCGGGCGGCTCGGGTCGACGACGGCGGAGCGAGCGGATGGAACGCGTGGCGGCCCGCGCTCGCGCTCGCGGGCACGCAGGTCGTCGCGGCGTGGGAGGACGACCGCGACGGGCCGCCGCAGGTGTTTGCCGCCGCCGCGCCGGCGGCGCGCATCCGCTGAGCCGCCGCCCGGGCCGCTGCTACGGTTCGCGCCGACGGCCTGGATGAGCGACGACGTCCCACCCCGAAGTAGCGTCCGGCACGTGCCCGGGCGCGCGGCCCCCGGCTCGTGACCGCGGTCCTCCTCCTCGCCGGAGTCGCCGTCCTGATCGCGCTGAACGCCTTCTTCGTGGCGGCGGAGTTCGGCCTCGTCCGGGCTCGGCGCGGGCGCCTGGAGCAGCTCGCCAAGCAGGACGCGCCCGGCGCGCGGGAGGCGCTGGACGAGCTCGACGACATCTCCGAGTACCTCGCCTCGGCGCAGCTCGGGATCACGCTCGCCTCGATCGGCATCGGCTTCCTCGGCGAGCCGGCCATCGCCTCGCTGGTCGAGCCGCTGCTGGGGAGCGTCTCCCATGGCGTGGCCGTCGCGATCAGCATCGTCATCGCCTACCTCATCACCACGGCGCTGCACATCACGCTCGGGGAGCAGGTCCCGAAGATCCTCGCGATCACCCGCGCGGAGCGCACGGCGCGCCGGGTGGCGCGGCCGCTGCGCATCTTCTCGCGCACGTTCCGGCCGTTCATCCGCCTGCTCGACGCGACCTCCAACGCGATCCTCCGGCTCTTCGGGGTGAAGGCCGGCGAGGTCGGCGACCCCGGCGGCACCTCGGAGGACCTCAAGCTCCTGATCACGGAGTCCGCCGAGGGCGGCCGGCTCGACCACGGCGAGGCGGGGATGCTCTCCGGGGTCTTCCACCTCCACGAGCAGGAGGCCCGGCAGGTGATGACGCCGATCCCCGCGATGGTGAGCGTGGACGTGGCCGAGGACGTCGAGGCGGCGCTGCGCCGCTGCGTGTCGAGCGGCCACAGCCGGCTCGTGGTCACCGAGGGCGGCAACCCCGACAAGGTGCGTGGCTTCGTCCACGCGAACTCGCTGGCGCAGATCCTCCTCACCGACGGGCCGGCCGCGACGATCGAGCCGGCGATCCGCGACGCGACGATCGTGCCGGAGACCAAGCCGCTGGACGACCTGCTCGCGGACCTCCAGCGCAGCCGCACCTCGCTCGCGGTCGTGGTCGACGAGTACGGCCGCACGGCGGGCATCGTCTCGGTCGAGGACATCGTCGAGGAGGTGGTGGGGGAGATCGACGACGAGACCGATCCGGCGGGGGGCGCGGTGCGGCGCCTCGCGAACGGCGACTGGTACGTGCGCGGGGAGGTGGCGGTCTCCGACCTCGAGGATCACGGGCTCGGGCTCCCGGTGGACAGCGACGCCTACAACTCGGTCGGCGGCTTCGTCTTCTCCCAGCTCGGGCGCCTGCCGCGCCGCGGCGACACCGTGAGCGCGAACGGCTACTCGATCCGCGTCGAATCGGTGCGCGACAACCGCATCGAGGCGGTCCGCATCCGGGAGCGGGGCGTCGCCGAGGAGTGAGCGCCGGAGCTGGCGCGGTGCCGCCGGCCCCGCGGAGGAGCGTCTCCCGCGAGACCGACTTCAAGTGGCGAATGGCGCAAGGCGGGAAAACGCGCTAGCGTTCGCTGCCTCACAACCGTCCGCGCTCTGGAATGGCCCGGCGGTTGAGGAGGAGAGATGGTGGATCGGGGCGGGTCCACCACCCGGA
Source organism: Solirubrobacterales bacterium (assembly GCA_038251325.1). Taxonomy (GTDB): domain Bacteria; phylum Actinomycetota; class Thermoleophilia; order Solirubrobacterales; family Solirubrobacteraceae; genus JBBSBL01. The sequence goes on along the minus strand of JBBSBL010000007.1, from coordinate 35,441 downwards.
AAAGCCGAAGCCGGCCCCCGAAAGGGCCGGCTTCGTGCTTCTGGGAGGAGGTGCTGCTGTGAGGTACGTCGCGACGGGAGTATCGGCGGCCAACCTCAAGCGGCTTTAAAAGCGGCGTGAACTTTGCGTGAGCGTGCGCGGGGTGACGAGGCGGTCGTCAGCCGTACTGGTGGAACCCGCGGCCGGCCTTGCGGCCCAGCGCGCCGTCGGCGACCAGCTCGCGCAGCCGGTCCGGCACCGGCGCGCCGATGGTCTCGCCGATCGCGAGGGCGACGTCGAGCCCGACGAAGTCGAGCAGCGCGAGCGGCCCGAGGGGATGGTTGGCCCCGAGCCGCACGCAGCGATCGACGTCCTCGGCCCCGATCCCGGTCTCCTCCATGAGCGCGACCGCGGAGAACAGGAACGGGAAGAGGAGCCGGTTGACGACGAAGCCGGGCACGTCGGGCACCTCGACGGCCGTCTTGCCCAGCGCCGCGCACAGCTCGCGCACGCGGGCGCGCGTGTCGTCGCTCGCCGCGGTGGGGAAGGCGAGCTCCACGAGTTCCATCTTCACCACGGGGTTGAACACGTGGAGGCCGGCGAAGCACTGGGGCCGCCCGCTCGCCGTGGCGAGGCCCTCGATGGAGAGCGACGAGGTCGTCGTGGCGAGCAGCGCGCCGGGGTCGAGATGGCCGTGGAGCTCGCCCAGCAGGTGGGCCTTGGCCGCGTGGTCCTCGACGATCCCCTCGATGACGAGCGTGCTGGAGCCGAGCGCGTCGAGGTCGGTGTGGACGTGCACGTCGCCCGCCGCGGCGCCGTGCACCATCCGGCCGCGGATCCGGTCGATCGCGTCCGTCGCCCGCTCCGCCGAGGCGGTCGAGCGCGCCCACAGGACCACGTCGCCGTGGGCCGCCGCCGAGGCCGCCAAGCCGCACGCGATGGCGCCGGAACCCGCGACTCCGACCCGCTCTCCCACCGCCCGGCCTCCTCTTGGTTGACTCGCCAGTCAATCGGTACAGTACGTCAGACGGGCGCGTCGGAACTCCGGCGCGGCCCCGCATCCGCCGCCCAGAGCGAACACCGGAGGGTCACCACCCATGAGGAACGGGAACGGCCGCGAGGTCGTCATCGTCGAGGCCGTACGCACGCCGATCGGGCGCGGCCACAAGGAGAAGGGCTACTACAAGGACGTCCATCCCAACGCGCTGCTCGGGAAGGTCATGACCGAGGTCATCGACCGGGCGGGCATCGAGGCCGGCGAGGTCGAGGACGTCATCACCGGCTGCGTGCAGCAGTTCGGCGAGCAGGGGCTCAACGTCGGGCGCAACGCCTGGCTCGAGGCCGGCCTCCCTATCGAGACGCCCGCCACGACGATCGACCGCCAGTGCGGCTCGGCCCAGCAGGCGGTGAACTTCGGCGCGGCCCAGATCGCCTCCGGCGTCCACGACGTCGTCGTCGGCTGCGGCGTCGAGCACATGGGCCACATCTCCTTCGCCGACGCGATGCAGACACAGCAGGACTACGGGATGGCCTTCACGCCCGAGCTCATGGCGCGCTACAACATCGTCGGGCAGGGGCTCGGCGCCGAGATGATCGCCGACCAGTGGGAGATCCCCCGCTCCGAGCTCGACGAGCTCGCCGTGCGCTCCCACCGGCTCGCCCACCAGGCGACCGAGGAGGGGCGCTTCGAGCGCGAGATCGTCCCCTTCCAGGTCAACGGCGACACCTACGTGACCGACCAGGGCATCCGGCCGGGCACGAACCTCGAGACGCTGGCCCAGCTCAAGCCGGCGTTCAAGCCCGACGGCAAGATCACCGCGGCGAACTCGTCGCAGATCTCCGACGGCGCCGCGGCGGTGCTGCTGATGGACGCCGAGACGGCGAAGGCCCACGGCCTGAAGGCCCGGGCGCGGATCGTCGACCAGACGACCGTCGGCTGCGATCCGGTGAAGATGCTCGAGGGCCCGATCCCGGCGACGCGCAAGCTGCTCGAGCGCAACGACATGGCGATCGGCGACATCGACCTCGTGGAGATCAACGAGGCCTTCGCCCCGGTCGTGGCGGCGTGGAAGCGCGAGCTCGACCCCGACATGGACCGCGTGAACGTGAACGGCGGCGCGATGGCGCTGGGTCACCCGCTCGGCTCGACCGGCGCGCGGCTCATCACGACGCTGCTCCACGAGCTCGAGCGCTCCGACCAGGAGGTCGGCCTCGTGACGATGTGCTGCGGCGGCGGCCTCGGGACGGGCACGATCATCCAGCGGGTCTGAACGAGGACGCCGGGCCTCACCCCGCTGCGCGCTCGAGCACGGAGCGCGCGGCGCGGGAGGAGCGCAGGCGCCCGGGCCGGACGTGGCGGTCGATGCGCACGACGTGCCCGTCTTCGTCGAGCCACACGAGGTCGAGCGCGAAGCGCATCCCGAGCGTGTGGACGGAGCGCGTTCGGGGCAGCAGCAGGGCCACGCCGTCCGGCATCTGCGCGAGGCCCGCCAGGCCGCGCAGGCGGGCGAACGGGGTGTCGGCCACCCGCACCTCGAGCCCCGGCACGGCGGCGACGGCGATCGCGGGCAGGCGGGCGAGACGGGGCGGCACACCAACCCGAGGCGGCGCGGCGCGCAGGTTCGCCCCTGCGGGGCGCCCCTCAGCCCCCCCAGCGGAAGCCCACCGGCGACGGGGCGGGCGGGAGCGGGCTGTTCGGCAGGCCGGGCGGCGGCTCGGGATCGTTGTAGCCGCCGGGGGCGATGTCGTTCGGCGTGTCGGGATGGAACAGCGAGGCGAGATACTGGGCCTGGCCGCGCCCGACGCCGAGCTCGAACTGGCCCCCGCCGTAGGCGCGGATGTCGTGGGCCGCGCAGTGGTCGTAGCCGGCGCAGAGCGCGCGCAGCGGGCCGAAACGCGAAGGCTTGATGTTCACCATCTTCGGCGGGAAGGGCAGGGCCTCGATGTCGGCGACCGAGTGGATCGGCGCGTCCCAGGTGATGCGGTCGCGGTGGGGCTCGAGCACGGCGTCGACCTCGGGGTCGTCGATGCCCGGGTCCTCGATCCATGCGTCCGGGAACGCTTCCGCCACGCGCCGGTAGAGCTCGGGCCCGGCGGTCTGGTCGACCACCGTGCCCTTGTAGAAGGCCTTGAAGTCGACCGAGTCGACCGCGCCGGTGGCGACGAGCGCGGCGATCAGCTCCTCCTCCCAGTCCGCGGTCGGATCGAGCTTGAAGCGCAGCGCCGGGTAGGGGTCGAGGCGGCGGCGCAGCGGGTCGAGGCTCGCCGGCTCCCCGAGGCGCAGCGACACGACGAAGCTCACCGGCGCGGCCGTGCGGCCGAGCACCTCGTGGAGGGGCTTGCCGGCCTGGCGGAGCGCGAGATCGAGCGCGGCGGAGTGGAACGCCCAGCGGCGGTAGAGGCGCGAGACCTCGCCGCGCTCAGGCTCCTTGGTGGGGAAGAGGTCGAGCTCCTCGGTGAGCGTGCAGAGCTCGCCGAGGGTGCGCGGGCCCGTGAGGTCGTGGACCGGGCCGGCGGCCTGGAGTGCGACGTGGTCCTCGGCGTCGTAGACGACGTCCTCGCCGAGGCCCTCCTCGCCGCCGCCGCGGAGGTGGATCAGGGTGCTCTTGCGCTGGAAGCCGCTCGACACCTCGCGGCTCAGCCCCTCGAGCGTGTACTCCTCGATCTCGAGCGGAAGGTCGGCGAGGAGGTCGTAGGTGGCCATGGCCCCGACCCTAGCCGGAACAGGTCGTCGCCCCGGCCGGCACGACGCGGCGCACGAAGTCGCGGAGGTCCGGAATGACCGCAGGATCGATGCCGTGGGGGACCGGCGACTCGCGGTAGGCGACGTCGAGGCCGGCCGCGGCCAGCCGATCGCGCGCGTCGCGCCCGAACGCGACGTCGATGACGCGATCGAGCGACCCGTGGGCGATCGTGACCGGCACCTTCCGATGGGCGGCGAGGTCGAGCGTGAACCCCTCGACGTCGGGGAGGAAGCCGCTCAGCGCGACGATCCCCGCCGGCGCCGGGCGCCCGGCCCCGAGCCCGAGGGCGTACGACATGACCGTCCCCTGGGAGAACCCGCCGAGGACGGTGCGTTCGATGGGGACGCCGAGCGCATCCGGGAGCGCGTCGAGCCAGCCGCTCAGGCGCGCGTAGGTCGGGCCGAAGGTCGCCGGGTCGGGGAACCCGACCCGCCGGACCACGTACCAGTGGCGTCCCCCGGGCGGCAGGCGGAGCGGGCCGCCGGGCGTGACGCCGACGAGGCGGCGCTCCGGGTCGAGCGCGTCGAGCAGCGGCGCGAGGTCGTGCTCGTCGGCCGCGCGGCCGTGAAGCAGGACCAGCGCCCCCTCCGGCGCCCCCGCCACGGGTCGGATGACGTGGACGAGGTCGTCGATCGACCCGGCGCCGGCGGGCTCCGGCGCCGGCCGGGTCGTCGGATCGCTCATCTAGCCGCGGGCCGCGCCGGCGCGCGGGTTGACGATCGGGGTGAGGGTGCGCTCCAGCGTCTCGCGCATCGCCTCGTAGCGCTGCGGGAGCACGAGCGTCTCGCCCAGCGCGTCCCCCGGCTCGTCCACCGCGAAGCCCGGCTCGAGCGTCGCCAGCTCGAACAGCACGCCGCTCGGCTCGCGGAAGTAGACCGAGTGGAAGTAGATCCGGTCGATCACCGGGGTGGGGCGCGCGCCCTCGGCCGCGACGCGCCCGCGCCACGCCTCGAGCTCCGGGTCGTTCACGGCCGCCCAGGCCACGTGGTGGACGGTGCCGGCGCCCGGGACGCCGCGCTCCGCGGGGGCGGGGTCGTAGCTGTAGCCGCCGCGCCGGGCGGACCCGGCCGCCTCGTGGCCGCCGGCGGCGGCCGTGAACCCGAGCCCGGTCTCGAGCAGCGCCGCGCTGGCGCCCGGGTCGGAGGCGTAGGCGCGGACGCCGTCGAACCCCTGCAGCGCGTGCTCCGCCGGAACGTCCGGCGCGAGCGCGGCGAGCGGGCGGTCGGCCACGTCCTCGCGCGCGACGAGCGCGAGCCCGAGGCCCTCGGGATCGGCGAAGCGCAGCACGTCGCCCTCCCGCTCGGCGGCGACGCCCTCGGCGGCGAGCCGGTCGGCCCAGAAGTCCAGCGCGGCCGGCGCGCCCACCCGCCAGGCCACGGTGTGGACCATGCCGTCGCCGGCACGACCGGGCGCGGCGTCGGGGAACTCGAAGAAGGTCATCGCGCTGCCCGGCGAGCCGTGCTCGTCCCCGTAGTAGAGGTGGTAGACGTCGGGCTGGTCGTGGTTGATCGTCTTCTTGACCATCCGCTGGCCGAGCACGCGGACGTAGAAGTCGACGTTGCGCGGCGCGTCGGCGGTGATCGCGGTGATGTGGTGGATGCCCTCGAGGTGCATGCTGGCTCCTTCGGGTGCGGGACGGCGGCTCTGACCTGAGGCTAGCGCAAAGTGATTGCGGACGCAACTACCTCGGTTGCCGGGCGGCGATGCGGCGGTCGGCCGCGGCCCGCGCCCCGGGTCCGACGAGGCGCCCGAGCCGCGTGCGGCGTCCGGCCACGAAGCCGTAGCCGGCCCGCGCCGCTCCGGGGAGGCGGCGGGCGAGCGCGGCCAGCGGCGTCCCGGCCGGCAGGGCGGCGGCCACGACGGCCAGGGCGTCGCCGCCGCTGTGGACGACGCCGTCGGGCCCGATGGCGTGCGCGCTCGCCAGGCGCGGCGCCGGCTCGAGCGCGGCGAGCCGGCGCGCGCCCTCCGGCGATTGGATGGCGACCGGCGTCAGGCGCCGGTCCCGGTCCCAGGCCAGCAGCGCGCCGACCGACCAGCGGCAGAAGCCGCACGCCTCGTCGTAGAGGACCGCGACCTCGCCGGGCACCTAGAAGGGCACGTCGGGCTCGGCGGCGGCCGGGGGGCCCTCGCCCGGCTCCTCGCGTCCCGGCCGCGCCTCGAGCCGCGCGACGAGCTCCTCCAGCCGCAGCTCCTCCAGACCGCGGCCGACCGCGTCGAGCTCCGCCGCGCAGAACTCGACGAGGGTCCGGCCCTCGCCGACGAGCTCGAGGGTCTCGCGCAGGCCCGCATCGCCGGAGTCGAGGCGGGCGATGATCGCCTCGATGCGGGCGCTGGCGGTCTCATAGGTGAGCTCGTCCGCGGGGACCGGCGCGTCGTCGCTCATGACGTGCCGTCGCCCTCCTCGCGGACCACGGGAACCCGCCCGTCGGCGAACCGCACGGCGAAGCGCTCGTGACCCCTCGCCGCCGCCGCGCTGACGAGTGGCGAGCCGTCAGGATCCTCGACCCGCGCGTAGCCGCGCTCGAGCGTGCGCTGGGGATCGTGGGCGTCGAGGATCTGGGCGAGGCGGTCGACGTCGCGGCGGCGGCGGACGAGCGCCGTCTCGGCGGTGAGCCCGACCCGGCGCCCGGCCGCGGGCAGCGTCGCCGCGGCGCGACCGCGGGCTGCGGCGGCCGCCGCCGCCTTGCGCCGGTGCACGAGCAGCCAGGTGTCGAGGAGGTCGCGCTCGGCCTCGATGCGCCGCCGGCCGGCTGCGCGCATCTCGCGCAGCGACTGGTGGAGCCCGGCACGCTGGCGGGCGAGGTGACGGCCCGGCGCCCGGGCGAGCGCCGCGAGATGGCGCGCCCGCCCGACGGTCGCGGCCCGGCCGCCGCGCGCCAGCGCGCCCGCGTGCCCGCGCAGCTCCGCGCGGGCCGCGAGGACGTCGAGTCCCACCGCGGCCTCGGCCGCGTGCGTCGGCGTCGAGCAGCTGACGGCCGCGACGTCGTCGATCAGCGTCCGGTCGGTGTGGTGGCCGACCGAGGCGATGACCGGGACGCGGAGCAGCGCCACGGTGCGGCACAGCGTCTCGTCGCAGAAGCAGAAGAGGTCGGCCAGCGATCCCCCGCCGCGGGCGACGATCACGACCTCGACCTCGGGACAGGCGGCGAGATCCTGCAGGGCCGTGGCGATCGCCGGCGCCGCGCGGCGGTCCTGCACCGGCGCGAAGCCCCACACGAGCCGGCCGGCCCAGCCCCGGCGGCGCAGCCCGGCGAGCACGTCGTCGCGCGCCTTGCCGCGCTCGCCGGTCACCACGCCGATCGTGCGCGGCAGCAGCGGCCGGGGCAGCGCCTTCTGCGGCCGGAAGAGCCCCTCGGCGTCGAGCGTGCGGCGCAGCCGGGCGAGCTGGGCCAGCAGGTCTCCCTCGCCGGCGAGCCGGAGTGCGGTGACGTGGAACGAGAACCCGGGGGAGGCCGTGCGCGAGCCGGCGTAGTAGTCCGGGCCGCCGGCCACGACGACGTGGCTCCCGTCCGCCACGGCCCCCTCGGGCAGCCCGAGCCGGTCGAAGTCGTCGCGCCACATCGCGCACTGGATGGCGCCGTCGCCGTCGCGCAGCTCGAAGTAGACCCGCTTCGCGCTGCGGCCGAGGTTGAAGACCTCCCCGTGGATCTGGACGCGCGTGAACGCGCGCACACGATCGCGCAGCCGCGCGGCGTACTCGCCGACCGCGAACGGCCCGGCCAGCGCGCTGCCGGGGATGCCGTCGGGACGCCCGGTGCCGCCCGGCTCGGGCCCGCCCGCGCCCGGCGGCCGGCTAGCCGACACCGGCCCCGGCTCGGGAGAGCTCCCCGAGCGCCCGGACCAGGTCCGCCCGCTCGCCGCTGGGCACGACGACGAGCGTCGTCGCTCCGGCCGCCGCGTAGGCCGCGACGCGCTCGGGGAGACGGTCGGGTGTCGTGGCGATCGTGCCGGCGTCGATCAGCTCGTCGCTCAGCGCGGCGGCCGCGTCGAGGCGGTCGCCGGCCAGGAAGGCGTCCTGGCAGGCACGTGCCGAGTCGCCGAACCCATAGCGGTCGGCGAGCTCGACGTAGAAGTTCTTGGCCTTCGCGCCCATCGCCCCGAGATAGAACGTGATCCACGGCCGCACGAGATCGCGCGCGTCCGCGACGGTGTCGGCCACCGCCACGGGGACCACCGGTGCGACGTCGATCTCCGCGACGTCACGACCCGCGCGGGAGGCGCCGGCGCGGAGCGGGTCGAGCAGGACCTCCGGCTGCTCGACGTTGAAGAGGAAGGGGAGCCAGCCGTCGGCGATCGCGCCCGTCTGCTCGACCGCCTTCGGCCCGATCGCTCCGAGGTAGATCGGGATCCGCTTCTGGACGGGGGTGGCGAGCAGCTTGAGCGGCTTGCCGAGCCCGAGCCCCTCGCCCTGGCCGAGCGGCAGCGTCCAGTAGGGGCCGGCGTGCTCGAGCCTCTCGCGCGCGAGCGCGGCCCGGACGATCTCGACGTACTCGCGCGTGCGCCCGAGGCCGTGGGTGAACGGCACGCCGTACCAGCCCTCGGAGACCTGCGGGCCCGAGAGCCGAGGCCGAGGCGGAAGCGGCCACCGGAGATGACGTCGAGCGTCGCCGCGGCCATCGCCGTGGCCGTGGGCTGGCGCGCCGGGATCTGCATGAGGCCGGAGCCGAGCGCGATCCGCTTCGTCTTGCCGGCCAGCAGCCCGAGCACCGAGACGGCGTCCTGGCCCCACGCCTCCGAGATCCAGATCGAGTCGAGCCCGAGCTCGTCGCCGAGGACGGCGAGCTCGACCTGCTCCTCCAGGGAGTACCACGGCCAGTAGGCGAGGAAGAGGCCGATCCGCATCGCTCGGGCGAGCCTAGCCGATGCCCGGGGCGCGGCCGGGCGCAGCCGGGGTATCGACCCTCTACGCCCCGATCGCCCGCACGAGCTCGACGATCGCCGAAGGCGCCGAGGCGATCGAGCGAGGCCCAGTGGGCAGTGGCGCGGCGCCCGCGAGGATGCCGGCGGCGCCGAGCGCCAGCGCGCCGGCGAAGGCCGAGGCTCCCCTTCGGGTCAGGGACGGGGCCGACGGCCGCCGACGAACTGCGTGAGGCCCGAGATCCGGCGGCGGATGTCGAGAAAGCCCCGGGCGGCGAGCGCATCGACGATCTCGTCGGGCTCGAACATGCGGATGCCGCCGCGGGAGCCGAGCAGGCCGTCGACCGTCCGCGCCGGCGCCGACCGGGTGCGGCACGAGGTGAGGATCGCGACGCGCCCGCCCGGGGTGAGCACGCGGGCCATGTGGTCGAGCGCGACAAAGGGGTGGGCGAAGAGGTGGAGCGCCGCGAAGCAGCAGACGGCGTCGAAGCTCGCGGCGCGGAACGGCAGGCGCACGGCGTCGCCGCGCACGTAGGCGACTGCCGGGTGCTCGCCGGGCGGGGTGTCGCGCACCGCGCGCGCGAGCATCGTGGGAGAGGCGTCGATCCCGGCCGCGAGTCCGCCCTCGCCGACGGTGCGGCCGAACGACCGGGTGAAGTTCCCCGGCCCGCAGGCCACATCGAGCACGCCGTCCCCGGGCGCCAGGCCGAGCAGGAGCCGCGCGATCCGGTGCTCGTCGGCCATCCCCGGGCCGAGCACGCCCTTGGCCATGCGCCCCAGCGCGGGGCGCCACCAGCGCTCGTAGATCCGCGGGACCAGGCCGGTGAGCATCAGGTCCTGGGTGGCGCCGGTGGAGACCGGGCCGAGGCCGCCGAGGAGATCGAGGTAGCCCTGGGAGGTGTCGATCGCCGCCGGGCGCTCGTCGGGCTCGATCAGCGGCAGGACGCGGTCGAGCACGGAGCGCAGGGTAGCGGCCGCGCTCGTCGACCGGGCGGCACCGGCTCGTCCAGCCAGACCTCATTCCGGCGCGCTCGGTGACCCGCGTACGCACAACGTCCGCACGCGCGCCGGCGGCGGTCCGGCGGGACGGCCTGCGCGGACCCGCCGTGGCCGGGCTCAGCCGCGGTCGGCGTCGTCGACGCTGGCCAGCGGCCGCATCCCGGGCTCCGCCGGCTCCCCGCGCACCTCGCCGCTGAAGCCGAGGCGCTCCAGCCGCGCGATCTCGCGCTCGCCTTCCAGGCGGGCGGGATCGTCGGGCTGCAGGCCCGCGACGAGGCGGGAGATGCGCGCGCGGATCTGCAGCGCGAAGTGCGGCGTGGACGCGCCCGTCAGGGCGCGCACGTCCTCCACGCCGACCCGGTGCTCCGGCCGCAGGCGCTCGGGATTCTCGGCTTGGCTCATGGGGCGGGGCTGCTGCCGCCGGACACGGGGGCGATCTCGAGCAGCTGATCGATGAGCGACTGGGAGTCGAGCGAGATCGCCCGCTCGTCGCCGATCAACCAGCCGTGATTGTAGACCCCGCGGACCGGGTCGTCGGTGTAGCCCGGCTGGATGTCGAGCAGGTAGGACTGGACGGCGCGCGGCACCGGCGCGGGGCGGTCGAGCAGCAGCAGGGGGCCGTAGGTGCCCGCCCCGGCGAGCGGGGCGGCGGCCACCGCGTCGAGCGGCGCGTCGGCGTTCGCGAACGAGAGCCCGTGCCCGGGGTCGACCACGCGCCAACCGAACGCGCCGTCGGAGAAGCGGGCGAAGGCGATCGCCGCGCTCACCGGGTCGCGCCCCGGGACCCGGCGCACCGGGCCCAGGCGCCCGAGGGCGCGGGTCACCCGATCGGAGACCGTGGTCGAGGGGCCCAGGACGTAGATCCGCGGCCGGTCGTGGGCGCGCAGGGCGCGCGCGGTGGCCGCCGGGACCGCGTCGCGGGTGACGTAGAGGATGGCGTCCCCGCTCTTCGCTGCCCACGCGGCGGCCGGCATCGCGTAGGCCGGCGCGTCCTGGGAGACGACCATGACCGCCGCGCTCGGCCGGCCGGCCGTGGTGGTGCGGAAGCGATCGACGGCCGCCGCGAGCTCGGCCGGTCCGCTCCCGGAGATCCGCACGGTCTTGAGCCGCTCCGGGGCGTCCGCGACATCCCCGACCCGGACCAGCTGCGCGCCCCCCGCCGCCGGCGCGCCGGTCGGTCGCAGCGCGAGCAGCGCCTCCGCGCTCGCGCCGGGCAGGCCCCCGGCGCCCGCCAGCAGGATGGGCGCCCGCAGCGGACGCGCCACGAGCGGCGCCGCCGCCACCCCGGCCCGCCAGTCGCCGCTGGGGGCGAGCACCACCGCCTGTGGGCGTTGCCCGCCGCCGGGGTACACGGCTCGCGCCGCGGCGGCGGCGTTGGCGACCGGATCCGTGCCGCCGATCCGGGTCGTGTTCTTCGTGGCGAGCGCCGGGAAGCCGAGCCCGGCCGTCGCGGCGGCGCCGGACCCGGCGCGCCCGACCGTCGGCCCGGCGCCCAGACCCTGCGAATCCCCGCCGCCGCAGCCGGTCGCCGGGAGGGCGGCGAGGCCCACGGCGGCCGCGATGGCGAGCGCGGCGGGCGGTGGGAAGAGTCGGCGGCGCACGGGCGCGGAGGGTAGCGGCGGGCTCAGCCGGCCCGCTCGAGGTCGGCGCGGAGCATGACGGCGACCCAGGAGCGGAACGGCCGCCAGCCCGCGGCCAGCTCCGCGAGCACCACGTCGTCCGGCGGGCCGGGGAGGTCGTAGGCGCGCCGGACCGCGTCGCGGAGGCGGGGCTCGGCCGTCGGCAGGACGTCGGGCGCACCCGCCCCGCGCAGGAGGATGCCCTCGGCGGTGAACGCTCCGACCCCGGGCAGCTCGCGCAGCGACGCGAGCGCCGCCGCGACCGGCATCGCGCGCAGCCCGGTGCCGTCCAGGCGGCCATCGAGCGCGGCGCGCGCGATCCCCCGCAGCCAGCCGACCTTGCGGGCCGGCACGCCGGGGAAGGCGTCGAGCTCGACCAGGCGGTCGGGCCCCGGGAAGGCGGCGAGGGCGGCGCCGGCGACCTCGACCGTCTCGCCCAGGCATTCCGTCATTCGGGCCTTCACCGCGGCGGCTTGGCGCATCGACGCCCGCTGGGTCAGCACGAACCACACCGCGGCCTCCCAGGGCGAGCAGAAGCCGGCCGGTCGCAGCCCGGCCAGGCGGGCCTGCAGGCCACCGACCACGGGGTCGCGGCGGCCGAGCTCCGCGAATCCGTCGGCGTCGAGATCGAGGCCCAGGAGGCGGCTCAGCTGCGCGGCGACGGCGTCGGGCGGCGCGGCGCCGCAGATCGTGAGGACGACGCCGCCGTCCCCCCGGCGCTGGGCGATCGCGGCGGCGCCCACCCGGGACTCCCCGTCCGGGACCACGGCGAGCCGGAGCTCGCCGCCCTCGCCGCTCGTGGCCCGGCCCGCCGGGGTGAAGGCCCGCAGGAAGCCGGCCGTGGCGGGGAGGGAGAAGGCGCCTCGGGGATGGAGCGTCCGGACTGCGATGGCCACATGCTGCCACCGAGCGGTCGGGGCGGCGCAGGAGCCTGGAGGCTTCCGTCGAACGCTCTGCTAGCTTTCCGCCTGCCGAATCCCCGGGGCTCGACCCCGGGGACCGGGGGACCCGGATGTTGGGGCGAATCACGCGGTGGATCCGCGAGAAGCGCAAGCTCGTTTAGCGCCAGCCCGTCAGCTAACCCCGGAGGCCGACGAACGAGACTCTGGGCTTGCGGACGCTTCGCCACACCATCTTCACGGCCTGCCTGGGCCTGCTGGCCTGCGCGCCGAGCGCGCTGGCCGACACGCCGGGCGGCGCCGTTCCCGGCCGGGCGCCGGTCCAGTCGGGCGGCACGGCCGGGGGCGCGGCCTTCGGCGTGCGCCCCAAGGGGCCGCAGAGCACGCCGGCGCGGCCGACGGTCACGGGCAGCATCGCGAGGATCCGCAGAGGCGTGGCCTACGCGCCCGCCGACGCGCCGCTGGAGGTCCGGAAGGTCATCTGGGCCGGCAACCGCATCCGCAGCACTCCGTACGTGTGGGGCGGCGGGCATGCGACCTGGCGCGCTCGCGGGTACGACTGCTCCGGCTCGGTGTCCTACGCGCTGCACGGGGCCCGGCTGCTCCACGCCTCGATGACCTCGGGTGACTTCGCGCGCTGGGGTGTCCGTGGCGCCGGCGACTGGATCACGCTCTACGCGAACGGCGGGCACGTCTACATGGTCGTCGCCGGGATCCGCTTCGACACGAGCGGCGCCAGCGGGGCCGGCTCGCGCTGGCAGCGGGCGATGCATTCGGGCAGCGGCTACGCCGTGCGGCATCCCGACGGCCTGTAAGAACCGCAGTCCACGGTCCCGGCCCCGCGGGGCGCGTCGGCTACGCTAGGTCGCGACCCGACTTTCACCGCCGAGGAGGAAGCGATGCCGGGCGTCTCCGGGCGCATGTCCACCGTCATCAAGGCGAAGATCTCGAAGCTGCTCGACCGAGCCGAGGATCCCGCCGAGACGCTGGAGTACAGCTACCAGAAGCAGATCGAGCTCCTCCAGAACGTGAAGAAGGGGCTCGCCGACGTCGCCACGTCCAAGAAGCGGCTGCAGCTCCAGTCGCAGAAGCTCGAGCAGCAGGTGGTGAAGCTCGACACCCAGGCGCGGCAGGCGCTGGCCCAGAACCGGGAGGACCTGGCGCGGATGGCGCTCGAGCGCAAGCAGCTCGCGCAGACCGAGCTCCAGTCGCTCGACACCCAGGTCACCGACCTCGAGGCCCAGCAGCAGCAGCTCGCCGAGTCCGAGCAGAAGCTGCGCACGAAGATCGAGGCCTTCCGCAGCAAGAAGGAGGTCATCAAGGCCCAGTACTCCGCCGCGGAGGCGCAGGTCCGGATCTCGGAGGCGGCGACCGGCGTGGGCGAGGAGATGGCCGACGTCGGGCTCGCGATGCAGCGGGCGGTCGACAAGACCGAGAACATGAAGGCCCGCGCCGACGCCGTGCAGGAGCTCGAGGCGGCCGGGACCTTCGAGGACCTCACGCAGCTCGGCGAGGGCAAGGACGACCTCGACCGTCAGCTCGGCGAGCTCACCTCCGCCACCCAGGTCGACGACGACCTGGCGAAGATGAAGGCGGAGCTGGGCGGCGGCGCGGCTCCGGCGCCGGAGCTCGGCGCCGGAGACGGCCCGCCCCCCGCCGGGGAGAAGGGCGCGTGATCGCGCGGCTCGCGACGTCCGGGCAGTACCGCCTCGACGACGACGTCCGCGCCCGGCTCAACGAGCTCGACAACGAGGCCGTCGCCGCGGTCGAGGCCGGCGACGAGGGCCGGTTCGCCGACCTGCTCGCCCGGATGCACGCCCTCGTCGTGGCCGAGGGCGAGCGGCTGGGCGACGAGGAGCTCCTCTCCTCCGACGTGATCATCCCGCCGCCGGACACGACGCTCGACGAGGCCCACGCGGACTTCTCGGGCGACGGGCTGATCCCGGACTAGGGGCCGGTGGGGTCCCGGGCGTCCGCGCGGATGGATCGAACGTTGATCATCCCCTTCGCCGCGTCGTCCTCCTGCCCGCGGCGGTCGAGCTGGATCACGACGACGTCGACGTTCGGAGCGGACCGGCGGCGACCAGGATCAGCAGGACCGGGGAGGTCGGCGCAAGCGGCGGGATCCTAGCCGTCCAGGGGACGGGTCAGATCGGGATGCCCCAGAGGGGGAACCAGCGCTCGACCTCCGCCTCGATCGGCAACTCGGTGCCGAGCTGCGCCTTCAGTCGCAGCTCGGCCTCGACGTCGCGCTGCTGGTCCCCCGGCGCCGGCACGAACGGGTAGAACGCGCCGCGCTTGTAGTTGTAGATCAGGTAGACGGGTCGCCCGCCGGACTCCTGGAAGGCGAACACCGCGCACAGGACCCGCTCGCCGTAGCCACCGCTCTGCAGGGCGTCGCTGACGCCGTTGACCCCGACCACGAGGTCGTCGAAGTCCGGGTCGCGCAGCACCATCCAGCGGTAGCCGTACTCGTCGTCGCGGGTCTCGACCTCGGTGCCCTGGTCGCCGCCCGTCCCGCGCACGACCTCCTCCATCTCCGCTGCGATCGCGGTGAAGTCGGCCGTGGCCAGCGGCTGGAAGACGATCCCCGCCACGCCGCGGGTCGTGATCCCCAGTCCGGTCTCCAGCGTCACGTACGCCGTGGCCGCCGCGAACAGGCGGTCGGGCGCCGGCCCCTTGAGCTTGCGCCTGCCGAAGACGACGTCGAGCAACCCCACGCTCGAGAGGCTACGCGGGCAGGCCCTGGAGCTGGGTCTCGAGCCGCTCCAGGGCGGCGAGGCGCTTCTCGAGCGGCGGGTGGGTCGAGAACAGGGCCACGATGGACCGCTTGGAGACCGCGGGCATGATGAAGAACGCGTTCATCGCGCCGGCCGAGCGGAGGTCCTCGCGCGGGACGCGCTCCATCGTCCCGCTGATCTTGATCAACGCCGAGGCCAGCGCGCTCGGTCGCCCGGTGATCACGGCGGCCCCGCGGTCGGCGGAGAACTCCCGGTAGCGGGAGAGCGCCTGGAGCAGGACGAAGGAGATCGCGTAGACGCCGAAGGCGACGGCGATCACGACGATGAACGGCGCGCCGTCCTCGTCGCCGTCTCCGCCGCCGAAGAAGAACCCGAACTGCACGATGTAGCCGGCGACGGTGGCGAAGAAGCTGGCGATCGTCATCACGAGCACGTCGCGGTTCTGCACGTGGGTGAGCTCGTGGGCGAGCACGCCTTCGAGCTCGGCCGGCTCGAGCAGGTCCATGATCCCGGTTGTGGCGCACACCGTGGCCGACTTCGGCGAGCGCCCGAGGGCGAAGGCGTTGGGCATCGGCGTCTCGGCCACGGCGACGTGCGGCTTGGGCAGGTCGGCGGCGACGCAGAGGCGGTCGACCATCGCGTGGAGCTCGGGGGCCTGGGCCGGGGTGACCTCGTGGGCGCCCATCGCCGCCAGCGCGATCTTGTCCGAGGTGAAGAGCTGGAGCAGCAGCAGGCCGCCCGCGACCAGGGCGATCGTGACCGCGCCGGCCCCGGCCGCGAAGAGCGCGCCGATGAGGGCCACGTAGACGAGGCCGAGCAGGAACATCGTGAGGGCCATGCGGGCCTGGAGCCCACGGTCACGGCCGAAGGAGGTCGGTCGGGCCATCTCGGGAAGGGCGCTTTCTCTCGGAGGGCGGGAAGTGCCCCTCACATGGTAGGAGACCGGATTGCCGGCGCCTTAAGCCGCGGCGGGACGCCTACGGGCTGCCCCAGCGCAGGCGGCTCGACCCCTCGGTGTCGGCGCCGAAGACTCCGTCGAGCAGCTCGGCCGGGGTCTCGAGGCCGAAGCGCTCGCGCAGACGGTCGGCCACCTCGGCGCGCGTCGCGCCGTCGACCGCCATCTCGATCGCGAGCAGGCGCGCGGCGCCGGGCCCGGCGGTGGGCGCCGGGGTCGCGGTTGGCGGGGCCGGGGGGGTGGCAGGCGGGGCCGGGGGGGCCGGCGGCTCCGGTGTGGGCTCGGGCGGCGCGCCGTCGCCGCCGCCTTCGGGTGTCGGCGATGGCTCGGGTGCCGCGACCGGCGCAGGCTGCGGCGGGGAACGCTCGAGCGTGGGAGCCTCGGTCGGGGGCCCCGCCGGAGCGGGCGCCGGCGCGCCTTCGCTCCACGGCGGCTCCGGCGTCGTCGCCGGTGGGGCGCCCAGCTCCGCGGCGGCGTCGCGCACGGCGCGGGCGAGCTCGTCAAGCGGCCGCTGGAGCGCGCGGGAGAGGGTGTCGATCTCGATGCCCAGGCGCTCGAGCCGCCGCCCGCGCTCCGCGGCGTCCGCGTCGACGCGCCGGCGCGCGGACTCCACGTAGCGCTCGGTCTCCGCGACGGCCGCGCGACGGCGCCCCTCGACGTCCCGGCGCGCCGCCTCGGCCTCCTCCGCGGCGGCATGGACGATCTCCCGCAGGCGGGCGTCGAGCTCGGGCCCGAGCGGATCGAACGGAGTGGAGGAGGGGTCGGGGTCCATGACGAGGCGATCGGGCCGCCGGCCCGGATCGGGGTCCTTCGAGCGCAGCCTAGCGGCGTCCCTGAGGGCGCATCGACGCCGGCGAGCGCGCTCCTCCCGCGTGCAAGATCCGTTGCACACCGGATTCCGGTTCGGCCCGCGGACCACCGATCCTGGTACGGTCGGCGTGCCGAATCCCCTGCAAGCGAGCGGGGGAGCGGGGGACCCACACGTCGTCCCGGGGCGAATCGCCACCCGCCGCACTCCGTGTCCGGCGCCGGTGGCGTAGCGCAACGCGCGAGCCCGTCAGCTAACCCCGCAGGCGAACCAGATGATCGCCACCAGAACCGTTTCCGGACGCCGCCGCCACGTCGCGCCGCCGTGTCCCGAGCCCTTCCCGCTGCACGATCTCCACCGCGCATTGACCTCATGAGCCCCGGACCTACAGTCGAGCGCCGCGTCGTGTCCCGCCTCCGCATCCTCCTGCTCGCCCTCGCCGTGCCGGCGGTCCTCTGGGCCGTCCTGCCGCTGGGCTCCAGCGCCTCGACCGAGGGGCACATCTCCTCGCTGCGCAACCGCATCGACCGGGCGAAGACCCAGCTCGACCGCAAGTCCGGCCGGGCGCAGGTGCTGAGCTCGACCGTCGCCGTCTACGACCGCCGGATCGGCGGCCTGCAGTCCGGGATCGACCGCCTGCAGTCCCGGGAGAACGCCATCCAGGCCGATCTCGACGCCAAGCGCGCCGAGCTCGCGCAGATCCAGGACCGCCTGCGCGCCGTCCAGGCCCGGCTGGCGCGGCTGCGGGCCCGGCTCCTGTTCGCCCGCCGGGTGCTCGCGTGGCGGCTCGTCGAGATCTACCGGTCCGACCAGCCCGACGTCGTCACCGTCGTGCTCAACACCAAGGGGTTCGCCGACCTGATCGAGTCCGGCGACTTCCTCTCCCGCGTCGGCCACCAGGACCGGGAGATCATCCTCGCGGTGCGCGACGCGAAGGCCGCCGCCACCGTCGCCGCTCGGAACCTCGGCGCGCTCGAGGCGCGCCAGCAGCGGGTCGCGGCGGTCATCCTCCAGCGCCGCAACGAGGTCGCCGGCGTCCGCCAACAGCTCGAGTCGCGCCGGGCCAGCTTCGCCGACGTGCGCGACCGCAAGGCCGGGGCGCTGGCCTCGGTCCGCTCCGACCAGCACGCGCTGCGCGGCCGGATCGACGCGCTCCAGAGCGACGTCTCGGACCTCGAGAGCCAGATCCAGGCCAAGCAGGGCGGCGGCGGCGGTGGCGGCGGAGCGCTTCCCGCCGGGCCGGTGAAGCCCGGCAGCGGCAGCATGATCTGGCCGGTCAACGGGCCGATCACCTCGCCGTTCTGCGAGCGCCGCGCCTGGGAGGCCTGCCACCCCGGCATCGACATCGGCGTGGGCTCGGGCACTCCGATCCGGGCCGCGGCGGGCGGGACGGTCATCCTCGCCGGCCAGAGCAGCGGCTACGGCAACTACACGTGCATCTCCCACGGTGGCGCGTTGTCCACCTGCTACGCGCACCAGTCCTCGATCGGAGTCAGCGTCGGCCAGCACGTCTCCCAGGGCCAGGTCATCGGCCTCTCCGGCTGCACCGGGCTCTGCTTCGGCCCCCACCTGCACTTCGAGGTCCGCATCAACGGGGCGGTGACGAACCCCCTGAACTACCTGTAGGCGCCGCCCGCCGACGCGCGTCGCTACGCTGCGCGGAGTGCTCGCCAAGGTGGAGATCGGGCCGCTGAGCCTGCAGACGTTCGGGATCTTCTTCGCCCTGAACTTCGTCGCCTGGGGCGCGGTCGCCCATCGCAGCTACAAGGAGAACGGCTGGCACGGCGACTGGGCCTACGAGACGGTGTTCGTCGGCCTGCTCGGCGGCCTCGTCGGCGCCCGGCTGTGGTTCGTCGTCCAGAACTACGACGAGGTCAGGCGCGACCTGCTGGGCAACCTCTTCTCCGGCTCGGGGCTCGTCTGGTACGGCGGCCTGCTGGGCGGGATCGTCGCGGTCAGCGCGTGGGCGCGCTGGCGCGGCGTCCTCTCGCTGCGGCTGTGGGACATCGGCGGGTACTGCCTGCCGCTCGGCTACGCGATCGGGCGCATCGGCTGCCAGGTCTCCGGCGACGGGGACTACGGGATCGCCAGCGGGCTCCCGTGGGCCATGCCCTACCCGCACGGCACCGTGCCCACCGACGTCGCCGTCCACCCGACGCCGATCTACGAGACGGTGACCATGGGGCTCGTCGCGTGGTGGCTGTGGCGCATGCGGCACGCCTACCGGCCGGGCACGATCTTCGGCTTCTACCTCGTCCTCGCCGGCCTGGAGCGGTTCCTCGTCGAGTTCATCCGCCGCAACGACGAGGTCGCCGGCCCCTTCACCGCGGCGCAGGTCTCCGCGCTCGTCGCGCTCGCGCTCGGGGTCGTGTGGCTGACGGTGCTCGCCCGCCGCGGTCCGCTGCGGCGCGAGGATGCCGCGTCGGCCGGGCGGGCCGGGCGGCGTGCGGCGCCCGCCTGATCAGCCGGGCGCGGCGAACACACGGGTGAGGAATCGCAGCGCCTCGCCCTGGAGCTCCTCGTCGTGCTGCACGGAGCGGTGGTGGCCGCCGGGAACGGCGATGAGCCGGGAGCGGGGGTGGCGCAGCCGCTCCGCGAGGGCGCGGGAGTGGGCGACCGGCACCTGCTCGTCCCCCTCGGCGTGGAGGAGGAGCGCGGGCGCCTCGAGCCCCGCGGCGGCGTCGCCCGGGTCGTGGGCGGCGAGCAGCGCCTCCAGGGCCGGGCGGTCGGCGGCGAACCCGAAGGCGTCGCGGCGCAGGCCGCGGGCCAGGCCCTCGGCGCTCGCCGGGCAGATCGCCACGACGGCGTCGGCGCCGACGTCGGCTGCCGCGCAGAGCGCGACGTACCCGCCGAGGCTCGAGCCGCGCAACGCGAGTGGGCCGGGCGGCAGCACGCCCGCCACCGTGCCGACGTCGGCGAGGGCGCGCCCGTCGAGCCGGCCGCCGCTGGCGCCGTGCCCGCGCTGGTCGTAGGCGACGGCGGCGAAGCCGGCGTTCCGGCAGGCGCGCGCGAAGTCATGGTGGCGCTCCTTGCACGAGCCCGCCCCGTGGACGATGACCACGCCGCCGTGCGGCTCCGCCTCGGGCAGCCACAGCGAGTAGGCCAGCCCGTCGACGCTGTCGAGGCGGGCCGGGCCGGCGGGCGTGGGGCGTCGCCTGCGCACGGCCGGGAGGATCGCACCCCTGGCATGATCCGCCCGGCCATGCCGACCGCCGCCGAGAAGCGCTCCGCCCTGCTGCCGATCGGCAGCCGCGTCGACGAGCGCGGCCGGCTCGAGCTCGGCGGATGCGACGCGGTCGCTCTGGCGCGGGAGTTCGGCACCCCGCTCTATGTGCTGGCCGAGGAGGACCTCCGCGCCCGTGCCCGGGCGTATCGGGAGGGATTCGCGGCCCTCGGCCAGGAGGATCACGAGGTGCTGTTCGCCACCAAGGCGCTGCCGGTCGCCGCGGTGCTCGGCCTCTTCGCCGAGGAGGGCCTGGGCGCCGACGTGGCCTCCGAGGGCGAGCTGCGCCTCGCGCTGCGCGGCGGGGTCGATCCCTCGCGCATCGCCCTGCACGGCAACGCGAAGTCGGACGCCGAGCTCGCCGCGGCGGCCGCAGCCGGGGTCGGGCTCGTCGTCGTCGACTCCGCCGACGAGGCGCCGCGCGTGGCCGCCGCGGCCCGTGCGCACGGCCGCCGCCAGCCCGTGCTCCTGCGCGTGACGCCCGACGTGGCCGGCGACACGCACGCGGCCATCAGCACCGGCCAGGCCGACTCGAAGTTCGGGGTGTCGCTGAGCGAGGCGCCGGCCGTGCTCGACGCCCTGCGCGCGTCGCCCGAGCTCGAGTTGCGCGGCCTCCACGTTCACGTCGGCTCGTTGCTCCCCGACCTCGGCCCGTTCCGCGACGCGGTGGCGGCGATCGCGCCGTTGGGAGACTTCCCCGTCTACGACCTCGGAGGCGGCCTCGGCGTCGCCTACACCGAGGGCGGGCGGGACGGCTCGATCGCCGCGCACGTCGAGACCGCGGTGCGGGCCGTGCGCGAGCTCGTCGGGCCCGGCCGACGGATTATCCTCGAGCCGGGGCGCGCGCTCGTCGCCCACGCCGGCGTGACGCTCTACACCGTCGAGTCGGTCAAGCGCAACGTCCGGACGTGGGTCGCGGTGGACGGCGGCATGTCGGACAACCCGCGCCCGCAGATGTACGGCGCGAGCTACGAGGCGATGATCGCCGACCGGGCGGAGGCGGCCGGGACCGAGCACTGCACCGTGGCCGGCAAGCACTGCGAGTCCGGCGATGTGCTCGTCGCCGACGCGCTCCTGCCCGAGCCGCGCCGCGGCGACGTGCTCGCGACGCCCGTCACGGGCGCCTACGGTCACGCGATGGCGAGCAACTACAACGCCGCGCTGCGGCCGGCGATCGTCCTCGTCGGCGACGGCGAGGCGCGGGCCCTCGTCCGGCGCGAGACCTACGACGACCTCTTGGCGCGTGAGCTCGCCTGAGCCCTTCCGCATCGGCCTGCTGGGGCGCGGCACGGTCGGCGGCGCCTTCGCCGACCTGCTCGCCGAGCGCGCGGACCACGTCGCGTCGGTGACCGGGCTGCGCCCCGAGATCGTCGGCACGCTCACGCGCTCGAGCGGCGACTTCGCGGCGATCCTCGACGGCAGCGACCTCGTCGTCGAGCTCATGGGCGGCCTCGAGCCGGCGCGCGACCACGTGCTGGCGGCGATGGCCGCCGGGCGCCACGTCGTGACGGCGAACAAGCAGATGCTCTCCCAGCACGGGGAGGAGCTGTGGGCCGCGGCGCGCGAGCACGGGGTCCAGCTGCGCTTCGAGGCCGCCGTGGCCGGCGTCGTGCCGGTGATCCGCGTGCTGCAGGAGTCGCTGGCCGCGGCGCGGGTCGAGCGGCTGCACGGGATCGTGAACGGGACGACGAACTTCATCCTCTCCGAGATGGCGCGGACCGGGGCCTCCTACGCCGAGGCGCTGGCCGAGGCCCAGCGGCTCGGGTACGCGGAGGCCGACCCGACCGAGGACGTGAGCGGCCGCGACGCGGCCGCGAAGATGGCGATCCTCGCGCGCCTCGCCTTCGACACACCGGTCCATCTCGACCAGGTCGTGTACGAGGGGATCGAGCACATCACCGCCGACGACCTCGCCTACGCCCGCGACCTCGGCCTCGGCCTGAAGCTCATCGGCACCGCCGAGCGCGTGGACGGCGGGCTCTCGGTGCGGGTCCACCCGGCGTTCCTGTATCCCGCCCACCCTCTCGCCTCCGTGCATGGCCCCTTCAACGCGGTCACGGTCGAGTCCGACGCCATCACCGAGATCACGATGTCGGGCCCCGGAGCCGGCGGGCCGCAGACCGCCAGCGCCGTGCTCGGCGACGTGATCAGCGCGATGATCCCGCCCGCCTCCACGCCGGAGACGACCCAGCGCCTCGACGTCGTCGACGACGTCGTCTGCGCCTTCTACCTCCACCTCGAGGTCGACGACCGGCCGGGCGTGCTGGCGCAGGTCGCCCAGGTCCTCGGGCTGCAGGGCATCTCGGTGAAGTCCGTGGTCCAGAAGGGGCTCGGCGCCGAGGCGCGGCTCGTCATGGTCGTCCATCCCGTGCTGGAGTCACGCTTCTTCGCGGCCGCCGAGCTGATCGGCGGCCTCGACTTCCTGACCGCGCCGCCCCGGGCCATCCGGGTGATCGAGGAGGACTTCGGATCCCCGGCGTGATCGAGCGCTACCGCGAGCGCCTCCCGTTCGCGGCGTCCGATCCGGTCGTCTCGCTCCACGAGGGCTCGACGCCGCTCGTCCCCGCGCCGCGGATCTCGGAGCGGGTCGGCGCCGAGGTCCACCTCAAGCTCGAGGGCGCCAACCCGACCGGGTCCTTCAAGGACCGCGGCATGACCTGCGCAGTCTCCGCCGCGGTGCGCGAGGGCGCGGAGACCGTGATCTGCGCGTCGACCGGGAACACCGCGGCGAGCGCGGCGGCCTACGCGGCCCGGGCCGGCCTGCGCGGGGCCGTCATCGTGCCCGAGGGCAAGATCGCCACCGGCAAGCTTGCGCAGGCGCTGATGCACGGCGCGCGCGTGATCGCGCTGCGGGGGAACTTCGACGAGGCGCTGCGCCTGGTCCGCGAGCTCGTCCAGCGCCACCCGATCGCGCTGGTGAACTCGGTCAACCCGTTCCGCCTCGAGGGCCAGAAGACCGCGGCGTTCGAGGTGCACGAGGCGCTGGGCGAGATCGACGCGCTGGCGATCCCGGTCGGCAACGCGGGCAACGTGACGGCCTACTGGAAGGGCTTTCGCGAGCTCGGGACCGCGCCGCGCATGCTCGGCTTCCAGGCCGCCGGGGCCGCGCCGCTCGTCGCCGGCGCGCCGGTGGAGCGGCCGGAGACCGTGGCCAGCGCGATCCGGATCGGCAACCCGGCCCGCTGGGAGGAGGCGATGGACGCCATGACCGCCTCGCGCGGCGCCGTCGCCGCGGTCACCGACGCCCAGATCCTCGACGCCTACCGCCTGCTCGCGGCGGAGGAGGGCGTCTTCTGCGAGCCGGCGTCGGCGGCGAGCGTGGCCGGCGTGCTCGCCCATGGCGTCGGCGAGGCCCGGCGGGTGGTCTGCGTGCTCACCGGCCACGGGCTGAAGGACCCGCAGACCGCGCTGGAGCAGGCCGGCGCGGTCGTGCCGTGCGAGCCGGAGATCGACGCGGTCGAGCGCGCGGTGCTGTCCGCGTGAGCCTGCAGCGCCGCCGGCTCGTCCGCGTCCCCGCCTCCTCGGCCAACCTCGGCCCGGGCTTCGACGTGTTCGCCGCGGCGCTCGCGCTCCACCTCGAGGTCGAGGTCGAGGAGACCGGGCGCTTCGCGGTGGAGACCGACCTCGCGATCGCCACCGACCGGCGCAACCTCTGTGTGCGCGGCTTCGCGACGCTCCACCCGCCCGACGACTTCACGTTCCGCATCCGCTCGGACATCCCGCTGTCCGGCGGCGTCGGCTCGAGCGCCGCGGCGATCGTGGCCGGCCTGCTCGCGGCCGACCACCTGTTCGAGCTCGACGCGGACGTCCTCGGACTGGCGACCGACATCGAGGGCCACGCCGACAACGTCGCGGCGTCACTACGCGGCGGCTTCGTCGTCTGCGCCGACGGCACGGCGACCCGCTTCGACCCGCCGGCCGGACTCGAGGCGGTGCTCGTCGTCCCCCACGACGGTGTGCGCACCCGCGAGGCGCGCGCGGCCCTGCCCGCCGAGGTCCCGCTGGCCGACGCCACTCACAACGTCGCGCACGCGGCGCTGCTCGTCCTCGGGCTGGCGCGCGGGGACTGGGAGCTCGTCTCGCGCGGGCTCGACGACCGTCTCCACGAGCCCCACCGCGCCCACCTCTACCCGCGCTCGGCGGCGCTCGCGTCGCGCGCGCGGGAGCTCGGCGCGCTCGGCGCGACGATCTCGGGCGCCGGCCCGACGGTCCTCTTCTGGTCCCACTTCGAGTCCACGGGCGGCCTCGCGCGGGCGCTCGCGCGCGAGGTCGAGGGCTGGGCGGCCATCATCCGGGTGCCGTTCGAGCCCCAGGGCGCGGACGTCCGGGCGCTGTAGGCTGGCGCGATGAGCGCCGTTGCCGACCCTCATCCGTTTCGCCTCGCCGTCGAGGCCCACGACGCCGACGCGATGGAGGCGGCGCTGCACCCCGACGTCGTCTTCCGCAGCCCGGTCGTCTACAAGCCCTATGCCGGGCGCGAGGCGACGATGGTCCTGCTCCGCCACGTGGTTGAGGTCTTCGAGGACTTCCGCTACGTCGACGAGGTGCGCGGCGAGCGCACGCTCGGCCTCGTCTTCGAGGCGCGGGTCGGCGACCGCTCGCTCCAGGGCTGGGACTACCTCACGCTCGACGCCGAGGGCCTCGTGACCGGATTCACCGTGATGGTCCGCCCGCTGAGCGGCGCGATGGCGCTCGCCGAGGCGATGGCCGCGCGGCTCGGCGCGGCCTGAGCTCCGGGGCGCCGCTACGCCGCCGCGGAGGTGGTGGCGGCCGTCCGCGTTTCCGGCGACGGCGGCGAACGGCGCATCGAAGGAGGGCCCGATCGGCCCGCTCGGCGCGATCGATCGCGGTCCGTGTCACGTTGACCACCGTATGGGTGGGTAGATGTGACGAGCATCGTCGCGACCCGTTACGCGGACGCCCCCGGGGACCGTCCACGACTCCTGCCGCGTTCGTGCCACACCCTTCCCTGCCCCGGGTTCACCGTGGCATGACGCGACCTACGCCCCGATCGTCACCGGTGAGCCGAGCGGGACGCTCCGCACCAGCCGCCGGACGTCGCCCGTGCGGGCCCGCAGGCAGCCGTGGCTCGCCGCCGTGCCGACGGTCCCCGGCGCGGTCGTGCCGTGGATCGCAATGCGGTCGCCGCCGCCCCAGCCCTGGGCGATCCGCGGCTGCCGGGCGGTGAGCGCGAGCGCGCAGCAGCCGTAGACGCCGGACGACCGGAAGCGGATCCGGTCGGTCACCGCGAAGCGGCCGCTCGGGGTCGGCGTCGCCGGCGCGCCCACGGCGACCGGGAAACGCCAGACCACGCGACCCGCGCGGCGGACCACGGCCTCGCGCCGGCCGAGGGACACGGCGACCGCCCAGGCCGTGCGGTAGGGGCGAGTCCCGGGGAGCGGGATCCAACCGAGCCGGCCGTTTCCCGCACGCGCGTGCCGGACGCCGAGCCACCGCCCCCGCCGAGCCGCCACCGCCAGCACGACCGGGGAGCCGAACTCGGTCCGGGTCCGCAGACGGGCGATCACCGCCCCGCCGGGACGCGCGCGCAGCGTCGTGGCCCGCAACAGCATCACCGTGGGCCGGGTGATTCCCGGTGGCGCGGCCGTGGGCGCGACCGCGGGTGTCGGCGGCGGGGTCAGGGTCGCCGCGGCGGGCGGCGCGGTGGCGGGTGCCGCCGCCTCGACACGAGGGCCCAGCCCGGCTCCGGCGCCCGCGCCGCAGCCGCCCGCGAGCGGGACCAGAGCGGCCAGGAGCATCCGGCGCCTGGGCACGGCGGCGAGGAAGCGGTCAGGGCGCCCCGGCGGGCGCGCGTGGCGATGCCGCCGCAGCGGGGTCCTCGTCGCGGTCGGCGAGGAGCGGGCGCAGGTGGCGGCGCGCGTCGTCCAGCCCCAGCCGCGCCAGGAGCTCGTCGGCCACGTTCAGGTAGTCGGCGCCGAGGTCGGGACGGTAGTCGAGGATCGACACCGCCCGCTCGGCGGACTCCGCGTAGGCGATCGACTGCCGCACCGTCGGCCCGAGGAGCTTGTCCCCGACGTGCTCGCGGAGGGATGCGTGGGCCTCGCGCGAGTGCACCGTGCGCATGTCGGCGATGTTGAGCACCACCCCGAGCCACTCGAGGTCGGGATTGAGGCCGTCCCGGGCGAGGTCGATCACCTCGAGCGCCTGCTCGACTCCCTGCATCGCGAAGTACTGGGCCTCGGCCGACAGCAGCGCGTGGTCGGCGGCGACGAGCGCGTTGACGGTCAGGAGGCCGAGCGCGGGCGGACAGTCGATGAGGACGATGTCGTAACGCTTCTTCACGCCCTTGAGCGCCCGGCGGAGCGTCAGCTCGCGACCCATCTTCCCGCCGAGCACGAGCTCGGCCTCGGCGAGGCCGAGGTTGGCGGGGATCACGTCGCCGTGGATCGCGTCGGCCGCCGTCGCCGACCCGGTGAGGACGTCGCCGATCGTCGGCGACGCGTCGGGATCGACGTCGAAGTAGTCCGAGAGGTTGCCCTGCGGATCGAGGTCGACCGCCAGCACCGAAAGCCCGACGCGGCGGAAGATGTCGGCCAGCGTCCGCACGGTCGTGGTCTTCCCGGTGCCGCCCTTCTGGGAGAGCACGGCGATGATCTCGGCCATCGCGCCAGTGTAGGCGAGCGCCGCGCGCGGACGCGGCTAGGAGGCGAGCGCCGCGCCGGGGTCGGGAGCGTCCCGCATCCCGGAGACCGGCGGCACGTCGATGAACCGCATCCGGTGGCGGCCGACCACCACCTCGTCGCCGTCGGACAGGCTGCCCCACTCGACCCGCTCGCCGTTCACGAAGACCCCGTTCAGCGAGCGATCGTCGAGCACCCGCACGGCGTCGGGACGGCGCACGACGAGCGCGTGGCGGCGCGAGACCGTCGGGTCGTCGAAGCGGATGTCGGCGGCCAGGCTGCGGCCGATCCGCGTCCACTCGCGGCTCAGCGCGAACACCCGGATCTCGTTGCCGTCGGCGAAGGCGAGGTACTGGCCGGGCCCGTCGACCGCGCTCCGGACCTCGTCGATCCAGGCCGTGGGGTCGGAGTCGATGACCGCCGGCAGATCCACCGCCGTCGTGTGCCCGGAGAAGATGGAGGCGCGCACGAAGGAGTCGGCGCCGCACCCGGAGCATCGCGGCAGCAGGTCGCCGGGCGAGAGGGTGATGACGTAGTCGCACGCCGCGCACCGGAACGTCCCGGCCCCCGCGCGCGTGCCGGTCGTGAAGGAATCCAAGCCAGACCTCCCTCGTGGGGTTCCGCGCGGCTCACGGAGGCCACGCCAACAGGGATGGGAGTCTCTTCTACCACAGCGGCGACGAAGCACAAGCGCCGGTGTTACGTCGCGGCACATCTCCGTGCGGAAGGAGCGGAAAGCCTCGGGTCGAATCCCTCCCCATGGCCTCGCTGCCGATCGCCCCGGACCTCGAGCGCCAGCTCCTCCGGCGCAGCGTCGGCGCGCTGACCGCGGGGCGTGGCGGCTGCCGGACCTGCGGGCGCACCCCGCTCGTCGGGGAGCGCGTCCACCACTATGCGGACGGCCGGACGCTCTGCGAGCTCTGCCGATCCCAGGTTCGCGAGGCTCCGCTGGCCTCGGAGGCGGTCCGCGGGAGCGAGCACGGCCACGCGGTGCGGGCGCGCCCGGTCCGCCGCGCCGCCTGAGCCGGAGCAACCCCCGGGGGGCCAGGCCCGGACGCCCGGGCCCGGACTAAGATCCCGCGCGCTGTGGACCCCGTCACCGTGTCGACCACCATCGCCCGCCCGCGCGAGGAGATCTTCGACTACCTGGTGGACGTCGCCAACCTGCCCGAGTTCACCGACCACTTCCTGCGCGAGTGGCACCTGACCCGCGAGGACTCCGTCGGCCGCGGGGCCGGGGCGCGGTTCCGCTCCGCGCAGCCGCTCAACCGCTTCGGCTGGGGCGATGTGACCTACGCCGACCTCGAACGCCCGCACCGCCTGGTGGCCCGCGGCCGGGGCGGGAAGAGCAACCGCATCCGGTCGGTGTCCACGTGGGCGCTGACCCCGGGAGCCGGTGGGACCACGAAGGTCGAGTGGACCTACGAGACCGAGCCCGCGAAGCCGAGCGACCGGATCATGGAGTCGCTCGGCGCGCGCGGATGGACCCGCCGCCAGCACCGCAAGGCCCTGCGCCGGCTGCGCGCGATCCTCGAGGAGGACCGCGACCGCGGCGCCCGGGCGACGGTCGCGGCGGGCTGAGGATGCCCGGCGGCCCTCGGCTAGACTGCCGCGCCGTGACGGCCCTGCGTCGCCCTCTCGCCTTCGCGCTGGTCGTCCTGTGCTCGCTCGGGCTCGCCGCGTGCAACTGGAACGGGGACAGCGAGCCGCGCAGCTTCGCGTCGAACGAGGGCGTCTACGTCCACATCGGCGACGTCGCCTATCAGGTGCAGGTCTCGCGCCAGCTCAACGCCGCGAGCCTCGAGGACCGCGAGTACTTCGCCGGTGTGCCGGCGGCCGCACGGGTGTTGCGCCCGCGCGAGGAGTGGTTCGCGGTGTGGATCCGCGCGCAGAGCCAGACGAGCAAGCCGCGCGCGCTGGCCGACGACTTCCGGATCGTCGACACGCTCGGGACCGTCTACCGCCCGATCACGCTGCCCCCGGAGAACTCGCTCGGCTACCGCGCGGGGATCCTGACCGGCCCGGGCGACTCCGGCCAGACCTACAGCGGAGTCGGCGTCTCGCCCGCGCCGGACACCCCGGCGAGCCGCGCCGGGCCGGTGGCCGGCGGCGTGCTCATCTTCCGCGTGAGCACCGACGTGTACCAGAATCGCCCGCTGATCCTGAAGATCGCGGGGCCGCCGGGTGCCCGTCCCGCCAGCATCGTGCTGGATCTGTAGGGCGCCGTGACCGTCGATCCGGATCGTCCCTGGGTCGGCGACGAGCCGTCCGGGCGCCCGGATCCGACCTTCGAGCCCTGGCCCGCCGGGCTCGGGGTGTTCACGGCCGTGTCGATCCCGATCGTCCTCGTCGGCCTCACCCGCGCCGGAGGCGTGAACGCCGGGATCGTCGTCCTGGGGATCCTGATCGGGCTGATCGCGGGCATCGCCGCCGGCGTGGCGATCGAGCGCCGGGGCGGCCGCTGGCCCGAGCGCGAGCCGGGCGAGGAACCCTGAGCGGAGCTACCGCAGGCCCGCGACGAGGATCTCGCGCGCGACCGGCGCGGCGGCGTCGCCCCCGGCGCCGGCACTGACCAGCAGCACCCCGACGGCGAGCTTCGCGCGCTGCGCCGGCGCGAAGGCCACGAACCACGCATCGGTGTCCTGAGGCCCGCCCGCGCCCGGCTGCGTGGTGTCCCGCAGCTCCGCGGTCCCGGTCTTGCCGGCCACGGCGACGCCGGGGATCTGGGCGGCGGTGCCGGTGCCGCCGGTCACGACGCCGCGCATGAGCGTGGTCATCGTGGCCGCGACCCGCGGGGGCACCGCGCGGGACGCTCGGCCGTGCCGACCGGCCCGGAGCACCGGGCGGACCCGCACGCCGTCGTTCGCGATCGTCGCCGCCACCGAGGTCATCGAGAGCGCGGTGGCCTGGACCTCGCCCTGGCCGATCGCGGTCGAGCCGACCGCGAGGTCGTCCCCGACCGCCGTGGCCGCGGGGATCGTGGGCGTCTCCGCGCCGGGGATCGCGATCGGCTCGTTGAACCCGAAGCGCTCGGCGGCGGCCACGAGCCGCTTGGCCCCGAGCTTGGCCCCGAGCGGCGCGAACACCGAGTTGCAGGACTCCGCGAAGCTCGTCGCGAACGAGCCGCCGCAGGACTCGCCGCTCGCGTTGGAGAGCGTGACCCCCGAGAGCACGGCGCCGGTCTGCACGGGGAAGCTGGTCTGCGGGGTCACGATCCGCGCGGCGAGCGCGGCGGACGCGGTGACGACCTTGAACGTCGAGCCGGGGGGCTGGAGCGCGCTGAACGCCACGCCGGCCAGGGCGAGGACCTCGCCGGTGCCCGGGACGATGGCCGCCGCGCCGCCGTAGCGGCCGCCGAGCGCGGCGATCGCCGCGCGCTCCACGGCGGGTGAGATCGAGGTGCGCACGGCGCTTCCCTTCCGCGGCACCGAGCGGGCCAGGGGGCGCGACCCGGCGAGCAGCGCGCCGCCGGGCGTGCCCGCCAGCGGCGCCTGGAAGACCCGCTCGAGCCCGGAGATGCCGACCGCCGCGCCCTCCGGGTACCCGCGCGCCCGGTAGAAGGCGCGGAGCTCGGCGGGGACGGGCCCGAGCCTGCCCGCGATCTCGGCCGCGACCGCGGGGGCGGTGGAGGTGCGGTCCGGCCCGCCGGCGAGCACGGTCCCGTCGCGGGCCTCCAGGTCGCCGCGGGCGCCGAGCGCCGTCCGGCGGGAGAGCGGCTCGCCGGCCCGCAGGCCGGGGAAGACGATCTCCGGCCGCCAGGCCACGTGCGCGTCCTCGCCCGAGCCGTCCAGCGGGATCCGCGCCACCGCGCGGACGGTCCCGAACACCCGCGTGGAGACGGTCACGGGCACGGGCACCGCGCCGTCCTCCGAGTCCCGGGCCTCGCCCGGCTTGAGGGTCGTCGTCGTCGCCGTCGCGGCCGCGGCCGCGTAGGCGGCGGCGAAGGCGCGGGGGCCGACCCGCCGCCGGGCGCCGTCGGAGAGCAGCGCGTACATCGCCGGGTAGTCCGTGCGGGCCCAGGCCCGCACGTAGCGCTCCGCGGTCCGTCGCTCCGCCCGTCCGGGCGCCGTGCCGCAGGTGACGCCGTAGGCGAACGCCGCGATGGCGACGAGCGCGATCGGAAGCAGGCGCGTCAGGACCCGGCGGGGGTTCGCCGCCGCGGACGAGAGGCGCGGTGGGGCCGCGCCCGATGGTCGACCTCCTCCGGCCACAGCGGGCGGCAGCGTATTCGACCGGGGGGTCGGCTCAGGCGTCGATGTGGGGTGGTGCGGGCGCTACGCTCGACCGCCCTCGTGACCGCGATCGACTGGATCATCGTCGGCGTCGTGGCCCTCGCGGCCGTCTACGGGTACCGCCAGGGGTTCGTCGTCGGGGCCCTGTCGCTCGTGGGCTTCGCGCTCGGCGCCCTGCTCGGCGCGCGGCTCGCCCCGGCGCTGCTCGACGCCGGCTCGCGCTCGCCGTGGGCGCCGCTCTTCGGCCTCGCCGGCGCCCTAGTCGTGGGCGGGATGCTCGCCGCGGTCCTCGAGGCCCTCGGCTCGCGGCTGCGCGGCGCCCTGCGACTGCCCGCGCTCGGGGTTGTCGACGGCGTGCTCGGGGCGGCGCTGCTGTCGTGCGTCGCGCTGGGGGTGGCGTGGATCGTCGGCGCCGTGGCGCTCACCTCGCCGGTGGCCCGGGGGCTGCGGGCCGACATCCAGCGCTCGGCGATCCTGCGGCGTCTCAACGCGGCGCTCCCGCCGTCGGGCCCGATCCTGAACGCGCTTGCGCGGTTCGATCCGCTGCCGGCCGTCAACGGTCCGCCGCCGGGCCTCGTCGAGCGCCCGGAGCGCGGTGTGCTCGGCGATCCCGGCGTCCGCGCCGCCCGCGAGGGAGTGGTCCGGGTGCTCGGCGAGGCCTGCGGACTGGGCATCGAGGGGTCGGGCTGGGTCGCCGGTCCCGATCTCGTGGTGACCAACGCCCACGTCGTCGCCGGCACCGCCGACTCCGTCGTGGTCGAGCCGGCCGGTGCGGGATCGCGCCTGGACGCGCAGGCGGTGGCCTTCGATCCGCGCAACGACGTCGCGGTGCTCCGCGCCCCGGGCCTCGGCCGCCGCGCGCTCGCCCTCGCCGCGGACCCCCGCGAGGGCACCGCCGGCGCGATCCTCGGCTACCCGCTGAACGGGCCGTTCGACGCCGAGGCCGCGCGCATCGGCCCGACGCGCGAGGTCCTCGGAGACGACGCCTACGGCCGCGGTCCCATCCTGCGGCCGATGACCACGGTCCGCGGCCGGGTGCGGTCGGGCAACTCGGGCGGCCCGGTCGTCGGCGGCGGCGGCCGGGTCCTCACCACCGTCTTCGCGGCCGCCACGGGCGGCGGGCCGGCCGGCGGCTTTGGCGTCCCCAACCGCGTCGTGCGCTCGGCCCTGCGCGGGATCGCCCCGCCGGGCCGGGCCGTGGACACCGGCCCGTGCGCGAACTGACGGGGCCCGATGGCCGCGCTACCCTCGCCGCCATGGCCAAGACCCTCGTCATCGCCGAGAAGCCGTCCGTCGGGCGCGACCTGACCCGCGTCCTGCCCGGCCCGTTCGCCAAGCACGAGGGCTTCCTCGAGGGACCGGAGCACGTCATCACGTGGGCCGTCGGCCATCTTGCGCAGCTCGCCGAGCCCGACGAGTACGACCCGAAGTTCAAGAAGTGGCGCATGGCGGACCTGCCGATCGTCCCCGAGCACTTCAAGCTCGTCGTCCGCGACGAGCGCTCCAAGAAGCAGATGAGCGTGGTGCGCCGCGAGCTGCGGCGCACGGACGTCGACGGCGTCGTGAACGCCTGCGACGCGGGGCGGGAGGGCGAGCTGATCTTCGCCTACCTCTACGAGCTCGCCGGATCCGAGAAGCCGGTGCAGCGGCTCTGGCTCTCCTCGATGACGGCCGGCGCGATCCGCGACGCCTTCGGCCGCCTGCGCCCCGCCGCCGAGCTCGCCAGCCTCGAGGCGGCCGCCCGCTCCCGCAGCGAGGCGGACTGGATCGTGGGCATGAACGCGACCCGCGCCGCCACGATCCGGCTGCGCTCCTCCTTCGACGGCGCCGTGTCCCTGGGGCGCGTCCAGACGCCGACGCTGGCGATCATCGCCCGTCGCGAGCAGGAGATCCGGGCCTTCGTGCCCGAGCCCTACTGGGTCGTGGACGCGACGTTCGCCGCGCCGGAGGAGCGGGTCTACGAGGGCCGCTACCACGCCGGGGCCAAGCCGCGAGTGGCGAGCGGGGAGGAGGCGGAGGCGATCGTCGCCGCCGCCACCGGGCAGCCGGGCACGATCACCAAGCTCGAGACGACCGAGCGCAAGGAGCGGGCGCCGCTGCTCTACGACCTCACCACGCTCCAGCGCGAGGCGAACAGCCGTTTCGGCTTCTCCGCCCGGCGCACCCTCGCGGCGGCCCAGCGGCTGTACGAGGAGCACAAGGCGCTCACCTACCCGCGCACGAGCTCGCGCTTCCTCACCAAGGACATGATCGGGGAGATCAAGCCGACGGCCGAGCTGCTCGGCGCTCGGGCGGAGTACCGCGACGGCGCGCGCTACGTCACGGGCCTCGACGTGCTCCCGCTGGCCCGCGTGGTCAACGACGCCAAGGTCGCCGACCACCACGCGATCATCCCCACCCGCAGCGAGCACCCGGTCGGGAAGATGCGCGACGATGACAAGCGCGTCTACGACATGGCCGTCCGGCGCTTCCTCGCCGTCTTCCATCCCGACGCCGTCTTCGAGAACACGCGCGTGGAGACGACGGTCGCCGGCCACGTGTTCCGCACGCGCGGCAAGGTGCTGCTGGTCCCCGGCTGGCGCGCGGTCTACGGCGAGTCGGCCGACGCCGAGCCGTGGGCCGGCGAGGACGACGAGGGCCGCGAGCAGCAGCTGCCCAAGCTCGAGCGCGACGAGACGGTCGAGACGCGCGAGGTCCGCTCCGAGCGCAAGGAGACCCAGCCGCCGCGGCGCTACAGCGAAGGCTCGCTGCTCGCCGCGATGGAGACCGCCGGCAAGCTCGTGGACGACGAGGAGCTGCGCGAGGCGATGAAGGACTCGGGCATCGGCACCCCGGCGACCCGCGCCGCGATCATCGAGCGGCTCATCTCGGTCGGCTACGTCGAGCGCGACGGCCGCGCGCTGGTGGCCACGGAGAAGGGCCTGAACGTCGTGCGGCTGCTCGGTGAGCATCCGCTCACCTCCCCGAGCCTGACGGGCGACTGGGAGCACCGGCTCGGCAAGATCGAGCAGGGCGAGGACTCCCGCGAGCGCTTCATGGGCGACATCGCGAAGTTCGCGGAGCAGACGGTCGGCACGCTGGACACCACGTTGAAGGACGTCCGCATCCCGCGCGCGAACCTCGGGCCCTGCCCGGTCTGCGGCCACGCCATCATCGAGAACCGCAAGGGCTACTCGTGCTGGTCGCGCGACGATCCGGGCTGCGGCTTCGTGATCTGGAAGGCCAAGGCCGGCAAGCAGATGCCGGCGGCGGCGGCGCGCGAGCTGATCCGGACCGGACGGACCGAGAAGCCGGTCACCGGCTTCAAGGGCCGCAGCGGCCGCTCGTTCCGCGCGCGGCTCGCGCTGGTGCAGAACGAGGAAGGCAAGTGGCGGGTCGAGTTCGACGAGCCGTGGGCCAAGGAGGGCGCCAAGCCGCCCGAGGCGGAGGCCGACGGCACCGCCGAGGGCGGCACGGGCGACGCCGCCCCGCCGGAGACCGCGGCCGCTTAGTCAGCCCGTCGGGGCGGCGCGCGACCATAGGCGGTCGTGCCGCTCACGCTCGTCATCGGTCCCGCCAACGCCGCCAAGGCCGGAGTGGTCCTGGGCGCCTTCCGGTCGCTGGCGCCGAAGGACCCGGTGCTCGTGGTGCCCACCGCCGCCGACGCGCTCCACTACGAGCGCGAGCTCGCGGCGGGCGGGGCGCTCCTCGGGGGCCGGGTGGGGAGCTTCGAGACCTTCGTGGGGGAGCTGGCACGCCGCGTCGGGACGCCCGAGCGCGCGATCGGCCCCGTGCAGCGCGAGCGCGTCGTCGCGGCGGCCATCCGCGACGCCGGCCTGCGCGTGCTCGCTCCGAGCGCCCGCGCGCCGGGCTTCCTCGCCGCGGCCGTGCGCCTGGAGGCGGAGCTCGGCCGCGAGCGGGTCACGCCGCAGCGCCTGCGCCAGGCCGTCGACGCCTGGGCCGGCCGCCGCGGCCGGCGCGCCGCGCACGCCCGCGAGGTCGCAGCGACCCACGCGGCCTACGTCGCCCGGCTCGAGCGCCTCGGGCGGGTGGACACGGACGGGCGCGCGTGGCGGGCGCTCGACGCGCTGCGCGTCGACCCGGCCCGCTGGGGTGGCGCTCCCGTCCTCTTCTACGGCTTCGACGACCTGACCGCACCCCAGCGCGACGCGGTCGAGACGCTCGCCGGCCGCGCCGCGGCGGAGGTCTGGGTCTCGCTGCCCTACGAGCCCGGCCGCGCCGCCTTCGCCGACCGGGCCGGGCTCGCCGAGGACCTCCGCGCGGCTGCCGACCGCGTCGTCGAGCTGCCGGCGGAGGAGGAGCACCAGGCGCCGGCGCTGCACCACCTCGAGCGCTCGCTCTTCGAGCCGCGGACCGATCGGATCGCGGCGGGCGACGCCGTGCGGCTGCTCGAGTCGGGCGGGGAGCGGGCCGAGGCCGAGCAGCTCGGCGCCCAGATCCTGGAGCTCCTGGGCGAGGGGGCTCCGCCGGAGGAGATCGCGGTGGTGTTCCGCACGCCGGCCGCGTACGCCTCGCTCCTGGGGGACGTCTTCGGCGCCTACGGGATCCCGTTCGTCCAGCGGCGGGCGGCCCCGCTCGGGCACACGGCGCTCGGCGCCGGCCTGCTCGGCCTCGCGCGCTGCGCGCTCGGCACGCGCGCCGGCGCTCGGGCCGAGGACCTCCTCGCCTGGCTGCGTGCGCCGGGTGTCGCGGAGGATCTGGATGCGGTGGACGCGCTTGAGGCCTCCCTGCGGCGCGCCGGAGAG